>JAZKHM010000146.1:0-12397 GCA_040385405.1 Bacteroidota bacterium | reverse complement strand
CTGATTTAATAATCCTTCATACGACCACGGACATCTGCCTCTCGTCCTCCAAGTTCTGAATTCAAATTTTTGACCAACGATTTCCGCACTAACCTCCCACTTCAGACTTCAGACCTCTGACTTCAGACCTCAGTAATGAGACAGCATAATACCGCAACGACCCTCCCCATAAACACCCGAACCCGCACAAAGACGCGGTACCACTCTATGTGTTATCTCAGTGCTTAGGAAGTGTTAAGACAGTGCTTAGACAGTGTTAAGGCATAGCGAACAAAATGAGGTCAATCAGGGGTGAAAGATGCGGGATTCTGCGAGCTTATTCTGGTAAAAACCTGCAGTCTATAATCCCCTAACGATTCGAATTTATAACTTGAGTTTTATACCTTCGCCGACTATGAAGGAATATAAGAGTGAAGTTGTCGAAGAGACAGGCAAACTAATCCGGATGGAAAGGCTCAAGAAAGGCTTAAGCTTGGAGGAGTTAGCTAAGAAAAGCGAGATAAGTGCTGCTACGATTTCCAAGATTGAAAAGGGTGAAAGAAACTTCAGGATGACGACCTTTTTCAGTATCGCTACAGCATTGGGTGTGAAAATGAATAGTTTGATTGGGGGAAAAACACGTAATGATTAAAAGAATTTTGGATATTGACTGATCAGAAGCTGCTAATAATGACTCGCAAACCAATTTAAAAAGAAATAGCCTCTCTTTTAGAGAAGCTATTTTCGTGCGCCCACCTGGGCGAGAACCTTGCGCTGTAATTAGCTAAATATCAATTATATACAAAGAACCTGAATGTACTGGTAGTTGGTTTGGTAACTGGCCAAATCGACGGGGTAAAGGTAAGGATTTTCGGATTTGTTTCGATATTTATAATTAACTGCATCTGGAATACGACCCGGAAAATTTATATTGAGTGCAAGCTTGACCAGCCGGGTTGAAAGGTCTAGGGCAGATGAGATAATTCAAACTCTCAAATAATTTCACTGCCAATTTTATCTTACTTTTAGGAAAATAAGGTTTGATGAAGTTTTACGCAGGAGCGACTGACAATAGCTGGTTTAATTATTTAAGCAGGATATCACCTGAAGATGTCAATTTTTGGCAACCCGGAGGAAATTTGGCTTTTAAATATCTTCAGCCAGGAGAACCGTTTCTGTTTAAATTAAAAAAGCCTTACCATGTTATTGGCGGGCTTGGGTTCTTTTCAAGTCATACTTTTCTCCCGCTTAATATGGCATGGGATGTTTTTGGAGAGAAAAATGGGTGTGGGTCCTTTAACGAGTTCAAGAGATCAATCCTATCTTATCGTACAGACAAAGAAAACTCAAACCCAACTATCGGCTGCATCGTTCTGACAAATCCAATATTTTTTGAAACCCAAGATTGGATTCCTGTAGATCGATTTATGAGCAAAACCGGCATCGTTCAGGGAAAAGGTTTTGATACCGCAGGTACAGGAAGTGAACTTTGGACCCAGATCAACAACACGCTACAAAAGTATCTCCCTTCAAATCCAGAATTCACAGAAAATCAATTTATTGTAAATGATTTGGATTGGCCTGGTTACGGCAAATCAGTTTTACAAAAAGTTCGAATTGGACAGAGTGCTTTTAGGGTCTTGGTAACAGATGCATATAGCCGTAGATGCTCAATAAGCGGTGAGAAAACCTTGCCAGTTTTGGATGCAGCCCATATTAAGCCTTACAACGAGCAAGGACCGCATAATATTTCCAATGGCATTCTCCTTCGATCTGACATGCATAAATTATTTGATACGGGTTATATCACCATTACAAAAGATTATAAGGTTGAAATTAGCAAGGCGATCAAAGAGGAATTTGAAAATGGGCGGGAGTACTACCAATATCATGGCAAAGAATTATTGTACCTACCTGGAAAAGAAATTGATAGACCTAATCAACAATATATAGAATGGCATAATTCCATTTTCAGGGGTTGAATATGTCGCGGTTGGCTAGTGTTCCATTTTGTCTTTTGATAGAGGCAAAAAATTTATGCGGGGGCTTGGAAAGGCAAGGCTTTGCGGCGAAAAAATACTACCCGAAGGCGTGGAGATTTTTTGTTCAAACCCTGAGGGCTTGGCCTTGCCGACGGAAGAGGTATGACTTTGCCTCAGCAAAAGCCAAAAAGGACAGGGCTGGATACTGACGCCTGCGATCAGAGAAAATTATCGAGCCAGGAAGCAAAAGGTATTCTTTTGTATTCTTCTGTATATTTAGGCCACTTGCGGATTAAAAGTCTGTGTACGACTAATATGCTAACGAAGCGGGCTGGTCTTAAAAAAACAGTAATAGCTTTACTGGAGGAACATCTTCTAGTAAAAGTTCCATTGCCAATATCATGGCATTGTGTGCATTGCGATGGACACCATTCCGGCGATCTGTTAAGGAGGGTCAAGTCTGTTGCTGAACACACGCCAGTCGAGATCTTCTTGCTAGGCGAAAACTCTAAGCCCTTTGCTGTTATCGATATTTCCAAAAACAAGAAATTTAATTCCAGGGCTGCTGAAGGCTTTCAGCAAAGCGGTATTATTTATATACAACTGAACCCTATGATTGACAACGGACGGGACATTAAAGACGTGCTCGCCCGACCCGAATACGTTAATAGTTGCCTGAATCCCAAATGCAAAAAATGTAATGGGTTCCAGAAAGACAAAAGTCTGGTTATTATCGACGCAGATTGCTGGAAATGCAAAGCCCCAATGAAAGTAGCCATGCTGGATTGCAGCGGGTATCACCCGGGCCCGGAAGCCTTTACTGACGACGAACTGGCACTTGCGCGCAAAGAGGGTGTGAATATTCGGAATAATTTCAGTCGAACCGTTGGCGAATCATACCTGTCCAACACATGTCCACACTGTGATGCACTGACAGGTCAGCACTATTTATTTACGGACTATTTTGTTCCTGCCAACAACGGAGAGTATTCCTACGAAACGTTCCCGACAGGTTATTTTTGTGAACAATGCTATTGGGGCCACTCTCATTGAGGCCCTGACTCCAGAACATCTCAAAGTTTGTACGAACAAAGACGCATGTCATACTAATTACAATTATGAGTCTATTCATTATTATCTTGCGAAAGAGCTCGACGATTTGGGAATTCGTCTCAATGAAGATCAATTTACCAATGAAGAGCAAGTGACCGCTGACACAAAGCTTGATCAGATAATGAAAGAATTGGAGAAGCTTAAAGTTGGACAGCAATTTATCTAAGACGACTTAATGGCCGAATTTCAGGAGCTGAAAGATTTCTTTATTCTCGGCAAAAAGAAATGGTATCAGTTGTTTCTAGGTAAAGCTGCTGAGATGGTTATTAGCGGTGTAATTAGTGAGACTGCATCAAAAGAGCTAATCTCCTTAAAGGGTAATGTAAATCAAAAGTACCTCAAATAACGTATCATGCCTAAGTACAACTTACCCTTGACGAACACTTTATATCTTAAAAATTTAAAGTCTTACTTGAAATTGGCCGACGAGAATATTAAAAACTTTGAAAAGCAGAAAGCCGAATTTACCCAGAGAGTGATAAACGATCAAGTTGATGATAATTGGCTTGATGAAGGAAGTCATGTCAATAACATTGAATGGCTTTTTTTAAATTCCCTATACGTTACGATGTATGCAGCATTCGAACATTTTCTTTTAAAAGTTGCTAGCACGCTTGAGTGCCAACCGGGGATTGTGATAAAACTTTCTAACATATCGGGGAAGGGGATATTAGATCAATATACAACATATCTCCGCCTCGTCGGAGGTATCGCTTGCGCATCTCGCGATTTAGCCTATTGGAGCAGAATGTCACATTATCAAAGTGTCAGAAACCTCTTGGCGCACAATGGAGGCATTATGAGAGAGAGCGACGACAAACCGCTTGAGAAACACAAAAATTTCAAATTCTTGGAAAACGAGGATGTGATCATGGCCGGAAGTTTAGGACTGATTAGAATTAGAAACAAGAAAATACTGGAGTCGTTTGCACTAGATTCGACTAGGATTACTAACGACGTTATCAGAGAATTCAATTTGAAATACGCATAAAGTTGACTTTCAAATGAACACAAACATACTTTATCTTCTTACTAGTGCACTCTCTTTTGCTGTCACTCCAGAATATGTCGACGCCTCCCAGAGAAAGAACTTTAGCCCACCATTTGATCGAATTTACCTTTTCTCTCGTTAATAGCCTATAAAAGCGTTAATTGTTGCTGATTATTTATGGTTGGTGTAGCCTGCTCTGTTTTGATAATGAATGTTAAGCAGAGAAATTCCCCCGCGGTCGTAAGCGTATATTTGATAGCTTCCAAGGACCAACGGCGTATATAGTCGGCCGCTTGGTCTTTCTCGCTCATGTGATATTCACCTTTATTATCATCATCGACCCCAAACACCTTAATGAGTTTCTTGACCAACAACCCTATTTCCCGATACATAAATGAGTTTGCGGTGGTTTTTCTTTCACAATACAAAACACATCGAGGAAGTTCCCATCGTTCGATTTTCAGGCGATTGAAATAATTAAAATAATGGTGTGATAACTTATAAGTGTCGGCACGGATACCGTCGCCGATATAGGTGGTCGAAAAAAGTAGCATTGCATGTTTGAGATCATGAATAAGGCTTTGAGTGAACGAATCCCAAGTTTCTTCATTACCCGCAATGATTATTCGTCTTTCCTGAAATTCTTGGCTCGACAACACTATTGTCGGTATGTTAAGAAGCGTATACAAAATGGTTGCTTTCACCTGCAAGCCTTTGTCGTCAGTGACCAAATAATCGGAATAGGCTGCGTAATAAGCGTGATTGCTGTCGTTTTGAAGACTTTGATAGTTCAGTTTCTTTTTCTTACCCCCCACTTTTTCGTTCGTAATATTGTACATCTCGAGCAGACCATAGGCATATTGGAATTTCAAGTAAAGGTCATTCTTTTGCTTATCCAACAGCATATTGTCTATGGTGTCCATAAAAGACATACCACTTAGTTTTTCCCGAAACCTTTCATTGAATTCCATTCCCCACTTTTCATAGCTGTAGTCGTTCTGATTCATATAAGTCGCTATCATGTCTCTTAACCCCTGAAATTCTTTGGGATCAGTAAGAAATGCAGATCCGTACGGATTCAAGCTGGCCATAAAGTTTTTTAAGCTCATGTCCGAACTATAGTCTGGTAGTAGCTTATCGATGTATGCCTTATGTTCAGGTGTAATATTGTCCATTGGTATAGTATCACTGAACAATCCGATAGGCATATCAAATAAAGTTTTTACGTAGCTCCGTAAAGAATTCGACAGCGGATCGTCGGGCAGGTCTTCGAAAAGAACATCTATATTGAAGTCTTTGGTGAAAGCTTCTGCTAATGCATAGTCCTTGGAATAGAATGCTTCGAATGGTGTAGCCAACAGAATGTCGTCGCGGTTTTTTATAGCATCCCGTGCGTAGTAATTATCTTGTACATATTCTTCCATCTGACGTAGATCTTCGTCAAGGAAATGTCGCGTCGATCCCTTTAAATCGTCTAGATGTGCATCTGAAAAATTGAATAAGACGAGTTCCTTTAGAGATTGAACGTAATTATACAAAGGCTCACTGAAGGTGCCATGAGTCGGTTTCAGCTTTCTAAAGATGTTGCTGTCCAAATAGTAGCGTAACATAAAGTAAGATACTAAATAATTTAGTTACAGAATCAAACTTTATCCTAATTAAAAAGCCCGCTTCCGCGGGCTCCCCAATTAAACTTTTACACATTTCTTCCGGCTCTGCTTATTCTGCACCAGCGGATCTTCTTTCCGGTCGGCCTTCTGTTTCCTGTCCAGTGACTCCTTGTGCTTCTTCACCTTCATCGCCTCCTTAGTCGTGTCCGCTTCACCGGATTTATCTTATGATCATATACATTGATGTTCTATACTGCGGTGAGGCGTCAATAAAGTACCGCACCTCTTCGCCCCATCATGGAATTCAGTAACAGGGTGAATGTTTCCACGCCTCTAGCGAGCTCTGTCACCAATTGGACTACTTCCCATTTGGCTTTTGGTAGAGGCAAAAAAATCAGCGTGGGCCTGGCGAAGCAAGACTTTGCGGCTATGAAAATACTACCCGAAGCATAGCGGAGGTGTGGAGATTTTCTAGTCCAAACCCGGAGGGCTCGGCCTTGCCTGCAGCAGCGGTTTATCTTTGCGAGACAAAAGCCAATATCCTGATATAGAATTAACAGAGGACGATGTGGTTTAAACCTTCCCTTCCGTACCCTGTCCCATCATCCTGAAGATTTTCAATAATGCCCGTAACCTTTCGATAATAGTGGCGAAATCTTTACTGTGCTCATCGTAGATCATTTGTTCTCGCATTGAGGCGTAATCGCTTTCGAATGCGGCAATAATACCTTCAGGCGGTATAAAATTGATCGTGTCCGGGTGATGTGTATCATAGTCGACACCAGTTTTAAAGATAAATCTTCGCCGGTGCTCAACGATGTTTTGATAGTATGAAGGATCTGCTAAGGCAATTGTTGCATGCTCGGTGTCCATTAGCCGCTCCAAATCAAACAAATGCCTGGACATACGTTCATATACGATCTTATCTACAGGACGCAGAAACTCCTCATGCAGCAGGAACGCCTTTTCCATAAAGGTCCTTTTGGGTTCGACTGTATGAACCAGAAATTTTTCGCCGGACCAGGCATATCCCGGCATGTGTTCCCCTAAGAGAGATTGAATCTCCCGATCAACGGAAGGTTCATTCAATGATCTCGCCCCTACCTCGAGCTTGACGTGGTCATCGATATAAGGTACCGGGTCCAGCAAAGAGCGATATCCGATTCGTATTATTTGCGGGTCGGTGTCACGGAAGTCTCCCAGAATAGGATCTGCAGTGACAGTAATCAAGCCTTCGGGAACTCCCAGATTAGATAACTCACGTTCAAGAGCTTCTTTTAAAACAGTAGACGTAAATTCACAGGCCTTTCGCTTCAGACGTTTAACAGCTGATTTGCTTAAGGCTTCATCAAATCCAAGCAATTTCCTGTCAATGGCCAAGTCAATGTCTTCCGAAAATCGTTCTATCAGATGCCAGCCCTTACTAAGGGATGTACCGCCTTTAAAAGAGAGAGACGATTCAAATTCGCTTTGAAAAATGGCTTTGAGAACCAGGGTAACCCACCAATCCTTTTCAATTGCTTTAGCCGAGATTCCGCTTTTGATACTCGCTTGTTGTATAGAAATCAGTCGGTCTTCGTCCGAAAGGTTAAGCCATTCGATCATTTTTGCGAGATTTAAAGTATAAATTGATAAGCATATCATTCACCTTTGCAGACGCCAGTTTGATATCTTCCATTAAATTCTGCGGAGTTTCTTTATCAAGCAGCTCACGGATACGGGTTTCCATTTCCGGAGTGATATGGCTCGGGTTCAATTCCTCCAATGCCTGGATCACGAGACTGCTGATCGTTCCTTTCATACCGAATTTTTTAGGCGTAGTCGGTTTAAACTTTATACCCCCCTGACCTATCTTAATCTGCCTGGCTTGTCCATCTGTGATATAAACTTGACGGGTAGGCACCTGCGTGGACAGCCCCAATTTGTTCAATGCATAAGCTCCGGCAGGACGAATGCGCACATGCTCGTGTTCCGCAACTGCTTCCGCCACTTCTTCCAGAGATGGATATAACTTACCAAATGTAGGATGATTTTTAGGGACGAAATAAATACCATGAGCCAGCCGTTCCAACATGCTGTCCTTTACTAACCTGGACAATGCTTTCTTAATTGCGTCATCTGTGCCGATGCCACGGAAATCGGTTGGAAAAAGAATAGATCCCGGTTTAAGGGCTCGTATTCGATTTACAACCTCTTGATGTACTGATTTCATGTCACAAAAATAGCTAAAAAAGTGACAATATTGTCACATATTTATATAAAAAGGTGACATATCGGAATGCTACTTTTTCGTTTGGAGACTTTGAGACCATATATCGGAGAAGTCATTCAATCTGTCTTTGATATGAATAATCAGCGGTTGAAATTCATCCCGAAGTACTGTTAAAGTTGCTTCCCATAACTTTGCATCCGAAGTATCGCTAACACTATTTAACTTCCAGACCACCTGATTGAAATTGATCCCGACGAGATTAAGCTCCTTGCGAATCAATATTAACTCCTCCAGGATGTCATCCATCGACTTATTTCGGTAAATAAATGTTATCGGTTTGTTAAGCAAAACGTTTCTCGTATACTCACTCATATTGCGCAACCTTGTTCGTTTGAGACCTTTATCAAGAAGGTCAAATTCCTTGGGTTTCAGTCTAATCAAAATTGTCCTGGAACGATTTTCGTCTTCTCTTTTCATAATTACGTTATCTAAAAAACCCGACTTCGGAGGGTTTTATAATTGGTGCCGACTGACCTTTGAAAGGAGGGCAAGATCCGTTTGTATTACAAACGTACATCTTGCTGACTGCTTCAACGAGGCGGTCTGATTCCTTGTGAACTGTCCTGTGTTGGATCTCGGATTTGGATATTTTAATCACTTCGCGCATGTTCGTCATTTCTTAAATTTGATCGAATTTCGAAAATGAATAGTTGAGTTTTTCACAACTTGTGAAGGAGTTGTGTGTTTTTTATTACAAGGTCTTAATGCAGCATGTATAAAAGAAAAGGTCTAACCCATTCTTTGAGAAGCAAATTTCTCACGTTCATCTCACCAGTAAAGAGCTTTCACGGCATAAATTCTCCTTCGTCCGATTTATTCCATGTCTCTTGACAGGTTCATTCACTTAGGAGTGGTGTGGCTTAACAAAGGAATGGGTTGGTGTATGAGTCTCGTTAAAAATTATACTTCTCATATCTTTCCGGATTGTTCGTGCAATTACAATTATATGTGTCCGCGCAATTACAATTATTTACAATCAGAAAATAGAGATAAAGTATTAATAATGATCCTGTTAGCAAAGTTTAATTTCGATGAGAGATAGGAGTGGCGAGCAGGAACAATACTTGAAATGAAGTCAATGTTCATTATTTTTTTGTGTTCACGTTACGTGAACGATGCACTAAAATGAACACCAAAGCATATCATATCGGACCAAGCCCTAAAACCAGAACTTGATTATTGTTCAACAAAGTCCACAAAAGCCAGATTGTTGTCTTTCGTTTGCATTCAAACGAAGTCCACTAAATTAATTCTGCTGTCTTTTGTTTGAAAAAATTATATTTGTATAAAAGAAAGCGGAATGGCTAAAGATTATATCATTGAACAGCTGAAAAAAGAATTTGAGGGACGGGAAAGTTTTTCCAGAAGTGAACTTTTTGACTTCTATTTACGCTATGATCCCGAACTAAAGGAAACTACTTTTAGATGGCGAATCTATGATCTGAAGCAGAAAAAAATTGTTAACCCGATTTCAAGAGAACTATTTTCATTTACTTATAAGCCTGCTTTTAAGCCCGCTATCGAGGATAAAGAAAGAAAGCTAGCTGCTAAAATAAGCAAGCAGTTTCCAGGCATGAGATTTTGTATCTGGTCCACCAGAATACTCAATGAATTTATGCTACACCAACCGGGAAAGTTCATTTGGATCCTTGAAGTGGAAAAAGATGCGGTGGAACCTGCCTTCCATTTTTTAAAGGATATCAACACAAAGGATGTTTATTTACTACCGGAAGAAAAAGAATTAGAGTGGTATGTATATGAAGGGGGGGCCGCATTGATTGTTGAATCATTGGTTTCAAAAGCTCCATTGCAAATAGTTAAGAATACCCCGACCCCTACGATTGAAAAGATCATCGTAGATATTTTTACAGATCAAAGGCTATTCAGTACGTTCCAGGGAAGCGAGTTAAGCCAAATCATCAATACAGCCTACCACAAGTACGGCTTTGATTTCACCAAACTCTTCAGCTATGCAAAAAGGAGAAGAAAAGAAACCGACCTGAGGGAATACATGTCCCACTATACTGATATCCCTCAAACTATTTTAAATGATTGATCTTAAATCTTTATCCCCGGAATGGCTTGCCGAAAAGAAAAAAAAATATAGGCGAGATCCGGGCCTCATGGAGAATATGATCTATGCGTTGCATTTATTGGAACAGCTAAAGCTATCGGGCTTGGATTTTATATTCAAAGGCGGTACCAGCCTAGTACTGATGCTGGATGAACCGCAGCGGTTTTCAGTGGACATAGATATCATCGTCCAACCCGAAATGAGCAAAGAAGAACTAGAATCTCATCTATCAAAAATTGTAGACGCAAGTAATTTTACAGGTATGCGGCTGGAAGAGCGTCGAAGCTATAAGCCAGGGGTTCCAAAAGCGCATTATGCTTTTTCCTTTCAATCAAATGTTTCTACAAAGACGCAAGAGGGCGAAGTGATCGCACAACCGCAAAAAGAAATTTTGCTGGATGTACTATTTGCTGAAAGCCATTATCCGGTGGTGGTTGAAAGGCCCGTAAAAACGGATTGGTTAATTACCGAAGGTGAGATAATAATGGTAAAAACACCGGATATCTGTTCGATAGCAGGTGATAAACTGACTGCATTTGCTCCGAACACTACAGGAGTACCCTATCACAGAGAAGGTGTAAATGATAAGAGCGAGGCTATCAAATCAGAAATGTTTATGGAGATCATGAAACAGGCCTTTGATGTAGGCTGCCTATTTGACCGGATCGAAAGTCTAGATACATTCAAGCAATCTTACCGGGCCACTGCCAGTGCTGAGATTAAGTTCCGTCCAGAAAGGGGAATCGTATCTGTGGAAGATGTGCTTAAAGATACGGTTGCAACGGCTTTGATAGTAGCAAGGAATACCGCGCAACTAAACGAAGAAGATAGAGTTGTCTACACTTACTTTACTAAAGGTGTCCAGCAATTTGGACACTATGTTTATACCGCCAACTTCCGTATTGAACAGGCACAGGTTGCCGTTGCGAAAGCCGCTTATTTAGCAGCAATTGTTCTTACCGATGCTTTGAGCTTTGAGAAATTTGATAGTGCTGTTCCTTTAAACGAGTATATGATCAACCATCCAGATTACAATTTCCTAAACAAACAACTCAAATTTGTAGCTAAAGGAGAAGCGCTATTTTATTGGAACCGGACTATAGCACTTTTATTTACCTAGACGACTGGAGCTTTTGAACTGTTGCATTTTTCGCAACAGTTCAAAAGATATTCACGCCAATCTCTTCCTCAACGCCGCCATATCCTCACTAATCTTCTTCTCCAACACCTTTGCATATATCTGAGTCGTAGCAATTTTAGTATGCCCCAGCATCTTACTCACCGTCTCAATAGGCACACCGTTGGATAGTGTAACAGTTGTAGGAAACGTATGCCTCGCCAAATGGAATGTAATATTCTTCGTTATCCCACATATGGAAGCGATTTCTTTCAGGTATGCATTAACCTTCTGATTAGAGACCACCGGAAAAACGGTGTTGGTTATGGCTGCCCTCGGATTGCCCTTATACTTCTTTAAGATTTCAACTGCTTTGGGAAGAAGCGGAGTATTAACCGGAATATCCGTTTTCTGTCTGCACGTACGCACCCACATTTCTCCGTCAGAAGCTTCCACGATATTATCATGCTTCAGATTGATGACGTCCACATAAGTGAGGCCGGTATAACAACAGAATACAAACAGATCCCGGATCATATCAATCCGCTCAATCTCAAAAACCTTGCTTTCCATCGTCGCCAGTTCCTTTTCAGAAAGATGCTCCCGGTTTACCTTTAGTATTTTAAGTTTATAATTGGCGAACGGGTCCTTCGAGATCCATTCCAGCCGGATAGCCAAATGAACCATCTTTTTCACGCGGATAATATGTTTCATTACCCCATTGTTGTTCATTGGCTTCTGGTGGTCTACCGGCTTATGGTTTCGAAGGAACGTCTCAAAATCGTAAATGAATTTATAATCCAGTTCATCGAGATACATATCAGCAGATTTAAACTGCTTTTGAATGAACTTGACCAAATACCGTTGAGTAACATAGTAGTGTTTAAGCGTGCTCCATTTCAAGGTGCTGGTAGCGGTTTCGTTATGATACTCAAAGAGGCTGCTTAAGGTATGTACTTCTTCTGCCGTTCCTAGAAAGGCATCCTTGATAGCATCAGCATTAACAATCCTGCCTTTTAAACTTAGTTGCTGGTAGCAGGTGCCGATAGCCATCCGAACTTCATGCAAGTAGTGATTAATACTTTTAAATTCCTCCCTGCTGCCCTTTAACGTTCCTTTGACGTTATCCCAGCATTTAACTTCTACTAACTGCTTCAATGCAATATAACAGCGCTTCCTGTTAACCGTAACGCATGCATAAACCGGTGCTTTTCCATCTCTAACTTTATCAGCTCTGATAGTAAAATGGATTCCGAATG
>JAZKHM010000145.1:0-1127 GCA_040385405.1 Bacteroidota bacterium | reverse complement strand
GATAGCTGTACTTTTTCTGGCAACTTTAGCTCTAGGCATAGTTTATATTATAATAATTAATGATCCTGTTAGTATATAGATGAAAAGATTCCGGGTTTTCCATAAAGCCCGGAATCTTTTTTTTCAAATATATTATTTATGAGTACTGGCGTAGGTTTGAACAATTGAAAAACCTGCTTCATCGATCGCGTAAGTTAATTTATCGATTTTTGATGTAAACAAGTTGTACATGATAATTGCCAGAGCGGAAGTCGCGATACCAGTTGCAGTATTGATAAGTGCCTCAGAAATACCATTTGCAAGAGCAGCCTGATCGGGTGAACCTGCAGTTGACAATGCCGCGAAGGCCTTGATCATACCCGTTACTGTTCCTAATAGGCCCATCAATGTACCGATAGAAACCAGCGTAGCAATAACTGTAAGGTTTTGCTCCAGCATAGGCATCTCTAAAGCAGTTGCTTCTTCAATATCCTTTTGGATTGCAAGACATTTTTGTTCAGTGTCCATCTTAGTCTCAACTTCCATTTCTTTATATTTCTTTAATCCGGATTTGATCACGTTTGCAACAGAACCTTCTTGTTTATCACACTCAGCGATAGCTGAATCGATATTTCCGGCACCTATAAAAGACTGGATCTTTTTAACAAAAGCATCGATATTTCCTTTTCCGGTTGCTTTGCTTATCACAAAGAAACGTTCGAACGAAAACACGATTACCATAAGGAACAATCCCATTAATACTGGTACTACATAACCTCCTTTGTAAACCATTCCAAAGTAGTTTCCTGGCAGC
This sequence comes from Bacteroidota bacterium, assembly GCA_040385405.1. Classification (GTDB taxonomy): domain Bacteria; phylum Bacteroidota; class Bacteroidia; order Sphingobacteriales; family Sphingobacteriaceae; genus Daejeonella. Next base: position 334 of record JAZKHM010000145.1, on the reverse strand, counting down.
GGGTGGCCGTTTTCCGGATCACCTCCTTCAAAGTTCGATGGATCGCCCATTACGAATTTCCATAAGAGTACTCCTACAAGAATACAAAGTACAATAGATAGACTTGCAAAAATGCTTGAACCAGAGCTCTCTTTCTTCGCTGTTGTTGGTTTTGGTGCGTTCGCCATTTTTTTAAAATTTTAGTTTTTAGTTGTTGATTAAATGTATTAATTGATTTTGTGTTTGGTGTTAATTTTAAATGTTATAAATAATATATCAATATTATGTTTGCCGCTTTAACGGATAACAAAAATATAATTTTCGACTTAATAAAAAATTATTTGTGAATTTATTA
>JAZKHM010000144.1:0-1976 GCA_040385405.1 Bacteroidota bacterium | reverse complement strand
TGGAGACCGTGTTCTCAATTGCGCTTTCTGTGGCAGTCCGCTGAATAGTTTGAATTACGACCTTCTTTGCCTCTTTGCTGGCAGTAAGTTTAGCCTCATCTACGATATCCTTGATCTGGATCATCGCCTGAGTGCGTGCTTCTTCTCGTAATGAATCTATCAGCTGATTTTTTGCATCAGTAGCCGACAATCCGGCAATAGCTTCCATTTGCTGGATGTGCTGATTTTTCAGCCCTTCAACCTCTTCCTGCTTGCCGCGAGTGATTTCAAGCTGTTTCTCAAGATTAGCCTTTACATTGTCAAGTTCCTGCTCCTTTTTGGTGAGATTGTCGAGCTTTTGATTAATCGACTGCTCTTTCTGCTTTACAGAATTCTCCCTCTGGTTGATTACGTTATTCTTATTGTTGATCTCCTGCTCATGGTCAGCTTTCATCTGAAGAAATTTCTCCTTGGCTTCAAGCAGCTTATCCTTTTTTAAGATCTCAGCATTTGTTTCCGCATCCTTCAATATCTTTTTAGCCTTATTCTGGGCACCAACTTCCTGATTTCTTAGAAGCTTCCTGAGAAGAAATCTTCCGATCACCACCCCTGCAGCTAGTCCAAGTAAAACATAAAGTATTATCTGTAGTATATTCATAATTTTTTAGGTATAAAAAAACCGCAACTAAATTTAAGTATCATGTATTATAAGCTTCATTCATTAATAGGGTACTGGCCTTGGTCAGGTGCCTAAGCAAATGACCGACCCTAAACCCTTCAATATTGAAGTGTTAAGCTTTAAATAGTGAAACTTAAAAATTTAACTGCGGTTAAATCTTTATTGCTCTATGTATAAAGAACGATATTACTTTGAAAAAAAATCAGTTAACAGCTGGTCTAGTTCATAAACTTTTTCCGCCACATCAGTGTCTACATTCATTACCTTTTTCTCCGCTTTCAGCGTAGCTGTAGCATAATGTAACACACACATGGATAACAAATCCTGTTTATCGCGAACCGCATAATTGTCCTGATACTCTTTTATGCGGTCATTTATAATTTTAGCTGCCCTTCGTATTACCTCTTCTTCTTCCATGTTTACCTTTAAGGGGTAAACCCTGTCAGCAATATTTATTTTTATGGAGATTTCTCCCATTTGAGCTTGATTCACTAAGTATTACTTTTTAAGCAATACAATACACTTATCTATTTCGCGTACAAATTCGGTAATTTTTTGCTTTATGTCAAGACTTTTTTCACTCACACCCAATTCATTTGTGGGCATGCCCTCCAGCGACCGCGCCAGGGTCATAACACGCAATTTTTCTTCAAGGTCTTTCACCCGATCATCCGCAGATTGAAGATTTTTCTTTTGAGAATCATTTTCACGTTTTAACAGATCATTTTCCTCTTGTAAAGCTACGCAGAGGTCAATAAGTCGACCTGTTTTATCTACTACTTTACTAAGCTGATCCGCAACCGTCATTTTAAGTTATAAGTTGTAAGTAATAAGTTGTAAGTATTAAGTAATAAGTTGTAAGTATTGGCCGGTGCATACAATAAGTTCAGCTATTGGCGTTAGAAAGAGACTTATAACCTATAACTTACAACTTATAACTTCATTTCCTAATCTCCGCCCCTGCCTGCTTTTCGAAATTAAGAATTAATTTTTGCATGATGGCTTCAATCTGCTTATCCGCAAGAGTTTTTTCCTCATCCTGAAGCAGAAAACTTAATGCGTATGATTTCTTTCCTGCTGGAAGCTTGTCACCGACATACACATCGAACACATTCACTTCTTTTAAAATAGCCTTTTCTGTTTTAAGAGCAATCTGCCTTAACTGATCAAAAGTTACATCCTTATTAAGTAACATAGAAAGATCACGTCTAACGGAAGGGAACTTTGAAACTTCTTTATAAGCAATCTTATTGTTCCTCACCGAACGGATCACCAGGTCCCAATCAAAGTCAGCATAATAAACCTCACCTGAAATATC
>JAZKHM010000143.1:0-1790 GCA_040385405.1 Bacteroidota bacterium | reverse complement strand
GAGTAAAAGGAACTACACTTTCCGATAAGGCCATTTGGGAAAAATGTCGTGTGGCTGTCATGGGAGCTTCACTAAACAAACTCGAGTCCGCCCCCGAAACTCAAATTGGCGTGGTAATGTTTAATTTTAAGGTAAAATAATCCCAGGACTCTGGGAAATATTTAATGGCGGCAAGTAATTTTGATCATTCACAGCCTGTTATTCCCTTCCAAACTTACAAGGAAACCCTTGATTATCTGTATGCACGCCTTCCTATGTTTACAAGAATTGGCGCGGCAGCATTAAAACCAGATTTAACCAACACACTTGAGCTTTGCAGACCCCTGGATAATCCTCACCAAAAGTTCAAAAGTATTCATATAGCAGGAACGAACGGCAAGGGATCAACCTCACACATGCTTGCGGCAATATTGCAGACTGCAGGGTATAAAACTGGATTGTATACATCTCCTCATTTGAAGGATTTCCGGGAGCGCATTCGTATTAACGGACAAATGATCGCTGAGCATCTTGTAATAGATTTTGTTAATACCCAACGGCGAAATATTGAGGGAATTGATCCTTCATTCTTTGAAGTTACAGTTGCCCTCGCCTTTGACTATTTTGCTCAAGAAAAGGTTGATATAGCCGTCATAGAGGTCGGATTAGGCGGCAGGCTGGATTCTACGAATATAATATCCCCACTGGTCTCTATCATAACTAATATTGGTTATGACCATATGGATCTCCTGGGCAACACATTAGCTAAAATAGCGTCCGAGAAAGCGGGAATAATCAAACCTGGAATCCCTGTTGTTATTGGAGAAAAGCATGCGGAAACTTCCCAAATCTTCCTGCAAAAAGCTAAAGAGACCAAGTCTGATCTGAGTTTTGCCTGCGACATGTGGGAGATAACCAAAAGAGACATTCAGGGCACTAATGAATATTTACATGTCTATGTGAAGAACACTTCCCGGAAGTTTTCAGAAGGAAACACCTTTGATCTAGACCTGGATCTTACAGGCTCATACCAAATAAAAAATTTAGCAACAGTACTTAATTCAGTATTAGAATTAAAGAAAGCAGGCTTTATAATTTCGGATGATCATGTTAAAAAAGCCCTTAAGCAGGTCAAAAAGCTCACCGGACTAGCGGGGAGATGGCAGACACTCAGTCAGAACCCGTTAATTGTATGTGATACCGGCCATAATGAAGATGGCATCCGCGAGGTGTTGAAAAACCTCAATAGCTATTCATATACCAAGCTCCACATGGTTATTGGAATGGTTAAGGATAAAGACATCAGTAAAATACTGGCACTTCTTCCTCAAAAAGCAAGCTACTACTTTTGCAGCCCCGACATTCCCAGGGCAAAGTCTGCTTCGGATTTAAAAGAAGAGGCATCTGTGCTCGGCTTAAGGGGAGAAAGTTACGGAAGTGTGCGCCTTGCACTGGAAATGGCTATAAAGAATGCTTCTGAAAATGATCTCATCTTTGTTGGGGGAAGCACCTTTGTAGTGGCGGAAGCAATCTGAGGTCCGAAGTCGGATGTCGGATGTCGGAAGTCCGAAGTCGGAGGTCAGAGATCCGACTGGATTTCCGGCATCTGCATCCTTAAATAGCCGAGAGCTTCTCCGCCCAGCTCAGACATCAGACCTCCGACATCCGACCTCCGAATTCAGATCTCTTATGGAATTCCTCTTCTTTTATCATCAATTGGGTAATCAACCTAATAGCTGAACTGATGATGAATTTTAACGAAAATTTATACACGACCCAGTGGCTGGATCTTGTATTCCAAAACCGTAACA
>JAZKHM010000142.1:0-1171 GCA_040385405.1 Bacteroidota bacterium | reverse complement strand
GTGCATACGTGCCCGCGCTTCTTGCAATGATAGCTCCCTGACCAGGGTTCAGTTCAATGTTGTGTATTATAGATCCCAAAGGAATGTTCTTCAATGGAAGAGCGTTTCCAATTTCCGGAGCTGAACCTTCGCCTGAAGTGATCTTCATGCCTACAGTCAGTCCTTCCGGAGCAATGATGTAACGTTTCTCACCGTCAGCATAATGCACAAGTGCAATACGTGCGCTACGGTTTGGATCGTACTCGATAGTGGCAACAGTTGCGGGGATATCGTTTTTATCGCGTTTAAAATCAATCAATCGGTATGACTTTTTATGTCCCCCACCGAGATAACGCATAGTCATTTTACCGGAATTATTTCTACCGCCGGACTTCTTGATGCTGGTAACTAACGATTTTTCTGGAACGTTAGTCGTTACATCAGAGAAAACTCCTCCTACTCTGAAACGAGTACCCGGGGTAACCGGTTTAAATCTTCTTACTGCCATGTCTTAATTAAATATTGCTGTAAAAGTCAATAGTTTCACCATCACTTAATGTAACTATCGCCTTTTTGTATTTAGGAGCATTTCCTGTTACAACACCTGCTTTAGTGTTACGTGATTTCGTTTTTCCAAATACTACCGATGTGTTGATAGCTTTGATGTTCACACCATACATCTTTTCGATCGCACCTTTGATCTCTAATTTGTTGGCTCTGTGATCAACTTTGAAAGTAAAGCGGTTTAACTTCTCAGTTAATGCTGATGCTTTCTCAGTTAGAATTGGTTTCTTTAAAATTTCCATCTTACTTCGCGAACGCCTCCGTTAATGTTTTAACAGTCTCAGTTGTAAGCAATAGCGTTCCTGCATTTAATACATCGTATGTATTTAATTCTGCAGCAGTTACCACTTTCGCTTTTTTGATGTTTCTGCTTGATAAATAAACATTGTTGTTTGCTGCCGGTAATACTAATAAAGTCTTAGCATCAGTCAGTTTTAAATCAGCAACCAGCTGTACGTAGTTCTTAGTCTTTACAGAATCAAAATTGAAATCCTCTAAAACCACGATGTTATTATCTTGTGCTTTATATGTAAGTGCTGATTTACGCGCCAATGATTTAAGCTTCTTGTTCAGCTTGAAACCGTAATCGCGGGGCTGCGGACCGAATATACGACCACCACCATTGAAC
>JAZKHM010000141.1:0-13614 GCA_040385405.1 Bacteroidota bacterium | reverse complement strand
TATATTCATTTCGTTGTGTGAGAGGTAAGCTCATGCAGGTTTCATTAGGATATAGTTTGTTTTTTATCGGCAATGAAGCTTGCATGAGCTTATATTCATTTCGTTGCATGAGCTTATATTCATTTCGTTGTGTGAGCGGTAACTCATGCAGGTTTCATTAGGATATAATTCTTTTTTTTAAGCCATTGAAAGCCCTCCAAACGGTTTTCGCCGATAGGCTTGCCTGTATTGCGACCGGGCAAGCGTGAGCTTAAATTCATGTTTTTAATCAGCGAAGGCTTACCAGCGGTAGTCAGGCTGATGTTAATTTAGATTTTCAATGGATCAGCTAAGGCGAGATTGCCGATAAACAGGCATCAAGAGACTTTTAAGCGAAATGCCTTCAGAAATCCTAAAATTTTTGCGTATAAATATACAATTTAAAAACTTCTTTATTATTAAGAAAAAAAATCATGAAATTTTGAGCAGAGGGGGAGTGTATCAAATCATATTCCGCAACTCTTAAGCTCAGGTTGGCAACAACGGATAACTGATAAGTCTAATTCAACGTGAATTTATACAGCCTTGCCAGTGCTTTATGAAAGTCTGATTCCAGCTGTAAATATTTTGAGTAAGAATCGAAGTAAAACTGTTCCTCCTGAGCGTATTGTATTATTGTTATCTGGCCATACTGAAGTGCTTTATTCAATAAAGCAGAGTTATTTAGAGAAGATAGTAATCTGAGATATTCTGCCATAGCATTTTTGCGGACCTCCAACTGATCAAAATATTGTTTGTTTTCCAGCTGATGTTCCAGTTTGTGGTTGATTGTGTTGAGATTAGCATAATTCAGGTATGCTTCAGCGGCCTTTAACCGATTCTTGTTTTCCCAGAGCGGTATACTTATTCCGCCATGCACTCCGGAATAAGACTGGCCTAAAATACCCTGATAATGATAACCCGCTTCGATTTTGGGGAGATTCAGCCGCTTTTGAACGGTTATTTGCTGTTGTCTGATGTGCTGTTCCTGTTCGTAAACCTGCAGAATAGGGTCATTTTTTTCTATCAAACTATCTAAAATTATAAAGTCAGGTACTTGCCTGGTTAGAGGATAGATCGTATCGGTAAGGGTCACGTCCATCCCGCCATTGAATTCTTTTAATCTTGTAAGGGTTTGCCTGATATTGTTGTCATTGAGCATCACATCCTGCTGAATGTTCAGCAGTTGTAATTTCGCTTTATTTACGTCAAGAATAATGACATCTCCCTGATCGAGTTTTTTTTGATAGTCGGCTACCAATTGCTGCGTACGGGCGAGCCTGCGTTTCAGTTCTGCTTCTTTTTTATTAAGGTAGATCAGTTCCAGTGCTTCCAGTTTCGCATTAAGCAAAATATCCTGGCTAAACACACGGTGCTGAAGATCGGCTTGAAGTGACTGTTGATTTGACAGCGCCCTTTTACTTTTATAGACTGAAGGAAAATCCAGCTGTTGCGTAACTGTAAAATCCCGCTGGTTCCCGGCACCGGCAGGCGATCCGGAAAGATAGTCGTATTCTACTTTGGGGTCATATGGTGTGAGCCCGGTCTTAAATTCAGCTTTTCTTGCAAGTTGAAATTCTCTATTGGCCTGGATAGCCATGTTATTTTTGCTCACCTGCACCAGAAGGCTGTCTATCCCTGTTTGGGAATAGACTGAAGTGGTTATCAGCACGTAAAACAAACTAATTATCAATTTCATCATTTTCCTTCTTATTTCTGACGGTCATATAATAGACTATCGGTACTACAAATAAATTAAGCAGGGTAGAACTCAACAATCCTCCAAGAATTACCTTGGCCATCGGACTTTGAATCTCATTGCCCGGCAGTGCGCCGCCCATTGCCAGAGGAATGAGCGCCAGGCCCGCTGTAAGGGCGGTCATTAATATAGGGCTCAATCTGTCTTTGGATCCTTTCACTACTGTATCATAAGGATTTAGTCCTTCAGCATGTAAGGTTTTATAATGGGATACTAATAGAATGCCGTTCCTGGTGGCAATCCCGAAAAGCGTAATAAAGCCAATGATTGCGGGGATGCTCAGTATCCCCGATGTCAGCCAAATACTTAACACACCTCCTATCAGTGCCAGCGGCAAGTTCAGGAGGATGATTGATGAGATCTTCAAGTCTTTAAATTCATGGAAGAGCAGGAAAAATATAATCAGCAAGGCTAATAATGATGCTACGATTAAGGTTTGTGATGCTTCTGCTTCTGCCTCAAACTGGCCGCCATATTCAATACGGTAACCTTGCGGGAGTTTTACCCTTGTTCCAATTTTGTCCTTGATCTCATCTACCACACTCTTTTGATCCCTGCCCGTCACATTTGCTGACACAACCGTTTTACGCTGAACGTTCTCCCGGTTAATCGTGTTAGGGCCAGTTGCCGAAACAACATCTGCGACATAAATTAAAGGGATTTTCTGGCCGTCATGCGTGTCAATTAAGGCATTTCGTATATTTTCAATATTTCCCCGGTTGGACTCATCGAAACGCAGAAGGAGGTCGAAACGCTGCGCTCCTTCATATACTTCTGATACTTTTTCGCCGGCGAAGGCGATATCTACAAATTCTGTAAACTCACCGATGGTAATGCCATATTTGCTCAGCATCGCCCGGTTTGCCTTGATCTGAACCTGGGGTATTTCTATTTGCTGCTCTACACTCAGATCAACCAGGCCTTCGGTTCCTTCTACCGCAGTTTTCACCTGGTTGGAAATTTTGAAAAGTGTATTAAGGTCTGTTCCGAAAATTTTAATCGCAATATTGGCACGGGTCCCTGAAAGCATATGATCAATACGGTGACCAATTGGCTGGCCGATTGTAATATTTGCTTCTGTTATACCGGCCATTTTTTCGCGTACATTTTCCATGAATTCCTCACGGCTCCGTTCGTCAAGAATAAAAGGTGCATCAATTTCGGATGCGTTCACTCCCTGGGCATGTTCGTCGAGTTCAGCTCTGCCTGTTCGGCGGGTAGTTGTTTTAACTTCAGGCACCGTCAATAAGGTTTTTTCAACACGCGCACCAATTGCATTGCTTTCCTGCAAAGAGATTCCTGGCAAACTTGTGACGCTAACCACCAATGATCCTTCGTTAAATTCAGGCAGGAAGCTTCTGCCAAGGGTAAAGAATAAGATAGCCGCCAGCACGAATAAGGCCAATGCTCCTGCCAGAATTGATTTCCTGAATTTCATTGCTTTTTCAAGTGACCGCTCATACCACACATTTAACCGCTGAACCAGCCAGCTCTCGCGGTGTTGCCGCCGCAACATTTCATCTTTTGTAAGAAGGTAGCTGCATAGGACAGGAGTAACAGTAATCGCTACGACCAAAGAAGCAAACAGGGCGACAATGAAGGCAATGCCAAGAGGGGCAAGTAACCTTCCTTCCATACCCGAAAGGAAAAACAATGGCAGGAAAGCTACAATAATGATAAAAGTGGCATTGATCACTGAAGAACGAATCTCTACTGAAGCATCATAGATCACGGTAAGCTTATTCTGTCGTTCTGCATGGGGTTTTGCGGAATTTTCTTTTAAGCGTTTGAAAACGTTTTCAACGTCGATAATTGCATCGTCCACGAGGTCTCCGATCGCGATTGCCATCCCGCCAAGGCTCATGGTATTAATTGAAAAACCCAACCATTGCAATGTAAGCACTGCTGTAAGAAGTGAGATGGGTATTGCAACGAGGGAGATGGCAGTGGCGCGCCAGTTCATCAGGAATATGAACAAAATGATGACAACGAAAATAGAGCCCTCAATTAAGGTTTTCTGGATGTTGCTTACCGAAGCGTTAATGAAATCTGCCTGACGAAATATTTTAGTGTTAATATTCAAATCCGGCGGCAGTGTTTTCTTGAGATCAGCAATAGCCGTATCAATTTGATCCGTCAGTTCAAGGGTATTTACATTTGGCTGCTTCATCACTGTCATGATAACAGCTGGTTCACCTTTTAATGAGCCATCACCAATCTTGACGGATGAGCCAATCTTTATTTCTGCAACGTCTTCAATTTTAATGGGAACACCATTGCTGGTTTTGATAACGGAGCTGCCCATTTCAATTAAGTCGCTGGTACGTCCGATTCCCCGCACGATATATTCGTTGCTGTACTCGCTCATGAAACCGCCGGCGGCATTCTTATTTGCCTCCTGTGTAGCTTTCAGAAGTTCATTGAGGGATACCTTATAGTAGGCCATCTTTTGTGGGGATGCCAGAATCTGGTATTGTTTATATTCGCCGCCTATAACTACAACTTGCGAAACACCTCCAATGGATAGCAGACGGGGCCGTATATTCCAGTCTGTTATGGTACGCACATCCATCATGCTCGTCTTTGTGCCTGTGACACTAATCAGCATGATCTCACCCATGATAGAGGATTGCGGCGCCATCACCGGTGCACTTACATCAAGCGGCAACTGATTACTGACAACACTGAGTTTTTCACTCACCGTTTGCCGTGCCCGGTAGATATCGGTTCCCCATTCAAACTCAACCCAAACGATAGAGATGCCCGCCGACGACGATGAACGGACCCGGCGGACGTTTCCTGCCCCATTTACGGCTGTTTCTACCGGAAAGGTAACCAACCTTTCCACTTCTTCAGGAGCCATACCATGAGCTTCGGTCAAAACGACGACAGTTGGGGCGGTTAGATCTGGAAAAACATCTACCTCCATTCTGGAAGCGGTATACGTCCCCATCAGCATTAGCAGGGCAGCCGCGGTCAACACGATCAATCGGTTATGCAGCGAAAATTTTATGATCCGGTTTAGCATTGCTTTCGTTAATGTTCATGGCCATGAGCAGGCATAGTGCCGCTCATTGTTGCCAGTTTAATCTGATAGGCACCTTTGTCAACTACACGCTCACCTGCGGTAATTCCGGAAAGAATTTGTATGTTTTTCCCATCGTTCGCACCCGTTTTCACTTCACGTTTCTGAAAGGACTCACCTGCTGTTTGCACATACACGTAAAACACGCCCTGTTCTTCGATCAAGGCAGTTTCAGGGATCGCCAAAGCGTTATAAATGGGCGTTGTTTGTAGATAAACCTGTGCAAAAGATCCGGGAATTATACCCGACTTGCTGTCTATTTCGAAATATACCGGGATATAAGGTGTGTTATCACCTGTCGTTTTCGCAACGGAAAGGAGCCTGCCGTTAAGTTCCTGTGTGCTGTAGGTCTGCTTATTCTGAATAATTGTAAAGTTAGCCTGCCTGATCAAACCCATCCGGTCTGCGTCTTTTAAAGACACGTCAGCCTTCAGCGTCAGCCGCCTGTTTTTGGTAATAGTTGCAAGAGGCTGGCCCGCTGTTACATACTGGCCCTCGGTCACCATTAATTCCTTAATAAATCCGCTGGTAGGTGCAACAGCGCTTTTGCCTCCTGCCCCATAACTACGCGAGAGGTTGCTAAGAGCAATCTGGCTTTGCTGATAACGCAGTCTTGCCTGCTGAAATTCGGCCTGGGTAATCAATTTATCCTTGATCAACTCCGATGCGCGGGCGAACTCAGCTTTCGCGGCGTTTTGTTCTGCTCTTGCGGTACGGATAGCGGCATCAATGTTGTCGACGGCAATATCACCTCCAGAGACTGAAAATAGAGCCTGCCCGGATCGCACGGGTAATCCCGCAAGCATATTAGTCCCCCTGAATTTAACGATGCCGGCTGATTTGGCAACCACAACAGCTTCATCACCGGGAGCTGCCTGAACCTGCCCGGTAGTTTTAATAACATCGTAAATCGTCTGTCTGACCACCGGCATATTTGAGAACTCAACTTCCCATGCCTGTTCTTTCAGGTAAGAGATATCGGTTCCGGCTTCGGGTTCCGGTTGCGAAGCAAGTGCCGTTTTCTCATCCGGATATATTGGAATGCTGTCAATTATAATCTGATCGGTAAAGTCTTTGGTTTTGATGTCGAAAATTAGTCTGCCCAATCCTGCTTGTGTCGGCTGCAGGGCTAAACGGAATATTCCCGGCGAAGAAGGAGCCAGGGCCTTGTGTTTTATTCCTTTGTTACCAGTCACCAGGCTTACAGTAACTGTTCCCTCTGTATACGGAGTAAAGTTCTCTCCAAGGTGAGTAAGATGGGCTGCAAATTTGGAAATCTGTCCCACAACCAGCGGCTTAAACTCTACAAAAAGCTCCGATTTGGCAGTATATAGGGTATATGATAGTGCCTGTAGTGCTTCCTCATCCGGGTGACTACCATCGGCAGCATGTGCATGTTCTTCTTCAGTTGAAGTTCTTGTGCACGACATTACACCTGCAAGGAACATACAGGCAACTATTAAACGTTTCATACTAGGTCTAGTGAGTGTGTTTCTCCCCGTTTTCATGCGAATGTACAGCAGCAGTATCCGCTTTCGCTGAATCTACCTTGAACTCTTCCTGTTTTACAGAAGCGGTATCTGAAGCATGGTCGTCATGTGTAGAACCATCGTCATGGGTATGCGAATCTTTTTTCTCCTGATTACTGCAGGCAGCAATACCGAATGAAGTGGTAAATAGGGCTATAATTAAAAAAGTCTTTTTCATGATTATTTTTTAGAGATTATTAAGCTTGCAGGAGCATTTACATATTTTTTCTTGAGTGGAAGCCCATGCAGCTTTCACCGGAATATAATTGTTTTTAATTGGCAATGAAGCCTCCCGAACGGTTATGGCCGGGCGGGCTATGCTGCCATGGTACAGTCCGAAAGAGTATTGGAAGCCTCCTTAGGTCGTTTACCGAAGTAAATAATAAATAAGTGTTGGATCCCTGAAGGGGATAGAGAGAAAATTAAATAAAATAAGGGGGCCCTCTTAGGCCGGTGCCCTGAAGATAGGGAGCCGGTGGAATGAGGTAATCCGGTAATCCGGGTCTTACTTCCGGGATAGCTGTTATCAGGCCCGATATTTCTGTTTGAGAAGAGGGTTGAAGTAAAGGAACAAATTTAAGAGGACTAAGCTCGTATTTACCTTTGGCGGGTTTAATTACCGCTTTCCCGAATTCTGCGCTATGATGAGTATCGTCCTGGTCAGCAGGATTTCTGTCATGATGATGATCTTGACCATCCTCGTGGCTGTGAGATTTGGCTTTTGGAGTATCGTGCTGATGAGGCATCATATTATGAACCTGAAGCATGAAAAATGCCAATAGCAGTATAAGCGATATAGGAACCCTTTTAAACACAGATGATAAAATTAGAGAAAAAAAATTGGAAACACATCAATTATGCGAAAGCACATCAGGGTTTAGATCCTGGTTTGGGCTTGTAAACATTCCTTGCTGCCGAGTATTTTGATGTGGAGGCAATTGGCATAATGAAGGGGGAGCAGCATAGCTCTTTGCAAGCAAAAAGTTTTTGACTGGCATTACCTTCCTGATTGCCCAACTCAGGCCTGATTATTGATAATCAGATCTTTTCAAGACTCCTTCTTTTTATGAAAACGTTCAAAGTAGTCAGCCCTGCTCCGATAATACCAGTATTATTTATTTGTAATGCAGAAAAAAAGACCTCTGAACAAGGATTAGTTGCTGATCTAAAAAGCGGAATCCGTAAAGCTCATGAAACATTATATACAATGTATGCAGGCAGTTTGTATGGAATAATATCGCGGTTAGTCAGGCGACAAGAAGATGCTGAGGATGTACTCCAGGAAACTTTTATCAAAATCTGGAGGTCTGTCCGCTCCTATGATAGCGAGAAAGGCAGGTTATTCACCTGGATGGCAAAGATTGCAAGGAATGTAGCGATGGATCATCTCAAGAGTAAATCTCACAAAAAATCTAATTTGAACAATGACTTAGACACGTGTCAGGTTGTTGTTGATAATCAATATAATACTGAAAATAACTTCGACGCCATCGGGATTAGAGAGATAACGAACAAGTTACCATTGCGATACTATTCAATTCTGGAACTCATATATTTTAAAGGATTTACGCATCAGGAAGCTGCCATTGAACTGAACTTGCCCCTGGGTACAGTAAAGACACGATTGCGTATGGCTATTGAGGACTTAAAAAAGCGGGTTTGAAGTGTTCTGCTACGAATTGGTCATAACTGGCAGCGAAAAATAAAAAGTGCTTCCCTTGCCAACTTCGCTTTCGACCCAAATATTGCCATCGTGACGCTGAATTATTTCGGCACTTAGATATAAGCCAATACCGAAACCAGATTTATACGGTGCTTTATTAGTTTCCGCGCGGTAATATCTTTCAAACAAGCGCGACTTGTCCTGTTCATCAATTCCTTCACCTTCATCCCGAACACTGATTTTTACTGAGTCGGCCCCTGCTTTACAGTTTAGCGAAATTTCTGTGCCCGGTGAAGAATATTTTACCGCATTGCTTAAGAGGTTAGAAATTACGGTTTCAATTTTATTCCGATCAGCGAGAATTTCCACCTCATCGCAGCTTTCCAGGCGGATTTTATGGCTGGATACCATCATTTCAGTCTCGGCAATAACTTCATGGATCAAATCCTTCATGTTGAATCTGCTCTTAATGATGTCCATTTTGCCGGATTCAAGACGGGAAAGATTCAAAAACCCGGTTATCATTGATGTCATCTTCCTGACCTGGGTCAGGGACTTATCTATTAACCCAGGTAATAAAGGATCCTGGCCCGCGGTTAACCTTTTTCCGGTAACCTGGAGCATGGCCATAACCGATGTCAGAGGTGTTTTTAGCTCATGACTGACCATTCCGATAAAGTCATTTTTCCGGGCTTCATCATTTTTCATGTTAGTAATGTCAATACAGGAACTTATATATCCTGCAAAAGTGCCGTCAGAACGGAACCTTGCCGGAACTCTTGCTAACACCCAACGATAATCACCCTTTTTTCCTAATATTCTGAATTCCCCATTAAAGGACTCTTGTTTTTCAAAAGCCGCCAGGTACTTTGCGATCCATGAGTCTTTATCTTCGGGGTGGAGAAGCTCAGCCCAGCCAAAATCCTGCAGTTCTGCGACAGTTTTGCCGGTCAACTCCTGCCAGGCTCTATTAAAATATACCCCATTACTTCTTTCGTCGGATACGGCAATCAGCACATTTGTATCTTCGGCCATTGCCCGAAATGTCTCCTCACTTTCCTGGATACGCTGATAAGCAGCAGCGAGCTGATCATTCGTTGCGCTGAGTTCCTCATTTATAGCTGTTATTTCCTCGTTGGTAGCCTGTGTTTCCGCGTCAGCTTCCTCTGCCTGGGCTAATGCGTCCTGTGCTTCCTCATATAGCCTTGCATTTTCAAGGGCCAGGGCAATGCGCGTGGCCATATCCTTCGCGAAGTTTAAATCTATCTCATCATATTCCCTCCCTTCAACCGTAGATATGAAGTTGATCGAACCGATAATTTTGCTTTTTATTTTCATCGGGACTACAATTGATGAGCGGAGATTAAGATTCAAGATCTTCTTTCTATGCTCAGGATCTTCAATTGACTGCTCAATCATTTCGGCTGTTACAACCGGAATCAATGATGACTCCCCGGTCCTCAGTATATGTCCGATGACACCTTTGTCCTCGATGGTTATTGGATTACGCTGCTTAAAATCTATTGCCCAGCTTACGTATTCCGGATCAGGATTTTGAACAAATAATAAGTCAACATCGTCGCCCCTCAAAATGTTGATAGTAAACCAGTTCGCAAATGTTGGGACGATAAGCTGTGAGATCTTTTGTAAGGCAGTATCAGTGTTTAATGCCAATGCAAGTTCTTCTCCGGCTAAGTTGAGGTATTGAAGCAAAGACTGTCTCTTTTCCTTCGCAGTGATATCCCGGATATAACTAAGTCTTGTCCTGCTTCCGTTAAAGATAAAAGGAAACATGGTGACCTCGACATGCCTGCGGTTTCCATTTTTATATTTGTGAAATGACTGGATGTTATAGGTAGCATTTCCGGGAAGATCCATAGAATTTAAATCTTTATGGTCTCCGCCCACAAGGATATCTCTGATGGTCATGTTCAAAAACTCTTCCTTTGAGTACCCGTAAATGGTGATAGCCGCATTGTTAACCTCCAGGAAATTCAGTTTAACGCTGTCTACGATCCACATGGGCTGCGGACTTTCATAGAAAAGAATACTAAAGTTATACGAATTTTGAAATGAACTTTCCGGATCTGCAGACATATCCCATTGAGACTTTGATGGCCGGCTAAATTATTAAATTTAATTAAAAAACGCCAGAATAGGGTCAAAAAGTATTAAACATCCGAAAATCTGTTTCACGCTTTCGAATTTATCGAAGATTGCGATTGTGATTAGGAAGTTCGCCGCTTTCCCTGCCGGATAGGCAGCCTTGCTATTATCGAAGCACACCGCGGGAAAATTTGGTTTATTACCAGTCTGATTAATGGTACTTCATTCTATATTGAACTGGAATCGGTCAAAGATGTGCGGTAGCTTCCGCGAACACAAATTTAATTCACTAACCTGTCTTAAATTTTTATTAAATACTTTTGCCTAAACCGATTTTGTTATAATATGAAATCTATTTTTGCCCTAATTTTGATTTTAGCCACTCTTGTCTCATATGCTCAAAACCGTGCTGATTCGACAAGATCAATTAAGGAAGTAATTATAAAAAGCTTTATTAAGCAGCGTGACATATCGAGACTGGATTCAATAAAATCAACGTACATAAACACAGGCAAAAAAAATGAAGTAATAAATTTGAACAGCCGCGATGCAGCAATTACTGAAAAGTATGGCAGGCAGATCTTTGCAAAAATTCCAGGAATCTTTGTTTATGATATGGATGGGACTGGAAACCAGATTAATATCTCCGCGCGCGGTCTTGATCCGCATAGAGGATGGGAGTTTAATATTCGAAAGGACGGCATTCTTACAAATTCTGATATGTACGGATACCCGGCGAGCCATTACAACATTCCGCTGGAAGCGGTTGAAAAGATAGAGCTTTTAAGAGGGACGGGATCACTTCAATATGGCGGACAATTCGGAGGGATGCTGAATTATGTGAGTAAACAACCAGACTCAGCCAGAACATTTACATTTGAAAGCATAAATACTGCCGGCTCTTATGGATTATTAAGTACATTCAATTCCGTAAGCGGATCTAAAGGCAAATTCAAATATTATGCATGGTTTAACAATAAAGGCATAAATGGTTACCGTAAAAACAGTGATTCCAAATATGATGCTCAGAATATATCATTGTTCTACCAGTTTCTTCCTGTTTTGATGATTAAAGCCGAATGGACCAGATCTAACTATACCACTCATTTAGCCGGACCACTTACCGACGCCATGTTCGCCGCAGATCCACGCTCTTCAACCCGCTCAAGGAATTACTACAATCCCGAAATTAATGTGCCGTCCATTATAATTGATTGGAATGGAGGGAAGAACACCCAGTTGAAACTGACCAGTTCAGCAGTTTTAGGAGCACGTAACAGTGTTCTTTTTGATAAACCTGCTACGACACCAGATGTTATTGATCCTCTTACCAATGAATTTACAAACAGACAGGTAGATATCGATAACTTTAATAGTTATACCACCGAACTTCGTTTACTCCATTCGTATTCATTGTTCAAGCTTAGAAGCAATCTGGCCGCCGGCGTTCAGTATCTGAACAATGATTTGCACAGGCGGCAGCTTGGAAAAGGAACTACAGGCTCTGATTATGATCTCTCCCTGGTCAGTCCGGGATTTGGCAGGGACATGCATTTAAGAACTGGCAATATTGCTTTATTTGCTGAAAATAATTTTTCAGTCCTTCAAGGCCTTTCCATAAATACCGGATTCAGACTGGAGTTTGGCGAAACCCGTATGTCCGGTAAAATAGTTAATTATCCTGAAAATGAAATCCCAAATAAAATAAAACACAATTTTCCATTATTTGGTATCAATGGACAGTACTCAATAAATAGCAGGATCAATGCCTATGCTGGCTGGTCGCAAGCTTACCGGCCAGTTATATTTAAAGACATAATCCCTGCATCCGTTTATGAAGTAACCGATAAAAACTTGAAAGATGCGTTTGGATATAATATGGAAGCCGGGGTCAGGGGTGATTGGAAATTTTTAAGCTGGGATATTAGCTACTTCCAGTTAAAATACAAAAATCGATTAGGCACTCTTGCCCAAACAAATGCTGCCAATGAGGAAATAATCTTTAAAAGCAATATCGGTGACACGATGACTAAAGGCGTGGAATTATTCACCCAAATAGATGTTCCAATGACAAGTGGGATAAACCTGTCGATATTTACTGCCACTGCTTTTATGAATGGTATTTATAAAACAGCAAGACTGCGATCCGGTAAAGGAAACATTACTGTTAGCGGCAACAAGATAGAAAGTGTTCCCTCATGGCAAAGCAGGAACGGTGTAACCTTAAAATTTAACAAAATAAGTTTAAGCGCCCTGCACAGTTACACTGGAGAAACATTTGCCGACGCCTTCAACACAGCTATACCTTCGGCTACCGGCGCTGCAGGCTTAGTTCCGTCCTACCATCTGGTAGACTTCAATGGGAAAATCAATATTTCTTCTACGATAAATTTAAGGTTGAACGTAAATAATGCTTTTGACAAAGAATATTTCACTAAGCGCCCGCAGTTTTATCCGGGTCCCGGTATTTGGCCGTCGGACGGGCGAACTTATTCAGCTACGCTGGGCTTCCTGACGGGATCAAAAGCTAAGTAAATTAGTGAATCGATATGTTCAAGCCAGCTCTGATGCCTCTGATGCATCCGGATCAGCGTTTTTCAAAAGAAAAAGTCTGTATGAGTCTTTCATTAGAGATTCCAGCTTCTTTATGTCTACTGGTTTAGAAAGATAAAAATCAGCTCCCGCCTCTTCAGCCAGCTTACTAATGCCATGGTCGGAAGTTGCAAAGATAACCGGGATATCTTTATAAATTGGATTTGCCTTTAATATCTGTACCGTTTTAATGCCTCCAATATCCGGAATTTGGTTGTCCATTATTATTACTGAAGGCTGGAATTCAACCACCTTTTCTATGATATTCGTGCAATCCTCACACGTAATTACTTCCCAACCCATCCCTGTCAGAGCAAAGGTCATTAAATACCTCACATTTTTATCATCATCGCAAACCAGCACTTTCTTCATCTTACACACTTAATGATGAAAGTAGAACGGGTTTTTGATACGATAAAGTGTGTTTTCGTAAAAATTCCACATTAGGTTATTAATTTTTTGCCTGGAATAAATAATTGTTTTTTGTAGCAAAAATTATACCGTAAAGGGATTGTATTATGGGGACCAGCAAATTATTTAAGTTTCTTAAGTGAATTTTATTGCCAATACTACCCGGAACAGCTCACACAACCTTCTTCCATAGAACACACCGGTCCCTCAGCTATTTCATCTATCAGGGGTGTTACATCTTCAGGGATTAAAGGTTCCATATTTTTACCAGCCTGATTCTCCACAGTAAACTTCACCGCCTGCGAAGCGGCCTGAGTTCTCAGGTAATACATACCTGTCTTAAGCCCCTTTTTCCAGGCATAGAAATGCATTGAAGTCAGTTTGGATGTATTAGGCGAGTTAATGAACAGATTAAGCGATTGCGACTGGCAGATATAAGCGCCCCGGTCTG
>JAZKHM010000140.1:0-37058 GCA_040385405.1 Bacteroidota bacterium | reverse complement strand
ATGGCAATGAGGATCTCCCTATACTAACACTATCCCGTGCAGATGAAAAGAGCGAACCGTTTTACGGAAGAAATAACGTGGTGGAAGAATTGCGGGGGAACCAGAAAGAAGTGTTTTATAAAGGGCGTAACTTTAAATAGGATACAGCCCATGGCTCACATTTTTTTGATTTTAACAATGCGTATTATGATTGTTCAGACCCGGTAATAACCTCAACCAAAATAGATATGCCCAATAATTTATCGTGATCATAAATTGGAGTGTACGTGGACCGCGTGAATATTAAATGATCTTTAAACCTGATTTCCTTTTCTTCCGTTATTACACTCCCAGCCGCACATTTCCCAAAATTCGTGATAAATTCACTATCTATGTTGCTTTCAGTATCCCTGGCATAGTCAAGAATACTGTCTCCAGCCGCAAGTTTCTTGTTGTGAAACAACAGGCTGTTACTGGCCGCTTTTTTATTGAAATACATGATCCTGTAATTCGACTTGACGAAAAACCATACATCTTGTACGTCGGCATATTTTGATCTTAATATGGAAACCGTATTCTGCATCGTACCTCTTTATGTAGGTTAAATATTAGCATAAAATTCCGTTTAATAACAGATTAAAACATAATTGAAACGCAGTCGCTAATTTTGTTCTCGTTAACTTTCTTTTTCTATCTAATTTCTTTAAAACGCATGCGTCCACCCAATGCTTTCATGCATTCCAGTCAGCATTTTTTGATAATCTTCTTAATTTTAACTTAACGATTTGTTCTCGTTATATTTAAAGGTTTTAGGAAGGTTTTAAATACCTTGCGAACGGCTTGATAATGCTCAGTACTAAATCATAAATCAACAAGGAATTATAAGCGATTCAGGCCCTTCCTCTTTTGACATAACTACATACAGCCCATGAAAATCACCACAAAACTTTCAGTCATTACCATAATGATGCTATCGTTGGTTAACTCATCGTTTGGCCAAACTTTATCTGAACTAGAAAAAAAGAGGATAATGCTGCCTAACGGATGGTCATTAACCCCCGCAGGTAAGAATATTCCTATTGGGGAATTGCCTCTGAATTTGGTGGTTAGTCATCACAAGAAATACATGGCCATAACCAATAATGGGCAGAGCACTCATACGATCGACCTGATCGACATAGAAAAGGAGCAACGTATCGACAGTATTGTAATCGCCAAAGCATGGTATGGGCTTGCTTTCAGCAAAGATGACAAGTTTCTATATGCTTCAGGGGGGCATGACAACAAGGTGAACCGATATTCGATAGCCAATGGCAAACTCCGGCTGGTTGACTCATTTGAACTAGGGAAGCCATGGCCATCGCAAATTGGAACTGCAGGGCTGGATCTCGAAGAGACGGTTCATAATAAACTCTTTGTTGTGACTAAAGAGGCTAAAAGCCTTTACGTTTTTGATCTCAAAACCAGGGGAATCGGCAAAATTATCCCCTTAGGTGCCGAGGCATATGCCTGTAAAGTTTCGATCGACAGGAAGAAGTTATACATCAGTTTGTGGGGAAATAAGAAAGTCCTGCTATACGATATCAAGTCTGAATCAATTATTAAAGAAATTCCGGTCGGAAACCATCCCAATGAGATGTATCTGACTAAAAACGGTAAATTCTTATATGTGGCTAATGCCGATGATAATTCTGTTTCCGTAATCAATACAGGTACTCACACTGTTGTTGAAACGTTAAATGCTGCACTTTATCCTGCATCTCCCAGCGGATCTACCACAAACGGACTAGCTTTGAGTGAAGATGAAAAGACGCTTTATATCGCAAATGCAGACAACAATTGTTTAGCTGTATTTGATGTTTCAGTTACTTCGAAAAGTAAATCAAAAGGATTTATACCTGTGGGATGGTATCCCACTAATGTAAAGGTTGTAGGCAAAAAGGTATTTGTTACGAACGGAAAGGGCTTAACATCCTATGCTAACCCACGGGGTCCTGAGCCCAGCAACAGGCAGCAAATTGTATTGAATAGTATGGGAGATAGTTCAAATCCACCGAAAGTTCAGTATATAGGGTCCTTGTTTCGCGGATCTTTGAGTATTGTTAGCGAACCGACAGTACCCCAGCTTGCGACTTTTACCCAAATGGTCTATAAAAACACACCTTACACAAAAGCAAAAGAGTTGCTTACGGAAGGCGAGCCGGGAAATCCTGTCCCAATGAAAGTTGGTGATAAATCGCCAATAAAACATGTGTTTTATATTATTAAAGAGAACAGAACGTATGACCAGGTATTAAGCGATATACCAGGCGGAAACGGGGATACTTCTCTATTGTTATTTGGCGAGAAAATTACGCCCAATCAGCATAAATTAGCGAGGGATTATGTTTTGCTTGATAACTTTTATGTGGACGCCGAAGTAAGTGCTGATGGCCACAACTGGAGCATGGGGGCTTATGCAAATGACTATGTTGAAAAGAACTGGCCAGCTTCTTACGGTGCAAAAGGCGGTACCCACGGTACTTCCGGGACTCTTAAAATCGGCAATAATCGCGATGGGTTTATATGGGACCTCTGTGCAAGAAACAATGTTACTTATCGTTCGTACGGAGAATTTGTTGCAGACGCACTCGGTTCGAAACCCAGACTTGAATCTTTGAAAGGCCATACAGCGCGTTTTGCACCTTATAACCTAGGTATACGGGATACCACTCGTTTTTATCAATGGAAGCATGACTTCGATTCATTAGTTGCTGCAAATGCCGTTCCCCAGTTTTCAACCATCAGACTTGGAAATAATCATACAGAAGGTATGCGGGCAGGTCGGCCAACTCCATTCGCACATGTTGCAGATAATGATCTTGCAGTTGGAATGCTGATCGATCACCTGAGCAAGAGCTCTGTTTGGAATCAAAGTGTGGTGTTCATACTCGAGGATGATGCTCAAAATGGGCCTGATCATGTAGATGCCCATCGAAGCCCGGCTTTTGTAATCGGCCCTCATGTAAAACGTAAGTTTATAGACCATACCATGTACACAACTTCGGGCATGTTAAGAACAATGGAATTAATATTAGGCCTGCCTCCGATGACGCAATATGACGCCGCTGCTACTCCTATGTGGAGAATGTTTACTTCTCAGCCAGATTTTACTCCTTATAATTTCCTGCCGGTTAGTGTTAACCTGAACGATAAGAATCCAGCTAATACTAAGCTGGGGAATTTATCTGAAAAGTTTAACTGGAGTAAAGAAGATGCAGTGCCAGATCTTATTTTTAATGAAATTCTCTGGCAGGGAATAAAGGGCGCACCAGCTCCATCTCCGGTCCGTGCGGCATTCCTGAACACAGATAAAAAAGCCGGAGAAGATGAAGATTGATCTGTCAGAACAGCAATTTTCTAGATCTGATATACATTTTTTTACCTTCAATAATTTAAGTTCTGTATGAATTACTTATCAAAAATGAGTTCCAGGTTAGTTTGCCTAATTCTGTTATGTTTGATAACTGTTACCATTGCCGAAGCGCAGACTCCATCAACTTATGTCCCGGGCAAACAAGTTCTGCTTTCCAATGGCTGGTCGCTTAGTCCGGCTGGGCGTTCCATTGCACTTGGCGATCTCCCTCTGAATATGGCCCTGACTCCAAATAAAAAGTTGCTTGCTATCACAAACAACGGCCAAAGCACGCAGTTTTTACAGCTCATAGATCCCGCAACCGAAAAGCAGCTTGATTCCATATCCATTGGTAAATCATGGTATGGGCTAAAATTTAACGCAAACGGAACCAAACTTTTTGCATCAGGAGGCAATGATAATATTATCATCTCATTCGATGTCAGGAATGGAAAACTGGTTCGGCCTGATACCATCAAACTAGGTGAGGCCTGGCCAAAGGAAAAAATCAGTCCTGCGGGAATAGATATTGATACCAGAAGAAATCGACTTTATACGGTGACTAAGGAAGACAGCAGTTTATATGTTATTGACCTTGGGAGTAAAAGAACCATTAAAAAGTTGAAGCTTTCGCATGAAGCATATGCCTGTGTTTTAAGTCCGGACAAATCCGAGCTCTATATATCTATATGGGGAGGTAATAAACTGGCCATCTACGATGTTATGCAGGAACGGATAGTCTCTGAAATCACAACTCAGAACCATCCGAACGAGATTTTGACGACCAAAAAAGGAAGATATATTTTTGTTGCCAATGCAAATGACAATTCGGTCTCGGTCATAAACACTGCTCAGCGAAAGGTGATTGAAACTATTTCAACCACTCTTTTTCCGACAAATCTCACCGGCTCAACTACAAACGGGCTGGCCTTGTCTGCAGACGAGAAAACGTTATACATAGCAAACGCAGATAACAACTGCCTGGCGGTTTTTAATGTCTCTGAGCCGGGGAAAAGCGTGTCGATGGGTTTTATACCAACAGGTTGGTATCCTACAAATGTAAAAACAGTTGGCAAGAAGATTTTGGTTAGCAATGGAAAGGGATTTTCATCATTACCAAATCCAGGGGGGCCTCAGCCGGTTAGGAAGACAGATAATAGCGGGTCGCACCTGGGAGTAATAAATTCCAGACTTCAATATATCGGAGGTTTATTTAAGGGCACTCTTTCGTTTATTGATCAACCTAATGCATTCCAGTTGAACGATTATTCAAAACAGGTTTATGCAAATACACCTTTTAACAAGACAAAGGAAAATGAGGCTCACAATGCTGTCGGGAACCCTATTCCGGCAAAAGCTGGCGATGTATCACCAATCAAGTATGTCTTTTATGTCGTTAAGGAGAACCGCACTTACGATCAGGTTTTGGGTGATATGCCCCAGGGAAACGGTGATTCGTCCCTGACGATTTTTCCTGATAAAGTTACGCCAAACCATCATGCACTTGCCCGTCAGTTTGTTTTGCTGGATAATTTTTACGTCGATGCGGAGGTTAGTGCCGATGGTCATAACTGGAGCATGGCTGCCTATGCTAATGACTACGTGGAGAAGACCTGGCCTATCAGCTATGGTGGCAGGGGTGGCACATATGACTATGAAGGAAGCAGGAAAATTGCCTATCCGCGCGACGGATTTATATGGGATTATTGTCAGCGTGCCGGAGTAAGTTACCGATCTTACGGTGAGTTCACGGCATCGGGAAAGGCGAGTATTAAATCGCTGGAAGGCCACATTTGTGCTAAATTCCCTTCCTACAACCTTGATATTACGGATGTAGACCGGATTAAAGTATTTAAGCATGATTTTGATTCCCTGCTTTCTGCCGGCAAAGTTCCGCAGTTTAACACAATCCGGATCGGGAACGATCATACTTATGGCCAGCGTCTGGGTAAATTATCGCCAATCTCGATGGTTGCAGATAACGACCTTGCACTGGGACAATTAGTCGAGCATATTTCAAACAGTGCTATCTGGAAGGAATCTGCCATTTTTGTATTGGAAGACGATGCACAGAACGGCCCTGACCATGTTGATGCACATCGTTCTCCAGCTTTCGTGATCAGCCCATATACCAAAATGGGTTCAGTAAATCATAATATGTATTCGACTTCCGGAATATTGCGGACGATGGAATTGATATTAGGCCTTCCGCCAATGAGTCAATACGATGCTGCAGCAGTCCCCTTATTTGATTGTTTTACCGGCAAGCCCGATTTGACTTCTTTCAAAGCCAGGCCAGCAGGGGTTAGTTTAACCGTGCGAAACACGGCAAATAATACCAGTTCAATACGATCAGGCGCCTGGGATTTTTCACGAGAGGACAGAGCGCCAGATCTGGACCTGAACGAAGTGGTATGGAAGTCGGTAAAAGGCGAAAATTCCATTATGCCTGCTCCGCGCAGAAGTGCTTTTGTTAAACTTGAAACGAACACGGAAAAAGATGATGACGAATAACAGTCTTTAAACCTTTCCAGATCGACTACCTGTTATTGCATTAAATTGAGACGCCGCAAATTTTTATTAGGAACGTTTTTGTTGTCCTTACCTGTACTAGTATCAGGCCAGGAACGTAATACCACCACTGCAGACACCTCCGGAACATTGCGGGAAGTTGTAATAACGGCTACGCGTAAGTCCTCCGCCTTAGAGAGCAGCCCTTTTTCTATCAGCGTGTTGAAGAAGAGGCAGATGAATGAGCTTCAGTACCGATCCACACCCGAAGCCCTGATGAGTGTGCCCGGCGTGTTTGTGCAGAAAACCAATCATGGCGGAGGGTCTGCATTTGTTAGAGGCTTGACTGGAAATCAAACCCTGATCCTTGTTGACGGAATTCGCTTAAACAATTCTACATTTCGCTACGGACCAAATCAATACCTCAATACAATTGACCATTTTATGATCGATAGGGTTGAGGTGGTCAAAGGTAGTGGATCGGTACAATACGGTTCTGATGCAATGGGCG
Organism: Bacteroidota bacterium; assembly: GCA_040385405.1. GTDB lineage: Bacteria > Bacteroidota > Bacteroidia > Sphingobacteriales > Sphingobacteriaceae > Daejeonella. The sequence goes on along the minus strand of JAZKHM010000140.1, from coordinate 30,663 downwards.
GTGTGATCCATTTATTGACCCTGGATCCTGGCTATTCTGACAAAGCCATGCTTAATGGAAGTGTAACCGCGCGGTACTGGACTAACAACATGGAGAAAACCGGGCGGGGGCAGGTAATGTATTCCGGTCGTAATTTCGCTGCTTCGGGTGGTTTAAGTACAAAGAAGTTCGGCGCTTTGGTTGGCGGAGATACTACCGGCCGGCAAGCGCCGAGTGGTTACGGAGAAACGGATGCAGATATCAAACTCAAATGGAAATTGTCGGATTACCTCGAGATTATTGGGGCTCATCAATTTGTGATGCAGAACGATGTGCCTGTCTATCATAAAGTGCGGCTGGAAAACTTTCTGCTTAACGAAATGGAACTCCAGCAAAGAATCTTATCCTATATAAAATTAAACCTTACTGGTTCAAATCCCCTTTACAAAAAGATTAGCCTCAATAGCTCATTTCAGCAAAGCGCTGAGGCTCGAAACAGCCAAAAAAATAACAGTGCTTCCTTGCGCAGAGAAAGGGATGACATTCGTACATCGAATGCGTCCCTTGATATTCTTTCGGAGTTTGCCTCCAATTGGACTTCCAACACGGGCTTTGAATATTATTTCGATAAGGTAGATAGTTATAAGGATGACAAAAATACCCTGACTCAGGCGTCTGTTCGGGGCCGCGGCCTATATCCTGATAATTCAACTTATGCCAACTACTCTATTTACAACCTTCATCATCTTAAAATATATAAACTGAATGTAGAGGCTGGGGTACGGTATAATTGGTTTAATGCTTCAATACCTGACGCAACTCTGGGAATGGTCACTATTAAACCGGATGCCCTGGTTGTCAATGTTGGTTTAAATTATGGGTCAGGGGCTCATTTTGTTTATACTTCTTTCAGCAGCGGCTACCGGGCGCCCAATATTGATGATATGGGTACCCTTGGTATTGTGGATTTCAGATATGAATTACCTTCTTTTGATCTGAAACCGGAAAGGAATTTCAACACTGAGGTAGGTTATAAATTACAGGCGGAGAAGCTGAAACTTTCACTCGCATTATTTCATAATAAACTTAATAATCTCATTACCCGTGTTAAATCAGAGGGCGAAATCATCGATGGCTATAATGTGTATCGTAAAGAGAATATAGAAATTGCTTATATTAAAGGAGGAGAGGCCTTCATGAACTGGCAGCCAGATGATCACTGGATAGTTAATAGCTTTACCGCCTATACTTTTGGTAAGAATAATACTAAGAATGAACCTTTGAGAAGGATGCCGCCGCTTAATGGAAATACTTCTGTTAAATTCACGCTGGACCGATTTTATCTTCTAGGGGAGCTTGCATGGGCTTCCCGGCAAAGCAGACTGTCGCAAGGCGACCGGGATGACAACAGAATCCCGATAGGTGGAACACCGGGCTGGACGATTTGGAATACCTTCGCGGGCTATCAATATAGAAAGCTTCAATTCCGCATGAGTCTGCAGAATATTCTTAATGAAGATTATCGTACTCACGGAAGCGGCATTAATGGCGTTGGTAGAAGTGTATTGATGGAAATGAGTCTTTCGCTTTAAGATTAAAATGAATAAGATGTTTTTTTGAGCCGAATTACTTCTATATTTTAGTAATAATTATCTTTTAATTGATTCCAATTATTAATTGGCATACCTTCAATTTTATGGACTACCAAGACCTTTCAAAATTTCATACCCAGGTATCTGATATGTTCAGATGGCCTGAAACAAAATCTCAGTGGGATCAGTACCGTCTTACGTCAGATCAAGTCAATTCTTACAAAGAATTGGGTTATGTGCACAATGTCAAATTTCTCAGCGACGAGCAGGTAGATTTTCTGAACGAAGAGTTGATCGGGCTGGTTGATCCGGAACATCCAGGGAATTCACTTTTCCATGAGTACAACTCTAACGAATCTCATGATCCCAACGTCATATTATTTCACGCATTGGGGGCCTGGAGAATTACACCGGGATTTCATGATGTTTTATGGAATCCGGCTTTCGTAATGGCCGCATCCCAATTATTGGGAGAAAAAGCCGTCCGTTTTTGGCATGATCAGCTCTTTTATAAGCCAGCCCTGCACGGTGGCGTTGTGGCCTGGCATCAGGATTATTCATACTGGACCCGCACCATTCCCATGCACCACCTTACCTGCTGGATTGGTCTGGACGACGCAACAATGAATAACGGATGCTTGTATTATGTCCCGAAAAGCCATCGCTGGGGCCTTCTTGATAAGCCGGACCTTGCCGGGGATATGAATGGATTGATGCAATACCTTACCGAAGAGCAAAAAGCCGAATTTAAACCGGTACCTATTGAACTTAAGCGAGGGTATGGTACTTTTCATCATCCTCTGCTGGTCCACGGGTCTTTTGAAAACAGATCGGAAAAAATGAGGAGGGCATGTGTGCTGAATGTGTTTTCGGATGGAACTCTTTCTGACACAGATAAAGTGCTTATGGACGGTGCTATTCCTATCCCGAAAGGGCAAAAAATGGGCGGACAGTTCCATCCGTTGCTGTTTGATCCAAATCTGGCGGGAGCTTAAAAGCTCTATTTGGATCATGGAAATTTTATATTTCTGCACGACCTGGGGTCAGAAAAATGGAGGCTGGGAGGCTTTTTGCAGAAAAGTCAAGCAGGAAGGATATGACGGGATTGAAACAAGCTTTCCTCCTCATGGTGAAAAAAAGGAATTTTCAGAAAGCCTGCATAAGTATCAGCTTGCTTTTATAGGTCAGCATTGGGAGACTAACACCATTGATTTTGTAGCTCATAAAACAGAATATGCAGAGCGGTTAAGATCATTAGCGTCGTTAAAGCCTTTATTGATAAACGCTCATACGGGCAAAGATCATTTCAGCTTCGGCCAAAATGCCGAGCTCCTCGGCGTTGCAGAAAAAATAGCCACAGAATCCGGCGTTCCTATCTGTCATGAAACCCATCGCGGCCGATTTGCATTCGCAGCACATATTACGCGGCCTTATCTCGAAAACTCTCATCTGGATCTTACAATGGATGTTTCACATTGGTGCTGCGTTGCGGAGACATTGCTTCAAGATCAGACGGAGTCGCTGAACCTGGCATTAGGCCACACCAGGCATATTCATGCAAGGGTAGGTTTTGAACATGGCCCGCAAGTTTCAGATTTTAATTTGCCTCAGTTTGGAAGATCGTTGCAGTTTCATTTAGATTGTTGGGATAGGATTGTTGATAATCATAAACAATCAGGTAAACAACTAACCATCACCACGGAGTTCGGGCCGCCGCCTTATATGCAGGGCGTCTCACAAGGAGACGCAGGTGGCACACAATGGAAATTAAATGCAGACATGATGAATTTGCTGAAGGATCGTTATAGGTAACCAGTATGCCTGTAAATTGTTAGAATTTCTTTTATTTTTCATTCTAAACACATCCTTAAAAATTCTGTTCTACCATTAAACCTCAAAATTATGGCAGATTGGAAAAAGCTTTTTACTGATACTACATCTTTGGTCGAAGAGAAATTCGACAATCTTTTTTTTAATCTGCGACGCCGTCTAAACCTTAACGATCCCCTGCAGATTGTCACCTATCGAAGTTATGGAACAGTGAATCGTCTGTACATAAAAGGCAGGGTACTTGAGAACAAGGGAATAAATGCTGCGACAGACCGGGATACTGTTTTTCACAATCTTGTCAATATGTACAATCGTTTTCAAAGTGATGAAATTCCGGGGGCAATTCTGAAAGTTAAATTTCAGGATCAGGAACATACTGTAATTACAGATGATGAAGGCTACTTTATGTTAAACCTGGCGCCGGAAACACCAATTAGCCCAGAGGATATGTGGCATGAAATTGATGTAGAGCTCTTTGAGGCGCCCGTTGATTTCAAAGCCGGGCTGAAGTGTGAAGCGCAGGTATTGGTTCCGCCGAGTGATGCTGAATATGGGATTATCAGCGATATAGATGATACTGTTGTGCACACCAGTGCTACAGATGTTCTTGCAATGTCAAGGAAAGTATTCCTTCATAATGCAAAAACACGTATGCCTTTTCCCGGTGTTTCTGAGTTTTATAAATCGCTGCAGTTAGGCCGGAACGGAACGCGTAATAATCCATTTTTTTACGTTTCCAGCAGTCCCTGGAATATGTACGATCTTCTAAAGGATTTTCTGGATCTTAATCAAATTCCTGAGGGTCCGCTTCTTCTGCGGGATTTCGGGCTTCAGGATAACAAGTTTATCAGCTCTGGTCATATGGGGCACAAATTCAAAGAGATTGAAAACATCCTACTTACTTACCCGCATTTGAATTTTGTTCTAATTGGAGATAGCGGGCAGGAAGACCCGGTCATTTATCGTGAGATCGTTAAAAAGTTCCCGGGCAGAATCCTGGCAATTTACATTCGTGATGTCCAGCTCGCCGACAGGGAAAAAATAGCAATGGACGTTTCTACGGAATTGGCAGAACACGTTGAACTTCTTATCGTTGACAATACCGTGGAAGCTGCCGAACATGCCGCAAGGACAGGGCTAATTTTTACCCAATCTATTCCTGAAATAGTGAACGATAAAAAACAGGATACAGGCGAGATTGCCGGAAAGGAAGAGGCCACTGCCATTCCGGAATAAATTTTTTGGCTGTTTTATCTTTTTGTTATCTGAGCATCTGCAATTAGCACGAGATTCATCTTTATCTTTTCAAAAAGCGCTATATTTTTAGTATTGTTTACAAGAATCATGTTATCCGCGCCGCTTCGTACTGTCTGACCGAAGTCAGTCAAAGTTATATTCTTCACTAGCTTGCTTAAATCAAGGGTAACGTTGACATCATATTTATTACCTTTAATGGTAATTTGAGCCGGGTTAAGCGTAAGCTCGTACGTTTCATTGAACTGCACCTCTACGGGGATTTTGGTTCCGGAAACTTCTGTGAACGTGCCGAGCAGCACCAGGGGTTTGTTTGTTGTAGATTCCTTCAGCCGTAACCTTAGTTTAATATCACTGTAAGTTCCTGTTGGAATTGGAACACTGCCGCTAACTGTAGCGGTTTTTAGAATATCAATATTTGATAGTTTTTCGAATTCAACAGCGAACGGAGTATTGTCCTTTTTTGCCCCAAAGTAAATTTGCTGAATATTGACAGCTCCTGAGTTCCAAGTGATACTTCCATTACTGAGCGGTGCAACCGGGCTGCCGCTTGCCGAACCTGTGGATCCCACAGATGCACTGAGGTTTGAAGTTTTAAAGCTGTAAGTTAATTCTCCGTCGTTGACGGTATCTTTCTCGCATGCGAATAATAATATCGTTGCAATCAGAATAATGGTGCCTCTAAAGGTTTTTTTCATGATCATATAGTTAAATAATTGTTTGAAATCAGGGTTTACATGCTATGTAATCGCAGATATATCAGACTCTTACGTGCACCAAGCCAATTTGTTACCTTCAATATATTATTAGAAACCGGGAGAGACAGGCGCTTACGAATCCGCTGGAATTTGCTGCCCGAACTTGTCATGAGGAATTGGATTCTCTGGAATTTTGGCTCCGGTCCATTCGTCTTCAAGAATACTCATTTCCATAAGACTCCAGTATCCCTCCTTGTACCTTTGAATATCTCGTAAGACCCCATCTGTGTGGAATCCGCAATTCTTATAACAGTTAATTGCGGCTTGGTTTTTATCATACACCCCAAGGCTTATGCGGTGGAGATGCAATTCCTCAAAACCGATTTTCACCAATTCTCTAACCATCATTCCGGCAAGTCCTCGTCCCCTATCAGAAGCTGCAACAAATACACGTGTGATACGGGCCGAACGGTTCGTCCTGTTAATAGAGGTTAATGAAATATGGCCAATGGTCTTGCCTGTTTCACACTCTATTACTTTGTAAATCAAGGTAGAAGAAGTATTAAAGTCGTTCGTGTCTTTGATATACCAGTCCAGTTTCTTTTTGGTAAGAGGAAATCTGAATTGAGTGCCAGCCCAATGGAGTAGCAATTCTTCATCCTGAATCCAGCTAAGTAGTGTGTCAAAGTCTTCACCGGTAAAGTATTGTAATTTTATCATAATTAATTTGAGGGCTATTAAATTTAGGTGTCGTTGAATCTGTTAACAGCTTTGCTTCTTCAAGGTTTTAAAGTGGCTTATTTTCCGTATAAATGACAGATAAAATCATAATTCGCCTGTGTACTCCAAACCTATCCTCACAATAGATGTTATCACATCGAATTATTTGGTTTGATAAGCACGGCAAAACAACAACTCCGATCAGCTAACTAATGCTAACTTCTAAAAACCAAGTTCTATAAATGCAAGAGAATAGAAAACGTATTGCAATAATCGGCGGCGGTCCTGCTGGATTGTTCATGTTTAAACGCCTGATGGAAACTGGCAGACATGATCTGGAGATAAGCATTTTTGAAAGTAAAAACCAGTTGGGAAGTGGCATGCCCTACAGCAGGCAAGGCGCAAATGAGGAACATATTACCAATGTGTCTGACAATGAGATTCCCGTGCTTTTTTGTACTATAGAGGAGTGGGTAAAGATAGCTCCGCGTGAAATGCTTGAAGCTTTCAACATTACTCCGGAAAACTTCAACGAATTCAAGGTTCTTCCGCGATTGTTTTTCGGACAGTATTTGTCAGCTCAGTTTGATTTTCTATTAGACCAGGCAAATAAGAATGGGATACTAACAAATCTTCACCTTAATAGTAATGTGATTGATATTATTGATCAACCTGATCTAGATGAAGTTTGGGTAGAGGTTTACGATGCAGAAGTCGCAAAATTTGACAAGGTGATTATTTGCACCGGACATTACTGGCCCAGATTTAATGAAGGAGAAATTGTAGGTTATTATGATTCTCCGTATCCTCCTTCGAAGCTCGAGTTGAAATTAAATCATCCGGTGGCTATCAAAGGATCGTCTCTAACTGCGATAGACGCAATAAAGACACTCGCCCGGCAAAATGGAGAATTTATAAAACGTAAAAATGGCGAAATATATTTTCACAAATCTGAAGATAGTCCGGAATTTAAGCTGTCTATGCACTCACTGGAAGGATTGCTTCCGGCCATCAGGTTTCACCTGGATGATAGTCACCTTTCAAATGATTCGCTGCTTACGCCTGAGGAGATTAAAAAACATAAAGAGGAGAATGACGGTTTTATTTCACTCGACTTCATATTTGAAAAAAACTTCAAGGAAATATTTCGCGATAAAGACCCCGATTTTTATAATAAAATAAAACATATGGAGATTGAGGAGTTCGTGGGATCTATGATGGATCTTCGTGAACGACTGGATCCATTTACGTTGTTTCGCGCCGAATATGCTGAAGCGGAAAAATCAATTAAACGCGGGGAATCAGTTTACTGGAAAGAAATGCTCGCGGTATTGAGCTTCTCGATGAACTATCCGGCAAAATATCTTTCTGCCGAAGATATGCAACGACTTACAAAGATTTTGATGCCGTTAATATCTATCGTAATTGCATTTGTGCCGCAAAACTCTGCCCGTGAGTTGCTGGCCTTGTACGACGCGGGTGTTTTAGAGCTCATAGCAGTAGACAAAGAGAGCAAAGTGATCCCTGAAAAGAAGGGTGGCATTACCTACAGGTATAAGGATGAAGCAGGCGTGTGCAGGTCTGTCTATTATAAAACCTTTGTTAATTGTATTGGCCAGCCACGGTTGTCATATGATCAGTTTCCTTTTAAAAGTATGCTAAAAAACAAAACGATAAGCCCTGCTCATATTAGGTTCAGAGCTGCTTCCCTGGGAAGGGCAGCTTTGGAAAACGGCAATAAAGAGGTTGAAGCTGACGCCAGTGGAAATTATTATCTGAAAGTTCCCGGTATTACAATTAATGATAATTTCCAGGTTGTAGATCCGTATGGGGCCTATAATGAGCGGATATACACTATGGCAGTCCCTTATATAGGTGGTTATAATCCCGACTACTCTGGACTTGACTTTTGTGAAGCGGCCTCAAAACAGATCATTGGAAGCATAATTCAATGATCTTGGCACTAATAACGGAAGGATATATTTGAACTTTGATAGTATCTTATCCTAACAATGTGGAAAACGCCGGCTTGTATGCCAATGCGGTTAATGCTAGTTTTAGCATTTCAATACTAAAAGATATCAAATGAAAACTCCGTTAACACGATTATCCATTCTCACGTTATTAATTTTCGCACTATTCACGGCCTGTAAGCCGAAGAAAATGGTCACCCAGGCTGCTCCCGTACCTGTAGCTGCTGCACCTGTACAGGAAACACCCAGGCCAGCTCCTGTGCCAGAGTCAGATTCTGATAAAGATGGAATTCCAGACTCAAAAGACAATTGCCCGAGTAAAGCCGGTTCTGCCCAAAATAATGGTTGCCCGGAAGTGGCGGCTGCGGCTCCATCATTTAACTATAAAAACATTTTGTTCGAGTTCAACTCTTCTGTTCTTAAAACTTCATCTTATTCCACCCTTGACGAAATCGCAAAAGAGATGAAGAAGTATCCTGATATGAAGTTCAGCCTGAACGGGCATTCCTCAGCAGAAGGAACGGAAACTCGTAATATGACCCTGTCGATTGACCGTGCTACAGCAGTTAAAAGCTATCTGGTTTCAGCCGGGATCAATGGAAGGAACCTTGAGGCAAAGGGGTTTGGTGAATCTATGCCGCTGAATACAAATAATACCGAAGCCGCCAGGCAGCAAAATCGGCGGGTCGAAATTAAAAAGGATAATTGATGATCTTATCGTGGCTGCGCAGCGGTGAAAATCCACAAGATTTTGGGAAACTTTGGCGTCTTTTTTTTGGAATTCTGAAAGCCAGCTGATTTTTTGAAAACTTCATCTTAAATTCATGTTGGCACATCAAATTTATATTATTCAAATTGTAAAGATGATGTCACTGGTAATACCTCTCGAAGATGTTCAAGCCATCAGTAAGAAAAGAAGCAGGAAGCTCCGTTTATCCGAAGATATGCTTGTAGTGGGCCTGAAGAACAATGATAGTCTGGCCATGTCGGCTCTCTATCAAATGTATTCCGACTCCCTTTATAAAGTAATTTCAACTATTGTTATAATAGAAGAGGTCGCTCAGGATCTTTTACAGGAAACTTTTATCAAGATCTGGAAATCATTTGGTATGTATGATTCGAGCAAGGGCCGCTTATATACCTGGATGGCACGGCTAGCCCGAAACGTGTCGATTGATTATCTTAGAAGCTCAAATCATAGAAATTCTTCTGTCTGTGAAGATCTGGCTGATGTCAGTCAGCAAGTGGACATGACCTTCCAGACTAATTATAATCCTGAACTGATCGGAGTCAAAGACATGACAAAAATCTTGAGTAACGAACAGAAATCAGCCCTGGAACTGGTGTATTTTAAAGGCTATACTCATGTTCAGGCAGCTGAAGAGCTTCAAATTACACTGGGCATTTTGCGGTCAAGACTACAATCGTCAATTTCTGAATTGAGGAAAGTTTATGCCTGAGAGTTAATAATTGCGAAACACGAACGATAGCTTGTGTCTTAAGAAATCACTAAAAAAATGAGATTTTTTTGGCAGCTGTTTAAATTGGAAAGGCTCAATCGGGCCTTTTCCTTTTGATAAGCAGGTCTGCCGAATGCATTTCCCACCTTCGGAAACACCTCGTTTACTTTACTATTCCCGGCAGCTCACCGATTATTTCGAGCTAAATTGGGTAACACTTTCCCCAAATGAGGAATGAAATCCCGCTATATTTTCTCTTACTTTTTCATAATCCTGTACGGGCAGTGCGACAGGGGATATTCTGAGTTTGGAGTGTGCTTTGTCTAGATCATCCAAAACACAGATATACACCAACCGAAATTTATAATCCATATCATGAAAAAAATAATCTTCCTAATCGCATTCATTACCGTCTCAATCATTAGCAACATTTCGTTTGCACAAACAGCCAACGCGAACATCACCTTATCAGATGTATTGTCATTCTCAGTAAGCCAGCCATCTGCACTTGATGTAAACTTCGATACTGAAGCAAAATATAATAACGGTATCACTTCTTTAGCTACCGATCATATCACGGTAGTTTCTTCAAGAGGGTATGTTGTAAAAGCAATAGCAGGAACAGTAAGCGGCGCTGCAGCACTTGCACCGGGTTCGGTAAAATTAACTCCGGCAATCGGAGCAAGCAATGCAGGCAACACTGCTGGTATCACTTACGGATCAGCTGTTACTTTGCCGGTTTCGGGCGGAACAGCCGCGACCGTTATCACAGCTACCAATACTTCATGGACCGGGAACAACTCTACTAACAAATTCAATGTTTCTTACCTGATCGGTGCAGGCGGTACTTACGCTGGTAAAGCAACGGGATTGAATGTTATCCCGGTAGTTTATACGGTAACTCAGCAATAGTGAGTAAAGGTTAAAACTTGCATAGATCGCTAACCAGATAAAAGCATAGCTTAAAGCGTGCTGATCTGAGATTGATCAAATACGCAAAACGGAAATGAGAAAGGGATTAATTCTAATTGTATTTATCATAAGTTCATTTATCGGCAGAACCACTCAAGCTCAGTCTGCAAATATGTCAATTACTTTGCTTGATGCACTTTCCTTTACCATAAATGAACCAATATTCCTTGCCAATAGCCAATCGGATGATAAAAATGATAACCAGATCCGGGCGATTGCAAGCGATCACATTTGCGTCGTTAGTTCAAGAGGTTATGTGGTAAAAGCTATATCGGGGGAGCGAAGTGGATCTGGTCCGGGAATAGATGGTCTAGTCCAGGTCAGTTCTCTAATAGGGACAACTAATAAGGGGAACACAATAGGTTTAGTTTTGAAAAGTGATGTTGTTTTACCTCCGGCCAACGGTTCGGCGGTCACTCTTATTACAGCATCGAACTCTTCGTGGAATGGAAAGTTCTCTGCTAATAAATTTGATATAGCCTATAAAATCGGAAACAAATACGCGTATATTGACAAGAATGCGACACCGAGTACAATTCCGGTAATATTTAGCGTGATACAGCCATAAAATTACCTAGAACCAGCACTGCATGTAAATTTTTTTGGTTGTACCTGTAAAAGCCGGGTTTACAGAAGGGCTTAACGGTTCACGTAACCAATTGAGCATGCGAGCCGTAAACTCTAATAAATCATCTATTTTTACGTTGTAAGAGGGCTTAAAAAAAGTCTTTTTTTAAATTTAATCTATGAAGAAATTACTATGTTTTTTATTCGCGATTGCGCTTATGGGTTCTCACAAAGAGCTTTGGGCTCAGGCGGGTATGACCGTTAGCCCAGGGAAGCTCTATTACAAACTACCTCCTGGGGCATCTGCTACTCAAAAGATAGTTGTGAGTAATCCTAACAACAAGGAACTGGAGATAGGCGTTTCGATGAACGATTGGAATTACGATACCTTAGGGAATAACCAAACCTATGATGCTGGCACCCTAAAGAGTTCTGGATCAGCATGGGTTCAGGTAATGCCGGGATCGTATTTTACCCTGCAGCCAAATGAAAAACGCGAACTTGATATTATTTTTACCGTACCTGCGGATGCAAATACATCCATACCTGTTCATACGGCAATGCTGTTTTTAACTCAATTGAACCCTGGTGACGCGAAGGCTGCGGATGGAACCTCAATAAAAGTTAGCGTGAGAATGGGGGTTAAAATTTATCACGCGTTTTCGCAGGTCGAAGAAAAGGATATTGAGGTGGTGAATTTTACTGATATTCTTCCTGCTCAGGATGACAGGACGACAAGCGGATTTCTGGAACTAAACCTTCAAAATACAGGGAAAATGTGGCTTGAAGGTAAGGTGAAGTGGGAAATACTAAATACCCAGACAGGCGCAAGAACAAAACTTGATGACCAGGATATTTTTTCATTGCCTGGAGATAAGCGGATAGTGAGACAGGCTTTACCCTCCAATATCACAAAAGGAAAATATACTGCTACTGCCATAATAAATTACGGCAATAAGGATGAACTGAAGCTGGTTGAATTGGAGTTTGCGCGTTAATGATGAAAATAAGGCCCTATAATTGCCAATTCATTAAGCGGATGTTTTTTTTGGCACTAACATGTTTACTTGTTGGTATCTTACCTCTCTACGCCTTTAGCCAAACCACCTTCAATAGCTGTTCGGGTGCAACTATAAATTCCTATTTCAGCAATCAGCCATCATTTTTAAATTATACGGAGCAAATGTCCGGCAAGTCTGTTATTGATGCTGTAAGCATTCAATATACGCCTAACCAGGCTAATTGTACTGGCTGGAGCCTGAAGGTACGTGCTAATGGAAATTTCTTCAGCGGAAGCAACTCTGTTCTTCCACAGTATTTTGCGCTACGTTTTAACCGGGTTGCTTCCGGGTCACCAACCGCTGCTCAAATTGGTGTTACGAACAACACAATCGCATTAGCCTATTCTGATGTGGCTCTTATAGATCAGTCTAACGCTGGTTTCAATGCGTATGCAGGTACGGAGCATAAATTTGATATGATTATCGCAGGTGGAAATCATTTGCTTGTTCCGAATGGGACGTACACTGCCAGCCTGACATTTACTTTATATAATCAAAATAATGAAGTAGTTTCCACTAAGATCCAGGACGTATCTTTCCAAATAAACTCCAGCTCCAATAGTTATACCATGGTGCTACAGAATTCAGCGAATGTAGTTGATCTGGTTTTCAATACACTGGCTAATTATCAGAACGGGGTTTCTGTTACCAAAACGCAGGGATTAAAAATTACGGGTTACAGCGGCTATCAGGTTATAATTAAAACCAGCGGGTCGAATCTCGAAAACAATGAAGTAAGCATTCCTGTGGCAGCTGTTAATGTTGAAACGACGAAGTTCACTTCCACTAAAGGAGCTGCGATTAACACATACACGCGTGCACTTTCAGCAACGGACCAGATAATTATTAACAATCCTGTATCGCACCCGAGTCATCAGGTCACTGAATACACACTCCGCTATTATACCGCACCTAATGATTCGAGGCTTGCGAACAAATCAGGCACGTTTAATACCAGGGTTTTATTCGTTGCTATACCACTTTAAATTGCTTCAGGGCAATCAGAAGTGTCTACCTTTGAATTTTGGAAACGGATAAAAGATATCATAAAAACAAGTTGGAAATTTATCCTTCGTTGGAAGTAAAATCTAAACTTGCAATGCTTTCCAGGTCGTTCTACTTAATGGTACTCTTATTCTGTTCAGCGAACGTTACCCTGGCTCAGGATTCACGAATATTATTCCAGCCTTCCCAAACAGCTGTTAATGCCTCGAATGAAGAACTTTTAGATCTCACTGTAAAGATTGTTAATAAAACTACTTCTACCCTTTCGGGAATAGTGGACATCAACATTCCCGGCACTCTAAGTCTAATTAGTAAGAATAAAATACCAGTTTCACTCCTGGCCGGCGATAGCTTATTTGTGCCAATTAAAATATTTGTCACTAAGCGGGCAGCATCGGGAAAAGAACACCTTATTCGAATTCTATTTGCCGGCCCGGGAAACTCAATTCTAGCTACTGCGGAAACCACATTAAGAGTTTATATAAAACGTAATGTGAATATGTTTGCTCTTGTATCCAATATACTTCTTGACCCTGTGTCAGATTCAATAAAGATTCCTATAAGGGTGACTAATCCGGGTAATACAGCTCAGAAAATCACCTTGATCAATCGATACCCATCAATATTTCAGGATAATGCTTTTCATACGACTACTCAGTTTGTGATCCAGCCCTCAGCAGATACTCTAATTACCTTTGTCAAGCCTGTAATAAGGAAAATGCTTGATTCTGAAGGTTTTGACGTGACCTTCAGCGGCTTGTATGATAACGGCGACATATTCGGTATGGCTTATATAAGGGTACAGAGTGCGCGAAATGAGCGTTCTTACCGGGACGAATCGCTTGGGGATTCTTATAACCTTAATAGTATCTCCGTGAGTTCCCAAAGTATGTTTTCTCCAAATCAGTCTTATCTGGTGACCGGCCGTGGCAATCTTGAACTTCCAAATGGAATGCTTGGCTATAATGTGGATCTGACAACCTGGAAGAATTCATACTCACCTCCGATGGCCAGAAGTACTTTTATAAGTTACGAGAACCAGAAATTTGGGGTAATGGCAGGAAATATCAATAAAAATCTGGATCTAAATTTAAGTGGCCGGGGGGCTAGTTTTACTATAAACGATACTTCGTCCAGGAACTCCTACGAGGCGGGCTATATGGACGGAAATTCAAACCTTCTTGGAAATAAACAGAATACTTTCTTCCCTGTGGGAAACGCGGGATGGGGAACATTTACACACAATTCGAAAAGATGGGAGCTTGCATCATCAGCAATTTATGAGTTAAATCCTGTATTGAATTCAAGAAGCGCAATTCTTAGCAATAATTTCACGCTGACAAATATTAAAGACGTTCGCGCCACTGCCACTGTTAGCGGCGGCTACACCTCCGAATATGAAAATGGTAATAGAAGGGAACCAAGCTTTGCCGGAGGTTTAAATATTAATGGAACCTTGAAAAAGATAGTAATCAACAGCCTGAATTATTATAGTACCGGGTACTACCCGGGTATAAGAAGAGGTGCCTTATCATTTGCCGAAAGAATAACCTGGTTGCGTGAGGCTTCGAATATTTGGGCGGGTGTTGATTATAATCATTACGCTCCTAAGACGCTTTCTTTTTTTCAGACATTTCTTCCGGATTTTAGTACGATGAGAGCCGAAATTGGGATGTCGGGAACTCTTTTTAAAAAGCTCAATATTTCAGTAGCTCCCGTGTATACTAAAGAGTCAAACAACTCTTTCAGATTTCAGTCCTTACCAGAAGAGCAGCATTCCCTGGAGGCTTGGAACATCAACAATTCTTTTAATTATCCAATTTCAAGTAATCAATATTTATCTGTTAATACCGAAACGGGTCTTTATAGGTCCTCTTTTGATCCGGTAAAGCGCTTGCATTTCAGATCTAATCTCAATTACAGGAGCGGTATGTTTAACTTAAGCTCAACGGTTCAAATAGGAACATTTTACATTGGTGAAGCCGCAAATAATTTCCTGAGGAATGTGAACTCGCCCAGGTTGATAAATATTATTCCATCAATCCAAAAAAGCTTATTCCGCAACAAATTACGCACAGAAACTGGCCTGGCATTTATAAATAGCAGTGCATTTGGAAATAGCTTTTATTTAACTGGCCGGGCTGAATATGATATTACCCCGAAAACCGCTATGTACTCTTCAATTAATCATAACCGTTATGGTGAATATAATCTTAGCATCCTTGAAATGGGATTGACCCAGAAGATTTCTTTGCCTAAAGTTGGCCTAAAGACAAGTGACCTGGAGGTTTTTGTATTTCAAGATGCAAACCAAAACAGCATTTTTGATGAGGGGGATATAAAAGCCAGTGGTCATCTATTATATATAAATAGCGTGGCTTTTATTACCGGCCCCGACGGTATTGTAGATTATAAAAAACTTCCATTTGAAAACTTCAGGATTTCGTTGACTAACACTAAAGGATGGTATGCTGGCGATCAGGACATAAACCTGGATGAGAAAAAAGAACATGTAGAAATCGCACTGAAGCGAACGGGTACACTCCGGGGTACATTAAGTTACAGTTTTAATGAATTTAGTTATGAAATAAACCGAAATCTGCAGGGCATAACAGTAGTTGCCACGGATGAAAATGGTTTTAAGTATATCACAAAAACAAATGCTGAAGGGCAGTATGTGTTCTATCTTCCTGTTGGACCTTATTCTATACATGTAGAATCTGCCAATCTGCCCTCCGAAGTTGAGGTGGAAAAAAAACCTGACACTTTTCAGCTCAACTCTGAAACCCCTCAGATAATTAATATCAAGTTGATGGTTAAAGCCAGGAAAATTGAGACTAAAAAGTTTATCTCGCCTAATACTAAACCTAGCAATTAAAGCGCCTGGGAAATCTAATGAAATTTCGACAAGCAGTTTTCACTTCCTGGCGGAGCTACGCCCACGAATGGAGAAATTCATTCTAATTACCACATAATTACCCGCTTTAGGTAACCTTTATTTATTTGGATCGTATAATTTTTAACGCTATATTTATTTGAAGTTAATTACATGAGGACAGTCCTGCTTAGTATTACGTTGTTATTATTTGCGCTTGTTTCCCAGGCTCAAACAACGACTGCATCGTTAAATATTACCTTAACGGATGTCCAAAGCGTTACATTTAGCAGTGCTGCTTTAAGAGAAGAAGCTGCAGGAAGTATGCTAGAATCAAAAAACGCCGAGCTGCATGTACTTAGCAGTTCAACTTCGCAAATAAAAAAAATAAGCTCGGGAAACTCAGAATATGAGAATCTTTACAACGAATTTTATAGTGATAAGGTTTCTGGCTATCCATCTTCTTCCACAAAAATTCAGAGTATCGCACTGAATAATTCTTCGCCTGGGAGAAACCTTAAGAGCGGGAATATATCAAAACTGGTAATTTACCAAGTCGATCCCAGATAATTCTCCTTCTCTATTCTGCGTTTAATTCACCCATGTCAATGGTCCAGGCTGGATATCCTATGGGGATATTTTCAGGTCTTATGCGGAGTAAGTACCCAGTAGGCGCCTGCGATGAAATTTTTCTGTTCTTGCGTTGTTTCCTTCCGGGAAATTTGCGGATATTTAGGAGATATTTTTTTCCCGCGTACTACCGGTGTGATAACAGAATGATTAAGTGAAAAGGCGACAAATGTTAATGACTATGAACCTGATGATAATACACAGTGCACATCGTCGTTTTTCTCCGTCAAAAGTCACTTCTTTTCATTTGATCGTCAAAACTTCTCCTGGAGCGCATTTATTGAAAGGTATATCGAAGGATTATGTTCCGTTTTTTGCACGTTTGAAGATCTTATTAATCGTCATATTATTTATTTTTTGCAGTGCTTCAAAAGCACAGGAGCTCATCTCAATTAAAAATGGCGAGACTTTTAATCCCGAAAAGGTTGAAAATTTTCTACTTAGTCTGCAAAGTCAAAATGATTACGTAATTTCCTTTCGTGTGAAGCTTACAGACACGGTTAATGAAAAATCAGATTACTTTGTGATGCTCATGAAAGACAAGACACTTGTAGCATTCAGATATTTAGCAGAGTCTGAGAATTTACAACCGCTAAATTTGCCAATTGAATCGTTAGATCTTGTATGGAACACTTTCATACAGAATGACCTTTTTGGCATTCAGAATGAGAGCGACATTCCCATATTTTGTCTCGAAAAGTATCATGTATACAATTCGTATAGCTATGAATTCGTTATTTTAAGTAAAGATAAAATGAAAAAGCTATCATACTATGATCCGGAATACTATGATAATGCCTGTTATGGGATGATTGAAAGAAAGAAGGTGATAAACAGCGTAGCGGTCATTAATCATGTTTTAAGTCATTAGCTGACGACGAAACCTTGATGGAACCGACTTCGTAAACAGATGGCGAATTAAATTATTTGTACTGAAAAATATATAAAACAATTTTTGCAAAAGAGAGTATGTATGAATGAATTGCTACAAGTTCTACCTTTAACCATTCACCACAGTTCCTCTACTGCATTGTATCGTAAATAACCGCTCTAGATAAATGGAATCAAAGTCTGAAACATTAGACGCAACGTCAAACGGCCTCAATGGCACCGCTGATCTCACACACGAGACCCTGGACTTAAAAAAACTTCTAAACGTACTAACGCAGGTTAAGAATGGAAACCTCGATATCAGGATGCCAGTAACACAAGCCGGCATCAATGGAAGGATCTGCGAAGTCTTAAACGACATTATTCATATTAACCAGCGCCTTGTTTCAGAAATTTCAACAGCGGAGGTGATCATAGGCAAGAAGGGGAATCTGAGCAAAAGAATTGCAATGCCCGAGGCCAAAGGAGAATGGGCAAAAGGAGTGAACTCTTTGAACGATCTTATAACAGATCTGACTTCACCTGCACTTGAGATTGCTGGTATGATCAACTCTGTTGCTAATGGTGATTTGTCTAAACAAATCCCGCTTGAAATTAACGGCCAGCCTCTTAAGGGCGAGTTCTTGAGAATGGCGAAAGAGTCTAACCAGATGCTTTCAAAGCTGCAGTTATTTTCTATGGAAGTAACCCGTGTGGCGAGGCAGGTAGGATCTGAAGGTAAATTAGGTGAACAAGCCAAGATCAAGGGTGTTGCGGGCGTTTGGGCCGAACTTACGGATTCAGTTAATCAAATGGCTGGTAACCTCACAGCACAGGTGAGAAATGTAGCAGCTGTAACAACCGCTGTTGCTAAGGGAGATTTATCGCGGAAGATTACGGTAGAAGCAAAAGGGGAAATTCTTGAGTTAAAGAATACTATCAATACGATGGTGGATCAGCTTAACTCATTTTCATCGGAAGTAACCAGGGTGGCCCTGGAGGTGGGTACTGAAGGAAAACTAGGTGGCCAGGCTAAGGTGCCAGGTGTTGCGGGTACCTGGAAGGATTTGACGGATTCGGTAAATCGGATGGCCGGTAACCTTACTTCACAAGTGAGAAACATTGCCGGTGTAACTACAGCTGTTGCAAATGGTGACCTTTCTAAAAAGATCACTGTTGACGTAAAAGGGGAAATGCTTGAGCTTAAAAAGACTATCAATACGATGGTTGACCAGCTGAACTCCTTTGCATCGGAGGTGACCCGTGTGGCCCTGGAAGTAGGTACAGAGGGAGAGCTCGGGGGGCAGGCAAAAGTAAAAGGGGTTGGAGGTGTTTGGAAAGACCTTACAGATTCAGTAAACCAGATGGGTAGTAATCTTACCGACCAGGTGCGAAACATTGCCGGGGTAACAACTGCTGTGGCTAAGGGTGACTTGTCCCGTAAGATTACTGTGGATGCAAAGGGCGAGCTTCTGGAATTAAAAAATACGATCAACACAATGGTGGATCAGCTGAATTCCTTTTCTTCTGAAGTAACCCGTGTTGCGCGGGAGGTGGGATCAGATGGACAGCTGGGTGGACAGGCGAATGTACCTGGTGTAGGCGGAACATGGAAAGATTTAACCGATTCTGTGAATCAGATGGCTGGTAACCTGACCGGCCAGGTTCGAAATATAGCTGAAGTAACAACCGCGGTTGCAAAAGGCGACCTTTCAAAGAAAATCACAGTAGATGTGAAAGGGGAAATGCTTGAGCTCAAAATTACCATCAATACGATGGTGGATCAGTTAAATTCCTTCGGATCTGAAGTAACGCGTGTGGCACGTGAGGTGGGTTCAGAGGGACAGTTAGGTGGTCAGGCAAATGTGCCTGGAGTGGGTGGAACATGGAAAGATTTAACAGATTCGGTAAATAAGATGGCCGATAACCTGACATCGCAGGTTCGTAATATTGCTGAGGTAACAACTGCGGTGGCAAAAGGAGATCTATCCCGCAAGATCACTGTAGATGCAAAAGGAGAACTTCTCGAGCTCAAAGATACGATTAACACAATGGTGGACCAGCTCCGGGGCTTTGCCTCTGAGGTTACAAGGGTAGCTCGTGAAGTTGGTTCTGAAGGTCAGCTTGGAGGGCAGGCTAACGTGCCCGGTGTAGATGGGACATGGAAGGATTTGACAGATAGTGTGAATAAGATGGCGGGTAACCTTACCGCGCAATTAAGGAATATCGCTGACGTTTCTATTGCAGTTGCTAATGGTGACTTATCAAAGAAAATTACAGTTGACGTGCGCGGTGAGATCCTTCAGCTGAAGGAAACCATCAATACCATGGTGGATCAGCTGCGCGGTTTTGCATCTGAGGTAACGCGTGTTGCCCGGGAAGTTGGAACGGATGGTAATCTCGGTGGACAGGCTTTTGTTCCCGGAGTGGCTGGCACATGGAAAGATTTGACTGATTCCGTGAATCAGATGTCTAGTAACCTTACTTCACAGGTTCGTAACATAGCCGAGGTTACTAAGGCTGTGGCGGGAGGTGACCTGTCTAAAACGGTAATTATTGACGTAAAGGGTGAAATGATGGACCTGAAGAACACCATTAACACGATGGTGGACCAGCTAAACTCCTTTGCTTCTGAGGTGACCCGGGTAGCACGAGAGGTGGGTACCGAGGGAAAACTGGGTGGCCAGGCACAGGTAAAAGGCGTAGGTGGAACCTGGAAGGATTTGACGGATTCAGTAAACCAGATGGCTTCAAACTTAACGGGGCAAATCCGGGGTATTTCGAAAGTGGCGACTGGTATTGCAAAAGGAAACCTCAAACAACGTCTTTCCATTAATGCCCTCGGGGAAGTTGCGCAGCTTACGGATACAATTAATGAAATGATTGACACGCTGGCTGTATTCGCTGACCAGGTAACCACGGTTGCCAGGGAGGTTGGTGTTCAGGGACGTTTGGGAGGTCAGGCCAGCGTGCCAGGGGCTTCAGGAACCTGGAAGGATCTAACAGAAAACGTAAATCAGCTGGCTCAAAACCTTACTACACAAGTGCGCTCAATTTCGGAGGTTGCATCGGCTGTAACAAAGGGTGACCTTACACGTACCATTCGCGTTGATGCAAAAGGTGAACTGGAAGCATTAAAAGATACAATCAACCAAATGATTGCGAATCTTAAGGATACTACTTTGAGAAACCATGAACAAGATTGGTTAAAGTCAAATCTTGCTAAATTTGCGCAAATGCTCCAGGGCCAGCGTGATAGAAATGCTGTAGCGAACAACGTGCTTTCCGAACTTGCTGAATTGGTAAACGCACGATATGGTGCCTTTTATATACTTGAACAGCCTGAATCTTCTGACGATCCAAAATTAAAGCTAATAGCAGCTTATGCTCAGAAGGGAAAAATTCCACGTAACCAGGAGTTTGCCCTGAATGAGGGCCTGGTTGGACAATGTGCATCCGATAAAGAGCAAATTCGGTTAAGTAATGTTCCGGGGGAATACTTAAAAATTAGTTCCGGCATTGGGAGTGCACCTCCTTTAGACCTTGTGATCCTTCCCGTTTTGTTCGAGAATAATGTAAAAGCAGTAATCGAACTGGCGTCGTTTGAAAACTTCAGCGACACCCATATAGATTTTCTTGATCAATTGACTGAAAGTATTGCAATCGTACTTAATAATATTGAAACGAATACACGTACAGAAGAATTATTATCACAATCGCAATCGCTGGCCGGTGAGTTGTCGTCGCAACAGGAAGAGCTGAGGCGTGCAAACGATGAACTACATGACAAGGGGAGGTCGCTTGAAGAAAAAGCAGAGCAGCTCACCCTTACTTCGAAATATAAGTCAGAGTTCCTTGCGAACATGTCCCATGAGTTAAGGACTCCACTCAATAGTTTGTTAATCTTGGCACAACAGCTTTTTGAGAACCATGAAGGAAACTTGAACGAGAAACAGATAAGTTATGCCAAAACTATTCATTCATGCGGAGATGACCTGATACAACTGATAAATGACATTCTTGATCTCTCTAAAATTGAGTCGGGAGTTATATCAGCTGATATTATGTCGGTAGGTTTTAGAGAGATTGCTTCCTTTGTCGAAACCACCTTCAGACCAATTTCAGAAGCGAAAAATCTCAAATTTGAAATTGATATTGAAGATGGGCTACCCGAGGTTATGGAGACTGATATCCAGCGTTTGAATCAGATTTTGAAAAACTTGCTCTCCAACTCCTTTAAATTCACGGAAAAGGGAAGTGTGAAGCTTAAGATCTTCAGACCGGAAATCGACAAATCGAATCCAATACCAGGAGCCAGCTCAGTTATTGCTTTCGCGATAGAAGACACCGGGATTGGAATATCTCAAACAACACAAGGCATTATCTTCGAGGCGTTTCAACAGGCAGAGGGATCTACAAGTCGTAAATATGGCGGAACAGGACTTGGCCTGTCAATAAGCAAGGGTTTTGCTGAACTGCTTGGCGGGACAATAAACGTACAAAGTGATCTGGGGAAAGGGAGTACATTTACCCTTTATTTGCCGTTGAAATACAGTGAAGTTCCGGTACCCGCTATATTAAATGATCTTAAAGTCCAGGAAGAATTTAGCCCTGCGCCTACAAGGAACATTCAGAGCGAAACCGTCGAGATTATAATCGATGATGATAGACATAACATTCTATCGACAGATAAGGTCCTTTTAGTTGTTGAAGACGACGCACGCTTTACAAAAATTGTGATTGAAAGATCTCATAGTTATGGGTTGAAAGTAGTAGTTGCTAATAATTACCTGGGAATATTCGACGCAATAGCCAAATTCAATCCCATAGCCATAACTCTTGATGTAAAAATGCCGGAGTCAAATGGCTGGAAGGTCCTGAAAGCCTTAAAGAACAACTTGAAATTCAGGCATATTCCAGTGCATCTTATTTCTGGTGAAGATGATAGATCGGCAGCGATAAAATTTGGAGCAAGGAGTTTTCATTTGAAACCGCTTTCAAATAGTGCGCTTGACGAGCTCATTGTTGGGATTGTAAATTTCCATGAACAAATTAAGAAACGGGTTCTTCTGATAGAAGACAATGAAGTCGAACTTGATCATCTGTCAAAACTCCTGAGTAGCGACCATGTGGTAGTGGTAGCTGCCACGACCGGCAAAAAAGCAGTATCGATCTTGAAAAGAGATGTTTTTGATTGTATCATTGTCGATTATACCCTTCCGGACGCTAAAGGACTGGAACTGCTCAAACAGATAAACTTATTAAAGCGCCCGCAAGCGAATGTAATTTTGCACTCTGCTCGTGATTTTACTTCGAACGAACTGATACAATTAAAAAGACTCACGTATAAACTTGTCACAAAAACACCGAGTTCACATGGTGTCATATTGGAAGAAGTGCTGAATCTTCTGCATATCGATGTGAAAACATTAAGCAGTACCAAACTCGATCTAATCAACAAGATAAGGGGTGATGCTGATATCCTTGATGGCAAAACTGCACTGATCGTGGATGATGATGTACGAAATCTTTTCGCTCTCACTGCCGCTTTTGAACGATCTAAGCTAAATGTCATTACCGCAGAGAGTGGCAGGGAAGCATTGGATATATTGAACAGTCAAAAAGGCATAGATATTGTGCTGATGGATATCATGATGCCGGAGATGGACGGTTATGAGACCATACAATGGATTCGTAAGGAAAGTAGGAATAAAAACTTACCTATTATTGCGGTGACAGCTAAGGCAATGATCGGCGACAGGCAAAAATGTATTGCGTCGGGGGCATCAGATTATATTACCAAACCGGTCAAAACGGATCAGCTACTATCGCTAATGCGGGTATGGCTTTATTAAACTGTAAAAAAAATTGAATCAGGTTAAAATTCTTCTTGTAGATGATAATGTGGACAATCTTATGTCCATGCAGGTGGTTTTGGAAAAAGATGATTATGCGTTCGTAACCGCGACGTCTGGTCGCGAAGCATTGAAAATTCTGTTAAAAGAGGAGGACTTTTCACTTATTCTGCTTGATATTCGTATGCCTATTATGGATGGATACGAAACTGCCGAACTTATATACCAGCGCGATAAATTGAGGCATATCCCGATAATTTTCATCAGTGGGCAGGATGATGAAGAGGCTGCAATTTTTAAAGGTTATCAGGCAGGGGCAGTAGATTACATTCGTAAACCGTTTAATTCTCAGATACTGCGATCGAAAGTAGCGATTTTTGTAGAACTGTATCGCAAAAACAAAATCTTGAAAGTGCAAGAGGAGAAGCTTACGCGGATCAACGGCGATCTGAGGAAGTTAAATCAGGAACTCGAAGACCGAGTTAAAGAGCGCACCAGAGAACTTGAAAATTTAAACCACGAACTTAAAGATCTGAACCTTTCTAAAGATAAATTCCTGTCAGTGATATCACATGATCTGAGAAATCCGCTGACGGCACTGCTGGCCTCATCCGACCGATTACAGCGAGGAAAGAGCCAGAATCCAAAGGAAACTGAACATCTGGCTGCCATAATCCACCGGACAACAAACAAAATTCTGGAACAGTTAAATGAACTTGTTAACTGGGCTAAAAACCAGCGAGAGAAAACTTCTTTTAATCCTGTTTCTATTCAACTAAAAAACGGGATCGATGTTTCGCTTGAGATTTTGACACCGAATGCATTTCATAAGGATGTCAAACTGGAAAATAGTATTCATGAGCATATTTTTGTAAAAGCTGATGTATTCATGCTTCGTTCCATTATCCAGAACGTAGTTATGAATAGTATTAAATATACTCCCGAGGGCGGAGTAGTAAACGTGTCTGCTACCGTTACAGATCGTATGGTGGAGATCTGTGTAACTGATACCGGCGTCGGAATGAGTCCGGAGGTGCAGCAATCACTCTTTAGCAGCATCAGTCCGGTATCGGTAACAGGAACCAATAATGAAAAGGGCTCAGGCTTGGGACTTCTGCTTGTCCGCGATTTTGTTGCCCAGCATGGTGGAACAATACAGGTTCAGAGTGAACTCGAAAAAGGTACCTGTTTCAAATTTACCATACCGGCCGATGATGTGCCAGCACTGGCATAATGAAGTTTGTTGTTTCCTAGTACGTATTTTCGGGGAAACATCCCAGTGTTCAGCCACTAAAAAGGGAAGGGTTAGCTTTTGAACAAGTTCTATAAACTCTATCGTAAAAATTAAAAGAATGGTCGAAGGAATAAACTTTATAACTGATGAAAAAGGCAATGAAAAGGGAATTATTCTCGATCTAATTGCCTTCAAAAAACATAAGATCAAGGCGTCTGATGTCTTGAATGCCCTTTCCGGACTTCAGGATCTGATCGACGGCGCCGGAAGTAGTGACAAAAAAAGCACCAATTGGGACTTGGCGAAGGAGCAACTGAAGGGTCTTAAACCAGAATAGCAGAAAGAGAATTTATTTGTGGTATATTCAATTAAAGCTTCTGTTGAGATAGCTTTAATTTTCCTAATTTAGCCGCCTCATTAATATCTACGATGACTACAACATTCGATTTTGAAAAACCCATAGCCGATCTTCAATTGCAGATTGATAAAGTGAAACAGGTTGCTGATAAGACTAAGGTTGACATGACTGCTACTCTTGCAGAGTTGGACGCAAAGATTGAAGCAACACGCCAGGATGTATATTCAAATTTAACAGGCTGGCAGAAGGTCCAGATATCCCGTCACCCCGAACGTCCGTATACACTTTCTTATATTGAAATGATATGTGACGATTTTATCGAAATGCACGGTGATCGTACCGTGAAGGATGATAAAGCAATAGTCGGGGGATTTGCAAGTATTGGTGGTGAAACTGTAATGGTCATCGGTCACCAGAAAGGCGTAAATACTAAAATGCGCCAGTATCGCAATTTCGGAATGGCAAACCCGGAGGGCTATCGTAAAGCTTTAAGATTAATGAAACTTGCAGAAAAATTCAACAAACCTGTAATCACATTTATAGACACTCCAGGTGCATACCCTGGGTTAGAAGCTGAAGAGAGGGGGCAGGGCGAAGCAATTGCAAGAAATTTATTGGAAATGTCCGTATTAAGAGTGCCTATCTTATGTTTTATTGTTGGAGAGGGTGCTTCTGGCGGTGCATTAGGGATTGGTATCGGCGACAGGGTTTACATGCTCGAGCATACATGGTACTCTGTAATTTCACCGGAATCCTGTTCGTCTATTTTATGGAGAAGTTGGGATTTCAAAGAAAAAGCTGCCGATTGCCTTAAGCTTACTTCAGAAGATATGTATAGCAATAAATTAATTGACGGGATTATACCGGAGCCTCTGGGAGGGGCACATCATAACCCGGAATTAATGGCCAAGGCTATTCAAAGCCGGATTATCGATGATCTTAAAGAGCTTAAACCCCGGGATATTGATTCGGTAATCACTGAGCGTATTGATAAATTCTGTGCAATGGGGGTCGTGGTAGAATAGTCATTCTGGTTACCTTGTGTTTGGCACCATAGATATTCTTTATAAAATCTTTTTAAAGACCATATCATCGCCAGGAATTTACAGCCTTTAGCATCGTAAAATTAAAAAATTACCTAAGACCCATAAACTTACTATCCATCGCACTATACCTTGCCTGTAATTTCTTATTGAGGTCGGTCTGGCCATTTTGTGCTGTTAGTTTTACCATTTCAGCGATAACATACATGCCAAGTTGCATTTCACGAACGTTTAGATTTTCTTTCGTTTCTGCAATAGCAGATAGATATTGTAATTGATCCTCAATGTAATCAGCAGTGTTAGAAATCAATTTATTTGCTTTTGCCGGTTCATTTACTTTATAAAGCAGTTCCGCCATATAGAATTTCCGGATAGTAAAATTCAACGAATAATTATTATCAGGAACAACTTCTATGCACTTCAAAAGGGCTTTCCTGGCCTCTTCTATTTTGCCTTGTTTAAAAAGGTTTTCGGCGAGAATATTAAAATGATTAATGGTAGTAAAGCTCATCCGCAGCGACTCAGGATCCAAATATGAAGCGTTTTTCATATTGCCCCATTTAAATTTAGTCATCATGTTATTATACATGGCATCGGTATTGGTAAGCTCCGGTTTTTCGGTAGCAGTAGAGTCTGTACCTTGGGGCTGCAGCGGGAGTAAGCGGTAGGCAAATCCTTCATTGTAAAGGTAGTTGTCCAGTCCCATGTAATTATCCGAAGGAACGGTAATCGCGAAATAGATAGGCCGTTTCCAGTTATTATGTGCCAGCACATCTATCAGAGCCAGCTCTGTTTTAGTAACGTAATTTTTGTTGTAGGTCCAGTTTACCGAGGGGGCAAGCATATCTTTATAAGCCGGCGGAATAGTTTTGGTGCTGAGGACGTGGGCGGGGTTCACCGTAATTTTGAAATTCTTTGTTGGAAGGAAATTCTCCTTCGAACCGTCCTGATAAGTCGCTTTGTCAGCCTCTTCTTCAGAAGTTAAAATATCAAAAATGTTCTTCAGTTCCACAGCGCCAGCGACCTGGTAATCCTGATATCCCATTACATCGCGGACACCCTGAACGAATTTATCATTCGCCATCGTAATGGGAAGAGCCTCTGCTTCGTTGACTTTCTTTTTCATCTGCCTGATATACCAATCTGTGCCGAGAAGACTTAGATTGACAACCCTGACATCCGGACGAATATTTTCCACTTCCTGGGCGTACCACAAAGGATAGGTGTCGTTATCCCCGTAAGTAAAGAGAATAGCGTTCGGTGCACAAGATTCCAGGTAATTAGCTGCCATATCCCGGGCTGTAAACTTAGAAGACCTGTCGTGATCATTCCAGCCATCCTTGGCCATTAAAGTCGGGGCAGCAAGTAATCCAATTACTGTAGCAAGCATTGCAGCTGTAGGGGCTTTAATTTTAGAACGCAGAAAATCGGCTATCCCAGCGACACCAAGGCCAATCCAGATTGCAAATGCATAAAATGACCCTGTATAAGCGTAATCTCTTTCCCTGGGCTGTAAGGGATTTTGATTAAGATAAAGGACAATAGCAACTCCTGTGAAGAAAAACAGCAGTCCTACTATTCCGGCATCCTTTTGATTTTTCTTAAAATGCCAAAGTGCACCTATAATTCCCAAAATAAATGGAAGGAAATAATATCTGTTGTACCCTCCGTTTTCAATCTGGCTTTTAGGCAGCTCATATTGGCCCCCTAAAAGCATATTATCAATAAACTTTATGCCCGAAAGCCAGTTTCCCTGGGTGTAATTGCCATGCCCCTGTTCATCATTTTGACGCCCTATGAAATTCCATGCAAAATAACGGGCGTACATAAATCCGGTTTGATAACTTATCAGGAATCCGATATTGTCAATGAAAGTAGGCGATTCTGTTTCGTTCATGCCCATCCAGTCGCGGTAAGTCGCAGCATGCTGAGGATCATCGCTATACATCCTTGGTAATATCGTATTACGATCATAAACACGTTCGAATTTCTGACCAGCAGATTCATATTTTTCCTTTCCTTTGCGATATATTATATCGCCTTGCTTACTGTCAATGGGTTTTGAGTCGAAATACGGGCCATAAGCGAGAGGACGGTCGCCATACTGTTCGCGGTTTACATAGCTCAGCAAAGAGAAAGCGTTGTCGGGATCATTGTTATTCAAAGTGGGATCAGCTTTAGCCCGGATCACAATCATTGCAAAAGAGCCGTAACCGAGTATGATAAAGACTACTGATATCAAAGCAAGGTTCAGTACCCGGCGTTTTTCACGAATTTTTAGTACGTATTCAAGTATCACCAGGATGATCGCTGATACAATAAGTCCGCCAATACCGCCTCCAATGGTCATAAGAGCCACAAAAGAGCTTACTGCCGCGAGAAGATAGGGCCTTTGTCCGTTAATAGTATAAAGTATGCCGGTTGTGAGACTTGTTATAAGGAGGATTCCAAAAAATCCTACTCCGGTTCCAAAACCAAGGCCAAGGGTATTAACAAAAAACAAATCGGAATAAGCCGCGAATTTTATGGTGTATTGAACAATACCGTATTGTATGAAAGCCAGAATTACAATGCCAGCGAGCAAACTTAACAGAGTTCCTGAAGAGGTCCTAATAGCCGATCGTCTGAAATAATAAACCAGGGAGATCGCCGGAATAGCGAGTAGGTTTAACAGGTGTACACCGATCGAAAGCCCCATAACGTAAGCTATAAATATGAGCCATTTGTCCGCGTAAGGTTCATCCGCATGCTGATCCCATTTGAGGATAGCCCAGAATACAACTGCGGTACATAAAGAAGACAGTGGATAAACCTCGGCTTCAACAGCTGAGAACCAGAATGAGTCGGAGAAGGTATACGCAAGAGCACCGACGAGCCCAGAACCCATGATTGTAATCACTTCAGCCTGAGTAAGTTTAGCGCCTGGTTTAGCCATGATCTTTCTTGCCAGGGCCGTGATCGTCCAAAACAGAAAAAGTATGGTTGCCGCACTGGCAAGTGCTGAGCACATGTTTATCCAAAATGCCACTCGGCTGGTGTCGCCTCCAGCAAGTAAAGAAAAAACCTTTCCAACCATAAGATATAAAGGAGCCCCTGGCTGATGAACTACTTGAAGTTTGTATGCGGATGCAATAAATTCGCCGGAATCCCAGAAACTAGTAGTAGGCTCAAGTGTAAGTGTATATACAATTAATGCTGTAAGGAAACTTAGCCATCCTAACAAATTATTGGTTCTATTATAAGTCATAGATTTTGAATCAAAATATTGCTGCCGAAAATAGTGAATTTGATGTAGAAATCTGCTAAGGTTTAACACTAATTAACTATTGGAGGTCTGAAGTCAGAAGTCTGACATCGGATGTCAGAAATCGGAGATGATGAAGTATCAGATGAAAGTATGATACTTAAATGTATCTACTGTTTCGAGCCGATATTTGATTTTTAGGGGCCATGTCAGACCTTTGACCTCCGATTTCAGACTTCGTCCTTAACAAAATTCAATTTCATTTGCACTTTATACTTAATCAAGCTATATTTGCATTCCATTTCAAAAAGACCTTCTTTTTGATTTTGATTGCCCGATAGTATAATGGTAGTACGACTGTTTTTGGTGCAGTTTGTCTAGGTTCGAATCCTGGTCGGGCAACCATAGAAATTTCGAGTTTCGGAATTGTATAATAGGTCATAAAGACCGGACATATTGAATATTCTATTTTTAATCGTCGATATCCGAAACAAAAATGCCTTTATCATTTAATCCGATCAAGTTATTTGCCGGTTCAGGCACCATTGACCTTGCAACTAAAATTGCAGCAGCTTATGGAAAAAGTTTGGGCGATGTAGTTCTTTCAAGGTTTAGTGACGGTGAATTCCAGCCTCATTTTAACGAGTCAGTACGAGGCTGCGATGTTTTTCTTATCCAGTCAACAAATCAGCCTAACGACAATCTTGTTGAGTTGTTACTGATGACTGATGCGGCAAAAAGAGCTTCGGCACATTATATTACTGTAGTGGTGCCGTATTTTGGGTTAGCCAGGCAGGATAGAAAAGATAAGCCAAGGGTGGCAATTGGAGCGAAGCTGATGGCTAATTTGATTACTGCTGCAGGTGCTCACCGGATTATGACAATGGATCTGCATGCGGCCCAGATACAAGGCTTTTTCGATATTCCGGTGGATCATCTCGATGCTTCGGTCATCTTCGTTCCGCATATCAAAAGCCTCGATTTGCCAAATCTCACGATAGCTTCGCCCGATATGGGAGGATCATACAGAGCAAGGACTTTTGCGAAATACTTTAACGCTGAGGTTGTGATCTGTGACAAGCAGAGAAAGCGTGCCAACGAAATAGAATCAATGTCGATTATTGGGGACGTCACAGGAAGAGATGTTGTCCTCATCGACGATATTTGCGATACAGCACGGACTTTGGCAAAAGCTGCCGAGCTGATCATGGAAAACGGGGCTAATAGTGTCAGGGCAGTGTGTACCCATCCGGTTTTATCTGGAGATGCATACAAAACCATCGAAAATTCGGCCTTAGCTGAAATGATTGTTACTGACACAATTGCTGCACGAAAAACCAGCCCGAAAATTAAGGTGCTTTCAACAGCAGATCTTTTTAGCAGGGCAATAGCAAATGTGAATGAACACGGATCTATGAGTGCTTTATTTAATATAGATTAAAG
>JAZKHM010000139.1:0-1372 GCA_040385405.1 Bacteroidota bacterium | reverse complement strand
CCATTAGCAGCACGGTTACCATATAATGCTGTAGCTGCCGCACCTTTAAGCACAGATATGTTATCCACATTGTCCATGATCACGTTTTCCTGAAGAGTAGGTGTTCCATCCACAATGTAAAGTGGATTACCAACGCCTAAGCCGTTGATTCCTCTAACGATAATATTTGCATTGTCGAATGTAGAACTAGGAGAACCTTGTAGTTGTACTCCAGCTACTTTACCAGCTAAAGAGCTGCTCAGGTCATTTGATTTGGCTACTGTTAATGCTTCAGAATCAACTTTGCCAACCGAATATCCGAGGGACTTCTGCTCTCTGGTTACCCCAAGGGCTGTGACGATTATTTCAGAAAGCTGTTGATTGTCTACCGCCAATGCAACATTCACGGTTGATCCGCTTGCTGATGCTTCCTGAGTTGTATATCCAATAAATGAAAATACCAGCACGGGGTTAGCTCCACTTACATTTATGGAGAACCTGCCATTGGGACCCGATTGGGTTCCCGTTGTAGTTCCTTTAACCTTTATTGATACTCCGGGAATTGGCAAACCATCGTCCCTGCCTGTAACGGTTCCTGTTACAGTCCTTTCCTGAGCAAATGTTGCCATCGCAATCATAAGTAACAGGAATGTACTTAGTAATTTTTTTTTCATAATAAATTGGTTGGTTAGTAATGGAGGTTAGTAAAATCAAATTTGTGCAACATATGCGTTACATCAAAATCTTTTGGTAATTATTTTAATTGGTAACGGATAAATACTTGATTATCAAATCAATAAATTTTTTACAATTAAATGACCAATTACAGAAATCCCTATCTTAATTCTTTACGTATTGGCCGGAATTTACCGAACTCCCTGCCGTTCAGAACGACCGACTATAAAACCTCACGCCCGCCATTGAAGAAAATATTTGAAAAATGATCTCACAAAATCAAATAATGTAAATTTCTGATTATTAATGGTTTAGTTAATAATCAGAATAGTTAGATGTAACGAATTAGACGATATACGTGTTTTATATATTACTATGTATTGCATAATACTAAACAAAGCATATATCTTTGTAACATGATAGTGGAGAATACACAAACCCAAATGAGGAAGGGGATACTTGAATATTGTATCCTTTCAATTATTTCCCGAGGGGAGATATATGCTTCAGACATTATTTCAGAATTGAAAAGCGCAAACCTGCTGGTAGTAGAGGGCACTTTATACCCACTTTTAACCCGTTTAAAAAACAATGGATTGCTGACCTATAACTGGCAGGAATCCAACTCCGGACCTCCAAGGAAGTATTATACGCTGTCCCCGGCAGGAATTGAAGTATTAAAACGCCTTGATACTACCTGGGAAGAACTGTCCTATTC
>JAZKHM010000138.1:0-9648 GCA_040385405.1 Bacteroidota bacterium | reverse complement strand
AGAAAGGGGACTATTGCTAATCCGCTTCCGAAAACAAAAGCTCCTGCCTTTGTAAAAAATAGTGCAATCTTAACTAAGACATCGTTATTGTACTCCCAAAAGCCGATTCCGGCCAGTAATACTGTAGGCAATACGGGCTTTTTGATCCATTTCGGGGGGGCTTTTATAAACATATAGACCAATCCCGCCAAAAGAAATAAGAGCACTTCCTCTCGCTGGGTAATAACCGTGATGATAACACCGATCAGATAAAAAACCCAAAGCAGCCAGTTTGATCTGATAGACGAAAGGTTAATTTTACCAATGGATTTAATGGTGAGTTTGTAAGCACTCATAGCAATGATCCCGATGACAGAAGCACCTACTCCATAAAATACAGCCTGCATCCAGGGAAGGCCGCTGTATAATTTATAAGCCATCCCCAGCAACACGACCATGAAAAAGGAGGGAAGCACGAATGCCAGGCCAATTAAGGTAGCACCCATTAATCGGTAATGCACAAAGCCGATGTATATTCCTAATTGGGCGGCAAGGGGCCCGGGAGCAAGTTGCGCCAATGCCAGGCCTTCTTTATATTCTTCTTCGGTCAGCCATTTTCTATCTTCAACAAGGTCGCGATGCATGTAGCCCACCAGAGCTACCGGACCTCCGAAACCCCATGTTCCCAGTTTTAGGAAATAGATCGTCAGATCTTTTAACGAATAACCTGCAAGGGTGCTCATATTCAAATCTAAGAACTTAATCCAAATGCAAAGTTTATTCTACCAGTGATGAAAATTACAAAGTGTACTGGCCTTTTAATCTCAATGTAACTGTAATATCTTCTTTGCCGTTGTTGCGGGAAAACCATCGATGTTTACCTTCATATG
This sequence comes from Bacteroidota bacterium, assembly GCA_040385405.1. Lineage (GTDB taxonomy): Bacteria > Bacteroidota > Bacteroidia > Sphingobacteriales > Sphingobacteriaceae > Daejeonella. The sequence goes on along the minus strand of JAZKHM010000138.1, from coordinate 8,779 downwards.
AGCAAAGTAAGTTGCCCACCATATTGTTTGAATAAGCAATAGTGTAACTTTCAAATTTCCTTACGGGACGGTTTTAAAGGAAAGCTTTAAAGATGGAACTTAGGGGTTCAGTAAAGCAGTTGATTCGCTTAAACGAAGCTGGGTCAATGACGTATACCCGGGATAATTCTGAAGAGGTAAAATCCACACGAAAAGTTGAAGGTGAACAAATAACAGCTTCTTAATCATCCAAAAGAAAAAATAACGCATTGTTATTTATCCTTGCCGCGGTTTTGTGAAAATGACTGGATTGCTCTTCATAAATTTCGAAGAAATAGTATTTAGTGTAATGCTTCGTCTTTGGTGATTACGAGCAGCAGGATATCCCTGCCTGTATGGGTGGACATTTAACAGTGCCATACGTGCAGAACACACAGCAATCACCTTGTTTGGGTCTTAGGATAGTTTCGCAATTTGAACATTTATAAAAGTAGGTACATGCATCAGTACTCATCGTTTCTTCTTTTTGAAAACCACATTCTGGGCATTGAATGGTTGACTGCAGGAGTATAGTTTTTTCCATGATTTACTGTTCGTTAGTCGGGAATAGAACTCCCGAATTGTCGTTTATGCATTTTTGAACTATTCCCGAATGCTATTTTAAGACTTTATACCCTGTTCTCTGTATGGCTTTTTCCAATGTTTGGATATCTACTTTTGAGCGGTCAAAAGTCACCAGGGTATTACCATTACTATATGAGGTTTTATAAGCTAAAACTCCATTGACCTTTGAAAGTTCGTTGTCAACATGGGCTTCACAAGCTTGACAAGTCATCCCTTTAATGTTGAATACAGCCTGTTGCTTAGTACCAGCAATTGAAATTCTCGTTGTTCCTGCTTTTGGCCTGGGATAAAATATGTCCGCATAAAGGGGGAAAGCCATCATGGTAATGGCAAATAATGTCACTATGCTGAGAAATGATTTGGATTGAATGAATAATGGCTTGTTTGTGGCTTGGCAGTTGCAATCTAAATCGGATGATTTAACGCCCTTTAGATTTAAATACCAGGCAAAGGCAAGAATCGCGATGGACAATCCAACCAGATAGGGTCTTGCGGGATCTAACCACAAGAAGTTAGAGGCTAAGCTGCTACTTCCGGCAAACAATGCTATTATTGGGCTAATACAACAAAGCGAAGCTGCGAAAGCGGAAAGTAGTCCCACCCCTGTATATGTCCCGGATTTTTTAGCATTTATCATTTCGTTCCAATTTGGGTCTGCAAATTAGATAAGCTTAAATCTAACAACCTTATCATCTTCCCATACACATATCACCTTGCCATTGGTTAAAGTATATACTCGCGGTGAAATACCTTTGCCTACTTCAGAAACCTTGTCCTTTTTGAGATCCATGACCTTTATTATGTTTTTGTCCTGCCATGATGCAAAGGTGTTGTTCTTGCTCTGAGTCATACTCACATCACGCCCTGTACCCAGTTTTTGCTCCTGCTGATTCTCAGCCCAATAATACACTTCGCTATTGCGTCTCCATGCGGTTGAAGTGACACCACTTTCATTAATCGCCAAACCTCCGCCGTCCATAGGGCAGGCATTAAGTCGCCAGGTGCCGGTCCCTGATTTTTCAGGATCGGTAAATGTTTTGCCTTTATTGGTGGAAACAGCATAGTAAATATCCCTGGAACCCATCAGCCAATTGCGAAAACCAATAACTAATCTGCCGTTATTAGCTGAAATATTAGGTTTGCAGCATTCACAAACATTTCCCTCAGGAGATTTATAAACCATAAGGTTTTTAGACCATGATGTAGACTTTCCGTTTACAGTCGAGAAGAATATGTTATTTTTTTTACCTACCCGGATATCTAACCAGACCGCATAAAAATTGTCTTCTTTATCTGCAGCAACAGCCATCAGCCCTTCAACCGCAGATCCTTTGCTGTCGTTTATGCTCCCAAGTTTATCCCACTTACCGGACTGATGACTCAGGCGATACGAGTGAACAGTACCCGCTTTATCAATTGCTGAAATAAGAGTATAATTTTTAGAAGAAGCAATTTGTGGCCCCCTGGTATGTCCCAAATGCATGTCATCTATTTCGCCAACTAATACGGGATTAGAGAAATTGTTTCCGTTGTTAGTTGAGGTAATGCAGTAAATCTTTTCACCGTCACCGTAAACCATTCTTAAAACCCCCTTTGTGTCGATGCCAACATTGGGTTGTCGTCCGCGAATTTCTGCAGCTTCAGAATTAAACAGGATAATCAAAGAGAAAAATAGAATGAGTTTTAACACAGGATTTTAATTTTCTATAAATATACTTCAATCTAACGAATATAACACATCTGGATTGTATGTGTAGAGTATCACTGTTTTTCTAAAGGATGCTTTTGTCATTTTAAATATAAACACAGATAGACAAAGAATAAATCTTTCAATATGTTTATTTGGACTTATTATAAATAAGCATTAGTTTTGCCTCAAACTTATAGAAATGAAGAAATATATACTCCTATTAGCATTGTTCTGCACCTTTCAATTTGTATATGGTCAAACTTCAGCTATCACTGGGATTGTCAAAGATACAGACGGCACGCCACTTACTGGAGCGACGGTTAAATTGAACAATAGTCAGACTTTTATTACAAACGTCATGGGCGAGTTTAGGATTAGTGGACTGAAACCAGGCACTTATAAACTGATAATATCCAGCGTAGGTTTCCAGCCTAAAGAAGAAACGACAGTACTTACAGAGGGAGAAACACGGTCTCTTAATCTGTCATTATCGGTAAGCCGGGAATCATTCTTAAATGAAATAATTATAACCTCGCGGAAAAGGGAACAGCTTAAAGACGACTTTACTTCTGCGGTTACTGTTGTGAATACTCAAACTATCCAGGAACTTCAAACAGTTAGTAATAATGCAAGTGATATTCTCGCTGCCGCTGTTCCGGGTTTGGGAATGTCGTCCGGTTCCAGCAGTAACTGGGGGCAAAATTTGAGAGGCAGACAGGTTCTTATTCTTGTTGATGGTGTGTCCCAATCAACCCCATTAAGAAACGGTTCTGTGGATATGCGAACCATTGACCCCAGTGTTATTGAACGGATCGAAGTAATAAAAGGTGCAAATTCAATATACGGTAATGGTGCCGCAGGCGGTATAATTAACTATATCACAAATAGTAATAAGAACCTCACTCAAAAGGTCGGATTTAAAACGGAAATCACTTCAACTGGGTCTTTGGTTAATCCAAATGGTACTATTGGTGGACGTCTGAACCAAGCGGTTTTCGGCAAAATGGGACAATTTGATTATACGGTGAGTGGCAGTTATGAAAAGACCGGGAAAGTAAAAGATGCAGAGGGAGACATTGTTGGCCCTACATATGGCTTGAGTAATAACAAGATTTATAATGCATTTACTAAGATGGGTTACCAAATCAACGCAAATCAACGCTTACAGTTTAGCTATAATTTCTTTAGCAGCCTTGAAGAAACTAATCTTGCCGAAGTTATGGGAAGCCGCAGGGATGGAAGAAAAACACTGGCAATTGAAGGAACAACGCCGGGTGATCCGCCGGGTACCCGCTGGAACCACAATGCCTTGTTAAACTACAACAATAATAATTTACCGGGCCGCACCAGCTTATCTATCAACACCTATATTCAGGATTTCAATACGTTGTTTTTTTATAGTACAAATTTCGAAAACGGGGGGCAATCCACTATTCAGTCTTCAAAAAGAGGTATCCGGGCTGATTTAAATACTCCGCTTGCCTCAAAAAGCCGCATTTCGGCGGATTTAACTTATGGACTTGACATTTTAAATGATGTGACTTCCCAGCCCTTGCTGGATGGTAGAACATGGGTGCCCAAAATGGATATGTTAAGTAAAGCTCCTTTTATCCAACTGCAGGCTACCTTATTTAACGATTTGGTAATTAACGGAGGTTTACGTTATGAAAGCATGAACATAGGGGTTAATGATTACTCTACTTTGAAACCTTACAACGCACAGACCAAAACTTTTGGAACCAGTATGAACGTAAAGGGAGGAGAAATTAATTACAATAATCTAGTTTTCAATAGCGGTTTAAGATATAATAAATTCGAGTTTTTTAAACCTTATGTTAATTTTTCGCAAGGCTTTTCTGTAGCAGATCTTGGTCTTTTGCTGAGGGGAGCGAGGGTGAATGATATTGCCAAAATTCAAACTGAACCCGTTATTATTGATAATTATGAAGCTGGCTTTGCCAGTGAATTCAAATCATTTCGCTTCGAGGCTTCAGCATATATCAGCAAATCTGAACTTGGTTCAAGCTTTATTGAGCAAAATGGCTTCTATGTAATCACCCGGCAGCCAGAGAGAGTGCATGGCTTTGAGCTGGCCGCGGATGTAATTGCATTAAAAGACTTTACTCTCGGCGCAAGCTATAGCTTTGTTGAAGGCAAACGTGATGGCAATAACAATGATTTATATAATGATGTGGAGGATACCTACCTTGGCGGCGAGCGGATAACTCCGCCTAAATACACTAGCTATTTAAGATATTCTCCCGGACCTAGATGGAACATCCGTACAGACTTCATAGCTTCGGGTTCCCGTGAACGATTTGCGCCAAATGCTTCCGGAGTTTATAAAACTTATGAGGGCAAGGTAGATGCTTATGAAATCATAAACCTTTCTTCCTCATACAAGACAAGCAAATCAACAATTCTTAAGCTCGGAATTGAAAACCTTTTGAACGCAGATTATTTCCCTGCCCGGTCACTCTGGCCAAGCCTGGACCAATACTATGTAAAAGGACGGGGACTGAGCTTCACTTTAGGACTCACTGCTCAATTTTGATAACAGATTTTTCCTGGCGCCCGAAAGGGCGCTTTTTTTCTAAATGAACGCGAGAAGAATTTATCAGATCCATAAATGGAGTGGTCTTGCAGCAGGATTTTTTATCCTGCTTCTTGGTTTAACAGGATCAATCCTTGTTTTCCATGAAGAGCTTGAAGCGTTCGAGTATCGCAAAGAATGGACGGTAACAAATAATCAGGCTGTAAGTATTGATCGCGCGCTAAAGACAGTAACTGAAAAATTTCCTGCCTGGGATATCCGTTTGCAACGTTTTTCATCAGACCCAACAAATACGCTTATATTCCAGTTACGGAGGTCTGATGGCAGACTGATCATTTTTGTCCATCCCTCAAAAGGAAATATTATTAAAGTGATGGATCAAAAGGACAGTAAGGTGTTCTGGATCTTAAAATTGCATTATTCATTGCATTCGGGCATAATAGGCGAATCCTTAATCTTTCTGATAGGACTTATCTTTATTCTTTCTTTAATAACGGGGCTTATTGTTTATCGTAAAGCATTATTGGATATACTTACCTTCAAAAAGAGATTTCTTAGAAAGCGGAAAAGATCACTTGTCTCCTCTCTTCACCGGTATGTCGGGGTCTGGGCTCTGGTTTTTAATTTATTAATTGTTTTAACGGGGACGGTCATCAGTTTTGAAATTGTTCAAAGCGGACTAAAAAGCAAACCTGCATCATTGCCTATTACTCCGAAAATTCAGATTTCAGTGGATAAAGTATTAAACCTCATTCAACTAAAACTGCCAGAATTTAATCCGTCCTACATACGGTTCCCAACACTACCAGGAAATCCAATAATTGTCGCCGGAAATGTTACGGGTGAGGCACTATTATATAGCAAGTTCTACAATACGGTTAATATAGATCCTTTATCCGGCGAACTGAGTTCCTTACAGATAACCAGATCCTTATCCAGCCTGGTGAGGGGTATACATTTTATTGAATATGGCAACCTGTGGATAAAACTCTTTTTCTGCATTGTGGGAATCTCTGGACCAGTACTCTCCATCACTGGTTTCTTGTTATGGAAATGGAAGAAGAAAATGTAAATTTCCAAATATCCTATCCTAACATGGGACCGGAAAGCAAATTCAAAATTAAAAGGGAGTGAGCAAGGTCTTACAACATTATCCCACTGTCGTCATCTCTTCACACGCTTCAGCACAACTTCGGCAGGCTTCAGCGCATTCTTTACAATGATCCATACCCATTGAGGCATGTCTGTCACATTCGTCTGCACAGGCATTACAAGCGTCGGTGCATATTTTACACAGCTGGGAGCTATAATCACTTCCAAGGCTCATGATTTCTGCAGCTGAACGGCACAAAGCAGCACATTCCATGTCAAGCTGAATGCATCTGGCCATCATTTTAACATCTTCTTCTTTTAAACATTCGCTTGCACAATGGTTGCAAGCTATCGCACATGCTACACAAGCATCTATGCAGTCCTGAAATCTCTGATGTGACATAATTTTATTGATTAAGTTTGTTTATTCCTATTCCGTCCATTTTTTAAACTGCTCAATTTCCTTTTTCTGATCAGCTATCATTTTTTTTGCCATTGAGATTAAAGCAGGATCTTTTCCAAACTGAATAAATCCTTCTGCCATTTGCACGGCACCCTGATGGTGAGGGATCATCATCTGTACATAGTGCTTGTCTGTAGAGGAGTTCGGATCCATTTTAGGCATATCCATCATCATCGTCATATTTTCATCCATGACTTTTGAAAATCCTTGCTCTTTCATGGCAGGATCATAATTCTTTTCAGGATTTTTATGGTTATCAAGGAAAGACTGCAACTCTATTACTTCCTTTTTTTGCGCATCTATGATATTTTGAGCCATTTTTTTCAGCTCATCGTCTTTACCAGATTCAAGTTCTACCTGCGACATGTCAACCGCGGCTTGATGGTGGCTTTTCATCATCATCGCGAAGTCGTGATCAACGTTCCCCGTCATGGTCATTTGATGCATATCAGTCATCATTTTGTCCATTGCAGGCTGCATGCCTGAATTCATAGGCATTGAACCCATTTCCATGTCGTTGCTATCCATTGAGCTATGACTGGCTTCGGTTTTAGAATTATTATTTTGGCAGGCCGTAAGACTCAGTGTTAACGTTAATGCCGCGAAAATTAAAGAGTTAGTTTTCATCAGTATATAATTTGCTTTTTATCGGAGATGAAGCTATCATGAGCATATTCATGACGGTTTGTGAGAAGCATGCTCGTGATGGTTTCATAATAAAAAAATTAGAATTTAAAATGATAAGACAGAGCCTTATAGTTAAAATTAGAATCTATAAAAGTCATCTTGTCTCTAAAAAGACAACCCATATGGGTTTTTGTTCTATTATATTTTTAACATTACAGATGGGAAACGATAATTTCTAAACAGGAAATACAATCCTAAGTAAAAGGATCTGTTAAAAAGGCAATTCATACCACAATCCTGAATAACAGCGCAAAGATTACGTGAATTGATTTCGGATGGATATTATGCTTGGGAGTAAAATCAGATAGTGTTTATATGTGGCTCTAGAACTTGAGACTGGCAGTCTTAATGGTTTTCTCCTTCGTATCAGACCAGGCAAATATCAGTCTATCCCCCGATTTGGTCATCTGAGGAAATCCGCCTGATCTGGATTCGGTTGATGATGCAATAGTAATGGCGGGGTCTTTTCTCCCATCCGTATAAACCCTGGCTGCTTTTATTTGTGAGCCTTCCATCCAGCTTACCATTGCACTTTCATCATCCAGCATAATGAGGTCTACCCGGCCTATTGTTTCTCCTTCATTAATCTTAATCGGAGTATTAAATGTTGCTCCACCGTCGCCAGAGAAAGTAACCTGCACCTTCGCAATCTTATCGGGGGAAGAAAACCAGGCAATAGCCAGGGTATTTCCCAGTGCTTCGGCTCTTGGCCCATTTACCGGACATCCGGAAATCTTCCAGTTGTCAGAAAATATGGGTTTGGGCTTTGTCCATTGCCCTTTTACTAACCTTACAATTGATATGTCCCGAATTTCATCTTCTGAACGGTCCCGGTAAATCACAACAGGCCCGTTTGATGTTAGAGCTGCAGTTGTCTGGCAGCAATCACATACTCTATTATCCAGCTCCCATTCATCTGATTTAATTCCTGCTTTATCAATAGATGCTGCACGCAGCGACATAGCTCCATAATGTCCATCTCCATGTCCGGCGCCCCCTTCCATAACCGTATTTCTGCCATCGAGCCATGAAATAAAATAGTTTTCGTTATGAGGAATCACTGAAACGAAGCCATGTTCTGCTTTTTTGCCATCGTCATGCAGTATCCTGGGGGAGCTCCAACTATTTCCTTTGTCGGACGAACTAAGTGTTTTAACATCGTAGGTATATGTGCCATTCTCACTCTTCTCCAGTATGTGAGCTATCATGTTATCACCACCGTCCGACGCCAGCATTGGATAATCCGCCCAGTTCACAAACCAATTATTTCCTGTTGCTATGATCCTCGGTTTTGACCACTCATCGTTGTTCAAACTAGAAAATTTCAGGAAACTCGTTTCCTTTATTTTTTCAATCCATGATAGGTATACCACTCCATTTTTATCGGTAAACAAATAAGGTTCAGCGCTCAAAGAATCGGATGGAGACGCAAGAACTTTTAGATTGTTTGTGGTTTCCGGTGTTTTTTCTGTGGGAGCCTGGCATCCAACAAACAATATTAGTAATAACCAGAGACTTTGTATTTTAATCATTTTGAACTGATTTTACGTATGAGGTCAATGTTTTTAGTGTCATCCCACTTTCTCTCACCCGGTTCTGAAAAGGCAAGGTCACCGTCCGGACTAAATATAAAGGTTGTGGGTAATGCTTGAATATTTAAGTCTTCGCTATTTTCTATTCTGACGTAATT
>JAZKHM010000137.1:0-4722 GCA_040385405.1 Bacteroidota bacterium | reverse complement strand
AATACAGCAACTGATAATTCGCCTATCAGCATGATTGAAACCATTGTATCCTTAAAACCTAAGAGCGAGTGGCGGCCCGGAATAACTAAAAAGGATATCATAGCGGAATTGGATGCAAAACTTCAGATCCCCGGAGTGGTAAACGGATGGACACAGCCAATCATTAACCGGATTAATATGCTTTCAACAGGTATTCGTACCGATGTTGGGGTTAAGGTTTACGGCCAGGATTTAAATCAAATTGCTGCTGTCTCACAAAAAGTTCAAACATTATTGCAAAATATTGAAGGAGTTAAAGACTTATATGTTGAACCCGTTACCGGAGGAAAGTATCTCGAAATTGATATAAAACGTGACCAGCTTGAGCGTTATGGTTTAACAGTAGATGATATTAACGCAACGGTTGAAACTGCTATTGGCGGTGCTCCGTTCGGTACTACTATTGAAGGAAGACAACGGTTTAATATCCATTTAAGGCTCGGTCAGGATTACCGGAATAGCATTGACAGAATTAAGCGTATCCCAATAAACTCTCCTGATGCTGGTACCATTCCCCTTTCAGCAGTTACTGATATTCGTTTTGCAGACGGTCCTCCAATGATCACTTCCGAAAATGCACTTTTAAGAGGAGCGGTAATGTTCAATGTTAGAGAGCGGGATCTGGGAAGCACTGTTCAGGAGGCTATAGATAAACTGAATAAAGACCTGAAGCTGCCGAATGGGTACTTTGTAGAATGGAGCGGACAATATGAAAACTTAATTCGCGGGCAACAGACTTTAATTTACATCCTTCCTATCGTACTGATCATTATTTTCATTTCCCTTTATCTGGCATTTAAATCTGCGAGAGAAGCATTTCTAAGTTTAGTAACCATTCCTTTTGCGTTAATCGGTGGGGCCTATCTTATTTACTTCTGGGGAGTTAATATGTCGGTGGCAGTTGCGGTTGGGTTTATCGCACTATTTGGTATTGCGGTAGAAACTGGGGTCGTTATGGTCATTTATCTGAATGATGCAATGAAACAACTGGTTGCTTTGAAAGGAAATTCAAGCGAAACCATTACAAAAGAAGATTTAAGGGAATATGTAATCAATGGTGCAGCAAAACGCCTGCGTCCCAAAATCATGACTGTCTGCGTGGCTCTTTTCGGTTTAATTCCGGTGTTATGGTCTACTGGTGTAGGAAGCGATATGATGCAGCCTATTGTCCTGCCCATGATTGGTGGAGTTTTAACTTCATCCACACATATCCTGCTCGTTACCCCGCTCATCTTTCTGATGACAAAAGAATATGAATTAAAAAAGTTTGGAAAATTGGAGGTGCATGATGTACATCATTAGAAATTTTATCCTGCTTGTATTGTTATTCGGTTCTACCATAACTTACTGTCAGGAAGTATTAACCCTGGATAAAGTATTACAGGAAATTAATGCAAATAATCCCACCCTAAAGGCTTTTGACAGTCAGGTGAAAAGCCAGGATGCAAAGGTTGACGGCGCAGGATCGTGGATGGCTCCGATGGTTGGCGTAGGAACTTTCATGACGCCGTACCCTGGATCAATGGTTATGGATGAAGCTGATAGAGGAGCCTGGATGTTGTCAGCGGAACAGGATATTCCTAATCCCGCTAAGACAAAAGCAAAGGCAAAATTCCTTGCCGCTCAGTCGTCTATTACGAGAGCTGCACAAGCGGTACAAGCCAATCAATTAAGAGCAAGGGCGAAACAACTGTATTATGAGCTATTAGTAGCTAATAAAAAGATTGCTTTCCAGAAGGAGAACCAGGCTATTATGGGGACCATGAAAAAGCTTGCAGAAATTCGCTATCCATACAACCAAGGCTCATTAAGTCAGGTTTTTAAAGCTGAAGGGCGGCTTTATGAATCAGAAAACATGATTTTAATGACCGAAAGTGAAATTAAGTCTAAAAAGATCGCCTTGAATGCATTAATGTACAGGCCTGTTAATTCAGATTTTACTGTAGATACCGCTCAAAAGGTAATTTTTACTCCATTGGCTGTTCTGGATACTTCTTATTTAGCAACGAACAGAAGTGATATTCAGCAAATGGATAGATCGATTCGTGCTATGGAACTTAACATTAATCAAATGCGGCAGGAGGCAAAACCAGATTTTCGCATACGATATGAACACATGTCTACCCGTGCTGCAATGATGCCAAATCAATATACCCTTATGGGGATGATATCTATTCCAATTGCTCCCTGGTCTTCTAAAATGTATAAGTCTGAGATTAAATCTATGAATTTTGAGCGTGAGGCAATGCGCCAGCAAAAGGAAGGTATGCTTTCGGAGATGCTTGGAATGACCAAATCAATGGAAACTGAAGTGTTAAACATGCAAACCCAGTTAAGAAATTACGAAACTAAAATATTACCTGCTCTAAATAAAAATTTAAAAGTGTCTATGCTTTCTTATCAGGAGAATAAAGGTGATGTGAATACGGTAATTGATGGTTGGGAAGCAGTAAATATGTCTCAGATGAACTATTTGGAACAATTACAGAAATTTTATCAAATGATTGTTGAATATGAAAAGAATATTGAAAGATAGTTTTCCGATAGTCGTTTTATTTGCTATTCTTTTACTCTCAGCCTGTAAAGGAAAGAATAAGCAGGCAGAAACAACAGAGGCGACTAAATATACTTGTCCCATGCATCCTCAAATAGTTAAAGATGCACCGGGGTCATGTCCTATTTGCGGAATGGATTTAGTACCAATGAATTCATCGGGGAAAGATGGGGGTGTTAATGATACACTGGCAGCCCTGGTTAAACCAACAAATGAGCTTGTGCTTTCAGGAATAAAAACGATAAAGCCCCAAACAGGCTCGCGTTTTCAGGATATAAATGTAAAAGGAGTTATCAATTACAATACGAATAATCAAAATTCGGTTTCATCGAGGGTAAGCGGAAGGATTGAGAAATTGTACGTAAAGTATAACTATCAGCCAGTATCCAAAGGTCAAAAGCTTATGGATATTTATAGCCCGGATTTAGCGAATGCCCAACAGGAATTACTCTTTTTAAAAAATAACAATGAGCCTGCTCTTTTAGAACAGGCAAAAAGGAAGCTTCGGCTTTTAGGAGCTACGGAACAACAGATCAAACAAGTTCTCATCACTGAAAAAGTAGATTATACGGTAAGTATATACAGCCCGTATTCAGGGTATGTATCAGAACTTCAAAATGCGTCAGCCTCCGCTGCCGGTGCAAGTTCAGCAGGCAGTACAATGATTACATCTGAATCCTCAGGTGGTAGCTCTTCTATGGGGGGAATGGCGGGTTCTTCTGGAGCCTCTGCTTCCAACGCAACACCTTCAATTCCTGATGTAGCCACTAATTCCCCGTTACAATTGAGAGAAGGACAATACGTATCTGTAGGACAAAGGCTGTTTAGCTTAGTTAATTCCAGTGTAATCTGGGCTGAATTTTATGTAAATCCTTCTGATATAGAGAAGTTTAAAAGAGGTACAATGATTGAGGTGCAATCAGTTGATGTGAAGACTAAAAGAAATAGAGTCCCGGTAAGCTTAATCCAACCATACTATAGTGAAGGAACAAACTATTCCCTTGTCCGAGCTACTGTTAACAATTCAGATAAATCATGGAAAGTTGGGGAACTGATCACTGTAAAAAGTGAAAGTACCAGGAAAATTGGCAACTGGCTGCCGCGTACCGCTGTACTTCAATTGGGTACGCGCTATGTTTCGTTCATTAAGAAAAATAATGCGTTTGTACCCATTTATGTAAATGTAAAAAGTGTTTCGGGAGAATGGATAGATATAGGGAACAGCATTGATGAGGAACAGGATGTGGCTTTAAACGCCTGGTTCCTGGTAGATAGTGAAAGCTTTATTAACGTTCAAAATATAACCGCACAATAAGTATGGAAAGGAAAAGATTTATAAAAAACCTGGCACTGATAACGCTAGCACCTTCCCTGTTTATTGCAGCATGCAGAAATGAGAAGAAGGTCGCTTCATCTCAAAACTACACATGCCCCATGCATCCTCAGGTGATAAAAGATGCTCCGGGTTCTTGCCCCATTTGTGGAATGGATCTGGTGCCTGTTAGTAAGGGTGGCGATAAAAATGAGCTCATATTAATGGATAGCCAAATTCAGTTAGCCAATATTACAACAATGCAAATTGCAACAGGCAATTTTGGCACTTCTAAAGTATTAAATGCAAGATTGGTTACAAATCCTGAACTTTCAGAGGTAATATCAAGCAGGTACGCCGGGCGTATTGAACGGTTATTTGTCAAAGAAACAGGCCGTCAGGTTTCTAAAGGGCAACCCCTTTTTCAGATTTATAGCGAAGAACTTCAAACGCTTCAGCAAGACTATTTACTCCAGGTAAAACAAGTCGCTGCATTTCCTAACGAGAAGATTTATGGTACCCTTCGGGAAGCAGCTAAAAATAAACTCCGTTTATTTGGATACTCAAATGCCCAGATCGAGAACCTGGCTAGAGGCAATAAGACTTCACCGTTTGTAACCGTCAATGCCAATGCTTCAGGTGTCGTTAACGAAGTGAGTGTTTCAGAAGGTCAGTACGTTTCTGAGGGTTCCCCAATTATAAGATTAGAAAACTTGAGCCAATTATGGGTAGAAGCAGATGTTTATCCGGGTGAAGCTAATTCAATAAAAGTCGGCACTCCTGTCAAAGTAACTGTTAATGGATTTCCTGAGCTAGA
>JAZKHM010000136.1:0-1666 GCA_040385405.1 Bacteroidota bacterium | reverse complement strand
TTTATGCTTATATCCATTGGTCGCCCGATAGTAAGAAATTAGCTTTTGTAGATAACGGCCGCCGTTTATATGTAGCTGATATTGCTTCAGGAAGAACGACAAAAATTGCTGAAGATTTTAATTTTATTCCGGGAGTTTTTAGAGAACTTTTTGGGAGCTGGTCTTCAGATTCCAATCTTATAGCCTATACCATAATAACCGAAACAAATTTCCAGCAGGCCTTTGTTTACTCGCTAGCGGAAAATAAATCTTATGCGCTTACAGATGCATTGTCTAATGTAACTGAGCCAACGTTTGATCCATCCGGGAAATATATTTACATGCTTGCCAGTACTGATGCAGGCCCGGTTTTAAATTGGTTTGATCAATCCAGCAATGATATGGAAGCCACCAACTCAATTTATTTGGTAACCCTGCAAAAGGAAGTGATTTCGCCGTTTGCGAAAGAGAATGAAACAGAGCAAATAACAGGAGATGTTGTCGACAAGGCGCCATATAAAGCAGATTCTATCCGTACCAAATTTAAAATTGATTGGGATGGCATTCAAAATAGAATTGTTCCATTTCCTTTAGCAAAGGGCCGATACCGCTCATTATCAGTTGTCAAAGAAGGTGAATTATTTTATCTGGCCGCCGCTCCGCATGATGCAGGCCCCACAAATCTTCATTTGTATTCTTTTAAAAAGAGAAAAGAAGAAGTAATTATGCCTGCCGACGGTTATACTATCGCAGCAAAAGGTGAAAAAACATTATTTATATCAAAAGGGAAATGGGGTGTTAGCTTAACCGGACAAAAACCTGGTCCGGAATCTATGATCAACACCAGTGCTATACAGGTAAAAATATCTCCCAAACAAGAGTGGAACAATATTTTTAATGAGGCCTGGAGGGTGAACAGAGATTTCTTTTACGATGAAAAAATGCATGGGGTTGATTGGCTTGCTATGAAGAAAAAGTATGAAGCCTTACTCCCGGATGTATCCAGTACCAACGATTTATATCGGGTAATGCAATGGATGTTCAGTGAACTTTCTGTGGGGCATCATCGCTTTGATGCAAGCGGCGACAGACGTTCTAACCCTGATCTTGTGCCAGGCGGATTGCTGGGGGCAGATTATGAAATTAAAAATGACCGCTATCAGATAAAAAAAATCTATGGAGGTTTAAACTGGACTCCAGACTTACGTTCTCCCTTAACAGAGCCAGGTGTAAATGTTCAGGCAGGAGACTATATTTTAAAAGTTAACGGTGCAGATGCTACCATAGATAAAAACTTTTATAGCTATTTTGAAAATACTGCGGACAAGATAGTGAACCTTACGGTGGCTTCTTCACCAAACGGGACCAACACCCGAACCGTAAAAGTAGTCCCGGTGGCAAACGAAGTTGCATTGCGAAACAGGGATTGGGTGGAAGGAAATATAAAGAAAGTAAGTGAGGCCACCAATGGGCAGGTTGCTTATGTATATGTACCTAATACCGGTGCTGGCGGACATGAATATTTTAAGCGTTATTTCTTTCCACAGGTTAATAAAGCAGGAATCATTATTGATGAAAGGTTTAATGGTGGTGGTCAGTTGGCTGATTACTATATTGATTTATTAAAACGCCCTGTTCAATCTTACTGGAGATACCGTTACGGTAAAGATCAGAAAGCCCCTAATGC
>JAZKHM010000135.1:0-1069 GCA_040385405.1 Bacteroidota bacterium | reverse complement strand
CTTCATTCAATTCAATTAAATCGATATCTTTTAATGTTAATCCAGCTTGAGATAAGGCTTTTGGGATTGCTTTTACTGGTCCGATTCCCATAATTCTTGGTTCTACACCTGCAGAAGCAAAGTTTACTAATCGAGCAATTGGTTCTAAGTTTAGTTCTTTCACCATTTCTTCACTCATTACTAAAACGAAAGCAGCACCATCACTCATTTGTGAAGAGTTTCCTGCCGTAACTGAACCATCAGCTGCAAAAACTGGTTTCAAATTCGCTAAAGCTTCCACTGAAGTTCCTAATCGTGGCCCTTCATCTTTTGAAACGACATACGATTTTGTTTCTTTTTTACCGTTTTCGTTCACAAAGGTTTGTTCTATATTTATTGGAACAATTTGACTGTCGAATTTCCCATCAGCTTGCGCTTTTAAGGCCTTCATATGCGATTCGTAAGCAAATTTGTCTTGATCTTCTCTTGAAATGTTGAATTGTTTTGCAACTGCTTCAGCTGTTAAACCCATTCCCCAATAATAATCTTCATGTCCAGCAGCAGCGACTTTATAATCCGGAGTTGGTTTGTAACCACCCATTGGAATATAACTCATGCTTTCTGCTCCACCAGCAATGATACAATGTGCCATTCCTGATTGGATTTTTGCTGTAGCCATTCCGATTGTTTCTAATCCAGAAGCGCAATATCTGTTGACAGTCACACCAGGAACATCAGTTACTTTTAATCCCATTAAAGAAATTAAACGACCAACATTTAAACCTTGTTCTGCTTCTGGCATGGCGTTTCCAACCATAACGTCATCAATACGCGTTTTATCAAAATTTGGCAATTGCGCCATCATATGTTCGATAGTTTCTGCGGCTAATTCGTCTGGTCTTTTAAATCTAAAAAGTCCTTTTGGTGCTTTTCCTACTGCAGTTCGGTAAGCGGATACTATATATGCTGTTTTCATAATTATTTTTTTGATTAATTTCTCAAAGGTTTCCCTTTAGTTAACATAAACTGAACACGCTCTAATGTTTTTCTTTCTGTACATAATGACAAGAAAGCTTCACGTTCTAAATCC
>JAZKHM010000134.1:0-37419 GCA_040385405.1 Bacteroidota bacterium | reverse complement strand
GACTGCAAAGATAGACTTTTAAGAGTCTGTGGCAAATATTTTTGAAAATATTTTGGATCTGTAAAAGATGTTTGCATCTGGACATTTATAACAGATTGATCTACAGCTTTTATAGATTGAAATAAAAGGCTACTGCATCCCGCAGTCAGGCGGACAATCAAGAACCTACAACAAAATAGTCCCGGAAAACAAAAAATGCTTTCCCGATTCCGGTGAAAGCATTTATCATCAACAATTAAAGGTATCAGTTATTCTTCACAGTTTAGGACATTCTAAAACGATATTGAACACTTGTCAAGCTTAAGATAAACTTATTAGCATTGAGTATATTTTGTTACGCAAAATTGAGTGAGAAGGTTACAAAAAAATCCGTTTGCAACGGTGGCATTTAAATGTTCCTAAATTGAGTTGACTGTGAGTAAAAAAAAGAGGATTGCGAAGGCAATCCTCTTTCCGGCAGAGCGGTAATAATATTTTTACTGAATTGAATCAATAACGACAGCTGTATCACCTGAGGCTGAGTTATCCTCTGGCATTGAGTCAATCAAGCTGCTTGTGTCACTGTCTGTTTCTTCGGAAGTTGTGTTGTTGCAGGATGCGGCAAGCAAACTTAAGGCAAGAAATAAAGAGAATAGTTTAAATAAGCTTTTCATATTTGTTTTGTTGAATAATTACTAAGTGAATCAATATCTTAAAAAACGAATGCGGGTCTAATCCCGCACTCGTCCCTAAATATTCACGACTAACGGTGAATGTATTCTCCGTTATTATTTTTCCAGTGGTGTTCCAGATAATCTGCGTCTTCCTGAGTTCTTGGGTTTACGCCCATTACAATTCCACCTTCTTTAACGCCAGACTCATATTCTTTCGCTCTATCTTCTGGTATTCCTGAACCAACTAATGCTCCTACAATACCTCCGGTCAAACCGCCTGCGCCTGCACCAGCAAGTCCTGCAGCTATAGGTCCGGCAACTACAAGACCTAGTCCTGGCAGAGCTACAGCTGTACCAATCGCTGCAATTGCACCAATAATTGCTCCTGCCGTTCCACCAATGGCTGAGCCCGTACCAGCCCCTTCCAAAGCTTTGTTACCCAGGTCAGTATCATGATCTGAATTTTCAAAATGTCTCTTGCGTGTTTCGTCCGACATCATTAAGTTGACTTCATCCTGCGTGTAACCACGCTCATGAAGGGCATTATATGCACTTTCCGCGCTCTGGCGATCTCTGAACATTCCTGTCATCATGCGATTTTGATTTGCATTATTGTTTTCCATGTTTTTCGAATTAGATATAGTTTATATTAGGTATCTATATTAAGCCAACAAGATTCAGACTGAGCGGTTTTATTTTTTTGAAAAAAAATGTTTCAACAAGATCTGGCATGCAAGACTTTTTTTCTTTAGTGCGAATGTTGATTTTGAGTAGATCACAACCAAAAAATGCCCGCTGAGGGCGGGCAGGAGAGTAGATCGTAATATCTTACTGATTATTATTAACATAAATTTGGTCCGTTAAGTTTTTTAATTATTTTTAAGTTTATGTGAACAGGAATTACTCTAAAATAATCTTCATTAGCGAATTGCAAATTCCTGAATTTCCTCAACTGTCGGATAAGTGAGTTAAACATTTTTTTAATTAAGCGATACCTGTGGTATTTGTAGATAGGTGATATTATGAGAGAACAGGTCAGGGCAGGACAGCCACGTAATTATTCGTTTCTAAATTGTGATCCAGTTAAAAAGATTAATGAACTTTTAATAATTAACTAAACCTAAGTACCCATGAACGAAAACGTCAACAAAAGAGCCTTATTTTACGGAAGTTGTTTTGCATTGATTACTACCGCTTTTACATTCGCCATTAGAGCCGGGATTTTATCTCAGCTTGGGAAAGAATTTGATCTGAGTCCTACACAACTTGGATTTATCAATTCAATGTGGTTTTTAGGATTTCCTATATCCATGATTATAGGAGGACTCGTTTACCATAGTTTTGGTGCCAAAAATATTATGATAGTGGCCTTTGTGTCGCATACTATTGGAATTCTACTGACGATTTTTTCAGAAGGCGACTATATTTACCCACTCTTACTCATCTCCACCTTATTTATTGGTTTTGGCAATGGCTGTACAGAAGCGGCCTGTAACCCGATGATCGCGGACTCATACTCCGGTGTAGAAATGAACAAAATGCTCAACAGATTCCACATGTGGTTCCCCGGAGGAATCGTTCTTGGCAGCCTGATCTCTAAATTCATGACCGACTTTGGGATGGGATGGCAATCCCAGATGTGGATAATTATGGTCCCTACCATCATTTATGCAGTTTTGTTTTACGGAAAAACTTTTCCCAAACCGCAAAATGCAGAAGGCACATCTCTTGCTGAAAATTTCAAAGCCATGTCAACACCTATATTTATTTTCTTGTTCTTGTGTATGGCTTTGACTGCAATCACTGAGTTTGGTCCACAGCAGTGGGTAGGTCTTATCATGAGTAGCAGCGGAGCTCATCCGATGTTGATTTTGGCTTTGGTAACAGGTTTGATGGCGGTGGGCAGATTTTTTGCCGGACCAGTAGTCGGGAAATTCGGCCAGACCGGCGTTCTGTTGGCTTCTGCTGTTTTTGCAACCCTGGGTATCTTCTTATTTAGTATAGCTACAGGTGCTTATGTTTACGTGGCAGCCATTTTCTTTGCAATTGGAGTATGCTATTTCTGGCCAACCATGGTTGGAGCAGTAGCCCAGCGCGTTCCTCTCAGCGGTGCTTTGGGAATGTCTATTATTGGTGGAATAGGGATGTTCTCTACCGCCATTTTTCAACCTATAATAGGTAGCTGGATTGATAAAGACAGGGCAGAAGGTGTAGCGGCGGGATTGACAGGATTGGAACTGGATCTTGCTTCCGGTCAGGATACCTTGACAAAAATGGTTGCCTTTCCATTGATATTAGTTGTTTTATTCACCATATTTTTCTTTTGGCAAAAAAAGACAAAGAAAGATGTGATTGCAGTTGCACACTAATATCAAATTACAACTGCATTTTTGGTAGAGCGTAGCTCGGCAGAAATTGAGGAAGCAGATGATTGCTGCTGAACGTGAATATCTTTAGGTGCCTTTGCTCCTTTCAATGGGAAATACTAAAAATATAATCTCCGGGAAAAAGATAACCATTGTCATTATTATCATTTTGGCGATTTGGTTTCTACGAATGATTTATATTTCATTCGATGGGCCTTCAACCGCTTCCTCAGTTTTCGAAACTTTCTGGCTTTGGCGATTTTTCGGAAGACTTCATCCATTAGTGGTTCATTTTCCTGTAGGATTACTTTTATTTGCTGCCATACTGGAGCTTTTCACCCTTAAAAAATTCGATTCTCCACTCCGTCCCGGTATTAACCTGCTTGTAGCTGCTGGCGTGATCTCGGCGATAATTTCTGTCGCATTTGGTTTCCTATTGTCCAGGGACGGCAATTATGAGGATGATTTAAGCATACATCAATGGTTAGGCATTGGCACAACCTGCCTGGGCTTGGTTTCCTGGTTCTTACTGAACAGGATACTGAGAAAAAATCGCCTGAGTCTGGTAAAATCCTACCGCATTATTTTGTTTTTTAGCGCGCTCGGCGTATCGCTGGCCGGGCATTTTGGAGCATCGCTGGCACATGGTAATGATTACCTGTCAAGTACGCTTCCCTGGACCGACGACTATACACCGGCCGGATCTGTTAATTTTGAATTGGCATCCTTTAAGAATGATACCAGCAAATTAACTATTAAGCAGGAGGCCGAACTCAATGTGCAGGTGAGAGCGATATTTGCACATAATTGCTATAAATGTCATGGCGCTGAAAAGGTTAAAGGTGAGTTGCGGCTGGACAGGAAGAATATGGTCTTTAAGGGAGGCGAAAATGGCCCTGTCATTGTCCCTGGAAATGCACGTGAAAGTGAATTATTTCGGCGAATTACACTGCCTTCCAGTCATAAAGACCGCATGCCTTCCAAAGGCAAAATGCTCTCAGAAAATGATATAGCAGTGATAAATTTTTGGATTCAGAAAGGTGCTCCATGGCCCGATGGACCAGATAAGGAAAATGTTTTCAAGGTTGCCGCATTGCCGCCGCGAAACCCGAAGCTGCCTCCTGCTTCGGGTAATATGACCAACCCTGTCGACCGGTGGACGAACCAGTATTTCATAAAGAATAAAACATCCTGGCCTAACCTGGTTGATGACGGAACATATTTGAGACGAATATTTCTTGACATTATCGGGTTGTTACCAAGTCCGCAGGAAATCGATGCTTTCACTAAAGATAGCAGACCGGACAAACGGTCTTTATGGGTTAGACAATTATTAAACCGGGAAGACGATTATGCCATGCACTGGCTCACATTCTGGAATGATGCATTAAGGAACGATTATACAGGAACCGGCTATATCACTAAGGGTCGCTACGATATAACCGACTGGCTGTATAAATCAATAAAATCAAATAAACCATACCAGCAGTTTGTTAAAGAATTGGTAAGTCCTGCCGAGGGATCAAAAGGCTTTGTTGAAGGTATTAAATGGCGGGGAGTAGTCAATGCAAGCCAAAGAACTGAAATGCAGGCTGCTCAGAATGTATCACAGGTGTTTTTAGGTCTAAATTTAAAATGTGCTTCCTGCCATAATAGTTTTATCAGCGATTGGAAGCTGGATGACGCATATGCTTTTGCTAACATTTTTGCCGATAGTACTCTTGAAATAAATCGATGTGATAAACCCACTGGTAAGTTCACCGATGCCAGGATGTTATGGAAAGAACTGGGTACTATTGATAATAAAGCCACTGTATCCGTAAAAAGGGCACAGTTGGCAGAAAATATGATTAAACCGGAGAACGGCCGTTTGTATCGCACCCTGGTAAACAGAATATGGGCGCAGCTTATGGGAAGGGGTCTAATTGAACCTGTTGATATAATGGATAATGAACCCTGGAGCCAGGACCTGCTGGATTGGATGGCTTTCAATTTCCAGCAAAACAAATCTGATATAAAGGAGCTAATTTATTTGATCACCACTTCCAAAACCTACCAGCTGCCTTCCGCAGGGTTTAAGGATCCTAATAAAATTGTCTCTCAGGATTACAAATTTACCGGAATGCTAAGGAAAAGAATGACTGCGGAACAGTTTGCAGATGCCGCGGGATCAGTCATTGGTCCTCTTTTTCATGATTCGCTCGTAAAATATAAACCAGTTATGCAACCCGGATATGTTCAATCAAGTCCTCTTTTCGCTCGTGCTTCCCTGGTAGTCAATAATACTTTTCTCACCGCTTTAGGCAGGCCGAACAGAGAAACAGTTTCCACCAGCAGGGAATCGCAGGCAAATCTGCTGCAAGCGCTGGAACTAACCAACGGAGAGAGGTTCAATTCAATGATTAAAAAAGGGGCAGAAGACTGGAAGAAAAGGTATAAACACAGTGATGTGATCATTAAAGAAATTTATAAACGGGCATTAGGACGTGAAGCACAACCAAAGGAATTTGAAGTCGCCAAAAAATTATTGGGGAATAAACCGGAGACAGATTCGATTCAGGATCTATTTTGGGCTATAATGCTTCTTCCTGAATTTCAAATCATTTATTAAAGCTAAATTTAGTCATTGCTCATGAATACTCCGTGGAATAGAAGGGAATTTTTAAAAGGGACCAGTGCTGCTACCATAGCAGCACTTGCAGCAGGTGTTCCTATAACAAGTTTCTTAACTTCATGCAACCGCAGAAAAGCAAATTCCAGTGCTGATACCGTCATCTTACTCTGGATGGCAGGAGGAATGGCTCATACTGATACCTTTGACCCCAAAAGATATACTCCCTTCAGCAAAGGAATGAAGGCAAATGATGTGTTAAGTACTTTTAAATCTATACCTACTATACTCGATGGTGTTTCCTTTTCGGATGGTCTTCAGTCAATCGGGAATGTAATGGACAGAGGAACCCTGATCAGATCTTACGTGGCTGGTGATATGGGGCATATATTACACTCTCGCCATCAATACCACTGGCATACCTGTTATAAACCTCCACAATCTGTTTCTGCCCCCCATATCGGCTCATGGATCGCAAAAGAACTTGGTTCAGTGAACCCGGTTATACCTGCTTTTATTAACATTGGACAAAGATTTACTTTAGGGGAGGGCGAAGAATTAAAAGCCTTTCATACGGCTGGATTTTTAGGAAGTGAATACGGACCATTCCTGATTCCGGATCCATCTTCTGGTCTGGAAAGTGTTAAACCACCTGTTGGCATGTCTGCAACGAGGTTTGAAAAAAGAAATCAGTTGTATAATGATCTGATAAGTAAAAGTGCGGCTGGTGAATTTGGGAGCGACTATCAAAAGGAATCTTTGAGAAGATCTATGGAACAGGCTTACATGCTGTTAAAATCTCCCGAAGCTGCGGCTTTTGATCTTAATAAAGAACCCAGGCAGAGCTATGATATTTATAACACCGGAAAGTTTGGTTTAGGTTGCCTGATGGCACGCAGACTAACCGAACAAGGTGCCCGATTTATTAGTGTTACCACGGAATACGAACCCTTTAAAAGCTGGGATACGCACGATAATGGCCATACCCGGTTAATCGATATGAAGAAGCAGATAGATGGTCCTGTTTCCCAGTTGATTAAAGATTTGGAACGTACCGGACATCTGGATCGTACCTTGATTATATTAGCCAGCGAATTCAGCAGGGACATGATGGTGGAAGGTCGGCCGGACCTTAAAGTGAAGGAGCAGGTTAATCAACCCGATATTATTGATGATATCAAAAATTATGGGATGCATCGCCACTTCACCGACGGTTGTTCAATATTAATGTTTGGAGGAGGAATTAAAAAAGGATATGTATATGGTAAAACAGCAGATGAACGTCCCTGTAAAACCATTGAAAAACCTATCGTAATAGATCAAATACACCAAACGATTTATCATGCATTGGGGATTGAAGAAGATGCAAATTATGTTGTAGAAAAAAGACCGTTTTATACTACACCGGATGGCTTGGGTAAAGCAGAGCTTGAATTATTTACATAAAAAGATTAACCAATTAAATAAATACGCATGGAAAGAAGGAACTTTATCAGGCAGACAGCGATAACAGCCAGCGGCTTGTTGATTATGAAAGATTTATTTGCCAAACCTCAGAATAAAGTATACGGTCATAATAATATGACTTATACGCTGGATACTTCATGGGCTAAAACAAACACTTCACAACTCCCTGTAAAGGACTGCCATGAGATGGTTCAAGACAGTAGTGGCAGAATTATTCTGTTAACTAATGAAACAAAGAACAATATTCTCATCTTCAATAAGGATGGAAAAGTGCTGGATAACTGGGGTCATTCATTCCCCGGCGGACACGGTTTATCTCTGCACAATGAAAATGGAACAGAATTTCTATATATCACCGATACTTCAAAACACCAGGTCTATAAAACAACTTTGGATGGTAAAGTGCTTCTAACCATTAGTGCGCCTATGGATGCCGGCATATATTCTAAACCAGAAGAATTTGTACCTACCGAAACTGTTGTAGATAAGAATGGAGATATTTTTATCGCCGATGGATATGGTGCACAGTACATTTTGCATTATGATAGGAAAGGAAAATTAATTAAATATTTTGGCGGCCGTGGCGAAGGTGATGCTCATCTGGATAACGCACACGGCATTTGCTTCGATACACGTAATAATAAACGCACCTTGCTTATCACCGACAGGACAAGGAATTGTTTCAAAAGATTTAATAAAAAGGGAGAACTGCTTGAGATAATCAAACTTCCCGGTGCCTGTGTATGCCGTCCGGTTATTCAGGGTGATTATTTATACGCAGCTGTATTTCGTTCGCCCAACTCAAATGCCCCAGGCAGTGGGTTTGTCACTATTTTGGACAAACACAATAAGGTGGTCAGTAATATCGGGGGCAATGAGCCCATCTACGTGGATGGTATTCTGCAGCCCCTGCGACAAACAGAAAAAATATTTGTCCATCCGCATGATGTTTGTGTAGATCAGGATGAGAATATTTATGTCGCACAATGGGCATCAGATAGAGTTTATTCATACAAATTAATCAGGAATTAAGGATAAAAAACTGTTTGATTACTTATATCCTTTAAAAACTGTTGATGCTTACAGCTGTTCATTTCATTATGCAACAGTTTCTTGGCATCAACTAGTGAATTATCGCCCTATAAATCGATTCGTTAAATCGAAATGTTTCGAAAGTGCCTTAGATTTTCACCTTCACATCGAAAACTCTCAAAATTTTCAGATGTCTCAAAGGAAGCAGATCCTTTTCTCTAATTAGTATTCTGTTTTAAAGTTTAGTACTCTCTATTTATTAATGTAAGTATCTGTATATTAAATACTTATATTAAATCTGTTTTGAAATAAATATTTCTCAGAGCAGGTCAGTTCAGGACGGACAAATAAATTTTCCTATTTAAATTGTGTCACTTATTTATTACTTATATATGTTTTTGAGTTCAAAACAGCAGGATAAATAATGAAAAGCAATTAGATGAAAACATCGGTTAGCTTCAGTTCTGGAACTGCATTTTTTAATGAATATTCTAAACCACTAAACCCTGAATACATGAAAAAGAAATTTACCACATCCCAAAAACTGTGTTTAATGCAATGGCGGAGAATGATTAGGTATAGCGCATTTAGTATGGTTATGATGATCAGCTTCGGCATTATGCATTTACGCGCGGCAGTTCGCAATAACGGTGATCTGCCGGAGGTTAATCGAGACTACCTCCGGGTTGAAACTGCTTTGGAACTAAAAGCCGATATCCCGATTGAGGGAAGGGTTACAGACCAAAAATCCGGCGAAGCGTTGATAGGTGTTTCAATAAAGGTCAAAGGAACCAATATTGGCGTATCGACAAACGCTAATGGTAATTATTCGCTGGATGCGCCTGAAAATGGAACACTGATTATTACTTATGTAGGCTATGAAACGATCGAAATCCAGGTGAGTAATCGAAAAACTATTGATATTCAGTTAGTAGGATCCAACACCTCATTAAGTGAGGTCGTGGTGGTGGGCTATGGTAATCAGTTAAAACGGGAGATAACCGGTTCAGTTCAAACGGTTAAATATAAAGATTTAAAAGATCTGCCTGTTACCACTATTGCGCAAAAATTGCAGGGAGCATTAGCTGGTGTACAGATCAATCAGACTACAGGAAAGCCTGGTCAGGGAATGTCAATCCGTATCCGCGGACAGTTATCTGTTTCGGCAGGAAGCGATCCGCTTTATGTTGTTGACGGATTCCCCATTACGGGCAATATCAGCGCAATGAATCCCGATGAAATAGAGGACATCTCTATTTTGAAGGATGCAGCTTCGACTTCCTTATATGGTTCCAGGGCTGCAAATGGCGTAGTGCTTATAACGACTAAAAAAGGAAGTGCCGGGCAAACCAATGTCAATTTCAACACATTTACCGGCATCCAACGGGTGCCTGTAAAAGGTAGAATTGAAATGATGAATGCAGTGGAATTTGCACAATTCAAAAAGGAATCATATGAAGATGCGAAGCAGCCTGTACCTGATATTTTTCAAAACCCTTCTCAATATGAAGGTAAAAATAACGATTGGTATGATGCTTTGTTAAGACAAGCACCCCTGCAGAGCTATAATTTAACCATTACATCTAATAAAGAAAAAGTTAATACGTCGGTAATTGCAGGTGTTATTGATCAGAAGGGTGTGGTTTTAAATAATGAGTATAAAAGATATTCGCTTCGTTTAAATTCCGCTTACGCCATTTCTGATAAGGTAAATTTAGGATTTAATATCGCCCCATCCTATGTATTCGACAACACCCCCAGATCAGATGGAGATAGAGGAACCGGTATTCTTTTTAATGCATTACATACATGGCCCATTATGCCCATTCGGGATGACAAAGGGGACCTGACTTTATTTAATAGATTTCCCTCAAGTACGGGTAATATCTTTGCTTACGCAAACTGGGTAAGGTCAGCAGAGGAGTTGATTAATGAAACAAAAACCACTAACCTGCTTTCGAATGCATTTATTGATTATCAGCCGTTAAAAGGACTTTTGCTTAAGTCTACATTCAATGCGGAATTATTAAGCAGTAAATTTTTCTTTTTCAATCCTTCTACGGCCACCAGTAGTATCAACACACCGATTCCCACAACTGCATCATCACAACGATTGAATGGTCAAAACTTTTCATGGCTTAACGAAAATACAGCTACCTATACCAAGAGTTTCAACGATCATAATTTTGAGTTATTGGGAGGTTTTACTAACCAGAGATTTCGTCAGGAAACAACGCAAATCAGTGCTGATACCTATTCAGACGACAGGCTTCCAACAATCCAGGGAGCCATCAACATAAACCGTGGTGGTACTTTCAGTGGGGTTGCAGAATGGGCACTAACCTCTTTTATATCCAGACTTAACTATAATTACAAAGGCAAATACCTGTTTAATGCTGCTGTTCGCAGTGATGGTTCTTCCCGTTTTGGATCAGCTAATCGATGGGGTACTTTCCCTTCCATTGGCCTTGGGTGGATAGTTTCTGATGAGAATTTTCTTAAAGATATGCCAAGCATATCATTTGCGAAATTAAGAGCTAGCTATGGAACAATTGGAAACAATAATATTGGTAATTATACCCATTACGCATTAATTAATAACACAGTAAATGCAGTTTTCGGCAACAATGTGGCTGCAGGTGCAGTGATATCATCTTTGGCTAACCCTAATTTAGGATGGGAAACTACCAAACAAATGGATTTGGGCTTAGATCTAAGTCTGTTCAACAATAAGTTTCAGTTTACTTATGACTATTATGTAAAAAACACGAGTAATCTACTTTATAGCGTACAAATTGCGCAGGAATCCGGATTTGGTAATTTCAACGATAATATCGGAGAAATAAAGTTTTGGGGTCATGAATTTGCTCTTACTAATCAAAACACCATCGGAAAACTTAGATGGACCAACAATGCAAATATTTCATTTAACCGGAATAAGGTAATAGCCCTGGCTGATGGAATTGACAGGGTATATGGTACTTTCCATATCACTCAAGTAGGAAAACCTTTTGGACAATTCTATGGACACATCTCTCAGGGGATGTACAAAAATGCTGAAGACCTTAAAAATTCTCCGCAAGTACCTGGCAGGTCAACAGTTGGTAGTATAAAATTGACAGATCAAAACGGAGATGGTATAATTACAAATGGCGGGGACAAAGACGACAGGGTAATAATGGGGAATCCTTTTCCAAAGTTCACCTATGGAATGTCAACAAACTTACAATTTGGAAAATTTGATTTTAACATTACAGGTTCTGGTTCATTTGGCAATCAATTACTTGTTCGGCATCTATATAGCACCGCAAATTTGGATGGTGTTTTTAATATGGTTAGAGAAGCCCAATACCGTTTTAGATCGGAAGCTAATCCTGGTAAAGGATTTTATGGCACTACGGTAGGTGGAGGTAACGTCACTGGTATCGAAAGAGACTGGATGAATAGTCGCTTCATAGCAGATGCCTCATTTTTTACCATTAAGAATATTACTCTTGGTTATGATGTTGGTATTAAAACTAAGCTTTTTAAATCAGCCCGGGTTTATACGTCTGTACAACAGGCTTTCGTATTTACAAAATATTGGGGTGGACCAAATCCTGAAACAAGTGCCCAGGGAAACGGCCAAGGGGACGGAGGAAATTTGAGTCAGGGGATAGATCTTTCAAATTATCCGGTACCCCGTACCTTCAGTCTTGGGGCAAACCTGAATTTTTGAATTTCATAATTAACGAAATTGTTTTTAATAACTATATTTTAATAACATGAAAAGAATAATCATAGTCACTTGTCTTTTATGCTTTGTATTGGCAAGCTGCAAAGATAAATTTTTGGAAATAGTCCCTGAGACTGCCTTGAGTTCGGAAACATTTTTTAAAACCGAATCAGATTTTCAACAGGCCGTTAATGCGGCTTATGTTCCGCTGAGAAGCATTGTTAACGACCGGGCATGGCTTTTAGGGGAAATGCACTCTGATAATACATATTATGCCCGTAATATACTGTTTGGCGCAACGGAGCAGCAGGAAAATATAGCTGATTTCGCTCTTCCAACTGCACAGGGTATAACAACTAATACACATGTTCTCAACCAGTATCGTCTGGATTATCAGATCATTGCCCGAACTAATCAGCTTTTGTCGCTAATTGATGGCGTAGATTTTAATGCCGAATCGAAAAATAATTTAAAAGGGCAAGCCTATTTTCTCAGAGCCTATGCCTATTTTGAATTGGTAAGATATTTCGGAAAAGTTCCTCTGCACCTAACGCCCGTTACCAATCGTTCGGAAGCGGCATTGCCATTAGCATCCGTTGATCAAATATATGCCCAAATTGTAAAAGATGCCGATCAGGCTACCAAATTGTTGTTTAATAAAGCTAAACAAGAACCTGGGCGCGCCACATCTGGTGCAGCAAAAACATTACTGGCCAATGTGTATATCGTGCTAAAGAAATGGCCGGACGCCGAAAAACTTTTGAAAGAGGTAGTTACTAATGATGGATATGGTTTGATGCCTGATTATGCAGATGCTTTTTCTACTTCAACTGCTAATAAAAACAATAGGGAGTCAGTTTTTGAAGTTCAGTTTCAGGAAGGTTCGGCCGGTTATGCCGGAAGTTTTCTATATAACTTTATGCCTCGCCCAATGGCCCCTGATGAACTAAAGACCATTACCGGAACTTCAAACCCTCAGCCACTTACCGGAGAAGGAAATAATATTCCGACACCAGATATCATTGCAGCATATGAAACCGGAGATAAAAGACTTAATGCCTCCATTGCATACATTACCTTAAGCGGAAGTTTAAGAGAAAATAAAGTGTACCCTTACATCAAAAAATACGCTAAGGTTCACGCATTAAACGGAAATCATGGCATGAACTGGCCTATTTATCGTTACTCGGAAGTTTTATTGTTGTTGGCAGAATCGTTAAACGAACAAAATAAAAGTATGGAAGCTGCAACTTACATGAATCAGGTTCGATCCCGGGCGGGTTTAGCAAATTATATGGCTGTTTCACAGGCAGATATGCGAGACGCTCTTTTTAGAGAGAGAAGAGTAGAACTCGCTTTTGAAAATAAACGCTGGTTCGATTTAGTAAGATCAGGAACCGCTATTGCCGTTATAACAGCTTATGGAAACAGGATTAAGGCAAATCCTCTTGATTATTATTATCCTAAAGGGGCGGTTCCTCCGGGAAATGCTTTTACACAACTGGAATTGCTTTATCCGCTTCCTGCCGACGAGGCGGCTTTAAATCCTCATTTTTAACCCTTTTTTTGCAAGCCGGCTCTTTTGAATAATCCGGCTTGTTTTTAGATTTCGCTTAAAGTAAATTCGATGGCTTATGCCCTTTAGAAAATATGCACTAAGTGTGCAAAAAAATAATAGTAGTTGTGATGATGGGAAATGCCATTTTATTAAGTAAAAAATCAGCAAGACTTTTTTTATTTTTTGCCGGGCTATTCATTTTTCCCGCAGTGTCTTTTCAAACTATTCCAGAGGTAAAATTCAGAAAGCAGATGATTGCTGCTGAAAGTGCGGAATCTGCCGGAGTTTTTGATGTAAATGGGGATGATTTTTTAGATATTGTATCTGGAAGTTATTGGTATGAAGGACCATCCTTTCTGAAGCGTCATTTAATAGGCCAGGTTAAAAGAGTTAATGAGTATTTTGACGATTTTTCAACTATACCGCTTGATGTGAACGGAGATGGAAGAACTGATTTTATAACCGGCGGATGGTTTAATAAGACACTGCTTTGGCGTGAGAATCCAGGAAATGATAAAGAATGGCAAACTCATGAAATTGCAATAACGGGTAATATAGAGACTACACGCGCATGGGACGTTGACGGTAACGGATTTGATGAAATTATACCTAATACACCCGGTTTGCCGCTGGCTTATTATACATTAATAAGAGACAAAAATAATAAACCTCAGGGGCAGTTCTCCAAAACTCAGGTGGCTGCAAAACATGGGCATGGCCTGGGGTTTGGAGACATCAATGGCGATGGAAGAGGAGACTTTGTAGTATCAGCTGGTTGGCTAGAGGCTCCTGATGACCGGGAACATAAAGCCTGGAATTTTCATCCTGATTTTAATTTGGGTGATGGAAGTGTTCCTGTTATTGTAGCAGACGTTAATCAGGATGGGCTCAATGATTTAATAGTTGGCCAGGGTCATTCATATGGTTTGGATTGGTACGAACAAAAAAGGGATGGAAAGCTGAATAAATTTATCAAACATGCCATTGATCCCTTCCAGTCTCAGTATCACACGATGGAATGGGCTGACATAGACAATGATGGTCAGATGGAATTGATTACCGGAAAGCGTTACCGCGCTCACAATGGAAGAGACCCGGGAGATAATGATTCACCCGGTCTCTATTATTTTAAATGGAATGGTGAATCATTTACTAAAAATATTATAAGTTATGGTCCATTTGGAGTTGGAAAGGGCGCAGGAATTTTTCTCTCTATTGCTGACCTACATAAAACAGGGAGGAAGGATATTATCGTTGCAGGTAAAGATGGCTTATGTGTTTTTTTTAATGAAGCGCCCTGATTTGCTTTTGGAAATATATGTATATTAATAAAATGTTTAAAGCCTAGCAAGGGTACGGAAAAAAATCACATTCGTTTTTAAAATAGAATCTTTAATTAAATATTTATATGAGCATAAATCGCATTACAACTGTAAAATTATTAGCAACACTTTCTGTCATTCTTATTATTGGAGTTTCTTTTATCGGCAACGTTAAGGAAACTAGTAGAAACAGAGCCAGAGAGTTAGACCCAAAAGTTGAGAAACTCAAGCTGCTACCCGGCTTTAAGGCCGAACATCTTTACAGCCCTTCTGAGAATAAAAACGGATCGTGGGTAGCGATGACATTTGACGACAAAGGGAGGATGATCACTTGTGATCAATACGGATATCTATATCGATTAACTATCCCCCCAATTGGAACGGATTCTGTTAAATCGAAGACTATTGTCGAAAAGCTTGAGATAAAGATAGAGGGTGATACCACCAAAGAGAAGATAAAAATGGGCTATGCTCAGGGTTTATTGTACGCTTTCAATAGCCTTTACGTGATGGTTAATCATAAAGGTGATACCTCAATGGCTAAGAGTAGTGGTCTTTACCGACTTAAAGATACTAACAATGATGATCAGTATGATGAGATTACCTTGCTTAAAGACCTGGTTACTCCGGGTGGAGAACATGGACCACACAGTATGGTCATTTCTCCTGATAAAAAATCAATTTACCTCATAGCTGGAAATCATGTGGATGTTCCCAAAATGGATGCCTATCGTTTGCCTGAAACCTGGAAAGAAGACAACTTATTTCCGTTAATAAAAGATCCGAACGGACATGCAAATGATCGTTATGCTCCGGGTGGATTTGTTGTCAAAATAAATCCTGAAGGAACAAACTGGGAATTGATCAGTGCGGGATACAGAAACGCATTTGACCTTGCATTTAATGAAGTTGGAGATATGTTTGTTTATGATGCAGACATGGAGTGGGATTTTGGTATGCCATGGTATCGTCCTACACGTATAAGCCATTCAACCAGCGGCAGCGAATTTGGATGGCGCACAGGCAACAGTAAATGGTCGCCGGCTTATCCGGATAACCTGCCCCCAATATTAAACATCGGACAGGGCTCACCTACAAGTCTTTTCAGCGGAATTAATGCACGATTTCCTGAAAAATATCGCAGAGGCTTATTTGCCTTCGACTGGAGCTTTGGAATCATCTATGCCGTTCAATTAATTCCAAGCGGGTCTTCGTACAAAGCAACCGCGGAAGAATTTATTTCCGGTGCGCCATTACCCTTAACTGATGGTATTGTCGGACCAGATGGAGCTATGTATTTTTTAACGGGAGGACGCAGACTCGATTCAGACCTCTACCGTGTTTATTATGACGAAAATAACTTGCCAAATGATCCATTAGTAACGAGTACTTCACGTGAGATACTGGAAGCCCGTAAATTAAGACAACGGTTGGAATCATTTCATGGTGCCCCAAATTCAAAAGCTATTGGCCTGGCCTGGCGAAACATGGGGAATGAAGATCGCTTTATCCGTTATGCTGCCCGTATTGTAATGGAACATCAGCCCATTAGCCAATGGCAGGAAAGAGCATTTAAAGAAAAAGATCCACAGATACTAACTCAAGCCATGATTGCTATGGCCAGAACTGGAAACAGAGGTTTACAAATCAGGATGATCAATGCATTAATGGGTATTAACTTCAATGCACTACCTGAATCACAGCAAATAGATGTTTTGAGAGCCTATGAATTGATCATTTCCAGAATGGGTAAACCCTATGATGCTGAAAAAGTAAAATTAAGCACTTACCTGAATCAATTCTATCCTGCCAAAAGCAATGAACTGAATCGTTCATTCAGCAAAGTTTTGGTTGCTCTGGATGACGAATTGGTAGTCCAAAAAACACTGGCCTTACTTGACGGGGCCGTTCAGGATGTGGATGATCAAAAATCTTTCATGCAGTCTTCGGATTTAATTCTGCGTAACCCTCAATACGGACTTGACATTGCAAATATGTTAGCTAAAACACCACCTGCCCAGCAAATTTATTATGTCACAGCGTTAAGTGAAGCAAAAAATGGCTGGACAACAGAGAGAAGAGAAAAATATTTCAAATGGTACTACAACGCGTTTGGATACAAGGGAGGTAATAGTTTTGTCGGTTTTATTGATAAAGCACGTAAAATGGCTTTAGCTAATTTGCCGCATGGTCAGTTCGATCATTATAATAAGATTTCGGGAAATGAATTGCTAACCACTAATGGAATGAAACTTGCTAGCGTGGGCAGCCCTAAGGGTCCGGGGAAAACCTGGAAATTAGATGAGGCACTTGAAGTTGTTCAAAAAGACTCAACGGATAGAAACTTTGATCAGGGCAAAATGCTGTTTTCCGCAACTCAATGTATTTCCTGCCATAGCATGCAGGGTGAGGGCGGTGCTGTTGGTCCGGCATTAACGCAATTGGGAACCCGTTTTTCAGTCAGGGATATCCTGGAGTCCATTCTTGAGCCCAATAAAGTAATATCTGATCAATACGCTTATACTGCATTCTACTTAAAAGATGGCAGTTCGGTGATTGGAAGGCTTAAAAATGAAGACTCTGAAAAATATTATATTTCTCAAAATCCTTTTGCCCCGCAGACACTACGTGAAATACTCAAACAAAATGTGGTAAGAACCAGAATTTCTGATGTGTCATCCATGTATCCGGGGATGTTAAACAGACTAAATAAAGAAGAATTAAAAGACTTGATGGCTTACCTGACTTCGGGATCGAATAAAGATCATCCGGTCTACAAGCCAAAAAGTAAGCAACCCGTCACCAATAAATAGGAGATCATAATTTGACACCTAAGGCCTGGCATAACAAAATATCAAATCCCGCCCAATTGGGCGGGATTGAAACCTCTGTTATTGATAATGGTGCAGGTCGCGGAACCCGTATCGCATGGATTAATACTGGAACGGGGCTTCGCTTCAAAGTGGTAATTGACCGGGCAATGGATATTGCCGATGCATTTTACAATGAGCATAGCCTTGCCTGGCTGAGTCATTCGGGAATTAGCTCAGTACCACAATTGTCTGACAAGGGGATAGGATGGCTTAGAACTTTTGGTGGCGGTTTGCTGGTTACTTGCGGGCTTAGCCATGTTGGCGGCCCTGAAAAGGATGAATTTGGTGAGCGTGGAGTTCATGGAAACATTAGCAATATTCCTGCTGAAATAGTCTCTGTTATACAACCGGATCCTTTATCAGGAAATATGGAAATGAGTATTACCGGAATAATGAGGGAATCGCAAGCACTCGGCACCAGAATGGAATTGAGACGTACCATTTCTGCAATCCTTGGAAAATCAATAATTCGAATTCAGGATGAAGTGGTGAATAAAGGAAACACGGATGCGCCACACATGCTCTTATACCATTGCAATTTTGGCTGGCCCTTAATTGATGACGGAACCAAAATATTGTGGGATGGAAAATGGAAGCCGCGCGATGGTAATCCAGATAAAATATTCAAAGAAGGGAATGATTTTCATGTTTGCCCTGATCCCCTGAATGATCATCAAGGTGCCGGAGAAGAAGCTGCTTTTATTGATATTGAAACTGATGAGTTTGGATTTTGCAATTGTGGACTTGATAATGCCAAAGTTGGCTTGAGTGTCAACTTAAAATTTAAAAAAAAGCAGCTGCCATGGTTAACCAATTGGCAGCATTTCGGAAAAGGTGAATATGTAGTCGGACTGGAACCGGGGACAAATCCACCCATAGGGCAGAGTCGTGCAAGACAACAGAATGAGTTAATCTTGTTGGCTCCGGGAGAAACTAGAAAATATGAATTAGAAATAGAGTTATTTAGTAATAACAAAGTCGGTCAAATTTAAAACAAAGTCTACATAACATATGAGTTTAGCAAAAAAAGCATTAGAACAAGGAAAAGGAATCCTGAGATTAGCGCCAACCTGGGTACCCCGTTCATTTTGTGTACCAGGACGAAGGATCAAGTTACACCCTGATGATTACTACGTACTTGGCGGCCAACGCGGTGGTATTGATGAACGATGGCTCTCGTCAACCACTCCGGCACAAAACGGACCTCTAACGGGTAAAAATGAAGGATTAAGCGCCGTAGTTTTCACTGATGGGAAAAAAGAACAACAAATTTTCTTAAAAGATGTCATTGATGAGCTAAAAGGCGAAATCATCGGGGATCGGCTGTGGGATGAACATGGCAGCTGGCCGATGTACTCTAAATTTTTCGACAACATGGGACCTCTTCCTCATCACATTCATCACAATGATGAGCAGGCTGCCAAAATTGGTCAGAAAGGTAAACCTGAAGCCTATTATTTTCCACCTCAATTAAATAATCATGGAGGAGACTTTCCTTATACGTTTTTTGGTATCGCACCCGGTACAACAAGAGAACAGATTCGGGAGTGTCTTGTAAACTTTACCAAAGGCGATAACAAGCTAACCAATTATTCTCAGGCTTTTCGACTGGAGCCGGGTACAGGCTGGGATGTACCGCCGGGAATGCTCCATGCACCCGGAAGCATGTGTACTTACGAGCCACAAAAAGCATCCGATGTTTTTGCGATGTACCAGTCATTGGTAAATGAAGCTATCATTCCCGAAGAATTACTATGGAATGGAACTCCTGAAGATAGAAAAGGTGATTTTGACCAGTTGATGGAGGTTATTGACTGGGATTTAAACGTTAATCCCAATATACTTGAAACCCGTTTTATGAGACCTTTGCCTGTAAGACCTTTGGAAGAAATGCAAGCGCAGGGATATGTTGAAAATTGGGTTTGTTATAAATCAGATGCGTTTAGCGCGAAAGAACTCACCATTTTCCCGGGCGCAACTGTAACCATTAAAGACAGCGCCGCATATGGTCTGATCATGATGCAGGGGCATGGCAAAATGGGTGTTTGGGATATTGAAACGCCGGCGCTGATTCGTTACGGCCAATTAACAAACGATGAGTTTTTTGTCAGCGAGAATACTGCCTTGTCTGGGGTTAAAATAGTTAACCATTCTTCATCCGATCCGATAGTAATGCTCAAACACTTTGGGCCTGGAAATCCCGATCTTGTATTGTAATTATTGTAATTTTAATATACTGACTAATTTTTTCGATCTATGACTGAGAATAATTATCCAAAACTGCATAATGCAACCTGGCCCGGTATGGTAGGCAAGGGACCAGATTCAGAACCACCTATTTCTTTTGACAAAATGCTTGAAATGACCGCGGCTGCCGAGGTGGACGGTGTCAAATTCGACGGTATAGACATTTTCCTGTTTGCTCCTCATTTCGACATTGACAGTACGGATGATGATATTAAACGACTGGCAGATAAGGTTTCAGCGTTTAATCTTGAGATTGGGAGTGTTGTAGCACCCGTTTGGCCACCTACAGGAGGGGGTTCTGCAATGGGAACTAAAGAAGAGCGGGCGAAATTTGTCAGCCAGGTTCGCAAGTCCTGCCATATTTCCAGCAGTTTGCGTGAACTTGGGGTCCGGCCTAATGGCATTATTCGTATCGATTCAGCATGTGATCCCGGGAGCTGGAGTCCAGATCCAAAGGGGAATACAAAACTTATTGCACAAACCTTCCGTGAAGCTTGCGATGTGGCCGCTGATTACGGAGAAAAATTAGCCGCAGAAGGAGAAATCTGCTGGGGTGGTATGCACAGCTGGAAGGCAATGCTGGATACACTGGAAGCAGTTGACCGGCCGAATATGGGCTTCCAGGCAGATATGGCTCATACCTTTTTGTATTTGCTGGGATATAATGCTCCCGAAAGCAGGATCCTTCC
Organism: Bacteroidota bacterium; assembly: GCA_040385405.1. GTDB lineage: Bacteria > Bacteroidota > Bacteroidia > Sphingobacteriales > Sphingobacteriaceae > Daejeonella. Next base: position 16,886 of record JAZKHM010000134.1, on the reverse strand, counting down.
TGCCGATTTTGAATGGAATGACCGTGAGGCACTTACCGCCGGTCTGGAAAAGTTAACCGCCGCATTACGTCCCTGGACAATTGATTTTCATGTGGCACAGAATGATGGAACGGTCCACGGTACAGGATCACATGATAAAACCGGAAGACATTGTCAGGCAACAGATCCTAATGGAAAACTGGATATAGCAAAGGATGCAGGTTACTGGCTTCGAGATGAGCAGGGAGCCCTTACAAAAGCTTTCAAACACATTTGCTGGGACGGGTGTATGTTCCCAAATGAAGTTATGATGAAAGGCCAAACCTGGAATGATATTCTGGCTACAATGATCCGGGTTCGGCAGATGCACGGCTGGCATGAATCGGTTTAATTGATTTAATCAAGATTTTTAAGATAAAAGATGAACAATAAAAAAGAATTACGAATTGGATTGATCGGATGTGGTCTGATGGGTAGAACGCACTCTAACGGTTATAAACGCATAGGTGATTTTTTTCCAGAACTGGAGTATCGCCCGGTATTAAAGGCTGTTTGTTCGCGCAGCAGAGATAAAGTTCAGGCTTTTGCCGATCAGTGGGGCTATGAGTCGGTAGAAACCGATTGGAAAGCGGTGATTTCCCGCGATGATATCGATGCAGTTGATATTTGCACACCTAATGATACTCATGCGGAAATTGCCATAGCAGCCGCAGCGGCAGGTAAAATGATTTTGTGTGAAAAACCGCTTGCCCGAACTTTAGCGGAAGCGAAATCTATGGTCGACGCTATTGATAAGGCAGGCGTGCCAAACACCGTGTGGTATAATTACCGTCGCATTCCGGCAGTAACCTTGGCCAAGCAAATTATTGATTCCGGGAAGCTGGGAAGAATTTTTCATTATCGTTCTAACTTTCTGCAGGACTGGACTATCAATGCCGACTTGCCGCAGGGCGGTGAAGCATTGTGGCGTCTTGACGTAGACTCCGCGGGTTCAGGAGTGACCGGGGATCTCCTGGCGCATTGTATTGATATGGCTATGTGGATGAATGGCGGCATCAAAGATGTTTCAGCAGTTACCGAAACGTTTATTAAAGAACGGATGCACCAATTAACTGGTAAGGTGCAAAAAGTTGGAATTGATGATGCCTGTATATTTCATTGCCACTTTGATAACGGTTCGCTGGGTGTTTTCGAATCCACCAGGTATGCGCGCGGACACAAAGCTTTATATACTTTTGAAATTAACGGAGAACACGCTTCAATCCGATGGGATCTGCACGATATGAATCATATGGAATATTTCGACCATTCGGATGATTCAATTGTAAGAGGCTGGAGATCTATACTCGTTACAGACAGCGACCAACCGTATATGAAAAGATGGTGGATCCCGGGAACTTCTATTGGCTATGAGCATTCTTTTGTTCATCAGGTAGCAGATTTCTTAAAAAGCCTGGAAACTGGTAATCCATGTTCACCCACTTTTAAAGATGCCCTTGAAACTCAGAAGGTATGCCAGGCCGTACTTGACTCTGCGGCTTCAAAAAGCTGGAAAGATACAGAAGTTAATTGGGAAGTAACCAATACGCATATGGCCTGATCAGGATGCAGAGCTTATCGCTTAACGGTAATAAAAGTAATTTAATTATTAACATATTCCTTTCCCATAAAAATTAATTATGATCAAAAAAGATAAAATGCCAGTGGGACTTTTTTCAATTTGCAGCCTTTTCGTTCTCTTAAGCCTTATAAGCTGTAAAACTAACGGCCTTAACAACCAAACCAAACCCGGTTTTGTAAAAATATTTGATGGCAAAACACTCAATGGGTGGGAAGGTGATCCAGCTTACTGGAGGGTAGAGAATGGTAATTTAGTTGGCGAAATTACTCCGTCAACAGTTCTGAAACGTAATTCCTTCATCATCTGGCAGGGAGGTACGCCCGGAGATTTTGAACTGACCTTAGATTTTAGAATTACAAAAGCCGGAAATAGCGGAATAAATTACCGCAGTGAGGAGCTAAAGGATATCCCTTATGCTTTAAAAGGATACCAGGCAGATATTGATGGGGCCAATAGATATACTGGTCAGAATTATGAGGAACGAGGGAGAACAACGCTCGCATATCGGGGACAAATAGTAACGATAAAAGCGCAGGATGGAACTGATGCTTCAGCACTGCTGCAATCGAAAATAAAAAATAACGCCTGGACTGAAACAACCGTTACAGGATCATTAGGTCACTCAGATTCATTAAAAACTCACATTAAAAGTGAAGATTGGAACGAATGCCGATTGGTTGTTAAGGGAAATCGTTTGCAGCATTTTATCAACGGGGTTTTGATGAGTGACGTCACTGATAATGACAGAGTTAATGGTAAATTAAAGGGACTTTTGGGTGTGCAGGTACATGTTGGGCCCCCAATGAAGGTCGAGTATCGTAACATTATGATTAAACAATAAGCCATATTCAACAGAATCATGGATTCCCATAAGTCCATTTTAAAACTACATATATCCAGAAGAAAATGAATCGCTTTTCAAAGAGATGTTTAATAGCAGTAAAGATTGTTTTACTTCTGGTACCGGTGGTATTATTTCTAAAGGCCTGTACATCCGCATCCAGCAAACAATTACAAAACAGCAAGTTTAGAATTGATACGATTATTACTGAAACCGAGAAACGATTGGCTGAAAATGCACTTAAAGGTCTAATGGTTGTGCAGGGCTTGAAGGTGCAAACCATGGCAACGGAGCCTTCTTTGATTAACCCTACAAATATTGACGTTGATGAACATGGAAGGGTGTGGGTCACCGAAGCCTATAATTATCGTTTCCAGATTAACGGTAATAAACCAAGGCCGGAAGGCGACAGGATCTTGATATTGGAGGATAAAGATGGAGACGGTCGGTTGGAAACCAGCAAAGTTTTCTATCAGGGTCCGGAAGTGAACGCTCCCTTGGGAATCTCGGTTTTAGGAAATAGGGTACTGGTTTCACAAAGCCCATATGTTTGGGCATTTTACGATGATAATGGTGATGATAAAGCAGATCGGAAAGAGATATTATTTCAGGGAATAGGGGGCGAGCAACATGATCATGGCATGCATGCTTTTACTTTTGGTCCCGATGGTAAATTATATTTCAATTTCGGAAATGAAGGCAAAACCCTTAGAGATAAAAATAATAAGGTAGTGTTAGATCAGGATGGAGATGAAATTGGTCCGGGAAAATACCGAGAAGGCATGATATTTCGATGCGACCCGGATGGCTCTAATGTCGAGTGTCTTGGAAATAATTTTAGAAATAACTATGAACTGGCCGTTGATAGTTACGGAGGAATATGGCAAAGCGATAATGACGATGATGGGAATAGGGGAGTGCGAATTAATTATGTGATGGAATATGGCAATTATGGATACAAAGATGAAATGACGGGTGCAGGCTGGCAGGCAAAACGTACAAATCTTGAAGATTCCATCCCTTTTCGACACTGGCATCTGAATGACCCTGGCGTAGTGCCTAACCTTCTACAGACAGGAGCAGGTTCTCCTACCGGAATGGTCATTTATGAAGGCTCTCTATTGCCTGTGCAGTTTCAAAATCAAATGATCCACTCTGACCCCGGACCGAATGTTGTTCGTTCATATCCGGTAAAAAAAGCCGGTGCCGGTTATACGGCTGAAATAGTAAACATATTAAAGGGCGCTAACGACCAATGGTTTCGGCCTGCGGATGTATGTATTGCTCCTGATGGCTCTTTAATTGTTGCCGACTGGTATGATCCTGGTGTGGGTGGCCACCGGGTTGGTGATCTGCAGCGTGGCCGCATTTATCGCATTGCGCCTTCTGTTTCAGAATACCGTGTGCCAGCACAAGATTATACCACGCCAAACGGTGCTATAAAAGCCCTTCAAAATCCAAATCTGGCAGTTCGAAGACATGCGTGGATCGCGCTCCATGAAATGGGTGCAAAGGCTGTTCCTGCACTGGAGAAGCTTTGGCGGAAGTCGCCCAATCCGCGTATGCGTGCGAGAGCTTTATGGGTATTGTCCAAATTGCCAAAAGGTGAGAAATACATCGATGAAGCTATCAAAAATGAAAATCCGGACCTAAGGATGACCGGGATAAGGGCTGCTCGCCAGATAAACGCCGGCGTAACAGGTATAGTGAGAAAGTTAGTTAAGGATAAAGACCCGCAAGTACGCAGGGAATGCGCTATTGCACTCAGACATATTCAAACGCCCGAAGCCGCGAAGCTTTGGGCGGCACTCGCTGTTCAGCATGATGGGAAAGACCGCTGGTATTTAGAGGCCCTGGGTATTGGCGCAGACAGACAATGGGAGAGTTTTTTTTCAGAATATTTAAACATGGTAAAAAACCCGGTACTCAGTGCTGGAGGTAGAGATATTGTTTGGCGGGCTCGTACAGATAAAGCACTTCCATTTCTTGCGAAATTGGCGTCTGACCCAGGTGAAGATATAAAATCCAGACTAAGGTATTTCCGTGCATTTGACTTTAATACCGGTTCAGAGAAATCAAAGATTTTACTGAATATTATAGAAGAGAACTCAATCAACGATATTGAACTAAACAGATTGGCATTACAGCACCTGGATCCGAAAGAAGTTCGTCAATCTGTGGTGGGGGGTAAAGCAATTAGCGTTGTTTTGCTTGCGCTTTCAGGTAAAGCAGAATATATAGATATGGTAAGGCACCACCAGTTAGCTAGTGAATCCCCTAAACTGCTGGCTCTTGCAATTGCTAAACCCAGCGAGCCAATAGGGCTTGATGCAGCCCGCTTAGTCTTCGAATTTAAGCAAGCGCAGCTTTTTCAGGATGCACTGATGAATAGCAATGGAGAAAAGATAAATGCTGCGTTAACAGTAATGGGAAGATTGGGTAATAAGGATGCATTAGATATTTTGGTACGTGTAATATCCGATGATTCCAGAAGTGGGATTGTACGCGAAAAAGCCGCTGCAATGCTTGGAAAAAGCCGGAGTGGTGAAGACAGGGCTTTAGAATTGCTTCGTAATTCCAAAATCCAGACCGCGTTTATACCCTTTATTGTGGAAGGTTTAAAGGAATCCAGACGCAAAGCGGTTTATGAGGAAGCATTGACATTTTTACCGGGTTCACTAAGAGTTCAAGACAAAACAAATATTCCCACCTTAAGTCAATTATTAGCGATCACTGCCAATGACAAAAATGGTGCAGCAGTATTTAAGAAATCTTGTTTCGTTTGTCATCAGGTCAATGGAGAAGGCTTTGATTTTGGGCCAAAACTGGGTGAAATCGGCTCAAAACTTCCTAGAGAAGGATTGCTCGATGCAATTGTGCGCCCTTCGGCAGGCATTAATTTTGGCTATGAAACATGGCAGATTGATATGAATGATGGATCGACCTTTACAGGTATTATCGCAAGCAGAACAAAGGATGATATTGAGATAAAATATCCAGGCGGCATTATCCAAAACATTAAATCCAGTGGGGTTAAAAGTATTAGAAAGTTGCCAGAGTCGATGATGCCAGAAGGGATGCATAACAGCTTATCCAAACAAGAACTGGCAGACCTCATCGAATACCTTGCTACATTAAAGAAAAGGAGTTAAAGTCGGAGAAAAGAGTGTCAGAAGAGATCACCGAAAAAGTAAACTATATCACAATGCACTTATGAATTCACGCCGTAATTTTTTACAGAAGCTTACAGGTTCGGCATTTGCCTTATATCTTCCATGGGATGCATTGGCTGAAAGTAAAGATGTTTACAGACCATTTGATGATGGACCAGTACTCAGAGTTGCAATTATGGGCTTGGGAAGCTACGCCACCCGGGTGGCTGAAGCAATGAAAAGCTGTAAACGAGCCAGGATAACCGGTCTTATAAGTGGTACACCATCTAAAATAACAGCATGGCAGCAGAAATATGGAGTCCCGGCAGCGAATTGCTATAACTATGGAAATTTCGACCAGATTAAAGATAACCCGGATATAGATGCGGTATACGTGATCACTCCGAACGCGTTGCATCACGACCAGGTGATACGAGTGGCAAAAACTGGTAAACACGTTATTTGCGAAAAACCGATGGCTCTGAATGCTAAAGAAGGATCAGAAATGATCGCAGCCTGCAAAAAAGCCAATGTGAAATTACTTGTTGGTTACAGAATGCACTTTGAGCCAAAGACGCTGGAGATCATCAGAATGAGAAAAGAAGGTGAGTTAGGTAAAATTATGTTTTTCCAGGGCCTTTGCGGCTTCAGAATTGGCGATCCGAATCAATGGCGTTTAAACAAGCAGCTGGCCGGTGGGGGATCAATGATGGACATCGGTATTTATGCAGTTAACGGTGCAAGATATATGGTTGGCGAAGAGCCTGTCTGGGTTACTGCCCAGGAAACCAAAACTAATCCGGAAAAGTTCAAGGAAGGTGTGGATGAAACCATACAATTTCAGATGGGATTTCCTGGCGGAGCAGTGGCTTCCTGTTTATCAACTTATAATATGAATTACCTGGATCGATTTTTCTTATCTGCAGAGAAAGGATTCGCAGAAATGCAGCCTTCTACCGGTTATGGGCCTATTCGTGGGCGCACCAACAAGGGTGAATTAAATCAGGCGCATGTAACACACCAAACAATACAAATGGATGAAATGGCTGGTATTATCCTCGAAGGGAAACAGCCTATAGTTCCGGTTGACGGTGAAGAAGGTTTGAAAGACCTGAAAATTATTGATGCGATATATTCAGCGGTCAAAACCGGTAAGAAAATAACTTTAAAATTGTAGTTCCGACACGATTTTTTTGTTGCTATTCAAAGCTATTGTTCTGATTCCAATTTTAAAATGCTAATGTTTATCATATACTTTTATATACCCGGGCAACCTTTATGAAATTAAGTAAAAAACAGAACATCAGAGCAATGCTCAAAGCCTTTGTGGTGGTAGCAATTGCCTTAAGTGCGTTTCAGTTTGTGCAGTCAGACCCTACGGCATTAAAAATTAAAAAAGGTAGCCGCATTATTTTGATTGGAAATAATCTTGGGTCCAGGATGATGAATTTTGGTCATTTTGAGACTGAGATGCAGCTTCGGTATCCTGATAGCCTGCTCTATATCAGAAATATGTGCGACGGAGGGAACACACCCGGCTTCCGGCCGCATTCAGGCCGCCCATCGCCCTGGGCATTCCCTGGTGCTGAAAAATTCCAGACAGAGCTAGCAAAGAATTCAGATAGTCAGGGTCATTATGAAATGCCGGACGAGTGGATTACCCGGCATAAGGCCGATATTATCATCGCTTTCTTCGGCTACAATGAATCCTTTGAGGGACCTGAGGGACTTGAAAATTATAAAGCAGAGCTGGATGCTTTTATTAAACATACTTTAAGACAGAAATACAATGGGTCTACTTCTCCCCAACTGGCTATTGTATCACCAATAGCCTTTGAAGATCTTTCCCGGAAATTTGATCTTCCTGACGGTAAAATAGAAAATCAAAATCTGGCATTGTATACTGAAGCAATGAGGGAAATAGCTGCTAAAAACAAAGTACATTTCCTGAATGCTTTTACGCCCTCAAAAGCCTGGTTTTCAACGTCTGATAAACCGTTAACCATCGATGGCTCTCAATTAAATGATACAGGATATGCCCGTTTTGCTACGTTGCTGGCCGATGGGATATTCGGCAAAAGTAAAGCAAAAGCGGAGACTCACCGGGAATTGGTTCACGCAGCAGTCATGGAGAAAAACTGGATGTGGCACAATGATATTAAAATACCCAACGGAGTTCATGTTTATGGGCGGCGTTATAACCCATTCGGACCTGAAAATTACCCGGCAGAACTAGTGAAAATCCGGGAAATGACAGCTCTTAGGGATGAGGCAATCTGGCGGGCACTTAAGGGAGAAAAAATGGATTTGGGTGCTGCTGATCTAAAAACAACAAAACTTCCTCCGGTAGAAACCAATTATAAGCCAAGTGATAAAAACGGCAGTCTGTCCTACCTGTATGGAGAGGATGCCCTAAAGCAATTTAACCTTGCACCAGGATACAAGATCGAGCTTTTCGCTTCTGAAAGCGAATTTCCTGATTTAGCTAAGCCTACGCAGATATCATTTGACAACAAAGGCCGCCTGTGGGTTGCTACGATGCCCAGTTACCCGCACTATAAGCCGGGTGATAGTAAACCCGATGATAAAATTATTATTCTCGAAGATACTAACGCGGATGGAAAAGCTGATAAGCAAACTATTTTTGCCCAGGGATTGCACATACCGGTTGGCTTTGAATTCGCACCTGAAGGAGTTTACATTTCCCAGGGCACCAACTTTATGCTCTATACTGACACGAACGGCGATGATAAAGCCGACACAAAGGAAATCCTGTTAAGCGGTTTTGATGATCATGATACCCATCATGCACACCATGCTTATACTACTGATCCATCAGGTGCGATTTACATGGGCGAAGGGGTTTTTCTGCATACAAATGTGGAAACATCTTATGGGCCCGTGAGAGCTACCAATGGTGGATTTTACAGGTATAATCCCGCCCGGAAACAGCTCGAACGTACTGCACAGTTATCCATCCCTAATCCCTGGGGAATTGCATTTGACGATTGGGGTCAGAATTTCTTTGCTGAAACTTCTGGTCCAGATGTTCGCTGGATGATGCCGGGTTCGGTCAAGCCTAGGTACGGCGTTGCTACCCATAAATCGCTGAACCTGATCGAAGAAAAACATAAAGTACGTCCCACCTCCGGACTGGAATTCGTTTCCAGCCGTCATTTTCCGGACAATGTGCAGGGAGATATGCTTATTAACAATACCATCGGATTTTTAGGTATGAAACAGCATGCCATGGCGGATGATGGCACGGGCTATAAAAGTAATCACCGTCAGGACCTGGTACAATCTGACGATAAAAACTTCCGCCCGGTAGATATGGAATTTGCGCCGGATGGATCTCTTTATCTCGCTGACTGGCACAATATTCTTATTGGCCATATGCAGCATAACGCCCGGGATCCTCTTCGCGATCATTCGCACGGACGGATTTATCGAATTACTTACCCCTCGCGGCCATTAGTTAAACCGGCAAAGGTTTCTGGCGCTTCAGTTAGCGAACTTTTAGATAATCTTAAGCTTCCCGAATTCCGTACGCGTTACCGTACGCGCAGGGAATTAAGGGGGCGAGAAGCGTCTGAGGTACTCGCTCATATTAAGACCTGGACTGCTAAACTAGATAAGAAGGATGCACGTTATGAGCATCACTTGCTTGAAGCACTATGGGTAAGCTGGGGGCTTAATAAAGTGGATCAAAATCTGCTTCGTCAGCTGCTTCGTGCAAAAGATTATCATGCAAGGGCCGCTGCTGTGCGGGTACTCCGCTACACAGGACATCAGGTTGCCGATCAGGTAAATCTCATGATGCAGGCAGCTCGTGACGAAAATAGTCGCGTTCGACTCGAAGCAATTGTAGCAGCTTCCTGGCTTGGAAAGTCAAAAGGACTTCCCATTGTTTTAGAAGCTGGTAAAAAGCCTCTGGACGAATGGATGGTGCATGCCCATCAAACAGCGGTGGCACATCTTAACGGCTATCCTGTTAAAGCGAAAGCCGAAGTAGCAGTTCTCACCGAACTTAAAGGGGCTGAACGTGAGCAGCTGATTTCAGGAAAGGCTCTTTATGCCCGCGAAGGAGCCTGTATCACCTGCCACCAGGCTGACGGCAAAGGCTTGCCCGCCTCAGGGTTTCCGCCGCTTGCTGGTACAAACTGGGTATTGGGGAATGAGGACCGCCTGATCAAAGTAGTATTGAATGGACTTTACGGTCCGATGGAAGTGCTCGGTACCAGGTATCCCGGACAAGTTCCCATGACGCCATTTGGCAACATGCTTAAAGATGAAGAAATAGCAGCCGTTCTTACCTATGTCAGGAATTCATTTGGAAACAAAGCAAGTGCAATCACTCCAGATAAGGTGAAAGCTGTTCGAGCCGCTACAAAGGATAAAACCGGGTTTTATTCCCCTGACGAATTGCTCAGACAGCACCCAATGGAAAAATGATACAGCATAAATCAATTATAATCTATGATCAATTTTAAAACAATGAGGTGTTTAATTTTGCTGAGTACGTTTGTGCAATTTGCATTCAACTCCTGCGCTCAGATTAAAACCGGATCTAACGCAAAACAGTTAATCGTATTCGTAACCGGTGATCATGAATATGGCGGTGAAAGTACGCTGATGGTCGTAGCAGAAGAGTTAGAAAAAAATTATGGCTTTCGTACAAAGGTACTGAAAGCGTCCCCGGACCAAAATGCCGAGGAAAATATTCCGGGACTGGAAGTTCTGAAAGAAGCTGACCTGGTGGTATTCTATTTGCGATGGCGCCGCCTTCCTGCCAGCCAAATTAAGCATATTGATGATTATTTACGCTCGGGCAAGCCACTGATAGGCTTTCGTACGACTACCCATGCTTTTAACTATCCTAAGGGCCACGAATTAGAAAGGTGGAATGCATTTGGAGAATTTGCTTTGAATGCTCCTCCGGGCTGGGGCGGTAAAGCGGGTCATACACATTATGGACACGAATCTTCCACCGATGTGTCAGTTATCCCCGAAGCTGCCAAAAACGCCATACTTACGGGTGTTGCTAAGAATTTTCATGCCAGGTCATGGTTGTATAAAGTATTGCCTGATTTTCCTTCTAAAGGCTCTGAATGGTTATTAATGGGGCACGCAGTTAATCCGAATAACGCGAAAGCTCTAGATAATCCGGTAGCCTGGACGGGAATAAACTCTTTTGGTGCGAAGGTTTTCACTACAACTTTAGGCCATCCTGAAGATTTCGACCTCGAACCATTTCAGCGCCTGGTGATCAATGCAATCCATTGGGCTTCCGGGAAACCGGTTCCCAGAAAATGGGCAGGAAAATTCAGTGTAAATATTCCATACAGGGGGATTACAAGTAAATAAGCGTTTCTGTCTAAGTTTATTTAATTGCGACGTCCTAAAGTCAAATAACAAATAATGAATAAAATTGGATTCAATGTGCTGGTGTGGTCGGCGGCAATTTCTGAAGAATTAATGCCTGTTGCCGATAGATTAAAAAAAATTGGTTATGACGGCATTGAATGTTTTTTAGGTGGATCTGATAAAGCACCTTATCAGCGCTTTGGGGATCATGTGCAGAAACTGGGGATGGAAACAACCTGTGTTTTTGTATTGGGCAAGGAAGAGAACATTATTAGTCCAAATAAGGAAGATAGGGCCCGGGGGCTTGAGCGCATTAAATGGGCTATTGATTGTGCACATGATATGCATGCTAAAATACTTTGCGGACCTTTTCATTCAGCCCATGCCATCTTTGCACAGCATCCGCCCCATGATCAGGAATACGACTGGAGCGCAGAGATATTACATGCAGCAGGTGAGTATGCAGCCCAGGCAGATATTGTTTTAGCTATCGAAGCACTTAATCGTTTCGAATGCTACTTATGCAATACCATGCAGCAGTTAGGTTCACTGGTGGACAAAATTGCTCACCCAAATGTACGGGCCATGTATGATACTCATCATGCTAATATCGAAGAGAAAAAAAATTCGCAAGCCATTGACTCCATAGCCCCGGTCCTTGCCCATGTACATATCAGTGAAAACGACAGGGGGACACCCGGCGACGGGCATGTACAATGGGACGAAACGTTTTCGGCATTGGCAAAAAACAAATATAAGGGCTGGCTTACCATTGAAGCCTTTTCGCGGAATGACCCTGATTTTGCTAATGCTATCAACGTGTGGCGGGAATATTCTAAGCCCTGGGATATTGCAGAAAATGGCTATAAATTTATCAGGCAAATGTGTGAAAAGCACGGGATGTGATACTGCAGGTCAGGCTTGAATAATTAATTTATGGTCAACTGTACCGGCGAAGATCAGAAATCGGTGTATTTTAGATCAGAACAGTACATGACAGGGAGAAAATTTTTATTAGATATTTTTGTGCCGTCACCAGGGGAAATAGTTCCATGATTATTTTTAACAAAGAATTTATGAAAGTAATTTTTTGGTTTCATCTATCATTTATCGGAGGTTTCGCATCCCTTAGAGGTATCTTGTTTATAATTCTGTCCATAATAGATATGGGCTATGGAAATTCAATCAATTAATAATCAAACAAATGTCTGCAAATAAAACTCAATTCAAGCACGTAAGCTATTTATGGAGCGAAACCGAAGCCGCTAAACTAGGAACTGATGAAGTTGCATTACTAATTTATCGCTCAAATCTCCTCGGAGCAGATCTTCGTTTGACAAATTATGGAGGGGGCAATACGTCCTGTAAAGTTTTAGCCAAGGATCCATTAAGTAATGAACAAAAGGATGTTATGTGGATTAAAGGATCTGGCGGGGATATAGGTACACTTAAGAAAAACGGGTTGGCGGCTCTGTATATGGACCGCTTGCTTAATCTTAAGAATATCTACAGGGGCGTGGAAAATGAAGATGAAATGGTCGAATTATTTAACCACTGCATTTATGATCTGGCATCTAAGGCCCCTTCAATAGATACTGCTTTACATGGATTTTTACCGTTTCGGCATATCGATCATCTGCATCCTGACGCTGCTATTGCAATAGCTGCGTCGAAGGATGGAGAAAAAATCACTAAAGAATTATTTAATGGGCAAATAGGATGGGTAGATTGGAAAAGGCCGGGTTTTGAACTCGGGCTGGAATTAAAAAAGTGTCTCGACGAAAACCCTGCGATCAGGGGAATTATGCTTGGTTCTCACGGCTTATTCACCTGGGGTGACACATCCTATGAAAGTTACTTAAATACACTGGAGGTTATCGAGAAATGTGCTGAGTATCTTGAACAAAGTTACGGGAAAAAAGGTCCTGTTTTTGGCGGAGAGAAATTAAAGAGCTTAGAGCCCCTGCAACGTAAAACGCAAGCCGCGGCTTTAGCACCGATTTTAAGAGGGTTCTGTTCCAGCGAACGGAAGATGATTGGGCATTTTACAGATGATATCCGTGTTTTGGAATTCATCAACTCTAAAGATCTTAACCGTTTGGCTCCTATGGGAACCAGTTGCCCGGATCATTTTTTGCGAACTAAAATCAGTCCGCTCGTACTCGATATTAAACCAGATCAGGATTTATCAGATGCAGAGGCAATAAAAACAAGCTTAGCACCACTTTTCGAAGCTTATCGCAAAATGTACACTGACTATTATGAGGCTTGTAAGCATGATAATAGCCCCGGTATTCGTGATTCCAATCCAGTCATTATTCTTTATCCGGGGGTCGGATTGTTCTCATTTTCCAAAGACAAGCAAACTGCCCGTGTTGCAGCAGAATTTTACACCAATGCTATTAATGTCATGAAGGGGGCCGAGGCCATTTCTGAATATACTTCCCTCCCCAGACAGGAAGCATTTAATATTGAATACTGGCTGTTGGAAGAAGCAAAATTGCAGCGTATGCCAAAGCCTAAAGCGCTCTCCGGACAAATTGCTTTGATAACAGGAAGTGCAGGCGGAATTGGAAAGGCTATTGCTAAAAAGTTTGCTGAAGAAGGTGCCGTAGTTATTCTGAATGATATGAATACAGAAAGGCTGGAGGATGCAGGAAAGGAGTTTGAAAATTTGTATGGGAAAGATGCCTATGTAACATCTGAATTGGATGTAACAAATATAAAACAGATTGACAATGCATTTGAAACCGCCTCGCTGTCTTTCGGTGGTGTGGATATCATCATTAATAACGCCGGCCTCTCGATCTCAAAAACAATCGAAGATCACACTGAAAAGGACTGGGATTTATTGTATGATGTATTAGTAAAGGGCCAGTTCAGAATTACTCAGGCTGGCGTAAAGTTAATGAGAAAACAAGGGCTCGGTGGTGATTTGATCAACATTGTAAGCAAAAATGCCCTTGTTTCAGGACCTAATAATGCGGGATATGGCTCGGCAAAAGCAGCGCAGTTACATTTAAGCAGACTGAATGCAGCAGAGTTGGGCGCCGATAAGATCCGGGTTAATGTGGTTAACCCGGATGCCGTGATATCCGACAGTAATATTTGGGCCGGAGGCTGGGCAGAAGGCAGAGCCAGAGCATACGGAATAACAGTAGGGGAACTTCCTGAATTCTATGCGAAGCGAACCCTCTTAAACGAATCCATTCTTCCCGATGATATTGCCAATGCATGTTTTGCTTTTGTAGGGGGATTATTAAAAAAATCAACCGGCAATGTGCTTAACGTTGACGGCGGTCTAGCTGTGGCCTTTGTCAGATAGGTTCACAAGGACCTTGAACATCCCGGACAGCTAGCTCATGAAAGTACCAGTAATTGCCATTTTTGATATCGGAAAAACGAATAAAAAGCTATTTCTTTTTGATGAGCATTATCACATCGTTTATGAGAAATCGGCTACTTTTCGGGAAATTACAGATGAGGACGGGGAAGCCTGTGAAAATCTGGACAGCCTTCGTCTCTTTGTACTTGAATCGCTGAATGATGTACTAAAAATTGAGAAGTACATTGTAAAGGCAATTAACGTTTCGGCTTATGGTGCAAGCCTGGTATACGTCGACAAGGAATATAAACCTCTCACTCCATTGTATAGCTATCTGAAACCTTATCCGGAGTCTTTGGAAATGCAGTTCTATTCGGCTTACGGAACCCAGGAACAGATTATGCTGGAGACGGCTTCCCCGGCATTAGGAAGCTTAAATTCAGGATTGCAGTTATATCGTCTGAAGTATGAGAAACCGGAAATCTTTGAAAAGCTTAAATACGCCCTTCACCTGCCGGAGTACATGAGCTTTCTTATGTCCGGAATTTGTTATTCTGACCTGACAAGCATTGGCTGTCATACCTGGTTGTGGGATTTTAAAAAACAGGACTATCATTCCTGGGTTTACGATGAAAATCTGCAAATCAAATTAGCGCCAATACATTCTTCTGAAGAAGTTTCTTCAATCTCCTCTATAGGAAAAACTTACCAAATAGGAGGTGGCCTTCATGATAGTTCTGCGGCCTTGATCCCATACATGGTCAATTTCAGCGAGCCGTTTGTTCTTATCTCAACAGGTACATGGTGTATCAGTCTCAATCCTTTTACTGACTCTCCCTTAACACCGCAACAATTAAGAAATAATTGCCTTACCCATCTGAGCTATAGAGGTAAATCAGTAAAGGCATCGCGGATATTCGCAGGCTTCGAACATGATCAGCAGGTAAAAAGAATAGCTGACTATTTTAAGGTAAATAGCATTCTATTTAAAACCTTAGAGTTTGATTCTGAAATTATAGCTAAACTGGAAGCTGAAGGTCACCAGAAATATCCTTCTTTAAATCCAGACCCCCTTCCCAAAGTGTCTGCGTTCCAGCAGCGGGAGCTGGCTGATTTTGAAAATGCTGCGATAGCTTATCATCAATTGATTGCAGATCTCATCCATTTGCAATATACATCTACTCAGCAGATTATTTCTGGTACAGTTACTAAAAAAATCTTTGTAGATGGCGGCTTTAGCAAAAATGTAATCTATATGAATCTTCTTGCAGCGAAGTTTAAGGATATGGAGGTATATGCAGCAACTATGGCACAGGCTTCTGCATTAGGGGCCGCCCTGGCAATTCATAAGCATTGGAATACGAAGGCTCTGGCCAATGATATCATCGATCTTAAGTACTATTCTGTCAATAAAATTAATCGCCTTTGAACCCACTAAAGATGAAAAAGGAAATTTTCAGTGACTTTATTCAGATTGAAGCTTATTCTGCTACCCCAAAGTACCTTCAATTGGGTGACTCTATAATTAATGCGATAGAAACTGGAAAATTAAAAAAAGGCGCTCTTCTTCCATCTATAAATGAATTGAGTTGTATTCTGGAGATTTCCCGTGATACAGCAGAAAAGGGGTATAAATATCTTAAAAGAGTTGGGGTTATTAACTCGGTTCCAGGAAAAGGTTATTATATCTTAAACACTGATTTTAAAAAGAATATTCGGGTTTGTCTATTGTTTAATAAGTTGTCGGCACACAAAAAAATAATTTACGATGCCTTTGTTGCGGCGCTTGGCGAACACGCCTTTATAGATTTTTATATTTATAATAATGACTTTGCCATCTTCAAAAAACTTTTGCAAAACAAGATACAGGGTTATTCTCATTATGTTATAATCCCGCATTTTGTAGAAGGTGGAGAAAATGCCGCCGAAATTATCAATACAATACCTAAAGAAAAGCTCGTGCTTCTGGACAAGCAGGTGGCTGGAGTAGATGGCCAATATGCTGCCATTTATGAGAACTTTGAAAAAGATATTTATGGTGCTTTAAACGAAATAAGAGGTAAATTATCCAAATATCACACGATAAAAATTGTTTTTCCAAAAAAGAGTTACTATCCCAAAGAGATACTTAAAGGATTGAAGTTGTTCTGCCAGCAGTATGCATTTAATTACGTTATGGTTAATGATATTGAAAACGAGCCTATTGAAAAAGGACAGCTCTTTATTAATGTGATGGAGGAGGATCTCGTTTATCTTTTGGAAAAGATCATATCACTCGATCTGAAGTTGGGAAAAGATATAGGTCTGATTTCCTATAATGAAACGCCACTCAAGAAACTACTTCTTAATGGAATTACAACGATTTCAACTGATTTCAAATTGATGGGTACCATAGCAGCAGAAACTGTCTTATCAAACAGTTTGGAACATCATGAGGTTCCGTTCTATATTACCCAAAGGCCTTCTATATAATAGTTGCAAGGCACTCCTCTACGGAATTCCGGTATGAAAATGTCTGAAAATTTGCTTCCTATTGAAATAAAATAGCCCTTTAAACAAGGTAAAGGGCTACTATTAATTACTATTGCGGAGAGAGAGGGA
>JAZKHM010000133.1:0-1409 GCA_040385405.1 Bacteroidota bacterium | reverse complement strand
TGTCTTGTACTGAAATAGCTTTACACTTTAAACCGGTATGTACTGATTAGGCTTTACAGTTTTTAAGATTAATACCGGCTTTACTTTACAGTTGTTTACAATACTACTAAAAAAGCTTTACAGTTTTATTTCCATTTTTTTACAAGTCCAGTCTTTTTTTGATGAGCCTGGTCAGGTGTAAGATATCCGCAACTCATGTGAAGCCTCAAATGATTGTAAGAGTTGATGGCATTATGTACAGGTTCAACTGCTGTACTGTAGCTATCGAAGATCTTATTCAAACCCAATTCATTTTTTAAAATTCCGTTCACTCTTTCTGCAACTGCATTTTCATAAGGACTTCCACTTTGTGTCATTGAGATGCGTATGTGGTTGCTTTGAAGCCTGCCTACATATTCATCACAGCAGTATTGTATTCCTCTATCAGAGTGGTGGATTATCTTATGATGATCATACAGCTCAGTGCCGATCGCTTTGTTTAATGCAATGACGCAACTGTGTGCCTTCAGGTGCTGGCTTAGATGATGACCTACGATCTTTTTGGAGCATGCATCTGTGACCAGAGACAGGTAAACAAAACCAGTTTTTGTACGCAGGTATGTAATATCACTTACCCACACTTCGCCTGCAGCTTTAGGAACTTTGCCTGCGATCAGATCAGGCCATCGATGGAACCGGTGATGCGAATCGGTAGTCCTGGCGTACATCCTGCGTCTTTTAAGTTGTAAATTATTTTGCTTTAATAACCTGCAAAAACTATCTCTGCCAATAGTGATCTCATGGCGTAACAGATCTTCTTTAAGCATATGATAAAGCTTAAGCATGCCGGTTTGCGGCAGTTGCTTCCTTGTCTGATGGACCATGTTTAACACGACCACTTCCTGCATTGTATCTGTACTCATCCGCCAGTTCTGATCATAATACGCTTGCCTGGTTTTACCAAACAGCCTGCAAAGCCGCTGTAATCCTGTATGAGGATAATGCTGCTTCATTTGGCTGACCGTTTGGTACCATGCTTTTTTACAAGGTCCACTCCCAACTCCTTACTGGCGTTTTGAATCAGCATCTCCAAGGCTGCTATTTTTAAATTGGCTTCTGCTAATTGTTTGGATATTGCTTTATCTTCTTTAGTATCAGCAACAGCAGAAGATGGTGCAACCGCTATAAGACCATCAGGATAATGATCTCTATACCATTTTACAAAATGGATGACAGTTGTTGTGGGATAGCCATACTTAATCCCTAATGCACCATAACCCAGATCGGAGGAAAGATATTCCCTGGCTATCGCAATCTTAAGATCGGGAGGATATTTGCTGGGAACTCCTTGTTTTTGATTATTCATAATCTAAAATTAATTTACTCTATAGTTAATACCTATTGTGTAAAGTCATTTTAGTAATAAGACA
>JAZKHM010000132.1:0-15349 GCA_040385405.1 Bacteroidota bacterium | reverse complement strand
ACAGGCATGTTAAAAAAAGAACGGCATGCCTTTATAATTCGCCAGATCAATTTGCATAACAAGATCTTGTCGTCTGACCTTGCTCTGCAGCTGCAGGTTTCAGAAGATACTGTCAGGCGAGATTTGAATGAACTCTCTGATGAAGGCAAAATTTTAAAAGTTCACGGGGGAGCCCTATCAAAATCTTTTCATTTTCCTTATGAACGAAAAGATGTCTATGCTCAGGATGCAAAGAAGGAGATTGCACGAAAAGCAATAGGCTTAATTTCAGAAGGAATGACTGTACTAACAGGTGGAGGTACAACAATGCTCGAAATGGCCAGGATGTTGCCTGACGACCTCGAGGCTACATTTTTTACAATCAGCCCGGTGGTCGCACTGGAGCTTTCAGAGAAAAACCTTTTAACTGTGATCCTTATAGGCGGCACACTGAATAAAAACGCACAGGTTAATATGGGTGCCAAGACTATCAGTGACCTATCAGAGATTGGAGTCGATCTTTGTTTTCTTGGCACCAACGGAATAGATCTGAACGAGGGAATAACCGACTCTGAGTGGGAAGTACTACAGGTAAAAAAAGCGATGATCAGGGCATCGGCGAGAATTGCTATTATGTGTATAGGCGAGAAACTAAATTCTGTAAAGAAAATGAAGGTTTGCTCTCTTAATACGATCGATTACCTGATAACAGACCTGGCTCCTGCTGATGCTAAGTTGGCTTTGTACGGGGAACGTACTTCCGTTATTTAAAAGTCTTCTGAATCCTGGTTCCCCGGTTAAATCGCCGATTAAAGTAACGGCTTGTTTTGTGCACCCCAAATAGCCTGAGAAACTCCTGAATATTTGAGAACGCGAATATGAATTACCGTAAAGAATGTTTCAAATAATAGAGATTCCGGACTTCAAAAGCTTAATTTTTTTATATTTGCTTCTCACCTAGAAATCAGACCCCCTCATGGCCCGATTAAATTTACTGGAAGAAACCCGTTTCGAAAAGCTGCCTGTTACCGTTTATCCTGATAATGACATTGCTTCCCGGAAAGTTGCCCGCCGGATAACCGATCTTATTCAAAAAAAGAACCATAATGGCGAAAAAGCGATACTAGGCCTCGCCACCGGAGTAACTCCGATAGGAGTTTACAGGGAACTGGTGCGCATCCATAAAGAAGAAAAAGTAAGTTTTAAGAACGTCATTACCTTTAACCTGGACGAATATTTCCCCATGAAGCCGACCTCGCCACAGAGTTATGTCACTTTCATGAAGGAAAATTTATTTGATCATATCGATATCGACTTGGCGAATGTCCATATCCCCGACGGCACATTACATATCGAGAAAATACCTGCCTTTTGTCTTGATTATGAGAAAAAAATAACGGATCTGGGCGGTCTCGACCTGCAGATCCTGGGAATAGGCCGTACCGGTCACATCGGATTTAACGAACCCGGATCGGCCCCTAACTCAGGTACACGTCTTGTAACCCTGGATGATCTTACCCGACGGGATGCATCCCGGGACTTCGGAGGAAAGGAGAACGTTCCTACGAAAGCCATTACCATGGGTATCGGTACTATTTTCAAAGCCCGGGAAATCATCCTGATGGCCTGGAATACCAAGAAAGCTGCTATTATTAAAAAGGCCGTGGAGGGCGAAATATCATCAGATGTTCCGGCTACTTACCTTCAGCTCTCCGAACACGTAGAATTTGTTCTCGACCGGGATGCCGCATCAGATCTCACTCGGTTTAACACACCGTGGCTTGTTAAAGATTGTGTGTGGGATGGTCCGCTCATAAAAAAGGCAGTGATCTGGCTTGCTAACCATCTCGACAAGCCGATTTTAAAACTTACTGAAGAAGATTACAATAACAACGGTATGGCGGAGCTGGCCACCGAAAAAGGCCCTGTCTACAATATCAATATCGAAATCTTTAATAAGATACAACATACCATTACCGGCTGGCCGGGAGGCAAACCTAATGCCGATGATAGCCAGCGTCCGGAACGTGCCAACCCTGATAAAAAACGTGTGATCATTTTTTCGCCTCATCCGGATGATGATGTGATCTCCATGGGAGGCACCTTTATACGCCTGGTTGATCAGGGTCACGATGTGCATGTTGCCTACCAAACCTCGGGAAACACAGCTGTTTGGGATGATGATGCACTGCGTTTTGTGGAATTTGCACGCGATTTCGGCAAAGCTATAAGTATTGATACGCAAAAATTAGACGATCTCTATTTATCAATGCGGGAGTTTCTTGAAGCTAAGCAGCCAAACCAGACCGACACAAAGGAAATCCAAACCCTGAAAGGCCTCATCCGCAAGGGCGAGGCAATCAGCGGGGCCCGTTTTGCCGGGCTTACAGATGATCATATACATTTTATGGCCCTTCCTTTCTACGACAGGGGGAAGACCGAACGGAATCCGGTTTCGGAGGAAGATGTTAAGATTACTATGGAACTTCTACAAAAGGTAAAGCCTCACCAAATCTTTGCAGCAGGGGATTTTGCTGATCCGCACGGTACACACAAAGTTTGTTTTGATATCATAATTCAGGCGCTTAACCGGTTAAAAGGGGAATCATGGTTAAATGATTGCTGGCTATGGATGTACCGCGGCGCATGGCATGAATTTGAAACACATGAGATACAAATGGCTGTACCACTTTCGCCTCAGGAAGTTGAACGTAAACGGTTTGCCATTTTTAAACATCAATCCCAGAAAGACCGGCCGGTTTTTCCTGGTGACGATGCCCGTGAATTCTGGGTTCGCGCAGAAGACCGGACCCGCGAAACGGCAAAATCATACGACAGGTTAGGACTTGCTGAATACGAAGCCATGGAAGCATTTGTGCGCTGGAAATTTTAAGGACTTGATGTGAGGTATGAACTGCAAACGAATAACTTGTCTTTTAATAGCCCTATTGCTGGGATTCAATATCTCTGCACAGCAGAAAACCAGACCCAATATAATCGTTATCCTCACAGATGACCATGCTGTACAGTCGATAGGTGCCTACGGTTCGAAAGTGGGTGCAACGCCCAACCTGGACCGGCTGGCAAAGCAAGGTGCAGTTTTCAATAAGGCCTTTGTTGCGAATTCGATCTGCGGCCCCAGCCGCGCCATTTTGTTAACTGGTAAATACAGCCACATTAATGGATTTAAAGACAACCACGATAAGTTTGACGTTTCACAGGATATTTTTCCAAAGAGGCTGCAAGCAACCGGTTTTCAAACTGCCTGGATAGGAAAATGGCACCTTTTATCCTACCCTCAGGGGTTCGACTACTGGAATATCCTTCCTGGCCAGGGCCAGTATTATAATCCTTCTTTCATCAGTATGAAAGGCGATACTAGCCGCATTGAGGGATATGCTACAGATGTTACCACAGATTTAGCTATAAACTGGCTGGATAGCCGCGATCAGGCAAAACCTTTCTTTATTGTCGTTGGAGAAAAAGCTCCTCACCGCACATGGATGCCAGACATCCAGGATCTCGGCAAATTTGACCATATGGAATTTCCCCTTCCATCAAATTTCTACGACAAATATGAGAACAGGGTGGCCGCTGCTATGCAGGACATGTCGGTGGAAAAAACCATGAAGCTGGGATATGATCTGAAAATGAAAAGTGATCCTGATAACCTTGCCAAAGCTTTCCTTGGCAGGATGAACCCGGTGCAGAGGCAGGCATGGAACGCCTATTACGACCGGATCGAAGAAGATTTTCTGAAACAGAAATTAACAGGCAGGGCTTTAACCGAATGGAAGTTCCAGCGTTTTATGCGGGATTATTACAGCACCACGTTGTCATTAGACCGCAATATTGGAAGAATCTTAGATTATCTTGATAAAAATAACCTGACGAAGACTACAATCGTAGTATACACATCCGACCAGGGCTTCTACCTGGGAGAACATGGCTGGTTCGACAAGCGTTTCATGTATGAAGAGTCAATGCGTACTCCTTTGATTGTCCGGTATCCCGGCGTCATTAAGCCTGGAACGGTGTCCAACCAAATGGTGTCCAATGTAGATTTTGCCCCAACATTTCTGGAGGCTGCAGGGGTACCTATCCCAAAAGAAATACAGGGCCGTTCTATGATGCCGCTGTTCAAAAACTCTAAGGCTAGCATAAGGAAATCCGCCTATTATCATTTCTATGAATACCCCGGCGAACACAGTGTCCTCAAACATTTTGGTATCCGCACCGGGAGGTATAAACTTATTCGGTTTTATGATCACGAAAATTTCTGGGAGCTTTATGACCTTCAAACAGACCCGAATGAAATGCATAACCTCTATGGGCAGAAAAAGTATCAATCCATTACACTGGATTTAAAGAAACAACTGAGGCAGTTATGTGTGGATAATAAAGATGCCGAAGCGCTGAAATGGCTGTGAGACGATAAATGCAATGCGTTCCGGGATAAGCTTTTTGTAATTCCCTAAAAAATATGCAGCTTTAGTATCACTTAACCCAAACCGATGGCCCAACCTGCTATTTTACAAACTTCACCCCCAAGGCTTTTGTCTCTTGATGTTTTCAGAGGATTAACAGTCGCAGCAATGATTCTTGTTAATAACCCTGGTAGCTGGGGCCATATTTATGAACCGCTAAAACATGCTGAATGGCATGGATGCACCCCTACAGATCTGATCTTTCCATTTTTTCTTTTCATCGTGGGCGTTTCAATTAGTTTTGCCCTGGGGTCAAAAAAGGAACATATAAAACATTCCACTTTAATAATCACAGCATTAAAAAGAGCCCTGATATTATTTGGCCTTGGATTATTTCTCGCCCTTTTTCCGCACGTGTTTACAGAGCCCGTCGAAGCTTTTCAAACTGTGCGTATACCCGGAGTGCTCCAAAGAATAGCCATTGTGTTTTTCATTTCCGCAGTTATTTTTATTAAGACCACCGAAAAGACTCAACTGAGGATCTTCATTGGACTGTTAGTCGGCTACTGGTTCCTAATGACCTTTATCCCTGTTCCCGGTGTAGGATATGCGAATCTTGAAAAGGAAACAAACCTCGGCGCATGGCTCGACAGGACTTTGCTTACTGAAGCCCATCTGTGGCGTTCGGCAAGAACATGGGATCCGGAAGGCATACTAAGCACTCTTCCTGCTATAGGCACAGGTTTATTTGGAGTTCTGATTGGCTCCTGGCTGAAGAGAAAAGATAGACCCGATGCTGTGAAAATCTCATGGATGTTCTCAATCGGGCTGCTGGCGGTTATTTTTGGTCTGATCTGGGATCTGTTTTTTCCCATTAACAAAGCACTGTGGACCAGCTCCTTCGTGTTATATACGGGAGGCTTGGCTACCCTGGGATTGGCTTTGTCATACTGGCTGATCGACGTTCAGGGCTTTAAAAAGGGAACTACTCCATTTGTAGTTTACGGCGTTAATGCCATTACTGTATTCTTTTTATCTGGCCTCATCCCCCGGATTCTCAATATGATCCAGGTGGAAATGCCTGACGGCTCCAAATCTGGTTCAAAAGAATGGATGTATCAAACATTTTTCACACCCTACTTTTCACCAGTAAATGCTTCACTGGCGGGCGCGGTAACATTCATTTTAATCTGGCTGGTGATACTCTGGTGGATGTACAGCAAAAAAATAATCATTAAGGTTTAACTTTATATATTACTCCGATGATATACTCATTATGAAGAATAATTTCAAAATCTATATCAGTGCAGTAGCGATAGTCCTGTCGCTATCGGGCATCCTGAATGCTCAGACCACGGCCAAAAATTCAAAACCCCAGACGTCTGGGATTATCCCTCTTGATCCGGCAGTCAAAACAGGAAAGCTACCAAACGGGTTTACTTACTACATTCGAAAGAATGTGAAGCCCGAAAACCGTGTGCAACTCTATCTGGCCAATAAGGTCGGGTCTATTCTGGAAAATGAAGATCAGCAGGGCTTAGCACACTTTATGGAGCATATGGGCTTTAACGGGACTAAAAACTTTCCTAAAAATGATCTGGTGAACTATCTCCAAAAAACAGGAGTAAGGTTCGGCGCCGATCTGAATGCATATACCAGTTTCGACGAAACTGTGTATCAGCTTCCTATTCCATCAGACGATCCTGAAGTCTTAAAAAATGGATTGCAGATCATGCGCGACTGGGCACAGGATGCGACGCTTGACCCTGCAGAAATAGACAAAGAAAGGGGTGTAGTGCTGGAAGAAAAACGCTTGGGAAAAGGTGCTCAGCAACGCTTGCAGGACAAATATCTTCCAATGATCTTTAACAACTCAAGATATTCTAACCGTTTGCCAATCGGTACAGAGGATGTACTAAAAAACTTCAGCTATGCCACTATCCAGCAATTTTACAAGGACTGGTACCGGCCGAATTTGCAGGCGCTTATCGTTGTTGGTGATATTGACGTAAATGCCATGGAAAATATGATCAAAGCCAGGTTCTCTGATCTTAAAAATCCGGCTAAACCCAGACCACGCACAAACTATACCATTCCATTGATCAATAAGAATCAGTTTATGGCGGTTACCGACAATGAATTCCCGGTAACGGTAGCACAGATCCTGATAAAGCATCCGGAATCAAAATTAATTACTAAAACAGACTACAGGAATAGTATTGTAAGGTCATTATTTAACCAAATGGTGGCTGCACGTTTTAGCGAACTGAGCAAACAAGCTGATCCGCCATTCTTACAGGCAGGCGCAAACATCGGCGGCTTTCTTGCCGGATTAGATGTGTACAATGCATTTGTGGTAGCTAAACCGGGCGAACTTGAGCGTGGCTTCAAAGCTGTTTTAACTGAAACCGAAAGGCTTCAAAGATTTGGATTTACAAAAACAGAATTAGACCGCGCCAAAGCTTCCTATTTAAATGATATGGAAACCTCACTGAAAGAGAAAGATAAAACCTCTTCAGAACAGCTTGTTAATGAATATGTTAGAAATTTCCTTGAACAGGAAGCGAGCCCCGGAATTGCCTATGAATATAACCTCGCCAAGACGTTTACCCCGGGGATTACCCTTCAGGATGTAAATCAACTGTCTAAAAAATACATTACCGACGTAAACCGTGACGTGATTATCATGGCGCCGGAGAAAGATAAAGCCACCCTTCCAAATGAAGCTACAGTTAACAGCTGGATCAACAACGTCAATCAGGAAAATGTCACTGCCTTTGTTGACCAGGTAGCGGATAAGCCACTGCTTGACGCGAAACTGCCGGGAGGAAAAGTAACTACAGAAAATAAAATTGCCGAACTCGGAATAACAGAATACGTTTTGAGTAACGGAGTAAGGGTAATTCTGAAACCTACCGACTTTAAAAACGACGAGATCAGCTTTACCGCATTCAGCCCAGGCGGAAGTTCGCTTTACAGCGATGCTGATTATCAATCCGCCAGTTCTGCAACCACCATTGTAAGAAGCGGAGGTATCGCAGATTTTAATTCTGTACAGCTGCCAAAAATGCTTACCGGGAAGAATGTGTCTGTTAGCCCTTATATCGGCGAGCGGTTTGAAGGAATTTCGGGCTCCGCTGCACCGAAGGATCTGGAAACAGCGCTTCAGCTGACTTATCTGTACTTCACTCAACCGCGGAAGGATGCCGAGATCTTTAAAGGACTGATTGCCCAGAGCAAAGGAAGCCTTGCTAACCGTGAAAACGATCCTAATAGTGTATTTGCTGATTCAGTGTCTGCGATACTGGGCAATTACAATGTGCGCCGGACTGGTCCTTCTGTGCAGAAAGTCGATCAGATTAATCTTGACAGAGCATTTGAGATCTATAAAGACCGTTTTGCTGATGCAAGCGATTTTACGTTTACTTTTGTCGGTAATTTCGAACCTCAAAAGATCAAGCCAATGCTTGAACAATACCTGGGATCACTTCCTTCAACAAACCGCAGGGAAAGCGCACGTGATCTTGGCATTAAAATCCCTGCAGGAAAAATCGACAAGAAGATATACAAAGGCAAAGAGCCTAAAGCAAACGTAAGGCTGGTATTCAGCGGGGATTACACTTACAATGAAAAAAATAACAACCAGCTTGATGCTCTTGCGGAGGTTTTATCGATTAAGCTTATCGAGCGCCTTCGTGAAGATGAAGGAGGTGTTTATGGTGTCGGAGCCCGTGCATCATACAGCAAACTTCCTCAGGGACGGTATACCATGACCATTACCTTTGGCAGCGCTCCCGAGAATGTCGAGAAATTGATCGCTTCTACCCTGGATGAGATCAACAAGATCAGGCAAAATGGTGCCCTGACAGTTGACCTCGAAAAATTTGTAGCCGAGGAAACCCGGACTACTGAAACCCAGTTAAAGGACAATGGATTCTGGCTAAATTATTTAAGCAATCAGCTTCAAAATGAAGAAGACCCTAAACAGGTATTAACCTATTTAAGCTCATTAAAAGAGCTTACACCGGCTGCGTTAAAAGCAGCTGCAAATACTTATCTGAGCGGGAATAATTTTATCAGGCTGGTATTGCTTCCGGAGAATAATTAACAACAAAAACCTATCCCATGTTTCTCAACAAAATCAAGTCCGGCGGATCCGGTATATTACTTTACGGTATCACCCCTCCAAAATCCCAGACCAGTCCTGAAAAAATAGCAGAAATTGCCCAAAAAACAATTGCCCGGCTAATTCAACTTGATCTCGACGCTCTGGTTGTGTATGATGTGCAGGATGAATCGGCGAGAACTTCAGAAGAAAGGCCTTTTCCATTTCTAAATGCCCATGATCCTTTGATGTTTGCAGCGGAATACCTTCATGATCTTAAAATCCCCAAAATAATCTATCGTCCGGCCGGAAAATTCTCTAAAGAAGAATTATCTGCCTGGTTAGAGGAGCTTCATCAAAATAATTTCTATCCTGTATTTGTGGGAGTACCTGCACCCGATTACCCTGTTAAAACTTCCTTGCCGGAAGCCTATAAGATCTGGAGCAAAAATGGCGACACCTCTGTAATTGGAGCAGTAACGATACCCGAAAGGCACGCATTATTAAAAGATGAGGATAAACGCATTCTCGACAAAGTAAGTTGTGGAGTATCTTATTTCATTTCGCAATGTGTTTTCAATATCGCTTACGCAAAGCAGATCATTGAGGATCTTAGCTGTACCTGCAAAAACGAAAACAAGACCGTTCCTACCATAATCTTTACCCTAACAGCTTGCGGATCGGCGAAAACCCTGCATTTTATGGAATGGCTCGGCATTAATGTCCCGGAGGAGCTAAAAGAAGATCTTAAGAACTCTCAAAACATTCTTGAAAAGTCTGTGAATATTTGTCTTAATATTGCATCAGAGCTTGCTGATTATTGCACAGAACGATCGATACCATTTGGTTTCAATGTTGAAAGCGTTGCAATCAGAAAAGAAGAGATTGAAGCTTCTATCTATATGGTAAATCGAATAGGCCAAATGCTCAATGCTAAAGGTATCAGAAAAATTAAAGCCGGAACTGAACTTACTGCAGCACTCTAGCCTCTGCTACATTAGAAACCGCGCTCTCGTTTTTTAGACGATCGAGGGTAGTTACTACATACACGTATGTATTGTTTGCACTCACACTCATATCTGCAAATGAAGTTTGCTTAGCATTGAAGCTGATTTTAATAATGTTTGCCGGGTTGTCAATGTTGATTGTACTTCCCTTAATGAACCTGTAAATCACATAGCCGTAAGCTTTTTCACCATCCTGTGATACTGTACCTTCTTTCCAGCTTAAAGCGACACCCCGGGCGCCGGGTTTAGCATTCAGTTCGTATGGAGGATTGGGGCCAATAACATCAAGCCATTGCATCTGTGGCTGAAGCGCCGGATAGCGGTAAAAATCATTACGCAAGGAATCCTTTATGCCCGCCATATTATTGGTCACGGATTTAGAGCTGAAAAACACACTACCCTGTGCCTTCGGATTAGCTCTAAGATAGCGGATCTGATTGGGAATTTGTCTTCGGTCACTCCAACCCTGCCGGTTTTCCATTGAACGGTAAACACCCTGACCGATATAAACATGCTTGCCAAATGAATTATCGGTCCACCAGTCTACAAGCTTGTCATACGGCGCGACAGCATATCCAAATGGAAAATATATCTGAGGATTGATATAATCCAACCAGCCTTCCTGCACCCATTTCCGGGCGTTTGCATATAATTTGCTATAACCATCAAAACCATTGCTCTCGGAACCCTCGGGATCCTGACTGCGATTACGCCAGATGCCAAAAGGACTTATTCCGAATTTCACGTATTTTTTTGCCGAATGTATGCTGTCGGAGAGCACATGTATCAAGGTATCAACATTATTTCTGCGCCAATCTTCAATATTCTTAAACTTTGCGCCATATTTATAAAAGGCTTCACTGTCGCGAATAGTCTGATTTGATTCAGGATATGGATAAAAATAATCGTCAAAATGTACCCCATCAATGTCGTAATTTCTAACAACATCCATAACAACCTGCACAATATAATTTCTTACTTCAGGCAGCCCCGGGTTAAAAAGTTTCTTACCCCCGTAGGTAAAGAACCATCCTGGCTTTTGCCTGGTAATATGTTTGGGACTGGTATGCGAGTCTATGAGATTAAGAGTTGCCCTGTAGGGATTAAACCAGGCATGCAGTTCCATCCCTCTTTTGTGGGCCTCAGCAACAGCGAACTCGAGTGGATCGTAATATGGTGCGGGCGCTTTCCCCTGAATGCCGTTTAAATATCTGCTCCACAATTCCCTGCTCTCTCCATAAAAAGCATCGGCAGCGGGCCGGATTTGAAACATGATAGCGTTGATTCCTGTCTTCTGATGGTCATCGAGGATCCGAATCAGCTCGTCTTTCTGAACCTGGGTACTCAACCCCGGCTTTGAAGGCCAGTCAATATTAGCCACAGTTGCCACCCATGCGCCTCTGAACTCGCGCTTTGGCGGATAGCCCGGCTGAGAACATACTGAGAATGAAAAGCTGCAGAGAAGTAAGAGAAGAAGAGTTGATTTTTGAATCATAGATGAGCGCAATTTTAATTTGCAAAGATACCTTTCTAAAAAGGGAATGAGATTTTTTTTCAAATTGTTACATATTACAGCTATCTAAACGATGAACGGCCTGTATTTATTGGCTCAATTTTAGCCGCCCAATAATGACATTCAAGTCAGGAATGTTAACTTCGTGTTCTTGCTAACAATAAATTAACTCTTGATTAGTTTAAGAGTAACGATTTTACATGGACATTTAATTATTTAATCAAGCAATTAAACATGGAGAAACTAAACCAGGATCAACCTATTCGTAAAGATTCAAATAAGATCTATTTCTTAATATTAGTGATTCTTGCACTTCTGGGAACTAATGCCTACCTGTTCTTTAAAGATAAGAAAGCCAGCGACCGCATAGTTACGATAAGTGATGAGAAAAGCAGAATGCAGACTGAAATTGATAAGATTGAAGCAGAATTGGATAATGCATCGTCTGATAAACTTAAACTGTCTGAAGCAATGCAGAATGAGCAAACGATAGCACGGGAAAAGATTCAGGAACTGCGCACCGCACTGAGAAAGGGCCAGTTAACTCAGGGGCAGCTTCAAAAAGCACAGGAAGACATTAAACAGCTCCGTTATTTTGTGACGAAATATACCGCAGATATTGAAGTGCTCAGAAAACAGAATGTGACCCTGCTTACCGAACGGGATGAATTAAAAACAGCTGTTGATTCGGTAAGCTCTAAAGCAAGTGATCTGGAAAGGCAAAATCTGGAACTCAATACAAAAGTTCAGGCTGCGGCGGCGTTGAAAACAGGAAATGTATCTGTTAGTGCTTTTGAAATAAGGAATAATGGTAAAGAAAATGGAGTAACCCGGGCCAGCACCGCTGAGAAAATACGCATCAGTTTTTCTGCCGTGGATAATCCGGTTGCCGAGAAGGGGCTGCATGATATCTATTTCCGAATCATCGACCCGAGCGGTAATCTCATCGTTTCAGATAACGGAGGCCTTTTTGCAGCAGATGGCGAAGAGTTGCAATACACATACCGAACCGCTATCGAATTTGCTAACGACGGAAAATCATACACTATAGACTGGGCGAACCCGGGTAAATTTCAAAAAGGAACCTATACCGTTGTAATTTATGCTGACGGTTATACGATGGGAAAAGGTTCTGTTACTTTAAGATAACATGGCAATCTCAGATCAGGATTTCAGGGAAGAATTTAAACCTATACAAATCCCTGCATCATATGACCTAAGTGATACTCTGGAGAGCCGCGCCATTTTCGCACTTGCAAATCTTGGGGAAGGTAATGGTGATGAAGTATTCAAAAAAATGCTGGAACTTGAACCAGGCATCAAGGGAGTAACCATAAAATTTATCAAACAATATCTTTTTACCCTTTACGAGAAAGGACTTCTCAAGGGCGTTAAAGAAGGAAACAGTATCCGTTATAATCTTAGCAAAATAACAGAACCGAATGAAGGCTATGTAGATCCGGACAAGCTGGCTCCTGGCCGCGACTAACAAAAAGGGAAGATAAATATCTTCCCTTTTTTAATAAACCTACAGAGGATTATTTCTTGTCACTTTTGGAAGTAGAGCTTTTTGTAGAATTGCTTTTAGATGATGAAGCACTCTTCTCAGTGTTACTTTTTCCTCTTGCCTGGCTGGATCCTTGTCCGCCCGGGCTCTTCGTTGATTTTTCCGGCATAATATTAATTTTGGTTCTTTAACTAATACTACACCCCTTAATAGTTTGTTTGGTATTAATTCAATTTAATTAAACCATCAACCAGGCTTTTCCATTGCACCTTAGAAAATCCAAGAATTGCGCCAATTCCTACAACAAAGTTTCGTATTTGACTGCTAATTGATTCCGAACCGGTGTTTACCTTTTCGTTTCGTCCATGTACCTCTGCTGAGATAACATTGTATTTTCTCTTTACCAGGAAGGTTGAAGTAGCTATATTTTTAAAGAAATGTGCGGTAGCTTTTTCATTATTAAGCGGACTTGGACAAGGACGGACTGTCATGGCCACGTATTCGAAAGATTCTGCCTCGTTCTCTGTAAACTCAATGAGCTCGATTCTGACCCAATCATAACCTTCTCCATCTTTGTTTCCGGGCCCTGGTATATTGATTCTTAAATAATCCCCTTCCCTGGCTCTTCTGTAAAGCATATTACCCTCCTCGTCAATAAGCTGGAATCTTGCCAGTATCTCACCACTCAACTCATGCCAGTGTGAGACATCCAGCAACCGGTCTTTAACAATTTCAAAATCCCATAAAGCCTCATCCACTGTATCCAGTTTAATTTTAGAAACCGTATCGGTGCTGACGCCTTGTTCTTGTTTCGGAATTACTCTCGATCTAGTCATAATAAGCGGTGTTAGATTTATATATCTCCAATCAAGCTGGAATCCAATGTTACATCTCATCAATAAAATGGCAGGGCAGATACCCGAAGTATGGCTTCTGGAAGTATGGCTTCTGTAGGAAATGAACAATATTTCGCTCGGGATAGTTTGGTCAAATCAGCACAAGTCCGGGTTGTATAAAATTGAAATTTACTGTTTAGTTTCCAGCCCACCTGGTGACTCCTATCATGTGCTTGTTTGTTCTATTTCTTTCAGTTTTTACCTGTTTTTGTGTTTTATAACTGCGGAAAATACCTATTTCATTCGCATCACAATACAGGGGCATAAGCTTTGTTGTCAGCAAATTACCATAATCTGATTATCACTAAAAACTAAACAGCTATGAAGACTCTCGAATTTACCTCTTTGTTGACTAATCATCAGCCATCTTTAAAAATGTACGCTTTGCATTTCACTCATGATACCGAGGATGCAAATGACCTGGTGCAGGATACCATGCTTAAGGCCATTTCCTATTATACGAAATTTCGGGAGGGTACGAATATTAAGGCATGGCTTTACACCATCATGAAAAATACGTTTATCAATAATTATAAAAAAATGGTTCGGGTTAGTGCCTTTGTTGTAAGGGCAGATGAAATTTCATCCGCTAACCTGATGTATAGTTCAACACATAATCAGGGTGAAACGAAGTTCGTCATGGACGATCTGCAGAACGCATTAAAAAAATTACCCGATACTTACCTGGTGCCTTTCAACATGTATTTTGAAGGGTACAAATACCACGAAATCGCCGAACACCTGTATCTGCCGATCGGAACCGTTAAAACCAGGATACACGTAGCAAGACAGCTCATCAAGAAATATCTCAAACCCTATAACGTAGGAAGAGAAGCTCATTATAACTAGTTAAAACCCTGGGGGCCTCTGGGCGTTTTACAAATATGAAAGATCTAGCCAGAAGGTTCCCAGACAATCCAATTTTATCCCCCTCTGACCTTTTACCCAGCAGCGAAGGACTTCATATCGCATGCCTGCTTAACCCCGGCGTGTTCCGGTTCAATAATAAGACCTGGCTTCTGGTACGGGTAGCCGAACGGCCGCTGCAGAGCGAGGTCCATGTGTCCTTTCCAATTTTAGGCGATGATGGCCAAACAAAAATTATGGAAATTGCCATCGATGATGCCGACCTGATAAAGACCGATACGCGGGTGATAAAATACAAGGGTATAGATTACCTGACTACCCTTTCCCATCTTCGTTTACTGTGCAGTGACGATGGCATTAAATTCTACGAGCCTGCAGGATATTCCTATTTATTCGGCATTGGGCCGCTTCAAACTTTTGGGATTGAAGATTGCCGGGTATGCTGCCTCGAAGACCAGTATTACCTTACATTTACAGCCGTTTCAGAAAGCGGCGTGGGAGTTGGTTTGAGAACAACAACTGACTGGGTTCACTTTGAGGACAAAGGAATGATATTGCCGCCTCATAATAAAGATTGCGCCATATTCGAAGAAAAGATTAACGGATTGTACTTCGCCCTTCACCGGCCAAGCAGTGTGGACCTTGGCGGAAACTATATATGGCTGGCACAATCGCCAGATGGCATACACTGGGGTAACCATAAGTGTATTATTAAAACACGCAAAGATAACTGGGATAGCGCCCGGGTCGGGGCTGGAGCAGCTCCGATAAAAACTGGCAAAGGATGGCTGCAGATTTATCATGGTGCAAACGCCGAACACAGATATTGTCTTGGCGCTTTACTACTGGATCTGAAAGATCCATCGATAGTAATCGCCCGTTCCATCGAACCGATCATGGTACCTACAGAACCTTACGAGTTAACCGGCTTTTTTGGTCATGTAGTGTTCACAAACGGACATATTATGCAGCCTGATGGTGATACAATTACTGTCTATTATGGCGCTGCAGATGAATTTGTATGCGGAGCAAATTTTTCACTGAAGGA
>JAZKHM010000131.1:0-10255 GCA_040385405.1 Bacteroidota bacterium | reverse complement strand
AAAAAGTAAATAAACAGATCTTTCCTAAAAAAATCTATAAATTATGACTGCCTACGTTTAATTTTAAACCCAAAATCCTCTCCAACTTAACATTCTTCCTACTTTCCGAACGGCATCTTCGGCATACCCTTCATCATTTTCGCTGCTGCAGCCGGATTCGAAAACTGCTTCATCACTTTACGCATGTCTTCAAACTGTTTGATCAGCTTATTCACTTCGGTAATGTTTGTACCTGAACCTTTTGCAATCCTGGTTCTGCGGCTTTGATTAATAGCGTCCGGATTTTCGCGTTCGTGAGGAGTCATCGAACGGATAATTGATTCGATCGGTGTGAACGCATTATCATCGATATCAACATCTTTAAGCGCCTTTCCCACTCCGGGTATCATTCCCATCAGATCCTTCATATTACCCATCTTTTTAATTTGCTGGATCTGGCTGAGGAAATCGTTAAAGTCGAATTTATTTTTGCGGATCTTTTTCTGGAGTTCGGCAGCTTCCTTTTCGTCGAACTGCATTTGTGCACGCTCAACCAAAGAAACCACATCACCCATTCCCAGGATCCGGGAAGCCATACGGTCGGGATAAAAAACATCAAGTGCTTCCATTTTTTCGCCGGTACCAATAAACTTAATAGGTTTATTTACTACCGACTTAATGGAAAGTGCCGCACCGCCACGGGTATCACCATCCAGTTTGGTAAGTACCACGCCGGTGAAATCAAGCCGGTCATTAAAGGCTTTCGCGGTATTAACAGCATCCTGCCCGGTCATTGAATCGACAACAAAAAGAATTTCGTGAGGATTGGTGCTTGATTTCACTTCAGCGATCTCATTCATCATTTCCTCGTCAATTGCGAGGCGGCCAGCTGTATCTATGATAACTACGTTTTGGCCATTCTTTTTCGCTTCCGCGATACCTGCCTTTGCAATTCCTACCGGATCTTTTGAATCCCGATCGGCATAAACCGGAACATTGATCTGTCCGCCCAAAACTTCAAGCTGGTCTATAGCCGCGGGACGGTAAATATCACCCGCAACCAAAAGAGGTTTTTTGCCTTTCTGCGTAGCAAGGTAATTGGCAAGCTTACCGGAAAACGTTGTTTTACCCGCACCATTTAGTCCGGCGATTAAGATAATTGTAGGATTGGCAGTGATGTTCAGTTCCTCCACGGTTCCACCCATCAGGTTTGCCAGCTCATCATTCATTAATTTGGTGAGTAGCTGGCCTGGAGAAACGGCGGTCAAAACATTCAGTCCAAGGGCTTTTTCCCGGACTTCGTCGGTAAAGGCTTTGGCGGTTTTATAGTTAACATCGGCATCCAGAAGAGCTTTTCTGATCTCTTTCATGGTTTCAGCCACGTTTATTTCCGTAATGCTTCCCTGTCCCTTTAATACTTTAAAGGCCCTGTCCAGTTTATCCTGTAAATTTTCAAACATCTTATTCAGCTTTTAGCAGGCGCAAAGTTAATGTTTTCGAACAAATTCCTTCCCAACACTTCTCGTTAACCGACTGAGAGTTCTTCCTGAATTAATTTATTTAACACCTTTTAACTAAAAGTTGCAACGAATTAACACTTTTTGCGTCTACTATTACTGAGACTAACCTAAACCAGTTAATGAAATCAGGATTACTCCTTACCTGCCTCCTTTTCACTGCCTTTACGACGGCTTTTGCGCAAAATGTGAAGAAAATGAATGCCGTCCGAACGGAAAGTGCGCCCAAAATTGATGGTATTCTGGATGACGCGGTGTGGACAAAAGCGGTAGCCGCCAGTGAGTTTGCGGAACTCCGTCCGGTTCCGGGACGCATTGAATCGCGTGAAAAAGGTACTGAAGTAAAAATCCTGTACGATAACGCCGCTATTTATATTTCGGCCAGAATGTTTGAGCATCCGGACAGTATTGCCAGGGAATTAGTTACCAGGGATAAGGTGGGAAATTCAGACTTCATAGGAATAATTTTCGATACTTATCTTGACCGGATCAATGGCCTTGGCTTTTACGTTACAGCGGCAGGATCGCAGTATGATGCGAAATATTCACAAACAGGCAACGAGGATGATAACTGGAATGCCGTATGGGACAGCGAGGTTAAAATTGACAAACTAGGCTGGACTGCTGAGTTTAAGATCCCTTATTCCGCTCTCCGTTTTGCGAATAAGGATGTCCAGACATGGGGAATTAACATGACCCGGCGCAGGCAGAAGATCAATTATCAATCCTGCTGGAATTTTGTTGACCCAAAGATAAGCGGATTCATCAATCAGGAAGGAGAATTACATGGAATAACAAATATCAAATCTCCGGTACGTTTATCTTTTTCACCTTACGTTTCCAGCTTAGTTAATAATTATCCTCATAATCTGCCCGATGTAAAAAATACCAGCGGGTCTTTTAATGGGGGAATGGACGTAAAATATGGCATCAACCAAAGCTTCACTCTTGATATGACACTTGTACCAGATTTCGGACAGGTTCGATCAGATAACCAGGTACTTAATCTTACTCCTTTTGAAGTAAAATTTAATGAAAACCGGCAGTTTTTTACTGAAGGAACAGAACTTTTTAATAAAGGTGATCTTTTCTATTCACGAAGGATTGGTTCGTTCCCGACTTTTAAAAATGATGTTCATGGCCAGCTTCAGCCTGGTGAAACTATTAAGAAGGATCCCAGTGAAAGTAAGCTTATCAATGCAACCAAAGTTTCGGGACGAACCGGGAAAGGATTAGGAATTGGTGTGTTTAATGCGGTTACGAACCGAGCTTTCGCTACAATTTCAGGAGTCTCGGGAAAGGAGCGTCTTTTTGAAACCCAACCGCTTACAAATTACAGCATTTTTGTGTTGGATCAGTCTTTGAAAAATAACAGTTCTGTGACGCTGTTAAATACCAATGTTTTGCGACAGGGTTCGGCCTATGATGCAAATGTGAGTGCCTTTTTATTTCGTTTGAATAATAAAAAAAATAAGTATCACATTGAAGGTGAAGCCAGGATGAGCAATCAGACTTCCGGTAAAATGAACGACACCGGCTATAGTTATGAGTTTGAAGTTGGAAAGCAAAGCGGAAATTTTACCTGGAATATTGAGCAGGAACTCTCTGATGATAAATTCAATCCCACGGATCTTGGCTTTTTTACCAACAATAATTTTTTAGATCATTCTCTTAATCTTGGTTACAATAAGTTCAGTCCGGGAAAGTGGTACTTTCAATATCAAACCTGGCTGGAAGTAGATCACTCGCAGCGTTTTAATCCACAGTCATATCAATCATTAAATGCAAATGCTGGGGGCTGGGTCAAGTTAAAAAACTTCTGGTCTGCGAATGTGAATATCGGCAGGGTGTTTTCTGGTAATGACTATTATGAAGCCAGAACTGCAGGAAGAGTATTTAAAACTTTTTCGAGCACAGGCATAAATGGCAGCTTCAATTCCAACAATGCCAGGAAATATAATGGGGGGGCATATTTTTCAGTTCGTTTCCAGGATAGTTATGATGGGATTGGATTTGGTACAGGATTTTACCAAAATTACCGGGTAAATAATAAGTTATCTTTTGGAACAGAAGTCATGGTCGAGCCCCGGTATAATCATGTTAATTGGGTTGGCAAGAGCTCCGCGAATGAGATTATCTTTTCAAGATATGACCGAAATACGGTTGAGAGTGTTATTGATGTTAAGTATGCCTTTACTGCTAAGATGGGGATTAACCTGAGAGCCAGACATTACTGGTCTGACAGGCGTAATAAGAATTTCTACGCCCTACAAGATGACGGCACCCTTCAGGATGACCCGGGACTTGAATTTATTGGTCAGCATGTGAATTACAATGTTTTTAATATAGATATGGTTTATTCCTGGCAGTTTGCCCCGGGAAGCGAGCTCAGTTTGACCTACAAAGATCTGGCGGAGGATTATGAAACACTAAACCGAGAAGGCTATGGAAGAAATTTTGGAAGGGTTATAGGAAGGCCGCAAAATAACAGCCTTTCGCTAAAAGTATTGTACTATCTCGATTACCTTCAGCTCAAGAAGAGGATCTGACTACCTCGGGAATTTGTACACAAGCCCAAGAGAAAGTGCCTGACTTGCCTGGAACTCGTCGGCGGTATCGTCATCATAAAGAACTATACCTGCCAGCGAAACGTTGATCATTCTGTTCACGCGGGCGGTAAGGGTGACATCGAGACGGTTATCTATGCTTTTAAGCTTTTCGTAATTAGCGAACATGGTATAACGGCTCTTGAGATTCAGATTTTCCGCAATATCCTTATCTATTGCGGCAACTACCTGGAACGCAAGTTCGTTTCTGAAGTTCTTACCGTGTTCGACACCGAAATTCTTTGGATTGGTTTTATAAAGATTAGTGTCAATTACGAATGTCTGCCTGGCCGTACCCGTACCGATTCGAACAAAGAAATATTTTACGGGCTTGTATTCAAACCCGATTGATTCAGTTAAATAGCCAGGTGCCATAAATCTCGAAAGAAGGGTTCTTATCTCATTGCCCTGCGCATTTTTGGTAAATGAAAAACCTCTGTCGAACTGGGATTCAAAATTTAAAGAGCCGAAAAAATACCAGCTCTTTGATAATTTAAGAGCTACTTTATTATCCCAGAAAATTCGGTCAGCAGTTTTACGTGAAAGCTGGTCTTTATTCTTAAGTTTTCCATATTGTAATAAGACTTCAGAAACAAAGTTTTTGTCTCCTTTCGTGTAATCTGTTTTGTATGAATATTGTCCTCCAAATGCCATGGAGTTTACACCCCCTCCCCCCCAATTATCGCTGAAAGATGCCTGGTTTACATTTATCCCGAAGGTGGTCCATGTTCTCCAATAATTAATACTTAGTTCTAATCTTTGGGTTTCAGGTAGCTGAACGTTTTCAGGGAAAATCACTGGTCTTCTGACCGGAAGGGTATTTCTCCGCGGATATTGCCTGAGAGTTTTTAAGATGGTAGTGTCTGATTGGCTTTCAGATTGCTGTCCGTTCGCCACCTGGCATTGGTAAGTGAAAAAGAATAATATGATCAGGCAGCGGATTAACATTTAGCAAATAAAACGAAAAAAAGGCCTTTTTTTGATATATTTTATAGATTTATGAATTGAAGTATTGCATCCACGAAAAAAGTTTCCTGGCTTTTAAATACTCCAGGTCTGAATCATGGTTGTATGCTTCCCGCTCAAAAACGATGTTTCTATAGGCCTGATCATGATTTTTATATCTTAATATATTGAAAAGATAGTGAAAGAAATAGATAATGTAAAAGGGTACAACCAATAACTCTATTTGTTGTCTTAAATGTATTAGTTCATGATTTATGATCTGTTTATCCTTCTTCAGGCTGTTATATTTTATGAAGATAAAAGGGAATATAGCCATTCCGGCGGCTGGCAAAAAAGGGAGGTGCACTACCGGAAATTTCATTGGCCATTTGCTTTAAGAGGTCCCAGTCGATGGGCACCCGGGTTTTCAAGATAGCTTAGATATGACTTTTTGATATATTGAATTAACTCATAGTCATTAGCCTCCAGGATGAAATAGTATCCTGGCTTATATTGTTGTTTGAAATCGGTGAGTTTAGCACCGCTTAAGCCAGTGACGTTGCTGAGCAGTGTCCTTGTGAACCGATATTCGATCATAGCATCCCGATAATCACGCTCAATTATCTTTTGCAGCAAGCGTGCATTTTTCCCTTCCTTACTTAAAAGATTGTATAACGCATTGATGCTTAAACCAGCTCCTCCGCCTCCGTTACTGCCGCTGGTTGTGAACACATCCTTTACGGCGCCTTTTGAATAAATGGTATTGTATTCTTCCTGGGATTGCTTTAGCTGTTCGGCTGGGGTCTTAAGACTATCGCGAACAACAACCTCCTGGAGCTGGATGCTATTTCGCCGTAAATAAAATAAAAGAGTACTTTCAGATTTAATACTGATAGTATCTACGCCATATCCTGGTAAAGCAGCCACCAGAATGTCTCCGGTGCGGGCAGCAGTTTTAAATTCTCCTTTGGTATTGTTATAAAAACCATCGCCTGTTCTGGTGTTATAGATATAAACCCGGGTTAAACGCTGCTTGCTGTCCATATCAAACACAATGCCCTGCACAGGTCTGTCCTGCGCGAACAGACTTCCGGCAGCGATAAGTAAAGTAAAGATCAGATAGATAGCTTTTTTCAATGTATATAAACTTACGGGTTTTACAACGTAAGTATCAAGTATCAAGTATCAAGAACCAAGATTTGGTTGTCGTTTTATTGAAACGGGTTTTAGTAGTGTTGGTTAACGCGTTTAGAATTTCAATATGAGATGACTGGTCAATTTTCGAGCCTTAAGTCTTGATACTTGATACCTGATACCTGTTACTCTTCTTATTTTGACACAAGCAATAACTGGCCCAGTTTAACATCAGCGGTTCCCAGATCATTCAGGATCTTTAAATCGTCTACTGTAATAGCGAAGCGTTTTGCAATGGAGTATGCAGTGTCACCCTGTTTTACCTCATAGATCTTCATTTCCACAGGAGCTTTGGATGTTTCCTGCTTCTTTTCCTCAGGAAGATTCTGGACTATTTCTGTCAGGACTTTGTCCTCCCGTTTGATCTTTTCTATGTATCCCTCTTTACGATCATACTTACTAAGATCATAGCGTTCTACAAGTGTGATCAAAAGTTCAGCATATCGGGGGTTAGTTGCATAACCGGCTTCTTTCAAACCTGCTGCCCAGCCACGATAATCGTCTTTGTTGAGTTCGAATAGGGAAGCATATCGTTTGCGTTTCAAAAATTCTGAATGGTCGCGAAAAGACTCTTCGGGACTGGTATAAACCCTAAAGCAATCATCTACCTGATCATCGTCTTTTAGAATGGTTTTACCTTTCCATTCGGATGTGCATTTAATGCCAAAATGATTGTTTGCATCGCGGGCAAGACTGCTGTTTCCGCTTCCTGATTCAAGAATGCCCTGCGCAAGAGTAATACTGGCTGGAATGCCGTAGCTGTTCATCTCTTTGATGGCAATTGCTTTAAATCTTTCGATGTAATCTTCAGCAGTGTATTTGTTTACCAGGGTGTTTCCGTTGATTGTCTTGATTGGCTTTGAAACTTGCGTCGCCTGCGAAACCGGTTTTGAAGCCGTTACTTTTCGCGTACTGCAGGAAGTGGCGAACGCCATTAAAACAAGTAAGCTTATCAGGTATATTTTCATTGTAATCCGGTTTTATTCCGGTTGCAAAATTCAATATTTACATTCAATATTTTACCGCAGGTAAAATTTTTCTATCTATGGTTACCGGCGCTATATCGGATTACGCTACAACAGTAGTTTTTGTCCGATAGAGAGCCGGGTATTTGACAAGGAATTTTTACTCATCAAGTTTTTAACCGTGGAGCTAAACTTCTTGGCAATTGCTGAAAGAGTATCGCCCTTTTTTACGGTATATACGCTCAGCCGTGACACAATAGACTTTGATGCAGCTGGTTTAACCTGGGTTACCAGGTCGCCATCAGCGCCTTCGGGGTGATTATCGAACTCATATAATTTATATTTCCGGATCGTAGCCAGTACACGCGTAGCCCACTGTTTGCTTGCTGCATAACCACCGTTTTCAAGTCCCCGGACCCAATTGTAGTAATCGTAACTCGAATACTTCCCAAGCAGCGCCTCAAACTTCTTATTACGCCTCATGGCTCCCATGAAATCCAGGTAAGAATCGGTAACAGAATTGTATCCGCGATATGAGGATTTGATTTCTGTGCTTAAATTCTTCCCTTTAATGCCAAAATGATTATTAAGGTATTTGGCTAGTTTGCTGTTGCCGTTCGCGGATTCGTGCATGGCAACCGCAAGTATGACGCTAGCGGGCACTCCTTGTTCGTTCATATGGCGAATAGCAAGGTCTTTGTATGTTTCAATATACTCGCGGGCACTGGTCTGCGCGGCAACTGAAATACTCATACAGAAAAATAGCAGGGTAAATAAATGTTTCATGATGATGTTTTAATTAATGAATAAAAAAAGCGTTTCTATTTACTTTTTTCTTATTATGAACAATCCATCCCGAACGGGCAGTATCAGCTTTTCAACGCGCTGATCCTTCATTACCATTTTATTAAATTTAGTAATTATTGTTGTATTTTGATCTATTATTTCTTCCAAAACTTTACCACTCCATAATACATTATCAACAATGATAATACCGCCAGACCTTAATTTATCAATAACGAGATCGTAATAAGTGCCATTGTTTTTCTTATCAGCATCTATAAATACAATATCGAATATCTCATCTATTTCCGGGATTATTTTAGTGGCATCACCAAGGTGATACATGATTTTATCTTTAAAAGACGATTTGCTGAAATTTGCCCTCACCATATCTTCCAGTTCCGCATTGACATCAATGGTGTGGATTATCCCATTTTCCGTTAGTCCTTCAGCAAGGCATAGCGTAGCATAACCAGTGAAGGTGCCAACTTCAAGGATTCGTGCGGGGCGTATCATATTACTGAGCATGCTAAGCACCCGGCCCTGATAATGGCCCGATAACATCCGGGGCATCGAGACTTTAAGATTTGTTTCGCGATCAATATTTTTGAGAAGCTCGTCCTCGGGATCGCAGTATTTTAAAAGGTAGTTTTTCAGGTCTTCGCTGATAAATTCCATCGCGCAAAGGTACACATTCTTTGCGAGTGCCTGATTCTCTTACTGATAGCTTCTTTTTTCGAGATAAGTCTGAAGAATAATTGTTGCAGAAATAGTGTCTAATCGCGCCTTATTTTGTCTGTCTGAGCGCTTCAGACCACTTTGAGCTACAACTGCCGAAGCCATTTTAGAAGTGAAACGTTCATCGATACGCTCGACGGGTATTTCAGGGAAGTGCTTTTTTAGAATCGTAATAAAACCTTTGATATGGGGGGTCGATTGTGAAGGAGTACCATCCATTTGAAGCGGCTCTCCAACTACAAAAAGTTCAACGCTTTCCCTGGCAAGATAGTTTCTTAAGTATTCTACAATGTCCTTGGGGTGGATGGTATCCAGACCTGTAGCGATTATCTGCAAAGGATCTGTAACGGCTATTCCGATACGTTTTGTTCCATAATCAAAGGCTAAAATCCGCATATTAATTAAGTCTTATTCATGCGCAAACTTTTCACACAGACGCAAGGTACTCTTAACATGATTAATAGTAGTTCGCGGATTAATCAGACACATTCGTAAAACCACCTGCCCCTGCAGCATCGTTGTAACCAATAGCGCTTCTTTCGAAGCCATTACTTTCGAAGAAATTTTTTGGTTTATCTGATCCAATTTACGGTCGGTGAATTTTTGACCGACGGGATGATATCTGAAATTGATTATAGCCAGGGTAGCCGGTGATATCACCTCCCATTTTGTGCTGTTTCTTAACTCCGCCTCTACCTGTTCGGCTAATTCAATATTGTAATTGATCGCATTTCTGAATGCGCCAAGACCGAAAGTCTTCATAGACATGTAAAACTTTAGGGCCCGGAAATTCCTGGTGAGTTCAATACCATGATCATAGAAGTTAATTTCTGATTCGTTACCTTCAATATCCCGCAAATAACTCGCTTTTTCACTAAAGGTTCCTTTGAGGTACTTGTGGTTCTGGACAAGCAGACATCCAATTTCATATGGCTGGAAAAGCCACTTATGAGGATCTACAGTTAAGGAGTCAGCTTTTTCAATTCCTTTTAAGAGTTTTTTCCCATTTTTCGACAGGATTGCCGCAGCTCCAAATGCACCGTCGACGTGAAACCAGATATTTTCAGCCTTACAAATTTTGGCAAGTTCATCCAATGGATCTACTGTTCCGGTATTGGTTGTTCCGGATGAGGCGATTAAACAGATGGGCTGGAATCCTTCCAACTTATCTTTGGCTATGGCATTTTTTAACTTATTAATAGAGAATTTGAATTCCATATCCGTAGGAATGATTCTTACCTGCTCTTTTTTGAAGCCCAGAATGCTGATAGCTTTTATATTAGAAGAGTGAGCCTGGTCTGAGATTTGCCATAGATCCGCCACTTGTGAAGATTCCGCCGCCTTTTTTAACAGGAAAGTTAAACATTTTCAGAAGCCAGTTGATTGTAATGATTTCAACTGTAGCGGCAGCCGGTGATCCCACCCAACCCCCGGAAAAAATATTAAATCCGGTCGCCAGGGTATCAGACATAACGCTGATGAAGTTGCTTGGACCGGGCACAAATGAATAGGATTGCGGATGGCTCAT
>JAZKHM010000130.1:0-15381 GCA_040385405.1 Bacteroidota bacterium | reverse complement strand
TTGTGGGTAAT
Organism: Bacteroidota bacterium; assembly: GCA_040385405.1. Classification (GTDB taxonomy): domain Bacteria; phylum Bacteroidota; class Bacteroidia; order Sphingobacteriales; family Sphingobacteriaceae; genus Daejeonella. The sequence continues at coordinate 15,370 of JAZKHM010000130.1, read as the reverse complement.
GCTTGAATATTTAAGTCTTCGCTATTTTCTATTCTGACGTAATTGAACTTAAAATCACGATTCTCGCGGAACTCAGCTATTTGTTCTAAACTCTCATCTGAAGCGAGCAGGAACACTATTTCTTCATTGCGTAAAATATCTTGAGCATTTGCGATGGAAGGCATTTCGGTTATGCATGGCTTGCACCACGTTGCCCAGAAATTGATGAAAAGTGTTTTGCCCTTATATTTTCCCAAATCTATGACCTGGTGATCTAAACCAGTTAAGCGAATATTTGCTAGCTGCGTTTCCTCGTTGTGTGATAAGGGTTTTGATTGATCCGCAGTATTACAAGCTGCTGAACCCAATAAAAGTATTAGTGCGAATATTCGTGTGCTATTCATTAAATTTTCTTATGTCCTCCGGACAGTTTCCTGAAGGCAAATTCATCCTCTGGTAAATAAACCGTGATTTCCCCATATTAAACCTAAGAACATTTTACATAAAGCAATCCAAATAATCAAGAGCCATATGGATCAATAAACCTATTGCTATGATGCGGATACGCGGAAAAATTAACAATAATAGATAAACACCAATCGCAATGTATGAATGTAATGGGTGAAATCCAATACTGCATCTATTAGGGTCATAAATAGGATTCGCCAATAAATGATCAAGATCTACAGCCATCGTAGCGATCATAATCAGCCAGGCTTTTAAGGGCATTGTTTTGTAAAATAGAACAGCAATTATAGCTGGAACTATGAAATGGAGTAAGATGTGCAGCATATTCACAAATTCATAAATCCTTTAAAGTTTCACATTTACCATACTTATTCCGTTGGCTCTTTTTTTCTGAACTATTGAAATTAATAATATTCCATTAGCTAATATTTATTCAATCTGAAATAGTCTAACCCATAAAAAAGAGGCTTAAACTACATCTTCATCCCGTCCATTAGTTGGGTGCCTTTTTTCAGTATAAACTCACTTGACAACAAGTAGGCGCCACTGATAACCACTTCACCAATGTTTTCTAAACCCGAGATAATAATTATCTGATTTGCATCTTCCTCACCTGTAACTACCATCCTGGGTTCAAAGGTGTTTTTACCTATCTTAACCCAGACATGTGCTCCATTTTCATCTCTGATGACTGCATCGAGGGGTAAACTAATAGCCTGATTTATTTGGACGCCAGCCAACAATACAGTTGCCTGCATGCCAGGCTGTAAATTACCCTTATTCGGTATTGTTGCTCTTACTTTTAGTAACTGGCTAGCCGGATCAATCTGGGGAGAGATGAAATTTATTGTGGCCGTTTGTTCCTGATCTCCGATACCATTGACAGAGACCTTTATTGTCGTTCCTATCCGGATTTGACTTGCCTCTGCAGGGTAGACATCTGCCTCAATCCACAGCTGGCTGAAATTCTCCAATCGTAATATAGATGTTCCCTCTGCGACATATTGACCTTCGGTGACATTAACTTCATTTACCACTCCCGCTATTTTAGCGTATACAGTAACTAATGGAGATACATTAGTGGTTTTTGCTAAAGCAGCAATCTGCGTATTGGAATAACCGAACAGCTTAAGCTTATTTTTAGCAGACTCTCGCAGGGTCTGATATATCTGTTCTTTAGGGAAAGCAGCCACCTGTCTGAGCTGAAGTAAATAATCCTGCTGAATTATTTGTAGTTCTTCACTGTATATCTGAAAGAGTAGCTGACCCTTAGTAACGGACCTGCCGGCTTCCTTCACATACAGTTTTTCAATTCTGCCGGGATACCTGCTTGAAATTACTTCGGTGAGTTCAGGATTGGCGATAAGGCGGGCATTTAATACTTTCGAGGTGTTGAAATCGCTGGCCCCTACTTTAATTGTTTTGATGTTACCAAGCTGCATCTGACTTTCACTCAGCATAAATCCATTGTTTTCCACTGCTGCATTAACCGGCACCAAATCCATCCCGCAAATCGGGCATAAACCTGGCCCATCTTTTACAATTTGAGGATGCATGGAACAGGTATGTTTTTGCAATGAAGCCGTTTTCTTTGGTTTCTGATCATTACATGCCTGCAGTGCTATTCCCGTAATAGCTACACTTGTTGCTATTAATATATAAAAAACGCTATTCCTAATCATAACCGTTCCACTTTAATAAAACTTTCGCTATCTACCAGGAACCAGGCATTCACTGCCACCCGCTGAGTGCCGGGTAAGCTGTTCCCGATATCTACCCAATTACCTGATAAATTAAAAACCTTAACATAAACAGGCAGAAAAGCCCCATTTCGATGGACAAAAGATACATAACGGGTTCCTAATTGGAGTACGGCTGTCCGGGGCAGCCAGGTTCCGTAATCACTTTTACCTTCATTCGTAACACTAATTAACTGACCAACTTTCCAGGTTTTATCCGAATTAGAAACTGTCGCCCTCACGAGGGAATAGTTCACACCCTGATTATAATAAGGCTGAATCAGGCTTACTGGTACGATTGCCTTTTGGTTTGGTACATCTACAGATTGTATCTCTACCATGGTACCTTTTTTAAACCCATTCAGTTGATCCGGGGCAGCGTAAAACTCTGCCCAAACCTGGCTGGCATTAATCAGACTAAAAAGTTTTTGTCCTGCAGAAATATATTGACCCTCTCTCAACTTTATTGAAGAGCTAGTAGAAATATCCGGAAGCGCAGGAGCCTTAGCAGATGATGAACTTTCAGATTTACCCATTGAACTCATAGTTGAAGATCCTGATGATGAGGAAGATATCACTGTCCCTCCGGCAGCATTAGGAATACCCCCGGACAAGCCTGTGCCTGGCTGTTCTGCAACATAGCCGGAGTAAGGACTGTATATACTTACCGAGTAATTTATTTTCCCTGTTCGCAGTACCGCACTGATCTGTTGCTCTGTAGCTCCAAGCAAACGCAGTTTTCTTTTTGCTGTTTCCATTAAATCAGGCTCGGCATTATTTTTAATAAAAAGCAACTCCTGTTGAGCATTGACCAGATCAGGGCTGTATATATCCATTATTTTTTGCCCCTTACTTACCGCTTCATAGTTATACTTTACATACAGGCGTTCTATTCTCCCGCTTACCCGGGCCGAAATTGATTTCCAGTTATTGGTATCATAATTAATAATACCCTTTACGCGAATCTCATGAGCCTGTTCCCGACTCTGCGGGGTAATGGTTTTTATGCTTGATATCACGCTGGCATTCGTCGGCTTTACCAGTAAAGCGAGGCTGTCATTTACCGCGTTGTGACCCGCATGATTATTTAAAGGCACTAAATTCATGGAACATATCGGGCATAAACCCGGTTCATTTCTAATGATCTGCGGATGCATGGAGCAGGTATATTTCGTAGATTCAGCTCCACCAACAGCTTTCTTGTCCTTGCCATTACAGCTAAGCAGTACAAGAATTACTAAAACCAGGATAATAGCAAAACTACCGTTCAATATTTTTTTCATATTCCACGATCATTTTATAGAACTTCTGTAATTGCTCCAGGTAATTCATTTGAGATGTATTTACTGCTTCCCAGGAGTCTATCACAGTATTCAAATCTGCTTTATTTTCCTGGTAGGAAATCATAGTTACTTTCAGATTCTTGCTTAATGCCGGCAGTATTTTATTTTCGTAATTGTTTAATTGATTTTCCATACTGATCAGCTCGCTCTCCATTGATTTGGTCATACCCAGCATTTCCACCAGCATTGCTTCCCTCTGCTGGCGCATCGCTTCCTGCTCGAAATTCATGGATTTAATGTCCGATTTATACATCTTGGACGACCATGGGGCAATTGGGATAGACAGCATGCCCATTATGGTAAACTGACGTGGCATCATGGCATAATAATTAGACATATGATCAAATCTGATCCGGAAATCAGGCTTTGATTCCATCCTGATTTGATTGATATTTAATCCCATAGCGGTGATCGATCTATCCATCTGTACAATATCGCTCCGGTTTGCCGCCAGATAAGTAATGTCCAATACAGGCAATGGATTGAATGCAACCGCAGAATTAGTATCAATTCTAAAATCGGAGCTTGCCGGACGATACATCAGGGCATTCAATGCGATTTTATTTGAGCGTATAGTGCTCTGGGTCATTAATATCATGTTCTCCGCCTCATGATAACGTCCTTCCGCTTTAAATACCTGTCCGAGAGACCCCTGGTTAAATTGATAGCGTATTTCGCCGAGCTTTCTCATGGTTTGCATGATAGCTAGATTTTCCCGCTGATATACGATCTTCTTATTGGCGATGATCAGTTCATAATAACGTTCCTTAGCACGGGCACGGAGCAGGTTAGCTAAAGAGCTTTGCTCAGATCTTGTAATGGACGACTGGGCTGCTAAATAATCTGCCTTCGCCTTCGTTTTGGCCGGGTTGGGAATGTCCTGTTCGGCAGAAATCATAAATGCCCCCCGGTCGCCTTCATCTTCTATTTTTTGTCCCGGGTAAGGCGTCATGAAAGTCCCGGCTCCAATCATAGGAGCCCTCCATGAACGGGCGCCTTCAACTTTAGCATCCTGGCTCTTAATCCGATTTTCATAGGCATTAAGAGCGGGGTTATTTTTATCAATTTCCTGTAAGATCTGGTTCAGGCTAAGCACCTGCTGGGCATAAGACTGCCCGGAACTAATTAATATGAGCAACAATAAAATTTTCTTAATGTGAAACATCATGCACCTCCAGTTTTCCAAATTTTTTCAATTCATATTCTTTTGTCATCAGAAAGATAAGCGGGGTTACCAGCAGGATATGGGTGGATGATGTCAGCACTCCCCCAATCATGGGTAGGACTATGGGCTGCATGACATCGCTCCCCACTCCCTGCGACCATAAAACCGGTATCAATCCAAATAAAGCCACGCAGACGGTCATGATTTTAGGTCTTAGCCTTTTAGCTGCCCCGTTGATGACATATTCTCTCAGATCGTCGTTGCTTATGGTTTCGCGTGAATTTCCCTTTAAGGCCACCAATTGCCTCATGGCATCATTCAAATAGATCACCATCACTACGCCGGTTTCGACTGCGATACCAAACAAAGCAATAAACCCTACAGCAACTGCTACTGAAAGATTTACACCCCAGAAGTATACTAAATAGGCTCCTCCAATCAGGGCGAACGGAATAGTTACGAGACTTAAGAATGCTTCTCTGGCAGACTTAAAAGCCAGATATAGGGCCAGGAATATGATCAACAATACGATAGGTAAAATGTAGATTAAGGTCTGCTGTCCGCGCAATAGATTCTCATACTGGCCGCTCCATTCTACAAAATATCCGTTAGGTAGTTTAAGATCTTTATTAAGCTTTTTAATGGCTTCCTGAACGGTATTTCCCAGATCCCGCTCCCTGACATTGAACATAACGGCACCCCGCAGCAGCGCATTTTCTGAAGTGATCATTGGCGGGCCGTCTACGAACCGAATGTCGGTAACCGCGGAAAGTGGAATAGTTCCTGCATCAGGTGAAACAAGCGGGATCCGCTTGAGCTTGTCCAGGCTATTCCTGAAATCCTGTCCCAGACGCAGATGTATACTGAAGCGCTTCCTGCCTTCAATGGTTGTCGCAAACGGGGTGCCTCCAATAGCTGTTTCTACCGTTGCGTTAACATCATCAACAGAAAGACCGTAACGTTCTAACTGTTCTCTTTTGATAGCAATCTCAAGGTATTTACCTCCCGTAACAGGTTCTATGTAAAGATCTTTAACCCCGTCGATATTCTGAAGCAGGGATTGTACCTTCCTGGAAACCAGGTCGATTTGTTTCAGATCCTGTCCATAAACTTTTACCCCTACGTCGGTGCGGATTCCCGTTGACAGCATATTGATACGGTTTATTATGGGCTGCGTCCAGCCGTTGACCACTCCCGGGATTTGAAGTTTGGCATCCAGCTCCGTAATTATATCCAGCTTCGTTATACCATCCCGCCATTGACTTTTTGGTTTAAGCGCAATGATCGTCTCAATCATGTTGATTGGAGAATTATCAGTTGCTGTATTCGCCCTTCCGGCTTTACCCAAAACATGATCAACTTCGGGGATGGATTTAATGATCTTATCCTGAACCTGCAATATCCTCTTGATTTCAGCATTGGATACATCCGGCAAAGTGATCGGCATAAAAAGTATGGACTGCTCATCCAGTGGTGGCATAAATTCGCGTCCTAAACTAAAAACTAATGGAATACTAATCAGAAGCGCTAAAATATTGACCCCAATGGTTGTTTTACGATGCTTCATGCAAGACCTGATTACAGGCTCGTAAATCCGTTCTAAGCGCCGGTTAACCGGATTTTCGTGCTCGGAACGAAACTTGCCCTTCATAAAGAAAGAAATAATTACCGGCGCAAGGGTTACCACCAAAATCGCATCAATAATCAGGATAAAAGTTTTGGTATATGCCAGCGGATGAAAAAGCTTCCCTTCCTGCCCGGTTAGGAGAAAGACGGGCAGAAAAGAGGTGATAATAATCACCGTTGAATAAAAAACACCTCGTGAAACCTGTTGGCAGGCTTTTTCAATAATGCTTAATCTTTCCTTGTCAGACAGACGAACATAATCCTCTGATTTCTTTTTCTTTGCCCAGAACTGTTTAATCTTATTCCACATGAGACGTTCCTCCACTTCTTAATTGCATTAGTTCAGCCTGGCGCACTGCAAGGTTTTTATAGGCGTTTTCTGCCATTATGATTCCGTTATCTACGATCACTCCAATTGCAAGGGCAATGCCTGTCAGCGACATAATGTTTGAGGAAATGTCAAATGCATTTAGAATGATAAAGCTTGCCGCAATAGTGATCGGAATTTGGATGATGATGCTGACGGCGCTTCTCCAGTGAAACAGGAAGATAATAACTATCAGAGAAACAACGATCATCTCTTCAATGAGCGTGGTTTTAATGGATGAAATTGATTCTTCAATCAGCTTTCCCCTATCATAAACAATATTGAATTCCATTCCCTTGGGCATTCCTTTAGCGACCTCAATCATTTTTGATTTTACGCTGCGAATAACCTCATCGGCGTTCTCGCCATAGCGTAATACAACAATTCCTCCAACCGCCTCACCTTCACCATTATAATCCATGATCCCAAGCCTGCTTTCTCCGGCCATCTGCACGGTGGCGATGTCCCTTATTTTTACCGGAATGGAATTTTGTGTTCGAATAGAAAGGTTTTCTATTTCCGAAACAGAATTAAGGTAACCAGTGGTTTTTATAATATAACCAACTCCGCTCATCTCAAACTTCCTCCCGCCTGCTTCGTTATTATTGGTATTAACTGTCCTGATAATGTCGCTTAAGGAAAGTTTATAATAAGTAAGCTTATTAGGATCGATACTGATCTGATATTGTTTCTGAAAGCCCCCGAAAGAAGCTATTTCACTTACGCCAGCCACATTCTGAAGAGCAAACTTGACATACCAGTCCTGAACCGCCCGCTGTTCACCAAGATCCATCCCCGGAGCATGGAGGGTGTACCATAGGACATGACCTACGCCGGTACCATCGGGCCCCATGGTGGGTACTACCCCATCCGGAAGATTGTTTCCGATAGAATTCAGTCGTTCGAGCACGCGGGAACGGGCCCAGTACACATCTGCATCATTTTCAAAAATGATGTAGATAAAGCTCATTCCAAACATGGAATTGGCCCGTACATATTTTACCTTGGGAATACCCTGCAGATTAGTTACTAATGGGTAAGTCACCTGATCTTCGATAATCTGAGGGCTGCGTCCCATCCACTCGGTGAATACGATCACCTGGTTTTCTGATAAGTCGGGAATGGCATCTATTTTAGATGTTTTAACTGCATAAATACCCCAGACAAATATTCCGCTTGCAAAAAGTACTACAAGAAAACGGTTCCTTAGGGAAAATGATATTAGCCTTTCAATCATTAGTTTGAGATTGCCTGCCTGCGGTAGGCAGGCTTCGATACTTAAAATTTCATGTTGATTTATTCAATTAAAGTCAAACTCTGAGCCATTTAAAGAATGTGGTCTGACCATGAGGCATGGTAAGCATAATAAACTCTGAATGGTGAGGATGAGGTCAGGCAATAAGCCTATTCAGCACCAGGGAATTGGCTGAAAGAAAAACTTTCAAATACGAAAGTTACAATTGCGTATAAATACAGGAGTGTTCTGCTTTCGCGTCGCCTGAATACTAAGGTAGAGATGATCTATATCATACGACGACGACATCTGAGGAATTTCAGTAAAGAAAGCCAGGGGAAGATCAAGTTGGGGCAGATTGAGCTCAAAAGTACTTAATGCTGCTTTTTGAGATTTCTCAACTTTAAACTGTTGACTTTGATCTTTGCAGCATTTACATGTTTCAGATTCCTGCCGGCCACAAGAACCGCATTGATCAGAACTGGTTTCAGATAGACCCCATTCAATAAGTTGACCCATACAATAATGAAAATGTACGGTCGCGCCGGATGAAACACCCAGATAGAATACTGTCAATATCGTTAGGACTAACTTTTTCATTTTAACTTAAAACAAATATCGTTAAAATTTACATACGTACAATCATTGCTCCATGGTTTCCATCGGTGATTAACGCAATAATTCACCATCTTTTATAAAGTGATTTTTATTTTCCATCATTTATTACTTTGTTCGACAATCATTAAATTTTAAATAAACATATGATCTACTAAAACGTCAATTGAACTAATTGTAAATCTTTCAATTGCAGCTACCTTCCGTTTTAACTTTAACACTTTTTCTTTTTAAGATCCTGCCGGGTAAGGGAAATTTTTGCTTGACTTAAACTGCGGCCCTTTTGAAACAAATTTTAAGTAGATGAAACTAAAACTGTTACCGCAGGTTGTTATTTAAGCAACTAATTAAATGTTGACATTTCATATAATTTTAAACCTCAAAAATGAATATCATGAAACAACAACTTTTCACAGGATTAATCCTCTTATCCCTTTCTTTTGCTTCCTGCAGTGGTGGGAACAACAGCAAAGAAAATTCAACTACGGCTACTGATAATAAAGAGCAATTAGCTAAAGATGAAATGTACACCTGCACGATGCACAACGAAGTAATGGGGAATAAGGCCGGGAAGTGTCCGAAGTGTGAGATGACGCTCGTAAAACAAAAGATGACGGATGAACAAATGAAAATGATGAATGAAGGTACCTATATCAAGCCAAATGAGTAGCTAATTTATCCGGCAACAGGCGAAACTGAAGACGGGCAACAGCGGACCTGAAGGCAATTTTAAAGTTTATCAATTATGGCAGTTCAAAATTATGATAGCTGTATTGCTGCATGTGAGGCATGTGCAGAAGCTTGCGATACCTGTGCAGAACATTGCAGAGATTCTGGAATGGAACAATGCGAGAGGTTGTGCAGGGCGTGCGCCGATGCTTGCCGCAAATGTGCGGAAGCATGTAGGAATGGTAGCGCTAATGCAACACAAACAGCACAACAATGTGCTGATGCCTGCCGAGCCTGCGCCGAAGAATGCGAAAAACACGATAACGAACATTGCAAGCGTTGTGCTGAAGAATGCAGAAAATGCGAAGCAGTATGCAGATCTATGGCGGCTTAAAATTTCATGAGGGTTTTAATTCAGTAGTGTCCGGTTAAAAGACTTTGCTTTTCGACCCCGAAGGCGGTCGTATGTTTATAGTAAGGAATATTCTCGACAAGACGACCCCGAAGTTTGCACGGTTAGTCAAATATGATTAGCCATACGAAAGCACGTTTTGTGGCTCCACGCACGTGAAGCTGCTTTTTATAGGCCTGGTATGGATAATCTCAATTACATTCCTTAAAAAGATTCGTCACTAAAATGTATAATTATAGATATATACTTATTTAAGCAACTACTTAATAATATTTATCGTAAGTTTGTTTAAAACATATACCATGATTGATCCAAATTGTATCCGCCTGTTCGCTGATGAAGCTCTTATAAAAGAGTGTAAGAACAAATTACGTTCAGCCCAGGCCTCTTTCAATACCCTAAGTCAGATCCTTAGCCTTGCTGGCAATGAGGTACGATTAAAAATCCTTTACCTGCTTGAAGAGGAAGAAGGCGGCTTATGTGTGTGTGATCTGGCTGATATTTTAGAAATGAGCATTCCTGCCGTTTCACAGCATTTAAGAAAATTGAAAGATGCGAACATCATTCAGCCCCGCAGACAGGGTCAGACCATTTTTTATTCGTTTAGAGAGGAACATCTGGAAATCATCAAGCCCTTGTTCGAGCACATTACATTAGTGACAAGAAAAAAACAAAAAGCATGAAAACAGAAAACTTAAATACAGAAGATAATTCAAAAGCACTCACAGCTGTGGGTGTATTTGCCGCAATAGCCGCATCCCTTTGTTGTATTACCCCGGTGCTGGCACTGTTAGCTGGAGCAAGCGGAGCGGCATCCGCGTTTTCTTGGCTGGACCCTGCACGTCCCTATTTAATTGGATTGGCCGTAGTGGCATTAGGCTATGCCTGGTATAGATCCTTATTTCCCGCAACTGGAGCGGAATGTGGCCCTGACGGTATTTGTAAGGTAGAAAACAAAAGCTTTCTGGCGTCAAGAACCTTTCTGATCATTATTACGATTCTTGCCATAGGATTAATGGCTTTCCCATATTACAGTAAAATATTTTATCCCCAAGCAGAGAAACAAACTGTTGTTGTATCCTCTGACAATGTACAGCAAGTAGCTTATAAGGTAAGTGGAATGACTTGTGCCAGTTGTGAAGAGACTGTCAAACAAAGTGTGAATCAGCTCACGGGTATTGTGGAAATAAAGGCAGATTCTAAATTGGGCACTGCTAGCATAAAATATGACCAATCGAAAACCGATAAAAACGCGATCATTAAAGCAATAAATGCTACAGGATATAAAGCCGAAGGAGAGATGAAACCTTAAGCAGTCTCGTTACTGACGGTCAACGGATCTTTATTGGGAACCTACTAGTAATTGAGTTGTGTTTCTTTTAAACTTAATTCCAGTTCCCGGTTAAATAATTAGATAACAAATCATTACCAATATTAATCACCTAAATACAAAAATTATGAATATTGTATCAATTTCAATTGCATCATTATTGCTTTTTGCAGGATCACAAATCTGTGGTTGCGGCAGTTGTAAAGCATCAGCACAAACTTTACCTGTAAAAACGGTTTCAAAAAGCGAACCGAAAGAAGTATCGCTAAAAATTACAGGAATGACCTGTGCCGGATGTACCAACCAAATTCATACTGCCCTTAACAAAACAAACGGGGTGATCAAAAACGAAGTAAAGTATCCTAGTAATGTGGCCATTATTAAATTCGATTCCTCTAAAATATCTGTTTCGGAACTTATTAAAGTCATTGAAAAGACGGGGTACAAAGCAGAGATTCAGAAGGATAAGAATACTCAGTCTTAATTTTATATCTCTATAAAAGTCGTAGTCAATAAATGGCGACTGAATCATTCTAATGGTATCAATCTTATATATAAATTGGAATATTGATCCGGAAATCTTTCGGATCGGTGGATTTGCTCTCAGGTATTATTCCATTCTATTTATGCTTGCCTTTGTATTCAGTTATTGGTTTTTATATGAAATTTTTAAACTAGAGAAAGTTTCTACCGATATTTTAAGTCCGCTTTTAATTTATGTATTTCTGGGTACGTTAATAGGCGCAAGGTTGGGGCACACCTTAATTTATGAATTTGATTACTACAGGCATCATTTATTAGAAATTATTTTGCCATTCCAAATCAACAGTAGGGGCGCGTATGAGTGGACTGGCTATCAGGGAATAGCAAGTCATGGGGGAGCCGTTGGTATTCTCGTCTCCCTTGGATTGTATAGCAAAAAGTATAAATTATCATTTCTCTGGGTATTAGATCGCTTAGTTATTGTGGTGGCTCTATCAGCCTTTTTTATCAGATTAGGGAATTTATTCAATTCCGAAATCATTGGAAACCCCACAGAGCTTAATTGGGCTTTTATTTTTGAAAGGGTAGACACGATTCCACGTCACCCCGCACAATTATATGAAGCAATTTTATATCTGACCGCATTTTTTGCGTTATGGGTGCTTTATAATAAACAATCAAAATTATTTCAAAACGGTTACCTTTTTGGATATTCCTTGATCATCCTTTTTACCATACGGTTTTTTGTAGAATTTCTTAAAGCGGATCAGGAAGCCTTTGAAAGTGAATGGCTGCTTAATTTAGGCCAGCTGCTAAGCATCCCTTTTATTCTACTGGGCATAATTATGGTGGTCCTAAAATCAAAACCCAGGGAGAATGATATAAAATTAACAAGCAATCGTTAAGTGTTTAAAAAATAAAATTATGGGATGTTGCAATGTCAATCCTGACAATCAGTTTGATTTAATTATTATAGGGGGCGGTTCTGCAGCTTTTGCATCGGCCATTAAAGCTAATGATCAAAAACTGAAAACATTAATTGTCAATGGCGGACTTCCATTGGGGGGAACTTGCGTTAATGTAGGTTGTGTGCCTTCAAAGGTTTTAATCAGAGCTGGGGAATCTATTTATAAAGCTTCTCACTCACCTTTCAGAGGAATTGTGCCTAACAAACCGCAGGTAAACTTCAAAGAAATCATCCTGGAAACCAAGGAACTGGTTGCTGATATGCAAAAACGCAAGTATTTAGACTTGCTGGAAGGTTTACCATTTGTAAAAGTTATTGAAGGTTTTGCAAAGTTTATAGGTGACAATACCATAGAAGTAAAAGGTGAACAATATGAAGGGTTGAAAGTAATTATTGCTACAGGAGCTTCTACTTCCATTCCATCTATTGAAGGTTTGGAGACTGTACCTTATCTTACCAATATCAGTTTATTTGAACTGGAAGAATTACCAGAATCGCTGGTTGTTTTAGGCGCTGGTTACATTGCCCTGGAAATTGCACAGGCCTATAGCAGGCTCGGCTCGCAGGTTACTATCCTGCAGCGCTCGGCGAGCATTTTATCTAAACAATCAAAGGATGTATCAGATGAACTTACAAGACATCTGTCTGACGATGGTCTTACTATTCTGACAGAAACTTCAGTTAATAAGGTTTGGAAGGATGGAGACACAATAAAAATTTCTTACAACCATAAAGGTGTTGAAGAAACTATTACCGCATCACATGTTTTGGTGGCTACCGGCACAAAACCCAATACTGAGAAATTAGGTTTGGACATGACCAGCGTTAAAGTAGACGACCAAGGCTATATAGAGGTGGATCGTTTTTTAGCGACCAGCAATCCTGAAATACATGCCGTAGGTGATGTAACCAGCCTTCCGGCGTATGTTTATACTGCCGCATACGAAGGTGGGGTTGCTTTTCAAAATGCTTTTAATGAACCCAAACAGGAGGTGAATTTTACGGCATTACCCTGGGTTGTGTTTACAGATCCGCAGGTAGCAGGTGTAGGTATAGATGAAAAAGAAGCCGAGGAAAAAGGAATTCCTTTCCAGGCAACAACTTTACCCTTAACTGAAGTACCCAGAAGCATAGCCGCATTAGACACAAGAGGCTTTATAAAACTACTTAGAAATACAAAGACTGATTTACTGATCGGCGCAAGAATAGTTGCTCCGGAGGGCAGTGAACTAGCCATGGAAATAAGTCTGGCAATTAAATATAAAATCCCAGTGAGTGAATTAGTGAGTATGTTCCATCCATATTTAACACTTAGTGAGGGCATCAAGTTGGCAGCATTATCCTTCACCATGGATGTTCATAAAATGAGCTGCTGTGCCAGTTAAGTTTACTGCTCCAAGAGACCGCAATTTTATCAGGGCCCGGGAATCTGGCCATCGGAAGGAAGAACGTACTCCACAACCCTTGGACTCTTGTTGGTTTCAAAGGATAAATGATTTTCGAGTTTATGAATGTTGTTTTAGAAAAGAGCCTATTGAGTTTGAACTACTCTAATGCTAAAAATTCTAAACCCATACAGTAAATAAATAAACTGCCCTCCCGCAAACCATTAGCTGTTTTGTGATTATTTGTGAATATAAACCCGTTTTTGGCAACATGATTGCACTGTATTACGTATATAAGAAATAATTAAACAAATAAATTGTAAAATTTAAATGAAAAACTTAATAAAGCTTGGAACAGTGGTGCTAGGTGCAGTGCTGATTTTATCATCTTGTGAAAAAGATGATTCTACTGAAAGCGGGAAACTTTCTTACAAAGTTAAACCGGCCAATTTTACCGCGACTGTAGGATCTACGGTATCAGGGAGTGGTTTACCTGCCCCTATTAATGCAAATTCAAGTATAACCTGGACTTCCGGTTCCTTATACATCAGTGAAATTGATTTTGAAGCGGAAAGCAAAGACCGGGAAATTGAATATGAATTCAAACAAGGTGTTAATGTTGATTTATTTAACCTTAGTCCCATATTAGGAACAATTACCATTCCTGATGGCACTTATGATGAAGTAGAATTAAAACTGGAATTGAAAAAGTCGAGCACTAATATTCCACTTACTTTGAAAGGCACATACACTGATGGAGGTGGCGCTAAAATACCGGTTGAGTTTTACTTGAACGAGGATTTTGAAGTCGAAGTAGAAGCGGAAGATCTGGTTGTTAGTGGAAGTAAAGACTATTTAGGTCTAATTAATGTTCAGCTTAATAAATTCATGACTAATGTTCTTTCGGCAGATTTGAGCAACGCTACAAAATCAAATGGGGTGATTGTTATATCCAGCACATCAAATATGAATTTGTACGCTAAATTGAAGGCAAACCTTAATGCATTCGCGGATTGCGATTTTGATGATTAATTTATAAAAGGATAGTCGTTTTTTTAAAAACGCGCTTTCCCTTAATAGGAAAATGGCTGAATGATTTTATTTGCTAAAGCAAATGAGTATTCAGCCATTTATTTTTTCGGAGGACGCACCTTTCCATTCAGAATCATTATTTGCCGTACAGGCCGCTCATGAAGTCTGCCCATACAAGTTGATTGCTAACTAATAAGTTACTGTAATTCCGCCGCCATAACCCATATCACTGTCATAATGCGTAGACAGTGAAAAGTATTTAGATACGATATACCGCAGTCCCCCCATATATTCCTTATCCGTATTGCCCATCATATTCAACCTGATCCTCGGTGTGAGAGGAAAATCCTCACGCATTAACTGGAAACGAAATTTTCCTTTACTGTCGACCCGCGCTTCGGCCATTACCTGCATGGGCAGGTTGTATTGAACTCCTGCCACGAATGCTCTCCGGTTATCCTGATTACTCAGCTGACCGAACATGTTTTTCTCCGGCATATCGCCCATGGTATTTCGGTGATAGTCAAAACCAACAAAAGGAAACCACCACTGCATT
>JAZKHM010000129.1:0-9943 GCA_040385405.1 Bacteroidota bacterium | reverse complement strand
TATGAAAAAAATTATCAAAGATTAGTTGCATAGATCATAGAAATCGGGGTCAAGCCTACCTGTATTTATATAGGGAGGCTATCTTTTAAAAAATCGAAAAAAATATTCAATGCATTATTTCTACTGCCCGGAACCTTAAAGCCCCTTGCTTTTGTTCACTTAAATCCTTTAATTGCTGATAGTTTCAACCCGTAGCAACATCCCAGTGAAAGCAATCCTATCTAAATTTTTGGTTTTATTAATACTAACAGGCCTGATATTTAATTCCTGTTCTAATCCGGGATATAATGATTACTCAACCTGGGCCAGTTATGGCGGGACCAAAGATGCTAACAGATATTCATCCATTGATCAGATCAACTTAGATAATATTGCACAGTTAAAAGAAGCCTGGGTTTTTAATACTGGTGATAAAGACACAGCTAACCGAAGTGAGATGCAGTGCAATCCCATCGTGATTGATGGGACGTTATTTGTAACGAGTTCAAAGTTGAAGCTGTTCGCCCTGGATGCTGCCACAGGAAAAGAAAAATGGACTTTTGATCCCAATAGCGTTTCTGACGAGAATATTAGATTTGGAATAAACCGCGGCCTGATGTATTGGAAAGATGATAGTGGATCTGACGGGCGGATATTTTACGGCGTTGGATCGAAGCTTTATGCAATAAATGCAGAAAGCGGGAAGCCTGTTACAGAGTTCGGTAATAATGGGTCGATTGAATTAAAAGAGGGGCTCGATATCCCCGATTCACAGGATGGCTCCCTGATCCTGAAAACCCCGGGGGTAATTTTCAAGGATTTGCTCATTGTGGGAATGAGCCTTTCTGAAGATGCAGATGCTTTACCCGGGCATGTAAGGGCATTTGACGTGAGAACAGGAAGACGTAAATGGATATTTCATACTATTCCCCAACCTGGTGAATTTGGCTATGAGAGCTGGGAAGACAAGGATGCCTGGAAGAATATTGGAGGGGCAAATAATTGGACGGGTATGTCACTTGATGAAGAACGTGGAGTAGTTTATATTCCCACCGGCACAGCATCTCCCGACTTTTACGGAGGTACCCGCAAAGGCTCAAATCTTTTCGCCAATAGTATCATAGCACTTGACGCTGCAAACGGAAAGTATATCTGGCATTACCAGGTGGTTCATCATGATCTTTGGGACCGGGATCTTCCTGCTGCCCCTAACCTTGTTACTGTGAATCACAATGGCAGGAAGATAGATGCACTGGCTCAAATTACGAAACAGGGATATGTTTATTTACTTGACCGCACAAATGGTAAGCCTGTTTTCCCAATACCTGAAGTGCCTGTACCTCAGGAAGCTTTACCGGGCGAGAAACCATGGCCGACACAGCCAATACCAACTCTCCCGGAGTCTTTTTCACGGCAGAAATTCGGGCCTGAAGATGTGAGTGATCTTAGCCCTGAAACTCATAAGGAATTAATGGAAAGATATATTCAGATCAAAAATAAGGCACAGTTTAACCCTCCAAGTAAAGAGGGGAACTGGATTTTTCCGGATTTTGGTGGGGGTGGTGAATGGGGAGGTGCTGCAGTTGATATGGAAACCAAGATCCTCTATGTCAATAGTAATGAAGTCCCTTCAACCCAGGTAATGCTGGATGCCCCTCAAACTGAGGGAACAGGTATTACCCCCGGGCGGGCAGTTTATAATAAATATTGCATTAGCTGCCATGGTGCTGAGTTAAAGGGTAGTGGTATTGAATATCCTTCCTTAGAGAATCTAAATAGGAAGTATAATGTGCTGCAGATTAGCCAGATAATTCAGCAGGGCCGGAACAGAATGCCTTCATTTAAGCATGTCCCCGAATCGGAGAGGAAAAGTTTAGCTGCCTACTTAAGCGGGACGGAAGCGGTTTCAAAACAACCAAATACTCTTGCAGCGAACAAGCTTAACAAAAAAAGTCAGATTCCTTACATTATGAAAGGTTACGACCGGTTTGTGGACAAGGATGGTTATCCCGGCATCAAACCACCCTGGGGGACCTTGAATGCCGTGGATTTGAACAGCGGCAAACTGCTGTGGAAAGTGCCATTGGGTGAATATGCGGAGTTGATCAAAAGAGGATTAGGTATTACCGGTTCACGCAATTATGGCGGACCGGTAGTTACAAAGGGAGGCCTGGTATTTATAGCAGCAACACCGGATGAAAAGATCCGGGCATTTGACAAGCAAACAGGTAAGATGGTTTGGGAAGCAAAACTACCTGCAGCAGGCTTTGCAAGTCCGGCGACTTATATGATTGGTGGAAAGCAATTTCTTGTTATCGCTTGTGGCGGAGGTAAACTGGGCGCAAAATCAGGAGACAGTTATGTCGCTTTTGCTTTGCCTGATTAAGTGATTAAGCCGAGTTTAATGAGGGCATAAAATACACCACTCGTATGTAATGCTTGTCCAAGTTTATTATTCAGGACTAATTCTTTGAGTTCTGCAAGGCTCACTAACTCAATTATAATTTCCTCTCCGCGATCAAGTTTTTGATCTGAGGTTCTTATTCCCCCCTTTGCCAGAAAGCAATGCGTTTTATTGGTTGCTGTTGCAGGGTTTGCATATAACTCTGAAAGGAATTCTATTTCAGTAAACTCGTAACCTGTTTCCTCCAGGAGCTCCCTGCGGGCTGCCTCTTCAGGACTTTCACCTTTTTCTATAACGCCACCGGGAAGCTCCAAAATCTCTTCTCCTGCAGCATGTCTGTACTGCCTGACGAGGATTACCTGATTGTCCTCTGTCAATGCGATGACATTTACCCAATCAGGGTATTCTAAAACGTAATAATCCGGAATCATTGTTCCGTCCGGCATCCTGCAGGTATCAACCCTTAAGGTAGCCCAGGGAGCACGAACAAGGTATTTTGAGGAGATCGTCTCCCAGTCTAAGTTAGTCACTTTATGAGTTATGAGTTATGAGGGATGAGGGATGAGTTATGAGTTATGAGGGATGAGAGATGAGGGATGAGTTATGAGTTATGAGGGATGACCTTCCAAGCTACGAATATTCTTTAGGTACGTATGCAACTGTCAACTGTCAACTGTCCACTTACCAGGATCCACTCGCTCCTCCACCTCCAAAACTTCCACCTCCAAAACCACCGAAGCCGCCGCCTCCGCCACCAAAGCCACCGCTGCCGCCAGAAAACCCTCCGAATCCACCACCACCGCTTCCTCTTCCGAGTTGGGAACCAAGTAACATCCACCAGAAGGGGCTTGCACTACCGCGGCCACCAATAACCTGGCTGCCGCCACCTCCACCGCCCCGCTTTATGGCCATTATAATGATAATAATGAAAATGACAATGAATGGGACCATAGAGCCGCCCGACTTTTTACGCTGCTTAGGAGCGTCATTCTTATATTCGCCTTTGGTATAAGAGATAATTGCATCAGTGCCCTGGCTAATTCCGGCATAATAATCTCCTGATCTGAAATTGGGGGTAATTTCGTTTTCTATGATGCGTCTCGCAATAGCATCAGGTAAAGTTCCTTCCACCCCATAGCCCGTTTGGATACTCACCTTACGGTCGCCAAGGGAAATTAAAAGCATTACCCCATTATTGTTTTTGTCGCCCCCGACACCCCAGCTTTCTGCCAGTCTTTGGGTATAGTCTGCTACATCATAACCATCTAATGACTTTACCATCACCACAGCAATTTGTGTAGAGGTGGAATCATCAAATGCCACTAATTTTTGCTCAAGCTGACTGATTTGATCCTCCGAAAGGGTTTGGGTATAATCATTTACCAGGCGATTAGGCTTAGCAGGAAAATTCTGTGCAAACCCGATGGCTGCAAAAAGTAGCAGCAGTGTGGTAAAAAGGGTACTCTTAAATTTCATTTCAAACTTCAGTTGAATAAGGTAATACCCTTTATTTGCCATCCATAAACGAGATGTCATTGGGTAATTCGTTTATATCACTATCGTGATATGGGAAAAAGGCTTGAAGCTGTTCGCCGGCAAGTTTTACGCCCGTAATAATTCCGCCTGCCAGGTCCTGGTTTTTGAAATGTCCGAGCATTGCTTCCTTAGTGCTATCCCAAAAATCATGTGGAACGAGACGGTTTATGCCTGAATCTCCGATGATTGCAAACTGGTGATCATCCGTGGCAACATAAATCAAAACGCCATTTCTCTTGGCAGTTTTATGCATATCCAGTTTCTTGAAATAATTTGCAGCTCTGTCGAGCACGGGCTCACTGCATTTTTTTTCAAGACAAATACGGATCTCTCCAGAAGTAAACCTTTCAGCAGATTCAACCGCCTCACTAATGAGCTGTTGCTCTTGTTCACTAAGAATTCCCATGGCTTAATTATGAATCGTCCCGGATATCCGCGACGATTAATGTATTGATTGAAATAGCTTATCTTAAAACTCTACCTTAGGAGCAGTGCTTGCACCTGCCTCCGCTTTAAAATATCCCTTTTGTTTAAAGCCAAACATACCTGCAGTTAGGTTATTCGGGAACGTGCGAATTTTTGAGTTGTAAGTTTGGGTTACATCATTGAATTTCTGACGTTCTACGGTAATCCGATTTTCTGCGCCTTCTAATTGAGATTGTAACTCAAGGAAGTTTTGATTAGCCTTCAATTCCGGATAAGCCTCAACAGTGGCTAATAGCCGTCCTAAAGACTGTCCAAGTTGTCCCTGAGCTGCCTGAAATTGTGCAATTGATTCCGGAGTGAGGTTGGTTGGGTCTACCTGGATAGAACTTGCTTTTGCGCGTGCTTCAGTTACATCAGTAAGTGTTTTCTGCTCAAAATTAGCGGCACCTTTTACAGAGGCAACTAAGTTGGGGATTAAGTCTGCACGACGCTGATATACGTTTTCAACCTGAGCCCATTGAGAAGTCACCTGTTCATCCAGCGTAACCATGCTGTTATATCCACAAGAGCTTAGAGAAAGTACTGCAAAAAATCCAATGACTGTAAATATTAATTTTTTCATCTTTTTATAATTTTGTTTTTAAATGGTAATGAAGCTATCATGTCTTATATTCATTTCGTTGTGCCTGCCTGCGCTAGCAGGTGAACGATAAGATCATGATGGTTTCATGTTTGTGAGTTTAATTTCTAAATCTACACCATAGGAATCAATTTTCATACCTTTGTTACAACTCCGGGATAATACCCGGCAAATAATTATGATAAAAGAAATTGAACTGGTGCTCCCACCAGAAGAGGCCGCTGATGAAAAATCGATCAGGCCCGCAGCGATAAAGGCATTAAATATGCCGTCTGAGCGCATTAATCAAATTCAGATAATTAAAAGATCAATCGATGCCCGGGGTCGAAAAGTGGTTTATCGCTTAAAGATCAAAGCTTATATCGACGAAAATCAGACACCTGAAATTTTTGCCGTTAATTACCAAAATGTCAGCGACAAAAAGCCGGTTTTAATCATTGGTGCCGGTCCGGCAGGTCTGTTTGCTGCCGTGAGGTGTATTGAACTTGGACTCAAGCCCATCATAATTGAACGGGGAAAGGATGTCAAACAGAGAAGGAGAGATCTCGCTCTGATCAATAAAGAAGGTATAATTAATCCTGATTCGAATTATTGTCATGGTGAAGGCGGTGCCGGAACGTATTCCGACGGTAAACTTTACACACGTTCTAATAAGCGCGGGGATATTCAATATGTACTCAAAGCTTTAGTTGCCCATGGTGCCACTGAAGATATATTAATTGATGCCCGTCCACATATTGGGACAAATAAACTTCCGGGAATCATCACATCCATTCGCGACAGCATACTGAATGCCGGCGGCGAGGTGCACTTTGATACCCGGGTAAGCGACTTTATCATCTCAGGTGGAAGGCTCAAGGGGGTTATCTGTGGTGATAAATCTTTTGCTGCTGAGTCAGTAATTCTGGCGACAGGTCATTCTGCAAGGGATATATATTACCTGCTTCGCAAGCACAATATCAGCCTGGAGGCAAAACCATTTGCGCTGGGTGTGAGAATAGAGCATCCCCAGTCGGTCATAGACCAGGCGCAGTATCATTGTGAAGTTCGAAGCGAATATCTTCCGCCTTCTTATTACAGCCTGGTAGACCAGGTAGACAACAGGGGAGTATTTTCATTTTGTATGTGCCCGGGGGGCATAATTGCTCCATGCTCCACTGAACAGGATGAAATAGTAGTAAATGGCTGGTCGCCGTCAAAACGAAATAACCCATTTGCTAACTCGGGAACTGTGGTGCAGGTCAACCTTCAAGATGTGCCGGATTCTGTAGACAATCCTTTCAGTTTACTGGAGTTTCAGGCCAATATTGAGAAGCAGGCATTCCTTGCAGGGGGTGGCCGAATGGTGGCCCCGGCACAACGGATGGTTGATTTTGTCAATAATAAACTATCAGCAGACCTGCCCGTAAACTCGTACATACCGGGAACCAGAAGCGCCGATCTCAGAACGGTACTTCCCCCTTTTATTTATGACAGGCTTCGAAAAGCACTGCCTGTTTTTGGCCAGAAAATGAAGGGGTATTATACAAACGAAGCTATTCTGGTAGGAGTTGAATCGCGCACATCATCTCCGGTAAGGATTCCAAGAGACAAAATAACGCTGCAGCATACCAGCATGCCAGGGCTATTTCCGTGCGGAGAAGGTGCTGGCTATGCTGGCGGAATTGTGTCGGCAGCAATTGATGGCATGAACTGTGCGGAAGCAGTATTTAAATACGTCAATTGATCAGGTATAGCAGATCAATCAGAAGTTCAGTCTGCAATAAAGTGAATATTAGATTATCCGGAATTTAACAATTACTATGAAGAAGACATTAATAATAGGAGCAACAGATAATCCATCGCGGTACGCAAATCTGGCTGCAAACAGGCTCGTTGCTTTTGGGCACCCGATTGTTAACATTGGAATAAAGTCTGGTGAAGCTGCGGGGGTGCCAATTGAACAGGCGGGTGAGCCATTAAAAGATATAGATACCATCACTTTATATGTTGGACCTCAAACCCAGCCACAGTATTATGATTATATTATCGAGTCTAAACCTAAACGCATCATATTCAATCCAGGGACGGAGAACCCAGAGCTTGAAGAGTTGGCAGAGAAGAATGGTATTGAAACGTTGGAGGCGTGTACGCTGGTGATGTTATCCACGGGACAGTACTAGGCGACTATTTTTTAACGCGGAGGACGCAGAGCTTCCCGCAAAGAGCGCTGAGGATGATCTTAATGGAAGGATTGAGAATTAAAACTTTGCGCACTTAGCGTGTACTTCGCGCCCATTGCGTTTAAATTTCGGCAGGTGCGTTTGTCGAGTCTACAGTTTAAAAGAAGTTATACTCCATTTAACTTATGTTTTGATTAACTATCCGCATTTCCTTAGGGAAATAGTTATTCATCCGGTTTTCCAGCATTTTTGCCCATCCGAGCGCGTGTCCCTGATAACACATCAGAACCCATCCCCGCTGAGGGTTTTCTAATTTCAATTCATCGCGCTTCAGATAAGATATAGCCTGTTCACGGCTCAGATCTATCCTTGGGATATTGTCGTTTAGTATAAGGCTCAGCGCCAGCTCATGGTTCGGAACCAAATCCTTTCCCATTACTTTACCAACCCGGATGCCTGATTTCTTGAGGTATATGGCCGATTGCAGGTATTGAAGATCGGCTTCATGTTTCTTATTTATTGCAAATAGTTCGTCGTGAAGATTTAATATGCTGATCTCTTCATAGGGTCTGAGCCATTTATTTATAATCTCTTCACTTTTTTGATTTGCTTTAACTTCTTTGGCCCTTCTTATCTGCGCTTCTGTTTCATGATCGTTTTTACGGAAGCAGGCTATGAAGAAGCCTTCGCCTTTAACTTTATGCGGATAGAAACGATAGCCATAGGCTTTATGTTTATCCGACAAGGTTTCTTCTATACCCCAATTTTCTTCATGCGGAATACGAATCGGGGATACATCGAAAGTATCGCAGAGCCAGTCTGAAATATCTTCATTCTCCTGCTTAGAGTATGAACACGTAGAATAAATAAGGGTCCCATTTTCCTTCAAGGCCGGATAAATGTCTGCGAGTATCCGTTGCTGCCTTTGGCTGCAAAGTAACACTGCGCCCTCTGACCACTCGTTAATAGCAGCGGGATCTTTTCTAAACATGCCCGAACCAGAACATGGGGCATCTACAACGATCGTATCGAAATAGGCACCTAATCGTTTAAAGTCTCTGGGGTCATTATTACTTACAAAAGAGTTGTGGGGTCCCCATTTAGTCAGGTTGTCGGCAAGTGCAGGCACGCGCGTCTTAATGATCTCGTTAGAAAGCAATAGACTGTCCTTATTTATTAAGGAACTTATGAGGGTGCTTTTGCCTCCTGGCGAAGCGCAAAGATCCAGTACTTTGACAGAATCAGAGAGATCGATAGAATGCTTTAATACCTGTTCAAGAAACATGGAAGAAGCCTCCTGGACATAATAGCAGCCCGCGTGGAATAAAGGATCGGCAGTAAAAGCCGGACGCTCGTTAAGGTATCGTCCCTTATTGCACCATGGCACTGGCTTTTCATGCTTGAACAGGTCGCTGGGTTTAAAAGGATTCAACCTAATTGATGTAAGCTGTTCACCGCTTTCGTGGGATTTTATGAATTCCTCTCCTTCTATATTATAGTTTTCAATGAGGGATCGTATAAAGGCGGATGGGAGGATGTTGCTCATGGTAGGTTGTACGTTCACGTTGTACGTTATACGTGTTGGCAAAGATATTTAAAATGTGGGATGGAGTTCTTAAATATCTCCTTCGGTGCATTCCTTTAGTTAGATGTACAATGCGAGTGTTTGTCTTGTAATTAGCAATTGTAGCGGATTTGATAGCTTAATCAGCTAATAAAAAGAGAATAGACATACTCTGTGTTTTTTGGAAAGCAGGTCCTGTGAATCTTCGGCACCGGTAGTCGGGTGCTCTGCAGTAGTTTTGCAAAGACGATCTATTTCTAAAATTACGTTCCTGGGCGCAAAAGCTACTGCTGCCGCCCCCGTTTATTTAAGTCAGGTCTTTTGCTTTTAGGTAATACCCGGAGGGATGAATCTCCGGATAATTGGTTTAGGCACTATATCATTTGTTGTTGAAATCCTGGCGAACTTGATCAAAAAAACGACGACAATCGCTTTGAATTCTCCCCAAAAATACCTATATTAAATCTCCATTCAGGTATTTGTACTTTTTCCTCAGGCAATACCTCCTTCTTATACTTTCCCAGAACACCTGAAAACGTAAACTGAACGTAAGATAAACGTAGGATAAACGTAGGATGGAGCTTGTTTAGCTATACCTATGCCATAGGCAGGGTATTCCCTGAGCGGTGAACGTCAGTAAATAAGATTGTGAAGGGGACTTACTTCATTATGTATCATTCACCTTAGGGTTTTTCTTTGATAGCTTGGTCTGTTCTTGCGGTGCAACATCCAACCATTGCCAGCTGAACAGTATCCAGATGATTTGTTTGCCCTTGCCTTTCATTTTTTCTTCTTCTCTTCCAGCCACTTAGCGCCTATTGCGGAATTAATAGTTATGATCTCTTGTGTAGGATGCTGTTTTGTGTTACCTTTGCATCCCGCAACAGAGAGAAGCGGATTGTTTTTTGAAGGGTTTTAGAGTTTTGTGATGTGTTGAGATACGAAAGGCGTAGAGCGGTTCGTTAGTCAAAGGCAACCTCAGGAGAGGTGAAAAGAGAGAAGGGGAAGAGGAAGTGATTCATTTCCAGGGAGATCAAAAAAACTTTAAAATAAATTTTGCGTGAGTAGTTAGAAATGCTACCTTTGCAGTCCCAAACAAAACGGGATAATACAAAAAGCTAACGGCGCGATGCTGAAAGCAATACAAGATGAAAGATTTACGACCAGGCAACTGGAAGAAAATATAAGCAGGCACCGCGAAGGGAAATGCGCACCGTTCTTTAAAGAAATGT
>JAZKHM010000128.1:0-4005 GCA_040385405.1 Bacteroidota bacterium | reverse complement strand
ACAGCCGAAGATGTGGCTGATACAGCTTTATATTATTTTTCTAAGCTCTCATCTAAAGTCACTGGAAATATCCATTTTGTTGACGGAGGGTTTAATATAATGGGAATTGGCATTGATGAAGAATAGTATTAACGATGCAATTCAAGACCTGGAACTACAGGACTTCTCCGTAGGGAATGACCTGGTTTTCCTTCCTGATTTTTTAAAATCCTTTACGGGGCTTTTTAAGGGAAAAGTATATACAGCAAAGGAAATAGAGTACTGTGAACTTTTCGACGATGCTATTCTCAGATATGCATCCACCTGGGCCGCAAAGGAAGCTGTTTACAAAGCCATCAAGCAGCTTTATGAGCGGCCCCTGGCGTTTAAGAAAATTGAGATAACACGATCTAAAATAGCAGGTATCCCCAAGGTTAAGCTGCCTGATATCTATTCTGATATTGAAATTAGCCTGAGTATCACTCACGACAAGGATTATGCATTCGCAATCGCCCTCGTAAAAAGGAAGTATGACTAACCATTACTTTTCGAATGACCTGGTCGACATGCATTATTACCGGTTCGGCAATGGACCTAAGACGATGTTTTGCTTTCATGGATATGGCATGCATGGCAGACAGTTCAAGATTCTCGAAGAGACAATGGGCAGCCAGTACACATTCTATGGCTTCGATCTGTTTTTCCATAAGAAAACAGTTCTGCGAGATCAAAGTTTAGCCGCTGTAAAGAAGGGGATTTCAAAGAGTCAGTTAGCTGATTTATTTAAGCACTTTTGCAAAGATTCCGGCGTCGACCGTTTTTCTATTGTCGCTTATTCGATGGGATCACATTACGCGACAAGTCTGGTGGAAGAGATGCCTGAACATATTAATGAACTATTTATTGCTGCCCCCGCAAGTTTAAAGCCGGGTAAGATAATTACTTTTTTGAGTGGAAACCGGATTGGAAATAAGGTGCTTGAACGTATGGCATTGAACGATAAGAGTATGTTGCGACTTCTATTCGTCTTGAAGAAAGTAAAGATCATAGATCAGAAAGGCTACGATATACTTTTTAAGGAAGTCGCAAGCCCGCAATTAAGATTCAGCTTTTATGCCTGTGCCAGTTATATGCGCTTTTTAAAACTTAATGCCCAAAAATTTATCGCTATGGTAAATCAGCATCAAATAAAGAGCGTGTTTATTTTTGGTGAACGCGACAAGAATTATCCTACTGCGATTGGTAAGAATATTATTCCCAGGATTGATCAGGCAAAGGAATTAGTTATCAACGAAAATCATGACATGATCAATCTTAACTTTGCTAACGTTTTATCCCAACTCCTACATGATTATTAAAGCAAAGCAAATTCCCTGGCTTATAATAATATCTGGCAAATTCCTTACCTGGTTTTTAAGAAAACGCTTTAACAAGATGGTGATAAATGGCGTTGACTTTAAAGCAGGGCACTCCTGCCTGTTAATGTGCAATCATTTTAGTTTTTGGGATGGATTCTGGGCGGCATATCTCTGCTGGAATGAAATTCACAAAAAGCAGGAGTTGAAAGGTTTTTACATTATGGTTCTGAAAAAGCAGATGGAGATGAACCCCTGGCTGAAGTATTTTGGATGCTTTTCCGTTGCTCCTGGTACTACCACTGTGAACGAAAGTCTTGCCTACGCATCCGAACTTCTAAGTACACCGGGTAATGTAGTGCTGATGTACCCGCAGGGAAATCTGGAATCAAATCATGTACGTGATATTGTGATGAAGGATGGCATTAACCATATTGTTTCTCAGGTTAAAGGTGATTGTCAACTGGTCTGGAGCAGTAATCTCATTGAATATTTCGAAAGCCTCCGTCCTTCTGTCTATTTTCATCTGCTCGACTGCGGAACAAACCGTGATTTCGACTTCGAAAAACTTGGCAGCCAGATAAACACCCACCATAAAGCTGCCATTAAAAAACAATTTCGATTTACAAATGAAGAATAGCCGTCGCTATGCGTTCAAAGCATTAAATGGACTCTGATTACTCTTGGTTCCTGGTTCCTGGTTCCTGGCTCTTGATACTTGATACTTGATTCTCCCTTCAATATCCCATTCTCCTCAACCCATCCTTCGCTTTAGTCTCGATACTGTTCTCGTACTCATGATTTTTCATTGCGATGGCCTGTTTATAATATGACGATGCTTTAGCTCTATCATTTCTTTTTTCATAGATGCTGCCAATGCTTAAAGCACCGTTTGCGGCATAATAGTAAGATGTAAGTTTGCCGGCATTTATGGCTTTCTGATAATTTACAATTGCATCTGTGTCGCGCCCGGATTCATCATAGATACGGCCTAATCGGTAGTAAAATTCAATCTGGTCTCTTTTTAGTTTGAAATCTCCGGCATCTTTATCAGCTAATTGTGCCAAAGCTTTCGAATAATATCCTCCATCAAAATACAGGCGTGCTTTCAGGAGATCCATATTAGGGGCGATGTCATTTGCTTCTTTCAAAGCCTGTTTGTCTTTTTCATCATATAAACTTCCCTGTGTTTTTACCATCTTTAAAAAGGTATTGTACTTTCCATTATCACCCCTTAGATAAAAATAATATGCCAGCTTGAGGTAAGCATCTTTTATATAGTTGATCCCTTTATATTCTTTCAGATAATTGATCAGATACACATTGGCATCATTGTCCATGCGGTTGAGTTTTGCATTACCCAAATGATAGTTCAAAACCGGAAAATTAATGTAGTCGTTCCCCTTTGGCCGTTTTAACAGGTAATCGATTGCCCGATCATTTTGAGCACTCCTTGCTGACACATATCCCTGCAGGTAAATTTTGAGAAGACTTGAATCATCCATGGTTGATGTAAGTCCCATGATTTTGCTGTAATTGGCTTTGTTATGCACCAGATCAGTTTCTATATAACAAAGGAAGAACACCACTTCATCCTTATAAAAGCTGTAGGGAGATCTGGAAAGGGTAGAAGCTAGCGATTCAAGAGTCCTTATACCAGTATTAGCATTTCCTTTAATGCCTAGAGTGGAGAAAATACCCTTTAGGTTCGACGGGATTGATCCAAAAATGACGTCGATTAACCCTGAACTTTTCTTATTAGGTAAGAAAGACGGATACTTAACAGCATTTTCGGAGAGAAGGTTGTCCGCCCTCTTGATATCCAGGCCTGACGACATATAATCCTGGAAACGGCTTTTGAGCATTCCCCATTGCAGGTTGATTTCAGCCTGCGCAAAAAGGTAATAAGGAGAATTTTTAGTTTGTTTTTCTAAGGCCTCTAATCGGCTGGATTTATTGTTCTTTAAGCGATCGTAATCGGCTTTATTTTCTGAAGCCAGCAATGTGAAATAATCAATGTAATTATCTAAGAGGATAGTTATTCCGTTATTAGGGTTCTGCTTTTTCTCCTGCTGAATAAGAACCTTTGCGTCGCTTAAGCGGAGATCAAATATGGCCTGATAGGCTTTTATGCAGTTGTTGTTGAAATCGAAGTTTGCTTGGGAGGGGAGGATGACGCCAAGAAATAGCAGGAAAGTTAATAGGAGCTTTTTAGTCATTAGTTGTTTTGTATGCTTTACAAAAGTGGTTAGAATAAGAAAGATTGCACTTTGTGCAGCAAAAATACCAAAATTTCTATTGGATAGTTTGCGCTGATCGTCTCCTAATCGTGAAGAGAATCAAAAGGAGCAGTGATATGTATTAAGCAGGTGTCTTGAGATTAGCTGCGCTGATCGTCTCCTAACCCGTGAAGGGAATCAAAATCCAGCTTCGCTGCGCTCAGGCATCTTTCGCAACGCAAAAAAACCAAGCCTTTCAGGACTTGGTTTCTTTTGCTTTTGCTCAAGCTGCTGCCTGGCTTTTGATCATCAAGTGGACCCGGAGAGATTAGCTGCGCTGATCGTCTCCTAACCCGTGAAGGGAATCAAAAAGCAGCAAATGCTGCGCATTTGGCATCCTTCGCTGCACAAAAAAACCAAGCCCTGCGGGACTTGGTTTCTTTTGCTTCGCT
>JAZKHM010000127.1:0-7956 GCA_040385405.1 Bacteroidota bacterium | reverse complement strand
CAGAACCTTCCTGTGATCATGATTTTAATGACATTATTATCTACGCCACAATAAAGGCGACCCCTTAAATTTCGAAACTTTTTTTGAATTTTATTTTCTCATACCCGCTGAATTAATTTCAAAATCGATCAGGTAGGCCGAGGCGTTTTTTGATGTATGCGATTTTATAATCTTACCCCGGCTTTTGAACATGTTGAGTATTCTTTGCCCTGGCTGGGTTCCATACTGACCAGTTTGATACCAGGTTTCACTACTCATATCTCCGATATCGAAATTCAAGGTATTATCAAAAAGTAACCATGCACGCTTTTTCCCCTTCAATCGAATTAATTCGGATTCAAGAAGTTTGAGGTAGGTCATTTCATTGGTTGCCTGCGATCTTAGATTTTTGCCTTCTATTCCGTTATAAGTTAGTCCACTCAATTCTTTGTATACCTTATATTGAGCTACCAGGTTCCAGTAAACATATACCCCTTCACTACTCACGTGATTAATTTCTACAAAATCAAATACTTCCCTGTAATCCGCATTTTTATATCCTCCCAGTGATTGAGGAGATTTCAATTGCTGAATGGAGGATAACACTGGGGCGGCGAGCAATAACAGCACCACCACCAGAGAGAATGGCCTTATCCATTTGAAGGCCATTAGCCTTTGAGCTCCCATTGAAATAAAAAGAATAATGACGGGTGCGATAAAGACTGTAAGCCGCTCATAAACAGGATATAATTCCAATCCAGACGCAATTAGGGTGAGCAAGATTGGAAAAACAAGAATTATAAATGATTTCTTCTCCATACCATACCATACCACAATACCTAGCGCAAAACACACCATCGGGAGTAGAGGCATTCGCATGAAATTCCTGATTATAAAATTACTGAATGTTTGATTATCCCAAACCCATAACAAACCTAAAGGATATTCCAGGAACCGATAAAACTGAAATGCAATCCAGTGAGAAGTAGAAACGACGGAAGAAATTGGCATAAAACTATTATGGCCATGGAACCACAAATTTAGCCATTCCGACTTATGCGAAGTGTAAATAAAAAGGAAGTAGTGAATAAGAAAACTCACCATCCAGAGTGCAAAGGGTACAAATAAAAGAAGAACCGTTTGCCAGTTTTTTTTCAGAATGTGATAGATGGATAATCCACAAGCAATACCTGCTAACAGGAAGATTACTGAAGAGGAGAACCATAGAATCAGTGATCCGGACAGTCCCCAAACTAAAAGTGATTTCCAATCCCGATTCTCATTATACTTAATATATAGCAGAATTGCTACACTTGACATGAGCATTTCAGAACTATATTGTTTGATTTCTACCGAATGAAATACCAGGAATGGTGCGGTAGTAATCATGGCGGTAGATATAAATACGCCGACCGGGCTCAGATAGTACT
Source organism: Bacteroidota bacterium (assembly GCA_040385405.1). Taxonomy (GTDB): domain Bacteria; phylum Bacteroidota; class Bacteroidia; order Sphingobacteriales; family Sphingobacteriaceae; genus Daejeonella. The sequence goes on along the minus strand of JAZKHM010000127.1, from coordinate 6,547 downwards.
TTGCAATTCTGTAAAAAGCGAAAAGGGAAGCAATTCCGCAAAGAAGCGGAATAAGCCTGAGCGTCATTTCGTTGTTGCCAAATGTCATCACACATATTTTAATTACAATAAGGAGTCCTACTGGAGCTTGTTGCTGATAATCCAGCGGAGAACTGGCTAATTCAGCGAGACTCATTTTCAACAGACTGGATGACAAATAAATCTCATCCAGCCAAAGTGAACGGTTCACTAAAAAATGGTAAATCCTTATTATTATACCGTACCCCAGCAATGTATAAGAAATATATTGCCAGTTTATTTCATAACTGCTTTTAGGAAACGGCATGACGACTAATGACTTTTCTGACATTATTTTGCTAAGTAAGAGTTCAAAAGTTCGGGTTGGTGCGCACCTAATATTTGCTTAATGTCCGCAGGGTTGTGGTCCATCCTTATATAGTCTGAAATTAAATAGTTTGGTAAATAAGTAAAAATCTTTGGGAATAGGCCTGGTAGTTCCAGTGCCGCTGGCAACATAGACTTCTTTTTTCCCATTTAGGAGATATTCCACTTTTGCGGGTTTTTTCGCAAGTAAATACCGGTGGAAGTGAAATAACACCATCCTGCTTTTCTCGTTCGCAGCTTTCTGAAGGAAAGCGTCAGATGAAGAGATTAATTCGACATATTCTTTTTGAAAATTGAAGATCTGATAATTTGCTGGAATCAGGTAATGATTAGATACTCCCCCTTCGGTGCGTAAATTGGAAAACATGGAGTATGAGCTTTCCGTTTTTAAACCCAGATATGGACTCATCCCATTGATGAATACCATAATAGGCATTATCAAAAATGCAATTGCTGGGGTTGAAAAATAGCGGGTTGACTCCGATTCAGGTTTCATCATGTAGTACTTCACGAAGAGATAAAGAAAAACCAAGTTATAAGTCAGCCAAAAGATATATAGATTAAAATCCGGGAATTCGGGGAATAATCGGACAAGAAAATGCAGGAAACCCAGACTGACAACAATCGTGAAAAAGGTTACAGCCAACTTAGTGAAACTAAAACTTTCAAATAATTGGACACTTTTTAGCTGGGAGTATTTCTGAGCTATAAAAAAAGATAGGGGCCGGTCCGCGAAAAGAAAATATAATGCAAACATCATTGATGAGAAGTCGAAATAACCATTATATGAACTATAAGCCAGTACCGAGTGAAAAAGCACGCCAATAAGGATTCCCGACTTCCGGGTTTTTTTAAAGCATAAGAGTAGAGGAATAATTGTTTCAATGACAAGGGTAAAGTATCCCGCCAGGGCAAATAGTTCAGAACGGATCGGCCAGTTAAATTTGTTTTGTGCTTCCAGCAGGACTGAAGCGCAACTTACCTGCGGATCAAGAAAATCAGAATTGAGTTTGTGAAATACAGCAAAAAAATACAGGATCAAAACTTCAAAGCGCAGGATTGGAGCGAACAGCTCAAACCATCTGCTCCTATCGATGTAGAATGACTTTTGTTTTATTAACTGGTAGATAAGTGCCTGAATGATAGTAAGATTTACAAAGGCCGTGAACAGCCAATGATTATTTACCTCAGGTAACAAAAAGAAAACATCATAAAGCTGGAGGAGCATCAGGATGAAAAATCCTTTTACGTTTCCCGGTTTAAAGATTACATATAATGCGGCTAGAGTGAGCAGGGCATAGTTGAGTTTTTCTTCAAATACACCCGCGTAAGCCATATGAAACAGCGTAGCAACACTCCATAAAACTGTGAAAATCTTAAATTGAGTTAATGCAATCTGGCTGTCATTATTTCTTACCATCCGTTGGCTTTTTTCTAGGTTGCTTTTTGCGCCTCTTCAGGAAATATCATAAAAGAAAAATGACTTGAACAGGGTGCAGTATACTGGTGGTTAATCCCCATATATTTCACTTCTTTAGTTTCATCCATTTTATTTATAAAGAAATCGGAAGAAAGTAGATAATAAGTTACAAGGAACTTAATGTTATCAGAATCAGAGGAATTAAAGTTCAGGACATAATAAGATCGCCACTTTAAACCCGCTGCAATGCCTGGCTTGTCTTTTTGGAGATAATCCCGGACATATTTTTTCACACCTTCATGATCGAGCCTGAGGTAGTGGAACTCTTTTACTATTAAATCGACAGCAATATCTTCCAGTGATTTTACTGCAAAGAAAATGGATACCGGGAGCAGTAAGAATGCGCCTCCAATTCCAGCCAGTTCTAAAAATTTCCTTCTCTTTAACATCTCATTAAAATGATCGGTCAGCGGCCATTAGTGATAAGGCAGAAAGCGTTAATGTTGGATTTGATGGTGTGTATGTGGTAAAGGCCCCGCTTCCTAAAACAAAAAGGTTGCGATAATTATGATGGATTAGATTTTTGTCAACTACTCCTTCATGGGGATTGCTGCTCATCCTGCTTGCACCCAAGATGTGTCCTTCATCCGGAAAAGGCTCCAGGTATTCTATTTTTTCCACGGGAAGGACGGAAAGGATTCCCGGTAATTTTTGTTTCATATATTCAATGCCTTTCATTGTGTAGTCAGAAGGGCCAGAGAATTTAACTTCGGGCTTTAATTTATTATCGGTTGTCATTATCGAATTATGATCAAATGGTAAATCCTCAAAAATCATCCTGTAGCTGGCGATATTCAGCCATTTGCCCTTTTCGAGCCTAATGTATGGGGCGTTATTTGCTTCAATAAGACAGGCGGCCTTATCCTTCCTATGTGTTCCATCGTACAGCATGTAACCGTTTGCATTAACCCAGGTGCTTCCCCCCGTGTTTCTCATATTTTCCAGATATACCAGCGCTTGTAATCCTAGCTGTTCACCTAAGCCTTTTCCAGTAAGCGGATTAGTATCACCAGAATTTAACAGGATGTTGGCGTTGAAAATCGGATTTGCACCCAGGGCAATTATATTGCCCGGAATTATTTGTTCTTTATCATCCTTTATAAAGTGAACTTCCTTGGCTGTGTTCCCCTCGAGTGTAAGACTAAACGCCTGGGCTCCATAAATTACCTCTACCCGGGGATCATCATACACCTGCATTCCTGAGTTCTCAATGGTAAATTTTGCATTTACAGGGCAAAGATTGCAGGCAATGCTGGCGCAGCAGCCATTCCTGCCTTTTACAGCCTTTCGCGCACGAGCAGTCGGCTGACTTATATACTGGTTTCCATATTTAGCGTTAAGGATTGTATCTACCCCGGTGAACATGTGCGGCGGCAAGGGATACGGTTTACTTCGAGGAAAAGGCGTGTCCTGGGGACCGGAAATAGACATGATTTCTTCTGCTTCCATATAATAGGGTTCCAGTTCTTCATATGTAACAGGCCAATCGCTGGCAATGCCGTATAGCGATCTCATCTTGAAATCGGATGGAAGGAATCTGGGCGTGCAACCCCACCAGCAGTTTGAACTTCCCCCGAACCCTGTTGTGAAGATCCACTTTTTTGCTACGTCGTTAGTGTTTACAAACGTGTGTTCCGAAGCAACATTTATATTTTTATCCTCGGAAGACTCGCCTCTGGCTATTTTTAACCGATCTGCGTGTGGAAATAAATAGCCCCTTTCAAGTACTAAAACCTTTGTAGTGGTGGATGCTTTAGATAAATACTTCTGTAAAAAAAAACTTGAAGCGAAACCTGTACCAATAATTACCAAATCGTATTTATCGTATTTCATATTTTTTACTGCGGCTAAGTGGCTAAACGTTATTTATTTCCTGCGTTAGTAAGTAACCAATTTAGCCTGGGAAGATCGATAAACATCAGGGAACATATCAAAATGCCAAACAATACGAGATAGATCATAAAGTACTTTCTGGTATATAATTTTTCCGACCCCTGAACCGGGGAATCTTTCAGAAGTCCTATCCTTAAATACCACGAAAACAGTAGTGCGAAAAAGGGAAAACTCACCAGCATTTCAATGCGATTCTTTATCAGGAAGATACCCAGAAAAAATGCACAAGTGATCGCATAGAAAAACATTGAGATAAGCAAGCTGTTTTCTGTATAAAATTTAAAAGAACGGCGATAGGAACCAGCAAGCTCCGGATCACCGATAAGACGGTATTCCGCAAAACGCTTTGTAGCCATTAGAAATGCTCCTCCCATCCAATATGCTAAAATTATGCTTGACGGAGGAAAGGTGTTTATCCACGCCAGATCTCCTGAATTTCCGGAACTGACAAACGAAGGAGCGAAAATAAACCAGCCAAGTGCAAACCTGATAGGGTTATTTACAGATTCCGATATCACATCAAGATATACCCGTTCTTTGCTACGGAAAGGGCGTACGTTATAAATAATTCCCATGATAAGAAGGAATAATGCACAAGCCAGAAATTTGATTGAAATAATTGCTGCCAGTGCCAATCCTATTATAGCCAGCGCAGCATACTCAGAATAAACTATAGTTGGGTTTACTACTCTGACCACCGCGGTGCGTTTCTTTTTTAAAGGATGATATTTGTCAAACTCGGCATCCAGATACTCGTTTATTACGTAATTTGAAGAGGCTATTAAGCAAGTACTTATTATTCCTATGATTATTTTTGTAAAAAGTAAGGAGTCTAAGGGTGTTTTAAAATAGGCATAAGCAAAAAGCATCCCAGGTAACATGAAGATATTTTTAATCCAGTTATCAGGTCGGGCGATCGCGATATAATCTTTTACCCCGGCCGGAATTATCTTGGTATTAAAATCTTTAGTTGTTAAGGTTGAGGCTTCTTCCATGTTATAGTATTTGATTGGTTACGATTCGATCTGGTATATTCGCGAAAAAACTTTCTGGATCACATTTATCATTTAATATCAGATAAGAAATCCCAGCATTTGAAGCACATTTCCCATCTAGTTCTTCCCGGTCACCAACAAATAGGCATTCCTCTGATGTTACCTTAAATTCATTCATTATATAGTTTATAGCCTTCGGGTCAGGTTTGAATGTGTCAATGTTTTTGTCAGTTGAACTTACAACCAGATCTGCTTCTAAGCCCATAGCCGCAAGTTTGTCAACGGCTTTGTAATCCGAATAGATCGCTATCTTTATATTTTTTTCTCTTAGCTTTTTGAACAATTCTCTCACACCTGGATAAATGCAGGAGGCTAAAAACGGGTTCGGATATTGGAAAATCCAGTGATTTACTACCTCTTTTATACGGTCTACCGAAGCATTTAGCTTATTGGCGCACCATTCGTACTGTGCTTTTTCAAGATCCGCGCCAACGTAACCAGTACGTTTTTCACGTTCTTGCCGGAACCTGTGCAAAATAAGCAAATCAGCATATCGCCATGGTCTGAACATATAAAATCGAATCAGCGAGAAAAACATTTTCCTTCGCAATTTTTGCTGGCTGTAAAGAGTACCATCGACGTCGAATATTACCACTTTACATTCGGCCATTTAGTTTATTTAATGTTTAGTATCAGACTCATTTATCAACAGTAAAATAAAGCAAAATGTTTACTAGATATTATTGGCTAAATAATAATGATCACGATAGATATTGGCAAGACGCTGCTACAAACAACTTGCTCAAAAGTTTTAACTATTTATAACTTTTTTCAGTACTTTACGTAAGGGTACCTATGAAAGTATTGTCAGCCTTTTTACCATTTGACTTTTCGAAATCAATTAAAGCTATCGTTGTATTATCAGTGTTGATAAGCTACTCTTGCAGTAAGTCTCCCTTGCCAGATGTTGAAGAAAAACAAATAATATCAGTTAACCAGGAAGCGTTGAACATTGATCCGAAGCTAATTACCGTTGAAGTAAGTTTTGTATCCGCGCCCACAAGCTCAGCTTCCATTATACCATATTTGAAATACAACAAAACTTCGGTCATCAATTTTGAATTTGATGACAATCCAGCCTCCGTCTACAACTTATACACGTATCTTAAAAATCAGACTTTTACGGATGGTACCGGCAGGGAAATCGGTTATCGGTCTGCCATTGCCGTTAATAGCCGGGGAAATTACAATAATGGAGACCTGTGGGAAAATTACCAGGGAAATCTTTCAAAAACGGACGCTGCCGAGATTTTATCCGGCGGTTGGACACTAGAAAACCATGGCTTTTACCATTCGGTGTATAATGCAAAAGATAATTTTGGATACGGTAAACCAGTTGCTGACAATATTAGTGAAAATACAAAAAACGTTTACGAAAAGACGGGCTTTAAAATGAGGACTTTAGTAGTTCCTTCAGATGACCAGGGGTATTTAACTCCAGCCTTTCAACAGGGGATTATCGCAACGACATCTACAAATCATTTCGATGGATTTCAGTCCTTTCCGATGTATGGAGACTACGTAAATGTCACAACTTTGCCTTTAAAAAACCTTCATTTCCGCAGAGATTTTAATGACAAATGGGACGCCACGGGCATAAATACAATTAAAACAAAAATCACCAGCTTGTTTAATAGAAGCAACGACAAGGAACGTATGCTTTACCGGCTTGGAACTCACACGCCGGATTTAGAGGCTTTTAAATCTCTTTCGGCACATATCAAAGCCAGTTCAA
>JAZKHM010000126.1:0-9320 GCA_040385405.1 Bacteroidota bacterium | reverse complement strand
TCAGTACTGGCCGAAATCATAATAACAGGAATGTTTCTGGTTAGCTCTCTTTTCTTTAGTTCACGACAGATGTCTCTTCCATCGTGACCTGACATCCAGATATCCAATAAAAAAAGATCGGGAAACTCTTCCTTAAGTTCTAATATAGTAGCCCCATTCATTGTTGAAGACACTTCGTACCCTTCAAACTCGAGCATAATCTCCACTGCATTAAGAATTCCCGGATCATCATCCGCAATCATTATTTTTTTGGGGCTAGTCATCTGTGTTTCTAGCAAAAATTAAGCCTGTTGTTTCTTTGTAGCTAATTTATTATAATCAGATGGTACCCCTGATGATTATGTGTAACGAGGTGAATACAATTCTTAACTTCTGTTCATTTTTAAAGCATTTTAAACCCATAACCCCTGAATTGCAATTCCTTTAAAACAACGGGGAGAGCGTGCTCCAGCCTCGCAAAAGCTTTTTCACTGTCATGGAATACTATTATAGAACCGTTTTTGACATTTTTGAGCACATTTGTGATGCATGTGTCAGAACTAATACCGGAGTCAAAGTCGCCGCTCAGAACGTCCCACATAATAATTTCCATTCCCGGGAACATCGCCTGGACTTCTCTGATCTGTCCTTTTCTAATCCTCCCGTAAGGAGGCCTGAAGAGATTTGACTGAACTACTTCAGAGCACTTTTTGATATTAGCTAAATATTCCGTGTCGGAAGTATTCCATCCTTTCAGGTGATTAAACGTATGATTCCCAACTTTATGGCCGTTAGCTAAGACGTCTTTAAAAATTTCAGGATATTTAGATACATTTTCGCCGATGCAAAAGAAAGTGGCTGATGCATTGAACCTTTTCAAGGTATTTAAAATAAATGGTGTAACAACAGGTACGGGTCCGTCGTCAAAAGTGAGATAAACATATTTGTCTTTCCTGTTTTTATGCCAGATTAGTGTGGGGTAGAGCCACTGCAGCCAGAAGGGGGAGCTTGTAAAGTACAATTCGTTTGCTAATTGGTGACGAAGTTAAATATGTTAAGTAATTTATAACATTAATTTTATTTAGGATTCTAACCAATTTGATGTTTTCCAACAATTATATGAAGCAAAAAAATCTAACAGGATTTCCGGGATACCCGATTTTCCTGCTGTCCCTATTGATCTTAACATCAGTGAATGTACAGGCTCAGGAAAAAATCACATTAAAAAGAGCTACAGAACTTGTAGTGGAAAATAATCTTCAGGTAAAGCAAGCCGAATTTTCCGAAGCAATTTCCGATGAGAACCTCAGACAATCTAAATATTCTTTGCTTCCGACACTTAATGCGAATACCAGCCTTAACTTTAATTTTGGACGAAGTATAGACCCATTAACCAACCAGTTTGTTAACCAGGCAATTACTTCTACAAATGGAAATATTTCCTCCAATACCCCATTGTTCGGAGGTTTTCAGCGCATAAATATTATTGCCCAAAATAAACTCCAGTTGGATGTTGATAAGAGCTTTACGCAGAAAGTTAAAAATGATCTTATTCTTGCAGTCGTTACTAACTACCTCACAGTCCTTAATTCTCAGGATCTTTTGACGGCTGCGAGGCAACAGGCGGACATATCAAGACAGCAGCTTGACATCGAACAGAAGTTCTTTGATGTGGGAAACCGGACGCTGGCAGACCTTTCTCAATCTAAATCGCAGGTTGCAACTGCGGACCTGAACGTAACCAACGCTCAGAACCAGGTCGATCTTGCATTTCTAAACCTGGCTCAACTCCTCGAGCGAGACCCTTCAGTGCCATTCGAAGTGGAAAAGCCCGCGGTTAATGATATCGCAACCGTCAATACAGCCTATTCAGCAGCTGAAGTTTATAAGTCGGCATCCTTAAACTTTCCAGACATTAAACTCGCGGAATTACGAAAGCTCGTTCTTGAAAAAGAAATTGATATCGCTAAAAGCGGTTATTATCCTTCGCTTAACTTACAGACGGGTATGGGAACACGTTATTCCAACGGGTCGTTCGGAAATACAACTTTCGCGACTCAAGTTCAGGATAATTTCAATCAGTTTATCGGATTTGGATTAAGCATACCTTTATTTAACGGATATTCTGCCAGGTCGGCGGTAAGACGGGCCAAAATTGGTTTAAAGAACGGAGAGGTTAATGAACAACTTGCTAAAAATAACCTCAATAAAGTTATTAATCAGGCCGCCTATGACTTAAGAGCGGCTGAGAAAAGATATTATTCGGCGCAGATCGCTTATGAATCTTCCAGAGAAGCATTTAACGTTATTGAGCAAAGGTATGCGGTGGGATTAGTAAATTCACTTGATTTTAATCTCGCCCAGACGAACTTAAATAAAGCGCAATTTGACCAGATTCAGGCTCGTTACGACCTAATATTCAGGAGCAAAGTAATCGATTATTACCTCGGAAATCCAATAACATTTTAATCAGAAGTCCCATTATAAAATAAACATGGCAAAGAAAAATAATACATTGAAATACGTGCTCATCGGAGCTGCAGTTCTGTTAGTTGTGGCTGTTGCCGGAAGCAAACTGGGTTGGTTTGGTAAAAGTGATTCGATACAGGTTGCTATAGAAAAGGCCACTTCGAGAACAATAGTGGAAACCGTTTCGGCGAGCGGAAAGGTTCAGCCTGAGGTAGAGGTTAAGTTAAGCGCGGAGGTTTCCGGAGAAGTGGTTGAACTCCATGTAAAGGAAGGCGATGTTGTTAAGAGGGGGCAACTGCTATGTAAAGTTCGTCCTGACGTACTTAAGTCCGGCTACGACCGGGCCGTGGCTTCTCTCAACAGTCAGCGCGCATCTTTAGCTAGTTCCCAACAGTCTTTAAAACAAGCAGAAGCGAATTTTGCCAATACGGCTGCCAAATACAAGAGAAATCAGGAATTGTTTTCTAAGAAGGTGATCTCAGCAGCGGAATTTGATGCTGTAAAAGCGGAATATGAAGGAGCTCGAGCCAATTTGGAGGCTGTTCGCCAGAATGTTGTGGGATCGAGGTTTGGTGTAGAACAATCCAATGCTGTAGTAAAAGAAGCAGGGGCCAATCTTGCGAAAACTACTATTTATGCGCCGACTGATGGTGTAATTTCGAAATTATCGGTTGAGCTTGGCGACAGGATTTTAGGTACTTCTCAAATGGCGGGCACAGAGATTATGAGAATCTCGAACCTCAGTTCAATGGAAGTTAGTGTTGACGTAAATGAAAGTGACATTAACCGTGTTTCTGTTGGAGATATTGCTGAAATTGAAGTTGATGCATTCCAGAACCAGAAATTTAAAGGTGAGGTTACAGAGATTGCCAGTTCGTCAAACGTCGTAGGAACATCTACTGATCAGGTGACAAATTTCACCGTTAAAGTTCGCATTCTGCAGGATTCGTATCAAAAGCTTCTTCGGGCCGATAGTGCTAACCCTTCGCCTTTCCGCCCGGGTTTATCTGCAACAGTTGATATTCAGACTGAAGAATTTAAGGGTATTGCGGTACCCATTCAATCGGTAACAACTCGCGAGGAAAAGAAGGAAATGAAAGGCGACGCATCCGGAGGTGCCCCTCCATCGTCTCAGGATTCCGAAAAGGAAAAGAAAAAGGATGCGGGGCCCGTTAAAGAATATGTTTTTGTTTACAGTGGCGGAAAAGTAAAACAGGTGCAGGTTACTACAGGGATACAGGACGATACCTATATTCTCGTTAAGTCGGGGCTTAAGGGGAACGAAGAAATAGTTTCGGGGCCGTTCACCGCAATTTCTAAATCCCTGAAGGACGGGGCAATTGTGGAAAAAGTAGACAAAGAGAGGCTTTTTGCCAGTGAGGCTAAGAAGTAATTAGGGGGAATGTTATATTTAACCCGGGAAATTACTTGCCACAGGTAACGTGTAGCCCTACTATTTGAACCAGCATGATTATTGAAAGTATTTTAAAATGAGTCATAAGATAGCAATTGTTGGAGGAGGAAGTTGGGCTACGGCTATTGTTAAGATTCTGGGGGATAATATTACTGAAAAGGAAGTTTATTGGTGGATGCGGAATGCGGACGCCATCGAACATATTAAGAAGTATAACCATAATCCCCATTACCTGAGTTCAGTTGAAACTAAGGTCAGGGACGAGCATTTAAGCTCAAATCTGAAAGATATTATTTCCCCTTGTAATATGGTTCTGTTAAATGTGCCTGCAGCATTTTTAAAAGAAGCTTTAACGGGCATTACTCCGGAGGATTTACAGGGAAAAAAAATCATTTCAGCTATAAAAGGCATTGTACCGGGTGATAACCTGATCATAGGTGAGTATATGAACAGGCACTATGATATTCCGTTTAATGATATCCTGGTAATAAGCGGACCTTGCCATGCTGAAGAAGTTGCCCTTGAAAAATTGTCCTATCTAACCATCGCATGTCAGGATCTCCAATTGGCCCGTTCTTTCGCTGCGATGTTAAATACGCGTTATATAAAGACGAATGTATCGGATGATATCTACGGAACAGAATATGCCGCAGTTCTTAAGAATATATATGCTGTTGCTAGTGGCATTTGTCATGGTATCGGCTATGGAGACAATTTCCAGGCGGTGCTTATCTCTAACGCTATCCGCGAAATAGATGCTTTTGTACGTGCTGTTCATCCCATCGACCGCGATATAAAGGAATCAGCATATTTGGGCGACCTGCTGGTAACGGCATATTCCCAGTTTAGTAGAAATCGCACTTTCGGCAACATGATCGGCAAGGGTTACACGGTGAAATCTGCACAGTTGGAAATGAATATGATAGCCGAAGGTTATTATGCTGTTTATTGCCTTCATCAGATAAATAAAACGTATAGAGTAAGCATTCCAATATGCAGGGCCGTTTACGCTATACTATACGAAAACCATTCGCCACAAATTGAAATGAAACTGCTATCTGAGGAACTCACTTGAGAGTTTCAGGATCAGAAGGGAACACAGGCTTTGCCGGCAGCGCACCGGTATACGAATCCGGAACCTGGAAATATTGTTGTCCTACTATTCTCAGATGGTACACATTTTTCCTTTTTTTAAAACCTAAGGCTTCAAAACGGTGTTGATTAAAAAAAACACAGCTATGAAGAAGATGACAACAATATTAGGTATTGCCGCAGTTGCCGGTGTTGCCTATAAAGTATTAACCCGAAAAAAAGCGGATGGTTCAACCTTGCTGGATGATCTTACCGAAGCAAGCAAAGGGTGGACGGATAAAGTTTCCGAATTTGCTGATGCTAATAAAGGGTGGTCAGAAAAAATCACACAATTCGTTGAAAAGATTAAAGACCGTTTGATGCCCGATGTAAAAGGTCCGAATGGTGAAGATGTTTTTATGGATATGTATAAACGAAATTATTATAAAAACGATGAAGGTACCCGTGTTTATATGGATACGATGTAACGAATATCGATGGTTTGTTAAACGGTACTAAAGAATCTTCAACCTTTAGAGTTGCTTCAAATAGGAACTCTTTTAAATCTCTCCGTGCATTACCTGGGGTGCTAACCTGCCAGATAATGCACGGAGAGTAAAGTGTTATATCAGATAATCCTTTGAATGGAATACCGTACTTTCATTTACTTCTCGCGATTCCCCTCCTCTTAATTAAGATCATTAAAGATCACTGCCGACTATCTTGATTTATCCTCAATCAGTATGAGATACCAGGGCTTTTTTATTGTTTAAATTCCTTATTTTTTTTTATAAAAAAGTAAGATATAATAACAAATGATTATATTTATGTTAAATAATCTTTGCATTTTTTTTCTATGGAATGTAAATTTATCCTTGATTTGCCCTATCAAAATTTAGCTGAAGTTAATGTTACGTTAACGTCCCCGTATTTATATCATTACTCTCGTTGATTTTAAACAAAGAATCACTATGGAATAAAAAATAATTACCTGGTTATCAGATATTTAAATTTTATAAACGAATAAGGAGTGAAGTTTTGTTGTGTAACAATTACACTATGGTTACATTAGATTCTGATTTTCACAAAATAAACCAAATTATAAAATAATATGAAAGAAAGGGCAACAGTTCATTAATCATTTCAGGTAATAACTTTTAACAAATTAATCAATCAAACCACTTAAAAATTAATCTATGTTGAATTCTTTACTCAACCAAAAAAGAAACTTATGCTTATTGGTCCTGGGCATGCTGTTTTCTTTAAACTCATTCTCTCAGACGAGAGTTACAGGAAAGGTCACTGCAAGTGACGATAATCAGCCTATTATTGGTGCCTCAGTTCAAATCAAGGGAGGTACCCGGGGCACATCTACGGGACCAGACGGAACATTTGCTATTGATGCCAGGTCAGGAGATATTCTTGTCGTAAGATATCTGGGTTTTTCAGTAAAAGAAGTGCCGGTAACCAGTCAAACCAATTACAATGTTACACTCAGCCCTTCCTTAAACAATTTGGAGGAAATCGTTGTTACAGGATATTCTGCTGAAAGAAAGAAAGATATAACAGGTTCAGTATCTGTTGTAAATGTAGGGGAAATGAAAACTATTCCAGCAGGCAGTCCGGAACAAATGTTACAGGGAAAAGCTTCTGGGTTAAACATTACAACTTCTGGTGAACCTGGTGGCGGGAGCAATATTCGCATTAGGGGGATTACTTCACTTGGAAACGTTGATCCTTTGGTAATGATTGATGGTGTTCAGGGAAGTTTACGAAACATTAATGCTAACGATATCGCGTCAGTTCAAGTTTTGAAAGATGCCGGTGCCGCTGCCGTTTATGGTGTACGTGGAGCTAACGGTGTAATCGTTGTAACTACTAAGAGAGGTTCAGGCAAGCCAACAGTTACTTATGACGCCTATGCCGGAACACAGGTTCCTTTACAAGGAAACGTATTTAATCTGCTGGATTCGAAGGGTATGGCTGATCTAACATGGCTTGCTTTAAGAAACTCCGGACAGGTTGCTGCCAATGGTAATCCTACACATCCTCAGTATGGCAATGGACCAACTCCTGTTCTTCCGGAATACTTGCTTATCGGAAATCAAAACGGTGTTACAAGGCAACCGACAGCTGCAGAACTTGCAAGCTATAATGTTGATTATAGTGCAGGGAACATTTACCAGATCATCCCGGCGAACAAGCAAGGTACTGACTGGTTTCAAGAAATTTTCAGTCCAGCACCAATAACTCAGCAAACTATTACGGCCTCAGGTGGTGCAGATCGTTCGAATTATTTATTTTCTTTGGGTCATTTAAACCAGCAGGGGACTTTAGATAATACCTATTTAAAAAGATATAGTGTGCGTGCGAATACAACCTTTAATGTTAAAAATAATATTAGAATAGGCGAGAATGCCTATATTTTCTACAGGGATGCCCGCGGCACTATTAACCAGAGTGAAGGAAATCCAATTTCCATGGCATACAGGGAGCAGCCTATTATACCGGTAAGAGATATTATGGGAAATTATGCAGGGACCAGGGCTCAGGGTTTGGGAAATGCCCAAAATCCGGTTGCTCAGGTTGAACGTGTAGATGGTAATAGGTCTAACATCTGGGATATTCAGGGTAATTTGTTTGCTGAAGTCGATTTTCTTAAAAGATTTACCGCAAGAACTTCTTTTGGAGGTACCCTGGACAATCAGTACGGATTTAACTTTGGCTTCAGGACCTACGAAAACGCCGAAAATAATGGTTCAAATAGTTTCAATGAAAATTCACAATATAACAGAACTTGGACCTGGACAAACACAATTAATTATAGCCAGGCATTCGGTAAACACAGTGTAAAGGCGCTTCTGGGATTAGAAGCGGTTGAAAACTATGGAAGAGGCTTGAATGGAGCTGCTCTGGGATTATTCACGGACGATCCTAATTTCCGGACTTTGAGTAATGGTTCCAGTGGTTTCACGAACGGTAGTTATGCGTACCAGGAAGCGCTTTCTTCCCAATTCACCAAAGTTGATTATGCTTTTGATGAGAAATATTTGCTGAGTGCAACCGTGCGAAGAGATGGATCATCACGTTTTGGGCCGGAAAGCAGATGGGGAGTATTCCCTTCATTCTCTGCCGGATGGAGAATCTCTGCTGAAACATTCATGAAGAAGTTTAGCTGGATGGATAACCTTATGTTAAGAGGAAGTTATGGTATTCTTGGAAACCAGCTTAACGTGAATCCAACAAACGCCTTTAACCAATATGGAGGAAATCCCGGAAATGCCTATTATGATATTAATGGTACCAGTACCAGTTCTGTACAGGGCTTCATCCAATCAAGAATAGGTAATCCAAAAACTAGATGGGAAGAAGATAAGATAACGAACTTCGGTATTGATGCAACATTGTTCAACAGCAAAATTGATTTTTCTGTTGAGTATTACAAAAAAGCGATTGAAGGCTTATTATTTGCCGATCAGTCTCCTGCAACAGTAGGTGGTGCTATACTTCCTGCTGTCAATATTGGAAATATTGAGAATAACGGATGGGATTTTTCTACTACTTACCGCAGTAGTGTAGGTAAATCATTTAATTTTGATGTTGGCCTAATCTTTACCACCTATAAAAGTAACATTACCGATATTCCAGGAACACGTTTTGACGCCGGAGGTTCAAGGATTGGAAACTTTGTTCGTAACGAGGTTGGTCATCCAATAGGCTCTTTCTATGGCTATCAGGTTGAAAGGTTGTTTCGGGATGCAGCTGACGTAACAGCTTCACCAAAGCAAGATGCGGCTGCTCCGGGCAGGTTCAAATATGCCGATACGAACGGTGATAAGACAATTACAGCGGATGACCGTACGTTCTTTGGGGATCCAAATCCTGATTTCACTTATGGCTTAAATTTAGGAGCCAACTTCAAGGGATTTGATTTCTCCATGTTCTTCTATGGTTCTCAGGGAAATGATGCAATCAATTATGTTCGTTACTGGACGGATTTTTATCCATCATTCCAAGGTGCAAAAAGCATAGATCTTCTTAATAACTCATGGACTCCACAGAATTTAGATGCAAAAACGCCGAGAGCAGAAAATGCGTCCAATTTCAGTAATAACTCTGTCCCTAATTCGTATTACTTAGAAGATGCTTCATTCCTTAAATTACGTTCACTAATCCTTGGATTTACTATTCCAACAGCGAAACTAAATCGTTATGGCATAGACCGAATGCGTGTATTTGCTCAGGGGGCTAATTTATTTACAATCACTAAGTACACAGGACTTGATCCGGAATTAATCGGCCTTAACGCTAATGGTACTAGTAATAATACAGCCTTTGGAATTGATTATGGTAATTATCCAAATAATCAGAAAAATTTCAACTTCGG
>JAZKHM010000125.1:0-4475 GCA_040385405.1 Bacteroidota bacterium | reverse complement strand
TGGGTAAACGACATTGAAGACTTGGAATAAACAAGCTAAAGCCTTGTGTAATAATTATTTTTAAAATGCATGCTTTTAACATGTTACTGACTTCGGACGGGTCTCTTGACCGCTTTCCAAATAATTACGGAGGTGACTTCAGAATTGAACTTTACGATGAAATGGATTTCAGCGGCAACTGGGAGGTCGCACTATCGGAAATGACATACTATGGTCAAGATTTTGTGAACGTACCTAAGGCTGCAGGCCATATCATGGTGAAGCATAGATTTGAGCAAAGCTTGGTCAATGAAACTGTTTTAACATGGAATGACTCTCCTGATGCATACATAACTCTGCTTGATGCGACACCATCGAATAAAACTCTATGCAAATATAAATTTGAAGAAAGAAATTATACTTGGGAAAAGCTAAAATCTCGTTTTCCACGCTTAGTACCCATGTATTCAGACGGCAGTGGAGAAGCTACATGGTATAAAGATAACGTGAAAATTAGTATAACGGATGAAGCTATAATTTTTAAGGGAAGTGCAGAATTTGTCAGCACGGCCAAAAGACGATTGGTATTTAGATTTTCAAAAAAACTTTCAGATTTACTTTCATTACCAACACATTATCTTTTAGATTCTCATGAGTACCAAAATAAAGACCTAATTGTTCCTTATAAGAAGCCACAGCCTTTGGACGATGATTCGCCACATTTATTTACTTGGGATACACCTGGAGGATTAAATATATACAGCGACGAGCACCAGATTCTCATTGTGCCACACATGTTTTGGTCATGGAAGCAATTACAAGTGGCAATTAAAAATTTAAATATGCAAAAGGATTTATATTCTATAGAAATGCATAGCAAGCCCTATTACATTCAAATAATAACTAGGCTCCCGGTTCATAAAATATCATTTTCCAAAGATATGGTTGAAGCAATGGGTTTAGCTAGTTCAGAATTTGAGTTGGAACGAGGCATAGCATTGAGAATTCCGGCTAAACCGTTATTGGAAAGCGGAAAAATTACAATGCATTATGAAGCCCAGAAATACCTATGGAAGGATATTTATACTGACTTGGGTGAATTTGTTTCAAATTTGGATGAATCTTTAGATTATCTGGCTAACAATATTGTCCGATATCTGGAGAGACGTAGAGTTGATCTCATGACGAGACCTGAAATAAAACTTAACGAAGACCAGAAAGTTGAATTTACGGCATGTGATGGATTTGAAGTAATATTCACTCCGGTAATGCTTGAAATATTACATTTACCAGATACATTAACGTCTCAAACTGGCACATCAAAATTAGCGTTATCACTACCGATTTGTGAATACTTCCATGTCAATTTAGACTTGGTGGAACCACATTTTGTAAATAATCAACATAGTCAAATGATACGTGTAATTAACAACAATGTTGGTAAAAATCAGAAAAACATGGTAACATTTCATAAGTTGCACTATTATGCAGTGTCCAGCGAAGCTGTTCAAAATATTCGAATTTACGTGTCAGATGCTAATGGTGAAATTTTACCATTCACTTCCACCACTACATTCCTTCTGCATTTTAGACCATGCCGCGAGTAATAAACAAGCGCACATCTAATGTCAAACATCCAATCATGTCGTTTTATACGGTTATAAGCGGAAAAGGTAAAAACTTGGTAGTAAATTTATCAAAGTGTTACAAATTACGCGGAGAATGGGAAGTTGCTGTGATATCCTCAAATATTAGTCGCAATCTGGAATCTGTAGCATCCTGCGAAATTACACAAGAAAAGGAACATAAAAAAGGCTCGGCATTCTGCACTATTACTCCTCCCATTGAAAAAATCTATTGGTTATTCACCAATGTTGTGGATTATACTGAGGTTAATGGCATTCCCATGCAGCTACTAGACATTATCAATTGCACAATATTAAAAAGTGTAAAACCCATGTACATCAAATTATTAACAAAGTCATTAACAAACATAAACGTGGAAATCAAAAGCGACCCACTCAAGGATGAAATTGAAGACCTGGATTCAACGATTGTATTGCATTTTAGAAAAGCATAAAAATTCCCGAGCCTCTAACTACCGTACTAGGTATAACTGCCGCTGTTGGAGCTGCCGTGTCAATAGGCAGTCTTGGTTTACAAGCGCAACAATATAAACACTTCCTAGACGATCTACCGGAGCAGCGAGCAGTAGTCGCCCTTCAAAAGAAACTTTTACAAAAACAGCTACAGCAATTAGACGCATCTCCGTATAATCCGTCAAATTTGGAAAATCGATCTCAGATACAGAGAATGTTTAATAGACCTGTTAATGTTGCGGGTGCAAGAGCTCAAACCCCCATTTTAAATCAGGCGAGATCTATGACAACGAGAAGCTTGGCGCAAGTAGGTACTCTAGGTTCACAGTTAATTCCACAATTGGAAATGCACCATATCGGAATGCAGCCTCATGTTGACGTTCCGCGAACGCCGGTTCAAGTGCAACAACTGCGGACACCGGTTCAGGCGCCACGTCCCCTGGTAGCTCCTGCAGCTCCAGCGAGAGTAAATCAACAACCCGTTTACCAGGTTATGAATCCTGCTTATCAAGGTGTAAACAGAACGGGTTCACCGCAAATTCCTCATCGCCAATTTGTAGGCGGTCCAACATGGCGAACTCGCGAGGTTAGAAATATGGGGCCAGTGCGTAGGTTTTTATATCAACATTTTAGAGTTGGCCGACGGTTGCAACCGCAAGTTCGATATGACAGACAGGCAGATGAGGCCCATATTTACGAGAGGCCAGCAGGGCGTCCAACATTTAGAGATTTTTTAAAAAAGCATAAACGAAAGTTAATTGTAGGAGGTATTATTGGAGGAGGCGCTATAATTGGCGGAATTGCAGGTGCTTTAAATAAAAAAGTTAATAAAAAAGACGTTGAAGAAAAAATGTTGGAAGGTACGACCGGAGCTCTTGGGCAAATTATTAAAGGCGGTGGCGGCGGAGGCGGCGGTGGAGGCGGGGGTGGCGGCGGAGACTTCGCTGGTGCTAGAAATTTTGCAGCTCTCCGTAGGGCATATGGTAAATCCAAGGGGAAAAGGAAAAGTAAGAAGAGGAAAGGTGGCCGCAGAAAGAGGCATGTAAAGAGACTTGGTGGTAAGAGGCGTAAGGTAGGTAACAAGCGCTCTAGCGGCAAGCTAATAAACAAGAGACGAAAGAAGAGACACGGCAAGAAACGCTTTGCAGCTTTTTAGATGGAGAATTTACCTATTTTTGCTTCACCAATTTACCAACAAGAGTTGGAACAGAGTATTCAAGTAGATTTAAATCCATATGGTGCTGATTTGAAAAACGGTCCAATTGAATTCAATATCGTAGGCAATGATGATCTGATAGACCTGTCTGCCACAACTTTGCATATTAAGGCTAAAATTACAAAACATGATGGAACTAGCTATGATGAGAAAGCAGAAGTAGCATTCATTAATAATACTTTGCATTCCTTGTTTTCGGATGTAATTGTAACTATTAATGACACTATTATAGAAGGAACAGAACACCAGTACTCCATGAAGGCTATGATAGGTACTCTCTTTTCATATGGTGAGCAGACCATGACAAAACAATTATTTTCATCAGGTTTCAGTAAAGATGATGCTGGCAAGTTAGATGATGTAACTAACAAGGGATATGTTGATAGAAAAACAAGAGCTTTAAAAGGTGCGAGTCAGGATTTTTATGGTAAATTATTTGTTGACTTGTTTCAACAAAACAAGTACATGATTGGCAATGTTAACATGAGGATAAAGCTCATTAGGGCCTCCAGCAGCTATGCTATATGGTGTAATATGGCCAATGAAAGGCCAAAAGTTGTTATAGAATCAGCAAAACTGTATGTTAGAAAAGTAAGGCTAAATCTTCCAATTTTAGGTAATATTGCCATGTCATTGAGTAAAGGTGGAGTGGTGCACTATCCTATTAATCGAACGGAAATATACACTATCCCCGCTCCTGCAGGTAGGCTTGACATTGTTAGAGACCAGTTATTTTATGGAAAGGTACCAAAGCTTATTGTAATGACCATGGTTGACAGTGAAGCCATTGATGGAGTTTACGCTAAAAATCCCTATAATTTTAAGCATTGCAATATCAAATATCTGGACTTGCGCATTGATGGAGAATCTAAACCTATTTTACCCCTTACGCCAGACTTTAAAAACAAGTTGTGCCTCAGGGAATACATGAGCTTGCTAGAGGCGATGAACATTGTGGGCAAAGATGCTTGCTTACCTATTAGTTATGAAGAGTTTCTCAACGGCTACACATTCTTTGCATGGAATACTACTTCGGATTATGCATTGAGAGCACAAAATCCGGCTATGCGGCGCAATATACGCTTGGACCTCAAGTTTTCAGAGGCAACAACAGCGTCGGTGAATATATTGCTGTATTGTATATTTGACTCTACCGTGATGATTGACGGCTCCGGCAATGT
>JAZKHM010000124.1:0-3494 GCA_040385405.1 Bacteroidota bacterium | reverse complement strand
CTCTGCGGTTAAAAAAACACATTACCGAATGTCGTTCTCTACTTCCACTTCCCCCTAAAAAACCACCTCAACCCAATCTTCTTCTCCACATAACTCCTCCCCTTCAACTTCAAAAACTTTAAAATCAATCTCCTTTGCTCCGGAGTTAACTTTTCCGAATACATCTCATAAAAACTCTCTACACAGGCCAGTTCCTTTTCAAAAAGATCATTTTTTTGAAAAGCAGAATTTATTTCCCCCCAGATCCTGTTTAATCTTGAAACCTTTTTCAGGCCCTTAAGATCAGTGGCATTGTTTGTATGACTACGGTAATGAATTAAAGCCTCCGAGACTGTTCCAACCTGCCCAAAGGTGTAGGCAATAAGCGATGTCCAGGTATCATGTGTTACAGATTCCCCGGCAGGGATTGAAGAAAAATATTCTCTCATTCTGGGGTTCATTAACATCGTACAGCCATTTACAAAGCCGCCAAAAAGCAGTGTGTCCAGGCAATGCATATACCCCCCCTGCCCCAGTTCATCCCTGAATGAGGGATTAAGAACTTCGCCTTTTTCATCCACAAGAATTAGATCAGAATAGACCATGGCTGGCTTAATATTTTCTTCCAAATCCAGCATTACTTTCATGGCCTCTTCAAGCTTTCGCGGAAGCCAGATGTCATCCTGATCCGAAAGGGCGATGTAATGATCTGGCTTTGCGTGAGAAACAGCCTTTTGAAAATTACCTACATAGCCGAGACGACTTTCATTAATATAAAATCGAAGTAAACCCTTAGACTGATACTTTTCAAGGATATTGCATGTCCCATCGTCAGAAGCATCATCACACACTATAAGATCAGTGGGCTTCAGTGTTTGAGAAAGTATAGAATCGAGCTGTTCTTCGAGATATTTCGCACCATTGTATGTAGCCATGGCAACAGTAACAGGCGGATATGCGACAAAATCTGAATTCGACTGTTTCTTTTCCTTCATTTTCTAATTAAACCTTGCGATAAGTCTGACATTAGGTAAATTGCGGCGAAATACTAACCAGTCCAAAATTAAGAATTAAAACTAAGCCTCTCCCGGGATTGAAAAAATCATTCGTAACAATCTTTCCAGAAACAGAGAATTTCCACCTGGTGAAGGATGTCGGACAAATACCCTATTTTATGGGCAAAAGCGGAGAATACGATTCGACCATAGTAAGCTACAAGAACAGCCCTGAATATCCCTACCTTGAAAAAGAGGTCAAGGGCTTGAAGATATCTTTCATCCCCAGATCCGGAAAATTTTTGTACTCCGATGTAAGCATCCTGAAATACCTCTTTTCTGAATCAATAAACATCGACGTTCTAAACCTGTTCCATTTCAAAAAGGACAATCTCCTCTATCTCCTTCTATATAAAATTCTAAATCCTAAAGGAAAGACCTATGTCAAACTCGACATAGACCTGAATTTCTTTAAAAATTACAATAGTTTCTTCTTCTCTGATTTCAAACTAAAGAATCATTTACTAAAGTCATTAACAAAGCTTCACCTGAATTTGACTGATTTATTTTCCATTGAGACGGAAGAGGCAAGGGGATACTTAATTAAGATCTATCCTGAACTGGAGGGAAAACTTATTTGCGTACCTAATGGTGTAGATGATGAGTTGATCAACAGCAGTATTTCTTTAAAGACTTTTGAAGAAAAAGAAAACATCATTATTACGGTAGGCAGAATTGGAACTGCTCAGAAGAATTCGGAACTATTGCTCGAGTCTATCAAATTAACAGACCTCCGGGACTGGAAAGTATACTTTATCGGTGATGTTGAAGAAAGCTTTAAAAATACGATCTCGAATTTCTTTGAAACGTACCCTCATTTAAAAGATCAGGTATTCTTCACAGGCAATATAAGCGACCGCAAACAACTCTTTGAATTCTATAATCGTGCGAAAATATTCTGTCTGACGTCCAGGTTCGAAGGCTTTCCTATCGCTTTCGCTGAAGCATCCTACTTTGGAAATTACATAATCAGTACTCCTGTATCAGGCTCCTCGTACGTGACCGATAGCGGTCGTTTAGGGATTCTCGCAGAAGCGAAGCCAGAGGCAATTGCCGGTGCTTTTGGTAAAGCAGTTTCAGAGGGTTATCTAAACAGGGATGTAGATCAGGAAATAAAAGTCTATGCTAGATTGAATCTAACCTGGCAGAAAATAATACCACGCATCACCAATTACTTCAACCCATAATGCAAAAACAACTGCTCAAAGACTCTGCCGTTTATATCAGTGGAAGCATTATCGTGCAGGCATTCGGATTTGTCGGGCTGGTATTGCTTATGAAGTTCTTGCCAGTGGCCGAATATGGTAAATATATCTACATCATTGAATTTATTACCATATTCGGATTTTTTGCAGACGGGGGACTTAACCAGCTTATTGTAAGGGAAACGAGCCAGAATCCGGGTCAGGTTAAAGAAATTTATTCAAAGGCACAGTCCGCTCAGGTATTAATCAGCGGTCTGTTGCTCGCCCTTATTATACTGATCTCCTATCCCCTGAATTCTTCTGAAGATTTTTTCTATCTGCTGATTTACGGTACCAGTGTGGTGATCACAGCCTACTTCGCACCTATGCTTGCCATCCTGGTAGCCTCAGGCCGGAAAGACCTGATCTTCTATAAAGATATTGTACTCAGCACAGCCAAACTCGCTTTTATGATAGCGGGTATTATTTTCAAACAGCCAATAATCTATTTTATTTTTCTTGGTTTTCTTAATTGCATTGTGTCCCTGCTCTTGTACGCGTATTTGAGATGGAAAAAAGAATTCACTTACTTTTTCAAAAACAGCCTCGACTTTTCTAACAGCCTCTCATTTATGAAGCAGGGCTTGCTGTTCACTATATTAATGGCGGCAAATGTGATCTATAATAAAATTGACATCATAATGCTGGAAAAAATGGTAGGAAGCACGGAAGTAGGATACTATTCCGGTGCAACCAGATTCATTTATCCTTTCATGTTCATCTCCACAGCATTTATGACGGCAGTCTTCCCAAGTCTGGCAAAACATGCGGGAGACAGCATCAATTTCAACAAGATACAGTATACAGCACTTTATTACCTCGGCGGGATCGGAATACTTTTGAGTACCGTACTTTTTTTAGCCGCAGACTTGATCTTCATTACCTTCTTTGATCATAAATATGACGCGTCGATACCGGTATTTAAAGTTTTGGTCTGGTACCTGGCCATCGTATTCATCTACGGTTCAATCAGTAATAACCTGGTAGCAAAAAATAAAGTAAGGTTTCTGGTTATACTTAACATTATAATGATTGCGCTCAATATTGGCTTAAACTTTTTCCTGATTCCCCGGTATGGGGCAGTGGGGGCTGCGGTGGCGACTATTGTTTGTGAGGTGATTATTTTGGGGACGGCGAGTTTGTATTGGATGAGGGTTTCTTAATAATATTTGACCCGCCTCGTGCCGGCGGAAGGGCACCAACTTTTTTCTGCAGG
>JAZKHM010000123.1:0-4097 GCA_040385405.1 Bacteroidota bacterium | reverse complement strand
AATATATATCCTTGCTAAAAAGCTTTGATATTGAATTTAAGGACGAATATTTATTCAATTGGATTGAGTGAAATGATCTGGTTTGATTTCACATGCGACCGCCTTCGGGGTCGGGAATCTAAATTGCATTGTCTTCTATAAACATGCGACCGCCTTCGGGGTCGAACTAGCCAGCTCGGTACTTGGTTTGTGTGAATATGTTCCTCCTCAAAGCCATAATAGTCAAACAGAAAAGAATATAATTATGAGCACCAATGACTTGACCCTGAACGGGTCACATGTTTATAAAATCTTGTGTTTACGTTTTCCCGACCCTGAAGGGGTCGTATGTGTTTGAATTTTTGACCACCAACGAGTGGTTTCGTTTTACATTGGAGCTCTCAACTGTCAACCAGATAGCTATCGGGTCTCAACCTCTAAACCAGTTTCCTAACCTCCGATTCCCCCGTCAACTCCAATCCATCTGTGTTGGTAATCAGATTCAATCCAGGTTTCTTTCCCGGCTCAATAGATCCAAATTTTTGGTCGATACCCAGGAAACGTGCCCCATTGATAGTGGCCCATCGGATTGTTTTAATTAGGGATAAAGCGGGAAAATGTTCTTTAATAAGCTTCAGCTCTGATAAGATGCACAATTTATCATTAGAAGCGAGGCTGTCTGTTCCAACAGTAATGCTAAAATCGTGAAACTGGAACATCTCGATCTTCGGGAGCCGGCCTTCTATGAACAAATTGGCTTTCGGGCAAAAACACCAGTGGATATCGCGATTAAAGCGGTTCGAAAAGTAAATATCCTTTAAACTGGTATAGGTGTTGTGCACCAGAAGTATACGTTGATTAGATGGAAACAGGGGTATTATGGACTGGATAGAATTGCGTGCCTGGGGTCTGAAAAAGTCGATGTTCAGCTTTAACAGCTGATAGAATTCAAGAAACTTTCCTGTTTTGTACCTGTAAAGCTTATTTTCCTCATCACTTTCCTGATTGTGCATGCTGGTAAGCTCAGAACGCCCTTCAGAATTTTTTTGAAAAAGCTTTAACAATTCTTTAGAAACCGAGTACGGCGCATGAGGCGCCAGAGATGCGGGAAGAGGTTCAAATTCCCGCATACGCTGCAGGGCATCTTTAAAGACCGAACCCGCGCGCTGTGGGTCAAAACCGAAAAATTCAACAAACGTATGGTAATATAGCTGGCTTGCCCGCTTAAGGTCTTTAGAAAGTACGTTATTCGATATATCGCCTACTGCTACAATTCCGTTTTCGCGCATCGCCTGATCAGCTTTTTCCATCGCATCAACAACATCTTTCTCCTCAGCGGACCTTTGGTTTATAACCTTAGTGAGGAAGGATATCAGGCCTTCACGGGGAGCAAACTTTCCCGCTAAATGCGACAATTCCAGATGACAGTGGGCGTTAACAAAGCCAGGGACGATTATACCCTGATGATATTCAACAGGACCAGGAATTACATCAGCACTTTCAGCAGGAGTTACCTTGACAATCTCGCCCCCTTCATCAAAAGAGACAATTCCGTTCTTCAGGGGCTCTCGATTAACAGGAATGATATAGTCTGCACTAACATGTCGGGTCATGCTGGAATTGAAAAAAGGAAAACGTTAATCACAGGTTAAATAGATAGATGAAATTTAACAAAATATTTAATTAGTCATACGAAAAACATGTAAAAAGGTTAATACCATTTTAAAATTTCGATTGGTTAACTTTGCATCATCTCATGGAAAATCCTAAAACAGACATTCGGGGTTTATCAATTGATAAACTGAGAGAGCATTTCGCGGCTATTGGTGAACCCGCATTCCGCGCGAAGCAGGTCTATGAATGGCTATGGGAAAAATCATCAGTTGATTTTGATGAAATGAGTAACCTCTCAAAGCCTTTGCGGGAGAAGCTGAAAAATTCGTTCTCAATTAATAATGTAAGCATACATCAGTCTCAGTTCAGCGCTGATAAAACGATCAAGAATACATTTAAGCTTTACGATAGTAATATAATAGAGGGGGTATTAATTCCGGCTACCGATCGCATGACAGCATGTGTGAGTTCGCAGGTGGGCTGCAGTCTTACCTGCAAGTTTTGTGCTACCGGATACATGGATCGAAAAAGGAACCTCAACCCGGACGAGATTTACGATCAGGTTGTGTTGATTGACCGCCAGGCAAAACAAAACTATCAAACGCCCCTGACTAACATCGTTTATATGGGAATGGGAGAACCCCTGCTCAATTATGCCAATGTCCTAAAGTCGATCGAGCGGATTACGGCCAAAGACGGCTTGAATATGGCTCCGAAACGTATCACCGTATCGACTGCCGGGATTGCAAAGATGATCCGGAAGCTTGGGGACGATGAAGTGAGATTTAACCTTGCCTTGTCATTACACGCTGCAAATGATGAAAAGAGAAACACAATCATGCCCATCAACGAGCAAAACTCGCTAACAGCACTTGCAGACGCACTAAAATACTATTTCTCGAAAACCAGAAATCCTGTTACCTACGAGTACATCATCTTCAATGATTTTAACGACACGCTGGAAGATGCAGCTGAACTGGCTAAATTCTGCCGGCATATTCCATGTAAGGTAAATATCATTGAATATAATCCCATCACCTTCGCCGATTTCCAAAACGCCGATAACGACCGGACGGATGAATTTGCGGCCTATCTGCGGAAACACGGCATCAATACCAACATCAGAAGAAGCCGTGGGAAGGATATCGATGCGGCGTGCGGGCAGTTGGCGGTTAAGGGTTAGGGTACCGTTAACTCAAAAGATTTTCCCTTTCAAATTAACCGCAAGGAAAATTCATACTTTTAATAACTAAGCGCGCCTTCGCGCTGCTTTATGTTTATTTAACCGCAGAGTACGCTGAGTTTGACGCAGAGAACGCCGAGAAAGTGTGACAGAAAATGAAATTTCTACTAAAATCATTGGACTAGCTATCGAAGTTCATTCGGCACTGGGACCCGGTTTGTTGGAAAGTTCGTATAAAGAATGTCTGTACTATAAACTTCGTAAATCGGGTCTGGTTGTAGAAAAAGAAAAGGCAATGCCGGTGATTTTCGAAGGAATTAAACTAGAATGTGGCTATAGGATTGACTTACTCGTGGAAAATAAGTTTGTAGTTGAAGTCAAAAGTATCACAGAGATACATGATGTGCATGTAGCGCAGACTCTAACGTATTTGAAGCTTGGTAATTATAAACTAGGGCTACTCATTAACTTTAATGTTTATCGTTTAAAAGAAGGAATTAAAAGAATCTCAAATGGTTTATATCATTGTTAACTTTATTTTCTTCTAGGTCGTAAATTGGTTCTCTGCGCTCTTTGCGCCTGCCTGGCCGGCAGGCAGGTTTTCCTCTGCGATCTCTGCGGTTAAAAATTAGCGCGCCTAGCTTAATCATTCTTAGCTACCTGAGCAAATGTTTACGAATTTTCTCCAAGACTTCATTTCCCTCTTCTTCCCCAACCTATGCGCGGCTTGCGGCACCAACCTGTTCAATAACGAACAAGTGATCTGCACTAACTGCATTTACCACCTGCCTGTTACTAATTTTCACAACGACCTTGAAAACCGTCTCAGCAAACAATTATGGGGAAGGTTCACTTTCGAGCAGGCATCCTCTTTTGTTTACTTCAGAAAAGGCGGAAGAGTTCAAAACATCATGCATCAGTTAAAGTATAATAAACGGCCTGAAGCAGGTTACAGAATGGGACAGTTATATGCCAGAGCATTGAAGAATTCCAAATGGGTTCTGCCTGATCTGATCATACCGGTGCCGCTGCACCCGGCTAAATTAAGGAAGCGTGAATATAACCAGAGCGAGAAAATTGCTGAAGGCATGGCTTCCGTTCTGATGATTCCTATGGTACCAGATAACCTGGTGCGAACTGTGAACACCGGGACACAAACAAAAAAATCACGATTTGAGAGATATGAAAACCTGGCCAGTGCTTTCACGTGCCGCTTTCCGGATGTCCTTACGGAAAAACATATCCTGGTGGTTGATGATGTTTTTACCACGGGAGCAACTCTGGAGGCGTGCAGTATTGTTTTGCTGGAGATTGAGGGGGT
>JAZKHM010000122.1:0-1477 GCA_040385405.1 Bacteroidota bacterium | reverse complement strand
GCAGAGACAGTTTTGTAACTTAACGTATTCACTTGCTTGAATTTAAATTATTTAAAATATTCTATTGCCCCTAAAATTAGGGACTGCAAAGATAGGACATTTTACTTAAAGAGCAAATAGTTAGGGGAAAATTTGATCGTTTTAAATGAGGTGGTAAGAGGTGAAAGGTGAGAGGTGAAAGGTGTAAGGTGCTGGACGACGAAGGAGGTGGAAGGTGGTAAAGGTGAAAGTTGAGAGTTGAAAGTGGCTGGACGGATAAAAGTGAAAAGTGAAAGGTGCTGGGCGACGATGGAGGAGGAAGGTGAAGTTGCTAAAGGTGAAAGTTGAGAGTGGTTGGACGGATATAGAGGTGAAAGGTGCTGGGCAACGAAGTGGGTGTTTTCTGTGGACGGGTGTAATGTGAATCGGTTGCATCGACCCCGAAGCGGGTCGCATGTTTATAGAAAAGGTGAAGAGTGTTTATTTCCCGACCCCGAAGGGTGTCGCATGTGTGGCTATCGGCTCGAATTGAGCTGAATTGATTTTGTGGAGAGTAATGGTGGAAGAGCTGAAAAGCTTACAACTGTAGCATTTAATTTATTTGAAAAGCATGGCCAGAATTTCATAGCTACCGCTAGTCCTGCTGTTCGCTACAAGTCCTCGCCGGTGGCAGGGTATTTAAATTGTGAATTGGGTATTCGGCTCCGGGCTTTCCGCTGCCATCAGGTTTAAATTGCAGGGATGTTGCTACTATGATAGGAGCATACGTATCAAAAGACTCTTTTAACTGAAATTAATGCTAGAAAATTCATTTAGAATTTATCGCCGTTCTAATTTCGAATTGCAGGTAAAGGAGTCAGTGTCTTAGGTGTTTTAAGTTTCCATACCCGGCTCGCTCTCATGGAATTAATTATTTGATAAACCCGCTGCAAAAATTGATATCATTACTAAATAGCTTGTTCGCCAAGTCTAATATCTAACCAACTAACCAACTATTCCGCCGCGGCAATAACTATCTTCATAAACTCCCCAAGTTTTGAGGGCTCCAGCCATCTGGTCACCATCACTATATCCCTGTCTTTATCGATAACAATGAAATTTCCCCCGAAACCATCGGCAGTATATATATTAGCTGGCACACCTTTGTATCTTCCGTCAAGATTAAGCCACCACATAAATCCATACGACTTATTAGCCGCGGAAGGCTGCTGCACAGCTTTAACCCAATCTTCAGATATGAGCTGCTTATTCTTCCATTTACCATCCCTGAGAAACAGCAGGCCAAATCTTGCGTGATCCTCTGTATTAATGAATAAACCTCCCCCAAAGTGCCCACCGCCGCTTACTGATTCGATCATCGATCCATCTACATCCACTTTCGAATTTTGATAACCATACCATTTCCAAGAATCAGAAGCTCCGATCGGATCCATGATCTTCTCTTTCAGGATAAGCGGCAAAGGCTTTTTCCACACCTTTAACAGGGAGTATGCCAGTA
>JAZKHM010000121.1:8782-44148 GCA_040385405.1 Bacteroidota bacterium | reverse complement strand
ATGTCAAAACACAGATAGCTCCAGAAGCCCGTTTACTGGCTGACCCTATGTTTACCATTTCTTCTATGTTCGTGCTTACAGCTGCAACGATGTTCGTGGTATGGTTAGGTGAGAAGATCACTGATAAAGGTATTGGTAACGGTATCTCCATGATCATAATGGTTGGTATAATTGCTCAGTTGCCATTTGGCTTACTTGCGGAATTCGAATCCCGTATGGGAGCTCAGGGTGGACTAGTTACTTTATTCGTGGAGCTTGCGGCATTATTCCTTGTAGTGATGTTTACCATACTTATTGTACAGGGAGTGAGAAAAATCCCTGTGCAGTATGCTAAGAAGATCGTTGGTGCAAAGCAGTATGGTGGTGTTCGTCAGTATATTCCCTTAAAGGTGAATTCTGCCGGAGTTATGCCGATCATATTCGCCCAGGCTATCATGTTTATACCAACAACGATTAGCTCATTCTTCCCGTCAATGCAGTCTTCATTCCTGGCGTCATTCAGTGATTATACATCGTTAACGTATAACCTGACCTTCGCATTTATGATCATTGCCTTTACATTCTTCTATACAGCCATTACCGTTAATCCGGTTCAGATGTCTGATGATATGAAAAAGAATGGCGGTTTTGTTCCGGGTGTTAAACCGGGTAAGACAACGGGTGATTATATTGATGCGGTTATTTCAAAGATCACTCTGCCTGGTTCAATATTTCTTGCGATCATCGCAATCATGCCAGCAATAGCTATTATTTTAGGTGTCAACAGTCAGTTTGCCAGTTTCTATGGAGGAACTTCATTGTTAATTCTTGTGGGTGTTGTTCTGGATACCTTACAGCAGGTTGAAAGTCATTTGTTGATGCGTCATTATGATGGATTGATGAAAACCGGCAGGATAAAAGGACGTACACCGGTTGCCGGCGGTTCGGTAATTTAAGGTCGTTCATGTCAAAAATTAATTTTAAGTCTGCCGCAGATATTGAGAAAATAAGAGAAAGTTCTCTTCTCGTTTCCAAAACACTTGCCGAGGTGGCAAAGGTTATCAGAGCAGGCCTGAAAACTATAGAACTTGATAAATTAGCAGAGACCTTCATCCGTGACCACGGGGGGGTCCCTGCTTTTTTAAACTATAACGGCTTCCCTTATTCACTTTGCATTTCACTTAATGATCAGGTGGTCCATGGTTTCCCCGGAGATTATGAGATCAAAGATGGCGACATCGTTTCTGTCGATTGTGGTGTGGTACTGAATAAGTTCTTCGGCGACTCTGCATATACATTCCCAATAGGAAATGTGAATTCAGAAACGCTTAAGCTTTTACAGGTTACCAAAGAGTGCCTTAACCTCGGGATAGAAAAAGCTGTTACAGGTATGCGAGTTGGGGATTTGGGATATGCGATACAGGAGCATGCGGAGAAGAACGGTTTTGGAGTAGTTAAAGAGCTGGTTGGTCATGGAGTAGGAATAAAGCTTCATGAGAAGCCAGAAGTTCCTAATTATGGAAAACGCGGTTCCGGTATAAAACTGGAAGAAGGAATGGTGATAGCAATTGAGCCAATGATTAACGGAGGAAAGGCTGGAGTAAAGTTTTGGGATGACGGGTGGACGGTTAGCACTGTTGACAAAAAACCTTCTGCTCATTATGAGCACACCGTAGCTGTAAAAAAGGGCAAAGCGGATGTTCTGTCGACCTTTAGTTTCATTGAAGAAGTTTTAGAACAAAAACATTAGAATATAAAATTTTTTATTTAATTTTGCATCCCTGTTCCGATGGGGCAAATGGGGTAAAACCGGGACATAAAGGCTTGTTTTTGAGATAGATTATAGAAAAAACGTTTTCTCAGGCCTTTGAGACTAGAAAAGACATTAGGGAAATCAATATACTATATGGCCAAACAGGCTTCAATTGAACAAGACGGAATAATCAGGGAAGCATTGTCTAATGCAATGTTTCGGGTTGAACTGGAAAACGGACATGAGATCATAGCGCATATTTCAGGTAAAATGAGAATGCACTACATCAAAATTTTACCAGGAGACAAGGTAAAGCTGGAGATGTCGCCATATGATCTTAGTAAGGGTAGAATAACGTACAGATATAAATAGAATAAAGATGAAGGTTAGAGCATCAATTAAAAAACGTAGCGCTGATTGTAAAGTGATCCGTCGTAAGGGGGTACTTTATGTGATCAACAAAAAGAATCCTAAGTACAAACAACGTCAGGGATAAGATAAATAGTTATAGGTTATAAGTAATAAGTTATAAGTCTCCGACTTGCGACTTATAACTTACAACTTACAACATACAACTTCAATAAAATATGGCAAGGATAGCAGGTATTGATTTACCAAGAAACAAAAGAGGAGAGATCGGACTTACTTACATTTTCGGTATCGGAAAGTCAACCGCACAGCGGATTCTGGCTGATGCTGGTATTGATGTAAACATTAAAGTTCAGGATTGGACCGATGATCAGTTAGCAGCAATTCGTGGTTTCATCAATGATGAGATCAAAGTTGAAGGTGCGCTTCGTTCTGAAGTTCAGCTGAACATTAAGCGTTTGATGGATATCGGTTGTTACCGTGGACTACGTCACCGTAAGGGATTACCCGTTCGCGGACAACGTACCAAGAACAACTCACGTACCCGTAAAGGAAAGCGTAAGACTGTAGCTAACAAGAAGAAAGCAACTAAGTAGGATATGAGATTTTAGATTTGAGATATGAGAATATTTCGAATCATGGTCTCAGTTAATTAACAAATTAAGCGGATATGAAGTTTCGGATCTAAAGGATCACACTTCATGACTTAAACAAGAAATAGATATGAGTAAAGAGAGTGTATCTCACATCTCAAGTCTCACATCTCAAATCTAAACTAATGGCAAAAACTAAAAAAGTAACCAAAAAGCGCGTCGTAATTGTAGAACCGATCGGGGAAGCGCATGTTAACGCTACGTTTAACAATATCATTATTACGTTGACAAACCTTCAGGGTCAAACTATCAGCTGGTCATCAGCTGGTAAAATGGGCTTCAAAGGTTCGAAGAAAAATACCCCATACGCTGCCGGACAGGCTGCAGGCGACTGTGCTAAAGTGGCACATGATCTTGGGCTTCGCAAAGTTCAGGTATATGTAAAAGGTCCAGGTTCAGGCCGCGAGTCAGCTATCCGTACTCTGCAGACTGCCGGAATTGAGGTTACTACTATACAGGATATCACTCCGCTTCCGCACAACGGTTGCCGTCCTCCAAAAAGAAGAAGAGTTTAATTAATAATAATCAGTTTTAAAGCTAAGATTCTTCAGCCTCGGGCTGAATGATACTTTAAAAACACACAACCATGGCTAGATACACCGGACCAAAGTCCAAAATCGCCCGTAGATTCAGAGAACCAATTTTCGGTCCTGATAAGGCATTAGAAAGAAAAAATTATCCTCCGGGAATGCACGGTACCTCAAGAAAAAGAGGTAAGCAATCAGAATTTGCAGTGCAGTTGATGGAGAAGCAAAAGGTTAAATATACCTATGGTGTATTAGAGCGTTACTTCGAAAACCTATTCCACAAGGCGTCTGCTAAAGAGGGAATTACAGGTGAAAACCTTTTGAAGTTTCTTGAAGCACGATTAGACAATACAGTTTACCGTTTGGGAATCGCTCCAACCCGCTCTGCTGCGCGTCAGCTGGTAGGCCACAAGCACATCACGGTTAACGGTGAGATCGTAAATATTGCTTCTTATGCTTTACGTGCCGGCGACGTTGTTGCTGTTCGTGAGCGTTCAAAATCTCTTGAAGCTGTTTCACATTCTGTTGCAGCAAGAACCATAAATAAATTTAGCTGGTTAGAATGGGATGCTAATACCTTAACAGGTAAGTTCCTTAACTACCCAAGCCGCGATGAGATTCCTGAGAATATCAAGGAAAACCTTATCGTCGAGTTATACTCTAAATAAGATATAAGTGATGAGAGATGAGTGATGGGAGAGGATAACTCATAGCTCATAACTCATATCTCATAACTCATATCCCACATCCATTAAACAATAAACAAATTAGATAAATGGCAATCTTAGCATTTCAGAAACCTGATAAAGTTATCATGCAGAAATCTACGGATTTCGACGGAACATTCGAATTCAGACCTTTAGAGCCTGGTTTCGGTGTTACCATTGGTAATGCTTTACGGAGAATACTTTTATCTTCCCTGGAAGGTTTTGCAATAACGTCAGTACGCTTGTCAGGTGTATCTCATGAATTCTCAACCATTAAAGGTGTAGTTGAAGACGTTACCGAGATCATTCTTAACTTAAAGCAGGTTCGTTTCAAGAAAACGGGTGAGTCTGGCGACAATGAGAAGATTTTTGTGATCATCAATGGCCAGGATCAGTTCAAAGCCGGAGACATTACTAAATTCTCCAACAACTTTACAGTTCTGAATTCTGATATGGTTATCTGTAATATGGAATCTTCAGTAACACTGGAGATCGAATTAACAGTTAGCAAGGGAAGAGGTTACATCGCTGCAGAAGAAAATAAAAATGCGGATGCCGTTCTTGGTGTTATAGCAATTGATTCGATTTATACTCCAATCAAGAACGTAAAATACACAATTGAGAACTTCCGTGTTGAGCAAAAAACTGACTACGAGAAATTAGTTCTGGATATTACAACTGATGGTTCAATCCATCCGGAAGAGGCTTTGAAAGAAGCAGCTAAGATTTTGATCCACCACTTTATGTTATTCTCTGACGAGAATATCATGCTTGAATCTCAGGCTAAAGAAGAAACAAAAGAAGTTGATGAGGAAATCCTGCATATGCGCAAGATCCTTAAAATGGAACTGGTTGATCTTGATCTTTCTGTTCGTGCATTAAATTGCCTTAAAGCTGCAGATATCCGTTCATTGGCTGACCTAGTTTCTTACGATGTTGCTGATATGCTGAAATTCAGAAACTTTGGTAAGAAATCACTA
Source organism: Bacteroidota bacterium (assembly GCA_040385405.1). Classification (GTDB taxonomy): domain Bacteria; phylum Bacteroidota; class Bacteroidia; order Sphingobacteriales; family Sphingobacteriaceae; genus Daejeonella. Next base: position 39,180 of record JAZKHM010000121.1, on the reverse strand, counting down.
ACTGAAATCCAGGATTTAGTAAAATCAAAAGGCTTGTCTTTTGGCATGAACCTTTCTAAATTCAAATTAGACGAAGAATAATATTATAATAATAAGCGAAATGCATAATTCCCGATCCCGAAAGGTTGATTGACGGTATGCACGTGCAAAACCCAACAAAACATGAGACACGGTAAAAAAGTAAACCATTTAAGTCGTACAGACAGTCACCGCAGAGCGATGCTGGCTAATATGGCTTCTTCGCTTATCTTACACAAGCGCATTACAACAACACTTGCAAAAGCTAAAGCTTTACGTGTGTATGTTGAACCAATCATTACAAAATCAAAAGATGATACAACTCATTCACGTCGTACAGTATTCAGTTACTTACAGAATAAAGAAGTAGTTTCAATTCTTTTCCGCGACGTAGCCGCAAAAGTTGCCAGCCGTCCGGGTGGTTATACCCGTATCCTTAAGATGGGAAACCGTCTGGGTGATAATGCATCAATGGCCCTGATCGAATTAGTTGATTACAACGAGATATATACAAACGGTGATGCAGCTGCTGCTGAGAAGAAAACTACACGTCGTCGTGGTTCAAAAGCAAAGAAAGCTGATGCTCCTGCCGCCAAAGCTCCTAAGGCTGAAGCTGCTCCAGTAGAAGAAGATGTAGTTGTAGAAGATGCACCTGTTTCTGAAACTGTGGAAGCTCCGGTAGCGGAAGCAGCTCCGGTTGCTGAGGAAGCTGCAGTTGAAGAAGTTGCTGTTGCTGAAGAGACACCAGCTGCTGAAGAAGCTGCTCCAGAAGCTCCGGCAAAGGGGGATGACACTGAAGAGAAAAAAGCATAATTCAGCTTTTCTCTTAAAATAATAAAAACCCGTTCTGAAAAGAGCGGGTTTTTTACGTTTAGTTTCAGGCTATTCCCACGATGCGATGCTCTTTAATCATAAACCCGATCGAAGCGTAAAGCCCGCAGCCCGGGAGCCCTGATGTTATTTAGAATCACCGTAATCGGCGAGGACTTGCAGCGAAGAGCGGGGCTATCAGTTCCGAAGAACCACAGCAGCAACTTTCCAAATTGTTAAAATGAGCTTCAATGTCATTCTATGATCTCTTTTCTAAAATACTGTTTTCAAATCTTCACTCTTCACTCATCACTCATCACTCATCATCCACAATTCTCAATTCTCAACTCTCCATTCTCAATTAATCCCTGCCATCCTGTCATTTTAAAAATACCCTGTCTGTGGGCTATTTAATACTCTGATGACAAAATACTGTCAATATAAGTCCCTAACCGATTTGGCACAACGCTTGTTAATTGCACTGTAGAAACTAAACAAAAATTAAAGAAGGGTTAAAATAATATGGCAAAGATAATTGGTATTGACTTAGGAACAACAAATTCATGCGTTGCAGTAATGGAAGGTAATGAACCTGTAGTTATTCCAAACAGCGAAGGTAAACGTACTACGCCTTCGATTGTTGCATTTGTTGATAATGGAGAACGTAAGGTGGGAGATCCGGCAAAACGCCAGGCAATTACCAATCCCACGAAGACCATTTCTTCAATAAAGAGATTTATGGGTAACAGCTTCGGCGAAGTTACAAATGAGATAACGCGTGTTCCATATACAGTGGAGAAAGGCGACAATAACACTCCTCGTGTTAAGATCGACGACCGTTTGTATACTCCGCAGGAAATTTCTGCAATGATATTGCAGAAAATGAAAAAGACTGCTGAAGATTTCCTTGGGCATGAAGTAACGGAAGCGGTTATTACCGTGCCTGCATACTTTAACGACGCTCAGCGTCAGGCAACCAAAGAAGCCGGTGAGATTGCAGGTTTGAAAGTATCTCGTATTATTAATGAACCAACGGCCGCAGCACTTGCTTATGGTTTAGATAAAGCTCACAAGGATATGAAAATTGTTGTGTTCGACTGTGGTGGTGGAACACATGACGTTTCTGTTCTGGAGCTGGGAGATGGTGTGTTTGAAGTAAAATCAACAGATGGTGATACTCACCTTGGTGGTGATGACTTTGATGCAACGATCATTGACTGGATGGCTGATGAATTTAAAAGCGATGAGGGCATTGATCTGCGCAAAGATCCGATGGCTCTGCAACGTTTGAAAGAAGCTGCTGAGAAAGCCAAGATTGAACTTTCAAGTTCTACTCAGACTGAAATCAACCTTCCATATATTTCGGCGGGAGACGGGATGCCTAAGCACCTTGTTAAAACATTAACTCGTGCAAAATTTGAGAAACTGGCGGACAGCCTGATCAAGCGTACGATTGAGCCTTGTAAAAAAGCGCTTAAGAACGCAGGTTTAAGTACTTCGGATATTGATGAAATCATTCTTGTGGGGGGCTCAACTCGTATTCCTGCTATCCAGGATGCTGTAAAAGCTTTCTTTGGAAAAGAGCCTTCGAAAGGTGTTAATCCTGACGAGGTTGTTGCTATCGGTGCAGCAATTCAGGGTGGTGTATTAACAGGTGAGGTTAAAGACGTACTTCTATTAGATGTTACTCCGCTTTCTTTAGGTATTGAGACTATGGGTGGGGTAATGACGAAATTGATAGAAGCTAATACCACTATACCTTCTAAGAAATCTGAGGTATTCTCAACTGCGTCTGACAACCAGCCTTCAGTAGAGATCCACATTCTTCAGGGCGAACGTCCAATGGCAAATCAGAACAGGACGATTGGAAGGTTCCACCTCGATGGAATTCCACCTTCACCTCGCGGTGTTCCTCAAATTGAGGTTACTTTTGATATCGATGCCAACGGTATTTTGCACGTAGGGGCAAAAGATAAAGCTACTGGTAAAGAGCAAAAGATTCGTATTGAAGCTTCTTCAGGCTTAACTGATGAGGAAATCAAAAAGATGAAAGATGAAGCAGAAGCAAATGCTGAATCAGATAAACAAGCACGTGAGGAAGTTGAAAAACTGAATGCTGCTGATGCGCTGATATTCTCTACTGAAAAACAATTGAAAGAATACGGAGATAAATTGTCTGATGATAAAAAGTCACCAATCGAAGAAGGCTTAAAGAAATTGAAAGATGCTCATGCATCTAAAGATTTCGCAGCAATTGATACTGCTCAGGCAGAGCTTCAGGCGGCATGGAATGTTGCATCAGAAGATATGTATAAAGCTTCTCAGGAAGCAGGAGCAGGTCAGGCGGGCCAGTCGCAAGGAGAGGCTTCCGCACAAGATGCCGGAGATCATGTGACTGATGTTGATTTTGAAGAAGTGAAAGAGGACGAAAAGAAGTAATAAGATCAATGACTAAATAAGAACAGGCTGCCTCAAAAGGGCGGCCTGTTTTGTTTTATTAGGATTCATAGGATGCTGGGCGCCCAGTCTCCCCCGCTGGCGCCGCGTCCGAATGGCTTCAGCCGGCCGGAGGGGTAGGGGGTGGATACTTGCGAATTCACCTTCCAGATCTTATAAATCCATGTGAATTTCCTGACTCCTGGATCCTGGTTCCTGGTTTCTTTTTCAATACTGGTGAAACGATTCCGAAACAAATTCAAGCACCTTTGGTAAGGATGCCCGCCAATAGGTCCAGGTATGACCCCCGTCCCTTATCCTAAACTCATGAGGAATCTGTTTTTCTTTCATTGCTATGTGCACTAAGGAATTCCCCGGCGAAAGTCTGTCATCGTCACCGCAGTCGATATACCATCGAACGCTATTTTTTACAGCATCAGGCATAGCTTTCACAAGAGCCACTGCGCTATGCCTATTATAATAGGCTTCAACTTGTTCGTCCGTAGCATCAGGAGTTGTGCGCCTATAACTAATTTTCGCCTCCTCTAGCGTGACAGGTCCCACAGAAGCGCTCAGTGGTGCAGCAGCAGCAAAAAGTTCCGGGTGATGTAAGGCATACATAAATGTACCTCCTCCTCCCATCGAAAGGCCGGAAATTGCTCTGAAACGTTTGTCTTTCTTAATCCGGTATTTTTTCTCAATAAACGGCATCAGCTCCTTGAAGAAAAAATCTTCATACAGCCAATCTCCTTTCATATTATTGAAATACCCTCGTGTTCCAGAGTTTGCGTCAGGCATAACAATGATCATTGGGGTTGCCTTTCCTTCATTGATCGCTTTATCGGCTATATTTAAAACTTCGCCGAACTGAATCCATCCGGTTTGATCGTCACCCGATCCATGTAAAAGGTACAGCACCGGATACTCGCGTTCTGAAGTCACGTAATCTGGCGGCAAATAGATCGCATATTTCCTTTCTCCATTCAGAATTTTGCTGGGCAGCGATAAGTTATCTGATACTTTTCCGCTTTGTGCGAGCAGTAAGGCTGGAAATACTGCCAGGGTTAGAACCAGGATAATTTTCTTTAACATCATAATAAAAGGTTTTGTCATTAAATATATGAAAATGTAAGCTCAGCAATATCAAATATATAGACCTTTAAAAACTTGTCATCCAAGCAGGAGATTTAATATATTTAAGTTGAAATTGAGGGATCGGGGGAACATTTAAATCTGTTAAATTACCTATAATGATGCTGAAACAGTTTGATGAAGGAGCAGGTGTTAAAGAGTAAACTAATAAATTAGATATTATGGACAGGTTAACAGATGATTATTTAGCTCCTCATTACGTTCAGAGAAGTAATTGGCTTCGGGCAGCAGTTCTTGGTGCAAATGATGGAATATTATCAACCGCCAGTCTGGCAATCGGTATTGCGGCTGCCAGTTCTCTAAGAGAACCGGTAATTTTAGCTACTGTCGCGGGTTTAGTGGCGGGGGCTTTATCAATGGCAGCCGGAGAGTATGTATCAGTAAGCTCGCAGGCAGATGTAGAGAAATCAGACGTTATAAGGGAAAGTAAGGAACTGGATGAGATGCCTGAACTGGAACTTGAACGTTTGGCTGAGATTTACGAAAAAAGGGGACTTAAAAAAGAGACGGCTTTAATAGTTGCAACAGAATTAACTGAGCACGATGCCTTAGGGGCACACATGAGGGATGAGTTAGGGATAACCAGGATTTCTCAGGCCCACCCCATTCAAGCGGCTTTAGCATCCGGGGCATCATTCGTTGGGGGAGGTATTCTGCCTTTGCTGGTCACGTTGTTTATGCCATTAAAAAACATGGAATACTGGCTGTACGGGTTTGCTATAATCTTTTTGATTATTCTGGGTGCTGTAGCAGCGAAGACAGGAGGGTCCAGTGTGAGCAGAGCAATTTTACGGATTACCTTTTGGGGTACTGTAGCTATGGGTCTGACCGCCCTGGTAGGGTACATGTTTGGAGTTAATTTGGAAGGTTAACTTCAAAGATCTTTGGCATAAAAAAGCACATCATTTAGGATGTGCTTTAGGATTTTATCCGTTGATCGGCTTATTTCAGAAATTATAGAATTCAGACAAACACTACGTCCACAAATTCTTCGGGTACTCCCCGCTTGCTACCAACTTGTCAATACTTTCCTGTACAATAGGTTTATCCTCAATATAAGTTACTCCAAACCATTTGTTTTGCGTAGGGATAACTTTAAATGCGGCCTTGCCAGTTTTAATCAGTTCATCTGCCACCAAAGGAATAAAAAATTCTGCTTTAGGGTTGTCTTTGTTTTTAAGGGCGAAATTTTTGAACATCTCTGAGGAAAGTTCAAATACTTTAGGAGTAAATCCCCAGAAATTCATCGAAACCCTTGAGTCGGCTTTTAGGGGGAATTCCTTGCCGTCTTCCTCATATGCTACTTCACCGGTGTTTTTTCCTTCTGCATCCTTCTTGAAATAAACTTTTATTCGCTCATTAACTTCTGTCATGTTGCCTTCATCGTCAACTTCGCATACTCCGCGCGACACTGACCCATAATCAGATAAGGTTTTGTCGGTTTGAAAGCCAATCAATGAGAATTGATTATCACTAACTTCCGTTGTCAGGAAGCCGTGCATTTTTTCATAAGCTTCCCGACCGTAAAAATCATCTGCATTAATCACACAAAAAGGCTCATTCACTGCATCTTTGGCCGCGAGAGTGGCGTGAGCCGTACCCCAGGGTTTTGCGCGTTCTATTTCAATATCAATCCCGTAAGGTTTGAGATCGAAGTTCTGGAATACGTAATCTGTTTCGATCCTGCCTTTTAACTTTGGCTCAAAAATGGATTTAAAATTTTCCGCAAATTCTTCTTTGATTACAAAAATCACTTTCCCAAACCCCGCCTGAATTGCGTCGTAAATAGAGTAATCAATTATGGTTTCGCCGTTTGGGCCAAACCCATCTGTTTGTTTCATGCTGCCATAGCGGCTTGCCATTCCTGCCGCCAGAATTACTAAAGTAGGTTTCATTGAAATTTCTTTATAAGATTAGATTCATTATATATTTAACACAACACAAAATCAGTATCGCGGTTTTCGTCCGGTTAGCATTCCGAACAATCCTCTGACTATCGCAGTGCCGATTTGACGGGTAATTGGAGCGCTGATTACTTTTTCAAGGGTGCTTTTTTCATTTCTCCCGGGGATATTTTCTTTTGCCTCGGTCTCTTTACGCTTAGCTGTTTCATCTTCGGCGAGCTTTTGTTCTACACGTTTCGTTAAGATATCATATGCGCTTTCCGGGTCAATTACTTCCTGGTATTTACTAAAATTGTCGCTCCCTTTCATCAGAACCTCAGCATCAACTAAAGGCAGGGGCGACATTGACGCCCTTGGCGGGATCAAATGGGTAGCTACTACCTCAGTTGGGATTCCTTTTTCGTTTAATACGGTGATCAATGCCTGGCCCGTACCTAAAGCTGTGATCGTCCGATCGATTTCATAAAAATCAGAACGCGGATAAGTATTCACGGTCTTCTTTAATGCCTCCGCATCGTTAGGTGTAAATGCTCGTAAAGCATGCTGGACTCTATTGCCAAGCTGCCCTAATACACTCTCCGGAACATCCATAGGTGACTGGGTACAGAAGAAAACGCCAATCCCCTTTGAGCGGATCAGTCGAATGATCGTTTCAATCTGTTCCATGAATGCATCTGACGAATTTTTAAAGAGCAGGTGGGCTTCATCAAAAAAGAAAACGAGCTTTGGTTTTTCAGGATCCCCGGCTTCCGGCATACTATAAAAAATTTCGGCCAGCAGACTTAGAAGGAACGTTGAGTACAAAACGGGCTGTGCCTGAACATCTGAAATATTCAACAGACTGATTATACCTTTCCCGTCAACGCGACTGAACAGATCCTCAATTTCGAAAGAGCGTTCTCCAAATATGCGGGACAAGCCCTGTTGTTCAATGGCAACGATCTTCCGAAGCATTGTTCCGGAAGTGGCACTGGAAATGCTTCCGTAACTTTCCTTTATTTCTGCGGCCCCGGGACCGCCGGAAAGGTATGAAATTAACTTCTTCAGGTCGTTCAAGTCAAGCAACGGAAGCTTATGGTCATCAGCATATTTGAAAATAACAGCCATAACACCTGCCTGAGTTTCATTTAGATCAAGAATTTTTGAAAGCAAAACAGGACCAAATTCAAGTACTGTCGCACGCATTTGTGCACCCAATTTCCCTGACAGCGAATACAACTCCACGGGAAAACCTGAGGGTTCATAAGTTCTGCCCAATGCTGAAGCGCGTTCTTCCAGCTTCGGGTTACTTTGCCCGGCCTGGTTTAGTCCTGAAAGATCACCTTTTACATCCAGCATAAATACTGGAACTCCGGCGTCGGAAAGCTGCTCCGCAATAAGCTGCAAGGTTCTTGTTTTTCCTGTACCCGTAGCGCCCGCAATCAGGCCGTGCCGGTTCATCATTTTAAGCGCTAAATTTACTTCCGCTTCAGCAATGATCTCACCATCTAATATTCCTGCTCCAAGGTAAATGAATGCTTTTTCAGTGGAATAGGATGATTTTATGGACTCGGTAAATTTGGATTTTCTTTCCACTTGACTGGGTATTAAAGAATTAAGAATTACGACTTTTGAATTACGAAGTCCCATAACCAACTTCTAACAACTAACTTCTAACAACTAACCAACTAACCAACTAACAACTACTTGATCGATCTGAAATCATGATCCACCTTGATGTTTAATAAAGACTCGTAGATTAAACGTATCACATTATCAACGTCTTCCTTGTGAATCATTTCAACAGTTGTGTGCATGTATCTTAATGGGAGTGAAATCAGCGCAGAAACTACACCTTCATTTGAATAAGCAAAGGCGTCGGTATCGGTGCCTGTTGACCGCGATGAAGCCTGACGTTGAAAGGGGATTTTATTTTTTTGTGCAGTTTCGATAAGGAGTTTGTTCAAATTTGTTTGTACGGCGGGGGCATAAGAAACCACGGGCCCCTTCCCGCAAGCCAGATCGCCCTGGGTAATCTTATTGATCATCGGGGTTTGCGTATCATGAGTTACATCGGTGATGATGGCAATGTTTGGTTTAATTCGATGCGCGATCATTTCGGCGCCACGTAAACCAATTTCTTCCTGGACAGAATTAACAATATACAACCCGAATGGAAGCTTCTTCCTGTTCTCGGTTAAAAGACGTGCCACTTCAGCGATCATAAATCCGCCGGCGCGATTATCGAGTGCCCGACCAACATAATAGCGATCGTTAAGCACCATAAATTCATCTTCGTAGGTTATCACACATCCAACATGGATGCCTAAGGCTTCTATCTCCTCTTGGGTCGTGCAGCCGCAATCTAGAAATATGTTCTTTAAAGTAGGTGCTTCCTCCTTCTCGCCGCTTCGGGTATGGATCGCCGGCCATCCAAAGACTGCTTTTACGATGCCTTTTTCGGTATGGATGTTAACTCTTTTTGAAGGAGCGATCTGGTGATCAGAACCTCCGTTCCTTATAACATAGATCAGGCCGTCCTTAGTGATATAATTAACAAACCAGGAGATTTCATCCGCATGTGCCTCTATCACAACTTTGTAGGCTGCGTCGGGGTTTATTACCGCCACAGCTGTTCCGTAGTTATCTACAAAATACTCGTCGGTATATGGCTTAATATAATCCAGCCATAAGCGCTGACCTTCCCATTCAAAACCGGTTGGGGATGGGTTATTGATATAGTTCTCAAAAAATGCCAGAGACTTTTTATTAACTACAGGAATGTGTTTTTCTTCTTTTTTCTTTGCCATTATGAATTATCGTTCTTTGTCTTTATTCTAAAGCCTACTAGCTCTGTTTCTAACCTTTTATTTTCGATCTTGTTTAGAAGATGATGATATACATTGTTGATCTTTTCATTAAACTCGCTTACCTTTTTTATAAAGGTCTTGATTTTGCAGCAAGATTTGGCGGTAATTTACGAAAGCACGAATAATTTCGATGTAAATCTTTACTGCTTTTGGAGATCTTAACACTGAAGAGAGCATTGCAACACCCTTCTCAGTAAATGCACGCGGATTAACTCTGTAGTGTTTCAGGTTAATCACCGGTCACAATTTATGGCCAGCTGATCTTTCTCTTCAAAACTTAGTTGCCATGCTTTGAGTAAATCTTCCCATTTGCCAGCTCATAATTTCCTTTCCATTATCACATAATCATGCCCATTTGCACTGGAAGTTTTTCCAGTTTCTAAAAAGCCAAATTTACTGTAGAAGCCCGAGGCGCTTTTGCGTGCATTACACCAGATATGATTACAGCCCTCCTTTTTAGAATATTCTAAAAGGTAGTTAAGAATTTCCGATCCATATCCTTTATGCTGATATTCTGAGCGGGTGGCAAACTTCCTGAACTGCATGGAATTTGCGTTTTGGAACAAAGAGACTACGCTGATCAATGTGTTATCGTCAAACAATCCCAGATGTATGCCTTCGTCATCATTCGGCAAGATGGCCTTATCGAAAGAGAGATCAGGATACAGAGTGGAATGCCTGATCTTCCAGGTAAGATAGGATGGGATTTGTTCGATGTGCGACAGAAGTTGTAAGTTTTAGGTTATAAGTAAATTGCTGCTAAAATAACATATACATGAGATATTATAAACACGGTAACTTATAACTTACGACTTACAACTTAAAGTGGGATATTCCCGTGTTTCTTCCTCGGATTATTAACAACCTTGTTTTCAAGCATTTTAAATGCTTTAATTAGCTTCTTTCGTGTATCGGCAGGCTCAATGATCTCGTCTATGAATCCGCGTTCAGCGGCCCGGTATGGGTTTGCGAAAATATCTGAATATTCTTTTTCTTTTTCCAGCCAGCGTGCGTTAGGGTCATCTGCAGCAGTAATTTCTTTTTTGAAGATAATTTCGGCGGCGCCTTTTGCTCCCATGACAGCTATTTCGGCGCTTGGCCAGGCATAATTCATGTCGGCTCCAATATGTTTGGAGTTCATCACATCGTATGCACCGCCGTAAGCTTTCCTGGTTATTACTGTTATTCTGGGGACAGTAGCTTCACAAAATGCGTACAATAATTTAGCACCGTTAGTTATTATTGCGTTCCACTCCTGGTCAGTTCCTGGAAGAAAACCGGGAACGTCTTCAAGAACCAGTAATGGGATGTTAAAACTATCACAAAAACGTACAAATCGGGCGCCCTTGACAGACGAATGAATATCCAGTACTCCAGCAAGGAACGCCGGTTGATTTGCAACTATACCAATACTTCGACCCGAAAGCCTCGCAAAACCTACCACAATATTTTCCGCGAAATCTTTATGAACCTCAAGGAATGATCCTTCGTCAGTAATTTCTGCTATTACTTCCCTTATATCATAGGGCTGGGAGTTGTTTTCAGGGATAATTTCATTTAACCCTGGTCTGAATTCATTAGCTGGTTCGTAATGCATTTCAGGAGTAGTTTCCTCACAATTCTGAGGCATATAACTCAGTAGTTTCTTTACGTGGTTTATTGCCTCTATTTCATTAATGCACGCAAAATGGGTAACCCCGGATTTTGTAGAATGGGCACTTGCGCCTCCCAATTCCTCAGAGCTGACTTCTTCATGGGTTACCGTTTTTACGACATTCGGGCCGGTAACAAACATGTACGACGTGTTTTCAACCATCAACACAAAATCAGTAATTGCAGGTGAGTATACTGCCCCACCAGCACATGGTCCCATTATCGCCGATATCTGCGGAACCACACCTGAAGCCATCGTATTGCGATAAAAAATATCTGCATAGCCACCCAACGATACCACCCCTTCCTGTATCCGGGCACCGCCTGAATCATTTAAACCTATAACAGGAGCGCCATTTTTAATAGCCAGATCCATGATTTTGCATATCTTCTCCGCATGCGTCTCAGACAGGGAACCCCCAAAGACGGTGAAATCCTGTGAAAAAACATAAACAAGCCTTTCATTGATTGTTCCGTATCCGGTTACTACTCCATCACCTGGATATTTTTCTCTCTCCATTCCAAAATCCGTAGAGCGGTGTGTAACTAGCATCCCTATCTCCTCGAATGATCCCTCATCCAGAAGAAAATGAAGTCTCTCACGTGCGGTAAGTTTTCCCTTTTTATGCTGGCTTTCAATCCTGGCATTTCCACCTCCCAGCATGGCTTCCCCCTGCTTTTTTCTTAGACTCTCGATTTTCTTATTCAAAACTTTGCTTTTTTGTGAAATTAGTAAATAAGTATCAAGTATCAAGAGCCAAGTATCAAGTACAAGAATTCTAGGCAATTCACCGTCAATTTAAAAATTCAAGTTATTCTTAAACCCCCAAGTCTTAATACTTGATACCTGATACTTGATTCTCTTAATGTAATTCTTTTGTTAATTTTTCTGTTTCCAGTGTTATGTATCGGTTATTTGGCTCCCTTATTGCTAAATTAGCCGTAAATCTAAAGGATAGTGTATTTGATACACGAATATGGGAAAGCAATTCGCGAAAAGATTATTCAGTTATGTGTTTTTATTTATCTTCTTCGCGAAGATGGTCATTTCCGTTGCCCCTATGGCTGCCGTACACATGGATAGTGAGGTGGTTAACGCGGTGATTATGCAGCTTGAGATTGAAAATCATTCTACCAAAGGTGCCGACCAGATTAAAGACTCACTGAATAAGGGTGAGTGGCTTAGTGGTTTAAGTAAATTCAAATTTTGTAACCCACAAGTTGATATTTTGTCCAAGCAATATATTTCGTTAAGGGATTATCCTCTTCAGGCATTTTATCCATCAGTGCCCACTCCTCCTCCAAACTGTTAAATCTTCTCTTAGAATTATCCTAAGTAATTAGGACTATGTTTTAATTTTTTTGTTGTTAATGTCCATCAAACATTCCGTGCCAAAGGCAAGGGATGCAATTAGTCATTATTCTCGTCAGAAAGCAAACATAGCCACGAATGCTGTAATTTTTTTTCAGCACTAAATAAGTATTTAACTAAAAACATTAATGGAATTAACCATGAAACATCATTTAGGTCAAACCCGCGAATCATTAACACCTCAGAAAGCTCTGGAATTTCTCAAGGAGGGAAACGCCCGTTTTTGCAATAATCTCAGTAAAAACAGAGATTTTATGCAAACTATAACTGAAACTGCCGAGGGGCAGTGGCCTTTTGCTGCCGTATTAAGCTGCAGCGATTCCCGTGTTGTTACCGAGCTGATCTTTGATCAGGGGTTAGGCGATATTTTCAGCGTCCGGCTGGCTGGTAACATAGCTAGTCAGCAGGCTATAGCCAGCATGGAATATACATGTAAAGTTTTGGGAAGTAAGCTTGTGGTAGTCTTAGGGCATACGTCTTGCGGCGCTGTAAAGGCAGCCTGTGACGGTGTTGAAATGGGACACCTGGGGTCGCTTACGAAAATGATTGAACCTGCTATAGTGGCGGAAACTGAAACATCAGAACATAGAACGTCTGCAAATAACGGCTTTCTTAAAAATGTGCTGTATAATAATGTTCATCACCAGATAAGCACGATCGTCCGAGAAAGCAACGTAATCCGGGAGATGCTTGAAAAGCATGAATTAGGAATTATTGGTGGTATGTATGATATCAGCACGGGACATGTAGAGTTTTTTGAAGAGATGTTCGATCTTCAGGACATTTACGCCGAAACTCCGAATGTAATAAAAGATTAGAACGCGTCGCAATCCTGGCGAAAGCTCCGGGAAGATAAATTCCGTTAAATTTTGAATATAAGCTGATCACAATGATCAAAAAATTTTATGACTAAATATTTTTTAAACAAGAATTTGAAAAAAGATCTGCCGGCTGGTCTGGTAGTTTTCCTTGTGGCTCTGCCCCTGTGCCTTGGCATTGCGATGGCATCAGGGGCTCCTTTATTCGCGGGTATCCTTACCGGTATTATTGGTGGTATAGTAGTATCCTCCATCAGCGGCTCACAGCTAAGCGTGACCGGCCCGGCTGCAGGATTAACGGTTATCGTTTTTAGTGCAATTGCATCTTTAGGATCGTATCAAACATTTCTGCTTGCGGTAGTCCTTGCAGGTTTTTTACAGATCATTTTTGGATTTTTGAAAGCAGGGATCATTGCCAATTATTTTCCTTCATCCGTAATTGACGGTATGCTGGCGGCAATAGGCATTATATTGATACTTAAGCAGTTGCCGCATGCTGTTGGGTATGATTCGGATTTTGAAGGCGATGAAAGTTTTTTCCAGATGGATCAGGGCAATACATTTTCTGCAATTGCTAAAGCCCTGAGCAATTTCACTTTCGGCGCTGTAGCCATAAGTATAGTTTCGCTATTAATATTGATTTACTGGCCGCGGTTTAAAAAGTTAGGTATCATTCCTGCTCCCGTTGTAGTGGTCGCCCTGGGAATTTTACTTTCCTATCTTTTTCAAAACACTTCTTTTGCCATAAGTGCTGAACAGCTGGTAAGTATACCCGTTGTTAATTCCCTTAGTGAATTTTCAGCACTTTTTTCTATGCCCGATTTTTCTCAAATATCCAATAAGGATGTTTGGACGGTTGCTGTTACCATAGCAATCGTTGCCAGTATCGAAACGCTTCTATGTATAGAAGCGGTAGACAAGATCGATCCTATCAAGCGGATATCTCCGACTAACCGTGAACTGGTAGCGCAGGGAATTGGAAACATCACCAGTGGAATGCTAGGTGGACTGCCCATGACTTCAGTTATTGTAAGGTCTTCAGTGAATGTAAATTCTGGGGGGCGCACAAAGATGAGTGCAATATTCCACGGAACCTTTTTGCTTTTATCTATATTGTTCATTCCACTTGTATTGAATCAAATTCCACTGGCATGCCTGGCGGCTATCTTGCTGATGACGGGTTATAAGTTAGCCCGGTTAGAATTAATGAAGAAGATGTGGCACCGGGGCAAAGATCAGTTTATTCCTTTTGCGGTCACCATATTAGCCATTGTGTTTACGGATCTGTTGAAAGGTGTGGCGATTGGTATGATGGTAGCAATATTCTTTATTTTAAGGACCAACCTCCGTAATCCGTATTTCTACAAAATAGAAAGGAATGGCGACAAGAAACGGATTACCATATCGCTAGCCCAGGAAGTTTCCTTTCTCAACAAAGCGGCAATCCAGTATACACTTACCCATTTGCCAGCCGAGTCTGATGTTATCATAGATGGAACTGACGCCAGGTACATAGATAAGGATGTACTGGAAATCATCGACAACTTTAAACACAATGCCTATACAAAAGGCACTATTGTGAAGCTGGTAAATATCCGGGAGCATTATGAGATCCCTCCGTTGAAGGAAATGAACCTGACCAGGGTGATTTAACAGGTAGCAGAATCATCGGCTTTTAAAATTTGTCATTATAGGAGAATGGGCGCCGTTGAGGAGCCCATTCTCATTTCAACCGAATACTATTTCCTCGGGTTTCAACTTTGCCTACCCCAATACCAGTTGCCGCAAGGTTAAAATACGTTAATGTAAATGGCGAATGATTACGCTACATTTATCACTCAGGAAGCCAGCTCGTCTTTAAACACAGTTTTGCAGCGGGACAATAGCCCGTCCTTAACAGTTAACTACACGCTTATTCTTTCAGAATAAATAAAATGAGACAAAATGGGCTCAATTTTATTACTTTTAGCTTGCAAGTAAATTATACCGTGGCATGAAAAAAGAATTTGCAAGCCAGTTATTCAGTTATTTATTTTTAATCATTTTCTTTATGAAAATGCTAATCTCGATAACACCATTACTGGGCGAACATATAGACAGTAAAGCAATTAATGCTGTTATTATGCAGCTTGAGCTTGAAAATTATTCAACAAAAAGCACTGATCAGATCAAAGAACTACTCAACAAAGGTGAGTGGCTAAACGGCCTGTACAAGTTTAATTTTTGTCTGCCAACTAAGGTAATTTCATTTCAGCATTATGCACGAATGAAGAGTTCCCAAATACAGGCGTTTTATCCGTCCGTACTCACCCCTCCACCCAATTCAGAGTTCTTGTTCTAATTTCCCGGTTCTATTACAGTATCTGCTATATCTGTCCTAGGATATATAATATTAGTATTCGGGGCATCCTGTACCGATTTCTCAAAACGCATGGGGAGCCGTAAGGAACCATCTTACTTGGATGGTTTGATGTTCGTACAAAAGACAATGACTTGAGGATAGCGGTTGCCAGTAAATACAGATGTGATTTTTATAAAATTGAAAGTAAATAGTATTAAAACAGTCCAGTCCTAACTAATATTTTAAAAAATGATGATGAGAAACTTCCAGTTTACTAAGGGTGATTTTTTCGGAGGTTTAACAGCCGGAATAGTAGCACTACCACTTGCACTGGCATTTGGTGTACAGTCAGGGCTTGGGGCGGCAGCAGGATTATACGGAGCAATTTTCCTCGGATTTT
Organism: Bacteroidota bacterium; assembly: GCA_040385405.1. Taxonomy (GTDB): domain Bacteria; phylum Bacteroidota; class Bacteroidia; order Sphingobacteriales; family Sphingobacteriaceae; genus Daejeonella. Next base: position 23,427 of record JAZKHM010000121.1, on the reverse strand, counting down.
TCGCTGCACTTTTAGGCGGTACACCGTCGCAAATCAGTGGGCCTACCGGACCCATGACTGTTGTTACGACTACAACGGTTGCCGCATTTATTGCAGTGACTGGAAGTTTGACCGATGCAACTATAGGTGCATTGGTAGTATGTTTTGCCCTGGCGGGTATATTTCAAATAATTATGGGGTTTGCCAAAATTGGTACACTAATCAAGTACATTCCATACCCTGTAATATCTGGTTTTATGAGTGGTATCGGTGTAATAATAATACTTTTGCAATTATTTCCTGCTATCGGGCAGGCATCACCGAAAACTACCGTAGACGTCGTTCAAACCATTGTACCCGCTTTCTCAAATATTAATACATGGGCATTAATATACTGTGCGTTAACAATAGTAATTATTTATTTGTTTCCAAAGATTACCAAAGCAGTTCCAAGTACCTTGATTGCATTATTAGCAGTTACGATACTTTCAGTTATTCTCGGTAATACAGTGCCTGTTATTGGGGATATACCTCAGGGGTTTCCTCCTTTGCGAATTGGGGACATTATGTCAGTTCCATCAGAGTTCTACGTTACAATACTTGAAGCAGCCTTAACACTTGCTGCATTGGGAGCAATAGATTCTTTGCTTACATCTGTTGTCGCCGACAACGTAACAAAAACCAGACACGATAGCAATAAAGAGCTTGTCGGACAAGGAGTGGGTAACGCTGTAACTGGATTGTTCGCAGGAATTCCTGGTGCAGGTGCAACGATGAGAACGTTGGTAAACATAAGGTCGGGTGGACGAAACAGAGTATCAGGGGTCATTCATGCTGTTGTTTTACTTATAATTCTGTTAGGTGCGGGAAAATATGCTGCATTAATTCCTAAAGCTGTTTTAGCAGGAATATTAATAACAGTTGGTATTGGCATTTTAGATTATAAAGGCTTCAAGCATATGTCAAAAGTTCCAAGGGCAGACGCTGTTATAATGATCATTGTATTGATCATTACTGTATTCCTTGATTTATTGGTAGCAGTTGGTATTGGAATGTTCTTAGCCGCTATTCTCTTTATGAAAAAAATGGGCGATATCGCTGAAGAAAAAAACAAAACCACAGATATTTATTCTGCCTTGAATGAAACTGAATGGAGCGATGAGAACATGCCTGTTTGGATGAAAGATAATGTTGTTGTCAAGCATCTTGACGGGCCGCTGTTTTTTGGATTTGCGTCTGCCTTTCAACAACGGGTAAATCAGCTTTCAAATATTCAATATGTAATTATACGAATGGAAAAAGTTCCTTTTATAGATCAGACAGGTTTATATGCACTCGAAGAATCTATTTTATCTCTCGAACAAAAAGGAATAGATGTGCTTCTGACAGGCCTGCAGGAACAACCAAAAGATATGCTTCGAAAAATTAAATTAATTCCTGATCTTATTTCAGACGAACACATGTTTAAGACTTTTAATGATTGTGTTACCTGGTTAAAATACAAAGTGGTCGATTAATCAAAAGTTTTTATGTTTCACACTTTTTAAAAACGTTTGTATGATATTCATTATTTGTCTTGTTTTCGTTATTGGGTATGCTGCAATAGCTTTAGAGCATCCCATAAAAATTAATAAAGCCGCATCAGCGCTTGTTACTGCTGCAATTTGTTGGGCAATATTAGCTCTGGGATCTCCGGATAAAGAAAGTGCTGTTCATTTTCTTGGAGAACATCTTGGCGAAGTAGCCGGAATTCTTTTTTTTCTGCTGGGTGCTATGACGATTGTCGAATTGATTGATGCGCATGATGGCTTTGAAATTATCACCAAAAAAATACGAACTACCAATAAACGTGAGCTTGTCTGGCTTATAGCTTTTATTACTTTCTTTTTATCAGCTGCACTTGATAATCTTACCACCACAATCGTTATGGTCTCATTACTAAGAAAGGTTATTACAAACAGAACCGAGCGATTATTGTTTGTCGGGCTTGTTGTAATAGCCGCAAATGCAGGCGGTGCATGGTCTCCGATTGGTGATGTTACAACAACAATGCTTTGGATTGGAGGACAAATAACTGCAAATGCTATTGTTATACAAACAATTATACCCAGCCTGTTTTGTATGATTATTCCAACATTTTTTATTAGCAGGCAACTAAAAGGTAATGTTGAAATTGCCAAGGTTGTTCACAACCTAAATTTTACCCGAGGTAGCGGGCACAGGAATACCGTTTTTTGGCTTGGGATAGGATCATTAATTTTTGTCCCGATTTTTAAAACAATAACTCACTTACCACCTTACATGGGCATTCTGTTTGGATTAGGTGTAATGTGGATTTTTACCGAAATAATTCATAGCGGAAAAGATGAAGAAGAAAAAGGATTATTATCTGTTAACCATGCCTTGCGTAAAATTGATACACCAAGCATCTTATTTTTTCTTGGTATTTTATTGAGTATTGCTGCACTTCAGGCTACAGGAGTTTTAAACAACCTCGCAGGTTGGATGACCAGTGCAATAGGGAATGTCAACATTATAGTTATTGCTATAGGGTTATTGTCTGCAATTGTAGATAACGTTCCTCTTGTAGCTGCAGCCCAGGGAATGTATGGTTTAGAGCAGTATCAAACAGATCATTATTTTTGGACGTTTCTGGCTTATTCTGCAGGTACCGGTGGCAGTGCGTTAATAATTGGTTCTGCAGCCGGTGTAGCAGCAATGGGATTAGAAAAGATAGAATTTTTCTGGTATCTGAAAAAAGTAAGCTGGCTCGCCCTGATTGGTTTTTTTTCAGGGGCAATCGTATTTATGCTGCAGAATTATTTAGTTTCTTAATAATATCCGACTCAGATAATGGTTAACACCGAAATTTAAATACACTTTGATCTGCTCTTCCGTTAATAAGTTCACCAGTTTGTTTGTAATGGTTGCCGATCTGCGAAAAATCGGGAGAGATAGCGGTTAACTCTCTCCCAAAAAAGGATAAACGTAATCTTTTGGCGGGTCAAAAGTTTCTTTGATTGCCCTTGGAGAGACCCAGCGAAGGAGATTGATCATTGATCCCGCTTTGTCATTTGTTCCGGAACCCCTCGCACCTCCAAATGGCTGCTGGCCCACGACAGCGCCGGTGCACTTGTCATTGATATAGAAATTTCCCGCAGCATTTCTCAGGCCATTAGTGGCTTGAGCTATCGCATATCTGTCTTGTGCAATCACTGCCCCCGTCAGTGCATAAATAGATGTTCCATCTATAATCTCTAACGTTTTTTCAAAGTCCTTGTCTGCATATACGAACACGCTTAATACCGGTCCGAAAAGCTCTTCGCACATCGTTATATAATTTGGGTCTTTTGTTACAATGATTGTTGGGTCTATAAAATACCCTGCCGATTTGTCGTAATTTCCCCCGGCTATGATTTCGATGTTTTTATCTTTTTTTGCTGCATCGATATATTTCGTGAGTTTGTCGAAAGATTTTTCATCTATTACAGCATTAATAAAATTTCTGAAGTCTTCAACAGGACCCATTTTGGTTTTTTCAAGGTCACTTATGATGCGGTTTTTTATGGCCGGCCATACAGATGCGGCAACGTAAACCCTCGAGGCAGCCGAACATTTCTGTCCCTGGTATTCAAATGCGCCTCTGACGATAGCTGTACTAGCAGCTTCAAGGTCTGCAGAGCCATGAACAAGAATGAAGTCTTTACCTCCTGTTTCCCCCACGATACGGGGATAGGTTTTGTATTTGTGGATATTATTTCCAATGGTTTTCCAGATATCCTGAAATACTCCTGTTGATCCGGTAAAATGAATACCGGCAAAATCGGGATGATTAAAGATCACTTCCCCGGCATCAGGCCCGGAAACGAATACGAGGTTAATTACTCCGTCAGGTAATCCCGCTTCGCGGAAAATTTCCATTAAAATGTTTGCGGAATAAATCTGCGTATTGGCAGTCTTCCAGACTACCACATTTCCCATCATAGCGGCAGAAGTAGGTAAATTACCGGCAATAGCAGTAAAATTGAAGGGAGTAAGCGCAAAAACAAATCCCTCAAGAGGCCTCTGTTCTAACCTGTTCCATACACCTCGCGGTGATACCGGGGGCTGTTGCTTATAAATGTCCGACATGTATTTAACATTGAAACGGAGAAAGTCGATTAGCTCGCATGCGGCATCAATTTCAGCTTGATATGCGTTTTTAGACTGCCCCAGCATGGTTGCAGCATTCAGCTTATAACGGTATGGTCCGGCGATCAGATCTGCTGCCTTTAAGAATATTGCCGCACGATGTTCCCAGGCCAGGTCCTCCCAGGCTGATTTGGCTTTCAATGCTGCATTAATTGCTTCGGTTACATGTTTTTTGTCGCCTTGCGAGTAAGTCGCAAGAAGATGCTGATGATCATGCGGCGGACGTATTTCAACTTTTTTGGCTGTTATAACATCTTTGCCGTTAATCACCATCGGAATATCAGCAACCCTGGAACGGGCCTCAGAAATAGCTTGCTTTAATAGGTTGCGTTCTTTACTGCCCGGAGAATAATTTAATACGGTTTCATTTACCGGTTCCGGCACATTGAAAAATCCTTTTAACATAATTGGTTTTGTTAGTTAGGGCAAAGGTAGCAGTATTACCTAAATGCCCATGCCCAATTATATAGATTTCGAAGTTTGAAGAAATTTTGAGAATCAGAAAATAAAATATTAACTTGAGGAAAACATAATCATGGGAATCTCAAAAAACCCCAACTTAGCAGGCTTCCGTGGCCATATCGAAAGAACGGTTGTAGTTCGCCAGGATCAATGGGGGAGAACTATTTTGAGTGCTTTCCCCGATATGTCTAATATTAAACCTTCAGAAAGGCAGAAATCACAACGTTTAAGCTTTAAGGAGGTTCAAATAAAAGCTCTGGAATTATTGAAGGATCCATCTGTAAAGGCTTACTATAAATCTTTATGTCAGGGGGGGCAGCGGCCACATAATATTCTGATATCTAAACTGTTCAGAAGTCAAAAAACTGATAGTTCCGAGAACGTAGATAACATAAACCGTTCAGATCTGTAAAGGTACGCGTGTTACCAGAGTGGGGCCTGGTTAGGGGATCCTTCGATCAAATGATACGTTGATCGAAGGATCCCCTAACCAGGGATCTTTTAGACCCCACGATTATCTTTCGTTGGTATTTTTTGATCTGTTAAATCTGCCCGCTGAGCGGTTTAGCTTAATATGCATTTTACTATCCACGACGCAGATACTTTTTACTCTTGGTTTTCTTACTCCAAATTAGCAAAATATCATAAATATAAATTAATTTCAAACACGTATTTTGCCCGCAGGCGCTGAATATAGCTTATCATTTTAATCTTGCTTTCTTTCGTTTGCGTTTAATTGGCCGACATCTATGAGAAAACTTTCGATCACAGTTCTATTTTGTTTAATTAGTTCATTAAGCATCGCGCAGACAGCGCCTTTGGGAATATTTCAGAACCACGCGGATATTGGCAACCCGAAGCTTGCGGGTTCATCCCATTACGACCCCGAAACGCAAACATATTCTATTAGAGGCGGCGGCTACAACATATGGTTCAACCGGGATGAGTTCCAGTATCTGTACAACAAGATCAAAGGCGATTTTATACTTACGGCAAATTTTCAGTTTATAGGTGAAAAGGGAAATGCTCACAGGAAAATAGGCTGGATGATCCGCGAAAGTGTTGATGAGGCTTCCGCAGGTATCAGTGCTGCGGTCCATGGCGACGGTCTTACTGTTTTGCATTGGCGGGCTATAAAAGGCGCTTTTATGCGCGACCCTCAAGACGAAATATTCTATGCTAAGAGGGCACCCCAGGTTATACAGTTAGAAAGGCAGGGCAAAAAAATAACCATGCGGGTAGCCAACTGGGGAGAGCCGCTCCAGGAGGTGGGAAGCCGTGAAATGCCCGAAATGCCTGATGAGGTTCTGGCCGGCCTGTATATTACATCCCATGATCCGGACGTAGTAGAGGAAGCCAGAGTGTGGAATGTGAGAATCGACAAACCTGTTCCTTCTAATTATCATCCTAATCCCCAGATACAGAAAACCCTTAGCTCCAACCAGGGAATTTTGGGCTGCCGGCTGGAAACTATGAGTATTGCAGATGGCAGGAGAAAAGTGATCATGGAAAGCACAGGCCGGTTTGAAGCTCCAAACTGGATGCCTGACGGAAAGAAACTGCTGTTTAATGAGAAGGGAGCATTATTTACTATCCCGGCAGAAGGAGGGACTGCAGAAAAATTAAATACAGGGGATGTGAAAGGCATTAATAACGACCACGGCATTTCATTTGACAACAAGATGCTGGCTATCAGCGCTGCCGGCGCTAAGGGCGGATCCGTGATATATGTTTTGCCTTTATCAGGCGGTACTCCCAGACAAATCACCTCAGAAACACCTTCTTACTGGCATGGCTGGGCACCTAATAACAAAGAAGTTGTTTTTGTAGGACAACGTAATGGCAGTAAAGTATATAATTTATACGCTGCGAATATTAATACGCAAGTTGAAAAGGCTCTTACTACCAATACTTCAGGGCATGTTGACGGGCCGGAATACTCGCCCGACGGAAAATTTATTTACTATAATGCCAACCCTACCGGCACCATGCAGTTATGGAGGATGAAACCGGATGGAACCGCAAAGGAACAGCTAACGTTTGATGAGAACAACAACTGGTTTCCCCATATTTCACCCGATGGCAAATGGATAGCTTATATTTCTTTCCTTCCGGATATTGATCCGGATTCCCACCCTTCTTACCAGAAAGTTACGTTAAGGCTAATGCCTGTAAGCGGCGGGGCACCAAAAATTATTGCTTATCTGTACGGCGGGCAAGGCACCATTAATGTCAATTCATGGTCGCCCGACAGTAAGTCTATCGCTTTTGTAAGTAATTCTGAAAAAGCAGCAGCCAGGTAGCCAGCAATTCGATCCTGGAATAATTGTTAGTCAGCATATTTGTCTACCCCGGCTGCAGGTTTCCATTGCGATTTGGGTTCGAAATGATTCCAAAGCAATTTCGAAAGGTTACGGATCATTCGGTAGCCTTCGTTATCTGGTGTCCAGCTCGTGTCTTTTTGATTTTTAGTAGCAATGCAGAAAACATAGTCGCCATGCGGAGCGTTTACCAGAACTACTTCCGAACGGGAACGATCTACAGCCCCTTGTTTTGATGCCGCCTGGACGTAGGGCGGGATCTGCGACAGGGCTTCCGCATCCCAATAGATCCGTACCATATTACGATACATCCTTTCACTTGCGGCAGGACTTACCGCGGTTCCCTGGCGGATCATTGTTACTAATGTTGCCATTTCGCGGGGCGTGGTTTGTCCCCAGCCATATTTGCGCCAATCCCCTTGCCGTCCAGCTGTGCGTGAGTTGATGCGGGTACTGATAAAGCCATTCGCCTCCAGCCACTTGTTTATATTTTCGCCGCCAACCAGTTTTTGAAGCCATAGGCTCGCGGTATTATCGCTCGTAGTGATACTCAACATTTGGACTTTGCTAAGTTTGATCTTCTCACCATCTTTAAATGAACCCAGAATATCCTCACCAGCATATAACAAGCTATCTTTGTAAACGAGTGTTTCGTCATATTTAAGTTCGCCTTTTTCAATTTTATCGAATACTCCGCACATAATCGGCACTTTTATCATACTTGCAGTAGGATAAATTGTATCTGCATTGATTTGCGCGACCCGTCCCGTTTTTAAATTTTGAACGTAGATTCCCACATCACCCTGAAACCCTTTTACCAGTTCCTGTAGTTTAAAGTTCAGTTTTTGGTCAATTTTTTCTTGTGCACGAACACTTTGGGTACATAATAAAAAACAGGCGATTATCAGATAATTCTTACTCATTCTTTTTTTACTCCAAAGTAGTAAAATATGATAAATATAAGGTTGAATGCAAAAGTGTATTTTTGCGTAATTTCTATTCCTATGAAATCGCTAAGACCGCTTCTATTTCCTTTGTCGTTAATTTATGGTCTGGGCGTGATGGCGCGTAACCTGGCATTTGACCTCGGAATCCTGAAGTCAACAGAATTTGAACTGCCCATTATTTCTGTCGGTAATTTGTCGGTAGGAGGGGCTGGTAAGAGTCCGATGACTGAATATCTAGTGCGCCTCTTAAAAGACAAATATAAATTAGCCACCCTAAGCCGGGGATATGGAAGGCGATCAAAAGGGTTTCGGTTAGTTGAGGAGAAATCCTTGAGTACTGAGGTGGGTGACGAACCATTACAGTTCAAGAGGAAATTCACAGACATAACAGTTGCCGTCTGCGAAAAAAGGGTTGAAGGAATAAAGACGCTTCAAAAAAGTCATGAACTCGTGATCCTAGACGACGCTTACCAGCATCGTGCATTAAGGCCCGGTTTAAGTATTTTGCTATTTGATTTTAATAGTATAAACAGCTTTAGAATGCTGCTTCCGGCCGGGGATTTAAGGGAACCGGTTTGGGAAAAAGACAGGGCTGATATTCTTGTTGTTACGAAAACCCCGCCAGGCCTTGATCAGCCTGACAGGCAGGAGATATTGCGTTTCATCAAACCAAGAAATCAGCAGGAGGTTTTTTATTCATACCTGGAATATGGCAGCTTAAAGCCATTTGAAGGAGAACTGCACGAGCGGGAATTACTCACTATCAAGGTAAGTACGAAAATTGTTTTACTCACTGGAATTGCGAATCCTGCACCGCTGCTCTCCGAATTGGGAGGATATACACAGTTTATAACTCACCACAATTATCCGGATCATCACAACTTCACCAAAAAAAATATAACTAAACTTGCGCAGGCTTTCCACGCATTGACAGGAGATGATAAGCTGATAATTACTACGGAAAAAGATGCTCAGAGGTTGGGCACGGAAGGTGTCAAAGAACTTTTGAAGGGTTTGCCGGTTTACTATTTGCCTGTCACAGCCGAGATACATGAACCTGAAAGGGCCCGTTTCAATGAGATAATAGAAAAATATGCAGCAGAACCTACAGTTGACCACTGAATATATAAAGAAAAAAATAGGCGAATTTGAACCTGAAATTGGGATTATACTCGGTACCGGACTTGGCGGCCTGGTAGATGACATTGAGATCAGCCATAAATTGATGTACTCCAACATCCCGAACTTTCCGATATCTACATTAGAGTTTCACTCTGGCCGCCTGATATTTGGAACACTGAGCGGAAAGCGCGTTGTTGCGATGCAGGGGCGTTTGCACTATTATGAAGGCTATGATATGAAACAAATCACCTTCCCTGTAAGGGTGATGAAGATGCTTGGTATCTCAAAATTGATAGTTTCCAATGCCAGCGGTGCACTCAATCCTGATTTTCGGAAGGGGGATCTCATGATCATTGAGGATCATATTAACTTCCAGTCAGATAATCCATTACGCGGCAGGAATTCAGAAAATCTTGGACCGCGTTTTCCGGATATGAGCGAACCGTACAATAAAGAATTAATCGCTGCAGGAATGGCAATTGCCAGGAAGAACAATATCGATTGTCATAAAGGGGTGTATGTCGCAGTGAATGGTCCAAACCTCGAGACCCGCGCGGAATACCGATTTTTAAGGATCATTGGCGGAGATGCGGTAGGAATGAGTACAGTTCCTGAAGTTATTGTTGCGAACCATATGGCACTGCCAGTCTTTGCAATTTCTGTCCTTACCGACGAAGGTTTTCCTGATTCACTGCAAGCGGTTTCGCTGGAAGATATTATTAAAACTGCTTCTGATGCTGAACCGAAAATGACTAAAATATTAAAGGAGCTACTTCTGCAATTAAATGATTAAGCATTTAGTGTTATTTCTGATTTTACTGGGCTCGTCAAAGGCATTCGGACAGGTGCCCATTTCGTCTGCCGGCGGTACGATGAGTCTCGATTCACTCCGGCTAAAGCAAGAGGCTTCGTCCGATTCCATTGTTTATACCTCAAAATATGTTCGGTATACCAACCTGAAGTTATTCAGAGAAGGTACTCAGACTGTCGGAATTGACACAACACTCGTAAACTTTCAAAATCACAGTGCTTTATACCAGCCGAATAATCCAACAATTGGTTTGGGGGCAAACGGCATCGCGTACAGGGAAATGCTTTTTCAACCCTCAAAAACCATTGGTTTTGATGCGGGATTCCACTCCCTGGATTTGTACCGGCTTACTCAGGATTCTTTGCGCTTCTATCGAACCAGAACACCTTTTACGGAGCTGTATTATGTTAATGGGAAGACCGTCGAACAAACGTTTAAGGTTATTCATTCACAAAATGTTAAACCAAATTTTAATGTAGGAGCAAACTTCAACAGACTGGGCGGTGACGGGCTTTATATAAATCAGAAAAATGATCATCTCAATGCAGCCTTATTCGCCTGGTACGAATCTCCGAATAAGCGGTACAATATTGTCGGCGATATCCTTTTTAATAAAATTAAAGCAGGTGAAAATGGTTCGACTATTAATGATACGATATTTAAGGGTGAATCTCTGGCCAAGAATGCTGAGACAGTTCGACTATCTGCTACGGGGGAAGACCGGCCCATGCAGATCTGGCGGCGGACCCAGTATTTCATCAGGCAATATTATTATATAGGTAGAAAGGACAGCCTGCCGGGAGAGAACGGTTCAGAAAGAATTCTTCCAACACAAAGGTTGTCACATTCAATCTCATACACAAGAGACCGCTACCGGTTTTTCCGAAATGAAGAGGATCTTTTTGGTGCCTTTCCGATCTTACCTTCAAGGGATTATACGCAAACCAATGACTCAACGCGGGTAACTGACTTGCGCAATGAGTTTAGTTATAGCTTTTATCTGCGCAGCAAAGCAGTCAGTTTTTTAAAGAATGAAGCTAAACTGGAACTTGGCCTTCAGAATGATCTCTATCATTATGAACAACTGGACTATAAGAAGAACTTTTCTAATACTACGCTGAAAGCCGGTTTCTCATATCGATTTAGTGATAAAGCGGGTCTGGAGGCCGATCTTCAGCAAATTATGCAGGGAGCTAACTTCGGAGACTTTTTGTATGAAACGAAAGCGAATTTCCTTTTGAGTAAATCCCTGGGCAGAATTATTCTGGGAGCTTATACCCAGAATAAATCACCGGAACAGATGTACGAGCGCGTTAACTATCAGTACCATAGCTGGGATAGAAGCTTTAGGAAAACCAAGGTAAATAATTTATCCTTCTTTTATGAGAATCCAAAGTTAAGAATGTCGGGTAAAGCAGAGTATTTTCTCGTTAGCAACTATCTGTATTATAATGAGACCACAAGTGCCCAGCAGATTGAGCCCGCGCAGTTGAATTCGAATGTTAATTTGCTCAAGTTAACTTTAATGAAGGATTTCAAGTTCAGGAGGTTTAGCCTTGATAATTATCTTGTATACCAGAAAACTGATTTCCAGGATGTTCTGCGTACTCCGGAAATTTATACCTACAATAGTTTTTACTACGCATCGAAGTTGTTTAAAGTGTTATACACCAATATTGGATTTGATCTGAGATTCAACACTCCGTTCAAAGCACCCGCATATGCCATAAACGTTGGGCAGTTTTATAATGACCGGCGGAGCCTGGAATATTCCACTTATCCAGTGGTGGATGTATGGGTAAAAGCCACACTCAAGCGCACTAACTTATTCATTAAATACGATTACGCCAATCAGAACCTTCTATCTCGCGGGTATTACACGGTTCGGGGCTATCCAATGCAGGATGCTTTATTGAAGTTTGCTGTAAGCTGGAAGTTTTATAATTGAAGTCTGAAGTCGGAGGTCTGAGGTCTGAGATCGGATGTTGAGGTCGGATGTCTGAGATTTGAAGGTGGGTGTTTTTAGCAAAAGGTGCAGCGTTTACGTCCGACTTCGGACATCAGAGTTCAGACCCCGGTTCACGTTTTCTGTTTCTTCTTCTTCGCTGCAGGGAAAAGTACATTATTTAGAATGAGCCTGTAACCCGGTGAATTGGGATGAAGATTAAGATCGGTTGGAGGGTCGCCTACCATATGACGGTAGTCTTCCGGATCATGCCCTCCGTAGAAAGTCCATTGACCTTTTCCGAATTCGCCATGGATGTATTTAGCCTCGTCCATAGTTTTCGTCTCGCCCATAACCAGAACACTCGGCTTAATCAGGCCTCTTTTAAATGAAGTTGTTTGACCCATAAAACCTTTGATTACCTTATCATGATTTTGAGTTAACATCGCCGGGACGATATCCCATTTTGCCGAAAAATCAAAGAGTGTGAAAAAATCAGATGCGAAAGTTGCACCGCTGGAAATTTCAGGCCGGGAATCAATTGTCGAGAATTCATTGTTAGACGGATTCAAATCGAGTTTAAAATTGTGAAATGCAAAGGTCTGATTGAAATCCAGTTTGGCTTGTGCCTGAGGATCTGAACCGTCTCCGTCGAACATCCGTTCAACAATGTCCGTCCCGTTAGCGGCCAGGGCAACATCAAAGGTTTCCGGCCCTGAACACATTGCAAACATAAAGCCGCCCCCTGCACAAAACTCCCGTATTGTTTGGGCAACTGCCAGTTTCATTTCAGAAACTTTTTTAAAATTGTTCTTTTTTGCGGTTGCTTCCTGTATTTTGACATCTTCTATATACCAGCTTGAATTTTTATAATTGCTCCAGAATCGGTTATATTGGCCGGTGAAATCTTCATGATGAAGATGGAGCCAATCGTATTTAGGAAGATCGCCTTTTAAGACTTCGTCATCATATAAAATATCATAAGGTATTTCGGCGTAGGTTAGTACCATGGTAACCGCATCATCCCATGGAAGTTTATTTTTTGGAGAATACACAGCAACTTTTGGCGCTTTTTCAAGCTTAACCATCTCCATATTAACTGAAGGATCGGTTATTTCGTTTAAAATGGCGTTGACACGGGCATCCGGTATCACTTCATAAGATACCCCGCGGATCTTGCATTCAGATTCGAGGGATTGTGAATATTTTATAAGGAAGCTGCCGCCGCGATAATTCAGAAGCCAGTCAGCTTCAAGCCCATTTTTAAGTGTCCAGAAAGTTATTCCATATGCCTTTAAATGATTTTTCTGTTCCTCATCCATGGGAATCAGGATTGAAGAGGCGCGGCATACCGACGCAATAAGCACGAAAAAGACAATTAACCTTACTTTAAGCATATATTCAATAAACGTATTCCAGGCTTATAAAGTTATAAAAAGCAGAAGATATTTAAGAATTTCATCAATTGGCTGAAATAATTAACTTTGTCCTCCAATTCTAAGCAAAACATATATGAGCAAAGCAATTATAAAGACCGAGAAAGGCGACATGACTGTACAGTTTTACGATAAAGATGCGCCAAACACCGTGGCTAATTTTTTGAAGTTAGCTAAAGAAGGTTATTATGATGGAGTGACATTTCACCGTGTAATAAATGATTTTGTAATTCAGGGTGGCGATCCTACAGGAACAGGAGCAGGCGGGCCGGGGTACCAGATCGATTGTGAACTTACCGGAGATAACCAGTATCATGACAGGGGCGTGCTTTCTATGGCCCATGCAGGCCGTAATACCGGGGGCTCTCAGTTTTTTATCTGCCATAGCCGTAACAACACATCACACCTCGACCGCAACCACACATGCTTTGGTAAGGTTATTGAAAACGTAGATGTTGTAGACGATATCCGTCAGGGCGATAAAATACTGGGGATTGAAATTCTAGAAGAGTAAAAATAAATACGACGGTATTATTACCATCACTATCAAACTTGTTGGCTTTAGTATTGGGCATGTTCTAACAACTAACAACTAACAACTAACAACTAAAAAATGAATCTAAGAGGACTTGTTTCCGTATCAGGTAAACCGGGCTTATTCAAGCTGATCGGTCAGAATAAATCAGGTTTTATCCTTGAAACACTGGATGAACTGAAAAATAAGATTGTAGTAAATATCAGTACTGCAAAAATGGCCTCTTTAGAAGACATCACCGTTTTTGGTGACACCGGCGATCTGAAGCTAAGTGATATTTTTGAGAAAATAAAAGCGAGTAAAGAGATACCAGATCCGAAAACTGCTGATGGTAAAATACTCCGCGAGTTTTTTACAGAAGTGGCACCAGATCACGATCAAGATAGGGTGTATTCTTCTGACATAAAAAAGATCATTACCTGGTATAACACAATTAGTGTACTACCCTTATTTTCTGAAGAAGCTCCTGAACCGCTTGTTGAAGGTGGCGCTACTCCCGCTATAACGGAAGCGGTTAAAAAACATGAACCGGCTGCTAAAGAAAAACCAAAGGCCACTAAGGCGGCTGGTAAAAGTACTACCAGGTTGTCTCAAAAATCTAAATAAAAACTGCCCGGAGGGTCACCCCGGGCAGTTATTATATTCGTATATCCCCGAGGTAACAGCTTAATACTTGTAAGTTTTCCCGGTGAAATTCCGTAATACTTTACTTGGGCAGTGAATGGTGGTATGAAAGTAAATCGCTGCGCTGTAAGCGTTGTTAGACCCTTGATTAAGCCTTGTTATACCTTTGCTATATCGCTATAAGGTCCCTATAAGGTCGCTATAAAGTCGCTGTAAAGTTCGTTGAATAACCAGTCAGACAACGCCTATTAACCAAACAGATATAAGATTGC
>JAZKHM010000121.1:0-8682 GCA_040385405.1 Bacteroidota bacterium | reverse complement strand
GTTCGTTGAATAACCAGTCAGACAACGCCTATTAACCAAACAGATATAAGATTGCAGCCGCTAAAGCAACAGCGATAACGATCATAATCCAAAATTGCCTGCTCTCCCGGCTTTTATTCCCTGATTTAAATCGATAGTTTCTTTTGTAATCCATAAACCGTAGTTTCTTATTCGTGATGGTAAGGTTCGCCTTTCAGTATCGTATATGCTCTGTACAATTGTTCGATGAAGAAAAGGCGAATCATTTGATGCGAAAAAGTCATTCTTGACAAGGAGATTTTTTCGTTAGATCGAGTATAAATCTCTTCGCTGAATCCATAAGGCCCGCCAATTACAAATACGACATGCTGCTGGCCACCAACCATTTTTTTATTTAAGAAAGCTGAAAACTGTTTGGATGATAAGTCTTGTCCGTTTTCGTCCAGTAGGATAACATGGTCGGTATTGTTTATGTTTTTAAAAATCAATTCGGCCTCTTTGCTTTTTTGCTGGTCGCGTGATAAATTTTTAGTCCCTTTGAGTTCAGGAATCTCAGTTATCTTAAAGGGAATGTAGTGCTTAAGTCTTTTTAAGTAGACTTCTATTCCATCTAGCAGATATTTATCTTCAGTTTTACCAATGGTGAGCAAAGTGATCTTCATTATCTCAATATAGTTACTGATCCTGATTTTTGAATAACGTTGCCATCAAAATCTACCGCGTCGACGACGTAATAATATGTTCCTACAGGAACTTGTTCATTGTTGTATGTTCCATTCCAGTTTTCGACCAGGTTTTGTGAGGAATACATAAGAATTCCATATCGGTTAAAAATCTGAATTCGGTAAGTTCTGATGTTATTCATATTTACTACGAATTCATCGTTCACTGCATCATTATTCGGTGTGAAGGTATTCGGGATAAATATAGCACCTGCCTCACCTATGAGATATGTTCCTTGCACAAGGGAGGCGTTACATACGTTGCTTTTAAAAACTGTGAGTGTTACATCGAAATTTCCTCTCCTGGTATAAGTGTGTACGGGATTGACTTCAGTAGAAGTGGTACTATCGCCAAAATCCCACAGGTAACTATCGCCGTCTGTTGACTCATTGTAGAATCGTATCGTGATAGGATAAGAAAGCTTTATCGGAGCGGCAGGGTCGGCACGAAAAGCTGCTACAGGGTTTTTAAATATAGGGGGAATCACAACCCTCACGGGGGGTGTGCTGCACGAGCCCCGCGTCAGAACAAGACTATACGCACCTGCTACCAGAGTGCTGGTTACAGGTATCACTACCTCCCGTTCGGTTGAACTAAAGTTGTTCGGCCCTGTCCATTGAAAACTTACGCCTGATTGAACCTGTGTACTGAGCCTTATGGTGTCCCTTAGGCAGAAATCAGGTTTGTTCGATGCAATTACAGGTACATCGGGCCGGATCGTCACTTCAATCTGTTGGGTAAAAGTGCTTATACACCCATTACTCCCAATTGCTTCAAGTGTGATTTGCTTAGTCCCTGATGTAGTATAGGTAACGTTATAGGCTGGCCCGGAAGAGCCAACTGGCACACTGGCCCCATTTCCGAAATTCCAGCGAAGGTTCTGAAAATTGGTCGACTGATTTGTAAAACGATAAGTTTGCTGTGCCGTACAAAGGTTACTTCCGGCACTTATAAACGAGGCTGTTGGCGTTTGCCCGATCGGGGGGATAGTTACCGAGGCTGGATCACTCGTACATCCGAAAATTGTAATTGTGAGCCGGTATATCCCGGATTTGCCCGACCCGGTTACAGGCACGTTTATTTCACGCTGTGCCGAGGTAAAACCGTCCGGACCGGTCCAGGCATAAGTAGCATCAGGAAGATCAGGTGTATTTAACACGATAGTTTCTCCCACACAATAGCGTGGCTGCAGCCCGCTGATGGTGGGGAGGCCGGGTTTGATTCCTACCATGAAGGTTTCTGTTATGCCGACCGAACAACCGTCCTCATTGAACACCTGTAAAACCGCTGTTTTGGAACCAGGAGTAGCATAGCTTACGGGTGGTGGAGAAGCTAAGGTGGACGTTGCCGGACTAGCGCCATTACCAAACGTCCAAAGTACCCGGGTGAATCCTGTAGACCCGGCGCTGCTGAATGTGAAGTTTTGGTTGATTGTACATGGTTGGCTGGCGGTGACACCGATTTTAGCGGTCGGGCCAGCAAATTCACCTGTGCCGCCAAATTCAATTTTGAATCCGTTATTTCCATTTGAGAAATTATCAACAAGGAGCGCATAAGTATTTCCTGCAACCATATCGATAGCTTTTACATATCCATCCTGACCCCCTCTTCCACAACCTGAAAGTTCATCGATATCTGTAGATGTCAGATTCATGCCGGTTTTAAAATACAGAGGATCGCGCGGACAATTAGCGTTGCTGACTCCGTGTCCCACTGCACACCTTAATACCGATTTATTATTTATATTCCCACCAGGCCCTAAATCATAAATAATCCAATCTATATCATCCGTGTTTACCGTGGGGGTAATATCCATGGTTAGGGTTCCGCTCGTTTTCGCGACCCATTTGTACCACACAGAATTGGATTCGGTGCCAAGACATGATCCTGCTGATTCCCTGTTGTTTTGACCCGCCCCGGTAACGTTACTTTCGGTGAAAGATCTCTTATCGCATAGAATTGATGCAGTGCTAAGATCCTGGCCCGCTTTAAGTGGAGCTGTGTAGCTGTTGACACATAATTTAAAAGTGCCTACACTGTTGTTAGCAGCGCTAACCCGGATGTAATATTGGTCACCCACAGTTAGGGCACCCTTATAGTAAGAAGTAACAGCAGTGCCCCGTGTCAGTGAGCCAATATATGAGGTGAATGATAGGCTGTTATCCGGCCCCGAAATCGTATATAAGGCCACCAATGGGTTTTGAAGAGTACCACCGGTAGTGCCACCTCCCGTGCTTGCACCTGTTACGGTAATGTCGAGATCGAATCCAACGGCAGTGAATTTAAACCATACATCGCGGTAAGGTGAATTCGCTGGCCATTTGTCGGATGCTCCAAAAATATTCTCATCAGTTGCATTAACTGTTGTATAGGCAGCGTCACTTGAACATTTTGTAGGGTCAACAGGCGCAGCATTTTTCCAGGAGTCGTTAGCTGGTTGGGCGTAAGCGACCGATAAAATGACGAAGTGAAGAAGAACAAATATTACATGTTTCAATAGATTGGTATTGGCCTTAGTAAAAATACGTAAAAAGAGCCCCGCTCGAATTTAGGAGGAGGCTTTATAGTTTAAAGGTTAACGCTTAGTTAGGAATTAATACCACAATGATTAATGCGTTATTACTAAGTATACCAGCCTTCAACGTCTTTATTCGCTGTTTTTTAAATGGCGGGTTTCATGTTATAAATTGAAAAATCAATAGGATAAAATACGTATTATAATATCCTTAATAGATATACAAAATATAAAACAGACGCAAAACCTAGAGATAAGACTATAGAGCCCCAACGATAGTTTTTACGGATCCTATACCACATTACCCAACTGCTAATACATAAGTAAATGAGTCCGATTGAAATGGCATCCATTGAGAATTTCCATACTTGAGTAATTATCCAATTACCTTGTAAGCCTGGTTTATTCCCATTTGAACCATTGAAGGTATGAAGCGTTCTAAGTTTCCCCCAGATATTAAACCTCATTTCATTAAGAGTATAGACTCCTTTTTGAAAGTCAACATGTATATTTTTAATGTGGCCGGGTATATGAACTCGAAAGTCAATACTATCCTGTGTCATTTTTACATTCGTTATCTCTCCTGAAATATTAAGCTTTACCATTATTCTTTGCAGCGTTTCAAGACTATCCAGGCCTTTTGGAATAGCAATAGTAGACGTGGTTTTATTTTCCTTTTTCTGATTCCAGAAACTTGCAAACTTCCATGTGCTGTTATTTAAAAGTAAGCCCGAGAAAGAAAATAACCAGATAAATAAGAGTAAAAATAAACCTATATGAATATGAAGGCGACGGTTCCAGTAAGCCAATTGTTCAAAAAAAAATGAGTATTTCATTGGTTTTAATTAAAAATTAAAAGTAACAGCCCTGAAAAGAAAATTGCACCTAATATCAAAGCGTACCAACCCATTGATCTTTCTGCCTTCAGGAAATACCATAAAAAAGTTCCACTTACTGATAAGAAGAGAAGAAGATATACAACAGAATCTGCTAGAAAAGTCCAGCTTTTTATAAATCCGGAATTGCCTCTAAGTTTCACATTATGAGGGCCAGGCATTTTATGTAGATAGCCGGTTGCACGCAAATAACCTTCATTTTGTCGTGTTATTAAAACTTCATTTGTATGCTTATTTACATTTACTACTGTTCTTAGCCCTGGCAAGGTAACAGGGAAGGAAATTTGATCGGCATTGTTTTGGATATGATCTATTTCACCTTCAATCCCCAACTTTACAATTATAGATTTAGCTATTCTAAGATCTGAGGTATCAATTGGAATTCTATCTATATGAGTTTGTATGTCCGGCAACAGTCTAACAGGAGAGGTTTGTTTAAAAAACTCGGTATGATTTAATACCAACACGCTTATACTAAAGATAATTATAAGTGGGCTAAGGAATAATCCAATATATAAATGCAATGAACGAACTAAGGGAAAATACTTTTTCATCTTCAGCTTTTGTTGGGAAGATAGAAATAATTAGCCATTTTTTTTACGCTGCAGGAATATGAAATTCTCATGAAATTAGTTATAGTAAAGACCCAATCAGGTAGCTTACATGAACTTTTGACTGGCCAATAATCTTTACAAAGAAGGGAGATGCAAATAGCACAAAGGCAAGAAAGCTTGAACGTGATAAAAATACTTTCTAAACAATTAGGAATTAATACCACAATGATAAATGCGTCATTACTTATTCAAAATCCCTTTCCGTACCTGCATTTTAATCCCTTCTCCATCAGGATCCAGCCCTGATTTTAATTTGGTGAATGTAGCGGCTCCTTCAGATGTAAGATAACGAAGCCTAGGTTCCGGATCATTTATACATTTCAAAATTACTGCGGCAATCTGCGCAGGTTTTTGAAAGGCCCGTTCTTTTACTTCCGGAGTAAAGGTAGCCCGGTAGTCCATATAAGTTTGAACCAATGTCTTGTAATCGTCATCTTTTATTCCGCCAGTGTCCTCAAAATATCTGGTCAGGCTGTTTCCAAATTCGGTTATTACTCCTCCTGGTTCTATCAGCGAAACATTTATCCCAAAATAAGGCTTCATATAGCTTGCAATACTCTCGGTCAACCCCTCCAAAGCAAATTTGGCTGCACAATAGATTTCATTTACAGGCTGGCCAACAAGTCCGCCGACAGATGAAATATTTATAATATGACCACTTTGCTGTTTGCGCATGTAAGGAAGTACAGCTTTGGTGCAACGGATTACTCCGTAAAAGTTTATATCCATAACATGCTGAATCTCCTCCATGGTAGCCTGTTCCATAGTTCTTATAAAACCAGCACCTGCATTATTGATGAGAACATCGATCGTATTTTCCCGGGCGATAATCTGTTCAATACATTTGGAGATACTCGTTTCGCTTTGAACATCCAGGGTAAGAATCTGAAGGGAAACATTTCTATTTGCCGCCTCAAGTTCAAGCCCATTGCGCTTTGCGATGTCTCTCATTGTTGCATAAACCTTGTGACCTTCCTTTGCCAGAAGCAAAGCAGTTTCAAACCCTATTCCGGTCGACGCGCCTGTAATTAGAATAACTTTTGCTTTGTCTGCCATATTGGTAATAGTATGTTTTTAGAATTTTATAATGAACAAATAAGCCGTATTCTTTGGGCAGATGCTTCAAGAATACGGCTCCTTTTAATATAGTAGTAAGTTTCAGCTTTAAGCCAAAAGCTTTTAGCTTAAAGCTCTCAACTCGCCGTCTGGTTCATTCGTATAATATTCAACGCACCGCCGGCTTTAAACCATTCTATTTGCTGCGCGTTATATGTATGATTTACAGTGAATGATTCCGAATTTCCATCCGCATGGTGTAGCACAATATTGAGAGGTTTGCCCGGACTGAAATCGTTAAGGCCGGTGATATCAATAGTATCATCTTCAAGGATGCGGTCATAATCATTTGCATCAGCAAATGTCAGAGCCAGCATACCTTGTTTCTTAAGATTAGTTTCATGTATACGTGCAAAGGATTTAACCAGAATTGCGCGAACGGCCAGGTGTCTTGGCTCCATCGCAGCATGTTCCCTTGATGAACCTTCTCCATAATTTTCATCTCCAACAACAATACTTCCAATGCCGGCAGCCTTGTATGCGCGGGCAGTTGCAGGGACTGCGCCATATTCACCGTTTAACTGATTTTTAACGTTGTCGGCTTTATCATTAAAGAAGTTGGTAGCTCCGATCAGCATATTGTTTGAAATATTATCCAGGTGTCCGCGGAATTTCAACCAGGGCCCGGCCATAGATATGTGATCTGTGGTACATTTCCCTTTAGCTTTGATGAGCAATTTCAGTCCCTTGATGTCACTGCCTTCCCAGGCTTTGAATGGATCCAGCAATTGTAGGCGAGCAGACTTAGGGTCCACAATTACGCTTACCTTCGTTCCATCTTCAGCGGGCGCCTGGTAGCCTGCGTCTTCAACAGCAAACCCTTTCAATGGCATCTCAAGTCCCTGAGGTTCATCAAGCTTAACCTGTACACCATCCGAATTTGTGAGTGTGTCAGTCATCGGATTAAATCCCAGATCTCCCGCAATGGTTAAAGCTGTAACAACTTCCGGGGAAGCAACGAATGCATGGGTGTTTGGATTACCGTCGTTTCTGGATTTGAAGTTCCTGTTAAACGAAGTGATAATTGAATTTTTACGTGTTGGATCTGTGCTGTGACGCGCCCATTGTCCGATACACGGACCACAGGCATTAGCAAGGACGACCCCGCCCATGCTTTCGAATGTATTGAGATATCCATCGCGTTCCACTGTATAACGGACTAGCTCGGATCCCGGCGTGATTGTAAATTCAGCTTTTGCAACTAAATGTTTATCCACGGCCTGCTGAGCGATCGAAGCCGCTCTGGAAATGTCTTCATATGATGAGTTGGTACATGATCCGATCAAACCAACTTCCAGAGTTTGCGGCCAGTTGTTTTCCCGAACAGCTGTAGCAAACTGCGATAAAGGCCATGCCATATCCGGAGTGAATGGTCCGTTTACATGTGGTTCGAGCGTTGAAAGATCAATTTCAATTACCTGATCGAAATATAGCTGTGGGTTAGCATACACTTCATCATCTCCGGTAAGATGCTCTTTTACAGCATCGGCCAGATCTGCTATCTCTGAACGTTCAGTGCCTTTTAGATATGTTGCGATCTTATCGTCGTAACCAAACACGGAAGTCGTTGCGCCAATTTCAGCGCCCATATTACAAATGGTTCCCTTTCCTGTTGCTGAAAGCGATTGAGCACCCTCGCCGAAATATTCAACGATATGTCCGGTACCACCTTTTACAGTTAGGATGCCGGCGACTTTAAGTATTACATCTTTGGCAGAAGCCCAACCGGATAATTTACCAGTTAATTTAACTCCAATAAGCTTAGGAAACTTTAACTCCCATGCCAGTCCTGCCATCACATCGCAAGCGTCAGCACCACCAACTCCGATTGCTATCATTCCCAAGCCACCGGCGTTTGGAGTATGTGAATCTGTACCTATCATCATCCCCCCTGGGAATGCATAGTTTTCTAAAACAACCTGGTGAATAATTCCGGCGCCTGGTTTCCAAAAACCGATGCCATATTTATTAGAAACTGAGGCAAGAAAATCATAAACCTCTTTATTCTGCGTGTTTGCAGTTGCTAAATCCTCGTCAGCACCAACTTTAGCTTGGATAAGGTGATCGCAATGCACAGTAGAAGGGACCGCCACAGTAGGCCTGCCCGCTTGCATAAATTGCAATAAAGCCATTTGAGCTGTTGCGTCCTGCATCGCTACGCGATCAGGTGCAAAATCTACATAAGTAACTCCCCGTTCGTGAGCTTCAGAAGCCTTACCCTGCCACAAATGGGCATATAAAATTTTCTCTGTTAAAGTAAGCGGTTTATTAACAACCTTGCGGGCAGCCTCAAGACGGATGCCGTAGTTATCATAAACCTTTTTGATCATGTCTAAATCAAATGCCATGTTATTTGCTTGATTTTAATTATTTCTGTTCTAACTGCGAGCGAAGTTACAAAAAACGCCCTAAAAAATGCAGGGATTGCCAGAATCTAGCGAGAAAAAATCCCCTATCCCTCAGTAAAGGGGAGGGAATGTGAATAACTTAAATGAAAAAACCGAAATCAATAGGGGGGAAATGCTGTTGGCTTAACCGCTTGGGTAGTGTTTGTGTATTTTTTTTTGCCTGGCTTCTTGGTGAAATTCAAAGTCACAATTCCTTGACAAAAGAGAATGAAAAATTCAGTAAATCAAATTACATCACGTGGAAAAAGAATTTGGGTTTTAACCAGTATGCTGTTAACTGCCCAAATGATAAGAAATCTTGCTTATAAGATCATTCATGCTGAAAGGTTTTTCCAGGAAATCATCGGCACCCGCCTCCCGGGCCGAACGCGCTAAATCAGTACTGGCCGAAATCATAATAACAGGAATGTTTCTGGTTAGCTCTCTTTTCT
>JAZKHM010000120.1:0-1958 GCA_040385405.1 Bacteroidota bacterium | reverse complement strand
AGAGTGGAAGATTTCAGTATGTCCGTTGAATCCGTCTAGTAGCGTGACTATCATTTTTACTCTCCTGCTACTTTCTCATAATTTATAACTTGTGATTCCAACCAGCACTTATACCACATTGCCACCAACTCCGTTCTGGCTTCCCATATCTCATTGTAGCTACCACTAACACCTAACAATATGCCCAGGGCTTCAGTGGCCATCGGATCACTAGATTCAGCAAAGCGCAGGCTGATGAGTTTAGAGACTTTGTTTTGTAGCATCTAGACTCCTTACCCATTTTACAAATGTTGCAATTGGCAATGTTCGTGTTTTTTCAGGATTTTTTACTATAGAGCCGTTAGCTAAGAACTCGACATCCCTAGTACCTAACCTAGTTATAGTTATTTCAACTTGGGTGTTTTCTATAAGCCGAGTTAGTTTTTGGCCTTTTTCTAGCTTAAATGTTGGCATTTTTCCTCTTTTCCTCACTGACTTTAATTGCATACCACTTCCATAATCGGCACTTCTTTAATCCCAACTTGCTTAACCTGACAGACTGACTTATCTGAATCGCTATCCAGCGCAACCATTAAATAAGGATATACTTCTTTTTGTTCCTTACGCCTAAAGCTCATGTGATGATGGATAGTGTTATCCTTATGCTGAGTAGTGCACCACTCACTATTATCAGTTTGCCATCCTTTGCCTAATAAATGGCGATACTCCCGATATACCTCCCAGTCAAAAGGTAGATCAACGTGAACAACTGTACTGGTAAGGACTATCTTAATAGGTAAGTCCGATTCCGGTAACAACTTGGCATACTCGATAATTGCCTGAAATCTTGCTATTTCTATCTGTGCTTCCTCAATTGCTTTTTGTAACATTTCTAATCTCCTTTGATATTTTATAGAATGAAATATACTCATTTTTAACCGTATCAATATAGGTATAATCCTGCAACTGACCCGTAAATGGCTTGAAGTTCCGCGCGAGGTCGGATAGGGAGTCGAATTGGGCTATGGGGGTGTTTAGGGATTTGACGATTATCATTTTGCTTCCCTATAGTCTCTATCATTTATGGGAGTCCAGAAAATAACACCTGGCCTGGATAGTGCTAATTCCAGCTCTAAAGAGTTGCCAGTCTCACCTAAGTTAAATAGCTCATATGTGTACTTTTTACCAGCTATTCTTACCACTTCTGCTTTACTTCTAGCGGCTACGATTTCTCTAGTCTGTAAGTTGCCATTTGGTGGACATTCAGCTCGAAAACTCTGCCAACTAAATACTTTTAACGGTTTCATAACTCCCTCACTCTCTCCCCTTTAGCCAACATATCTTTTTCAATATTATCCAACTCCCAACTATTAAAGTGCTTAAATACGCCAAGATGCCTGACTAACTCATCCTCCATGTAGGTTTGCAAGACAGCCGAATGTGCTATCTTAAAGACGACATACTTTGGCCTCTCCATACCCTGCCTTTCCATGCCAGTGCCCCGCCATTTTACCTCAACAACCTGGCGCATATTCCCAAAGTTATCCATTGCCACGTCGCCAGCTTTGAGGGATTCAATGTCGTGTAACGTGGGGATGTATAACATTATGACTCCTTAAATTAAAAGTGGTCTATCGCTATTTAGCGCATTGGCAATAGTTAACCATGCAAACTCATAATTAGCTCCATTTACTATCACGGTTGCAAAGTCTAGCATTCGTCCTGTAACTTTGCCTGTTACGAGTTTATTGCCAACCTTGACCTTAATTTCAGGTAAATCTCGCTTGACGGTGTAAATTGAATGTATCATTTACGACTCCGATACGTGAACGCTATTTGGTGCAATCCTGGTTATTTTGAATTGTACTCCCTCAAATGTTTGCTCTAATGCCGTCTCAATTTCCATCATGCTAATTGTTCGTTTGAGACTGACCAAAACACCCGTTTGAGTGACGCGAGTGGTAAAGCCTAATGAAGCC
>JAZKHM010000119.1:0-1000 GCA_040385405.1 Bacteroidota bacterium | reverse complement strand
CGGAAATGAACGCCATAAAAACCCTTTTCAATATTGACTATCCAATCATCCAGGCAGGGATGGTCTGGTGCAGTGGCTGGAAATTAGCTTCTGCGGTTTCCAATGCGGGGGGGCTGGGTTTGCTTGGAGCGGGATCCATGAGCCCCGATGTGCTGAGAGATCATCTCAGAAAGTGTAAGCTTGCTACTTCCAGGCCTTTTGGCGTAAATGTTCCTCTTTTATATCGCGATATTGATCAGGTCTTTGAAATTCTTGTTAAAGAAGGTGTGAAAATTGTATTCACCTCCGCCGGCGATCCTTCGAAATGGACATCTTATCTCAAAACCAATGGAATAACCGTTGTGCATGTCATCGCAAACAAGAAATTTGCGCTGAAGGCGGAGCAAAGCGGTGTCGATGCAATTGTTGCCGAGGGTTTTGAAGCAGGGGGGCACAATGGACGCGAAGAAACTACCACACTTTGCCTGGTTCCTGAAATTTGTAAGGCCGTTTCGATTCCGGTAATTGCAGCCGGCGGAATCGGAAGTGGAAAAGCGATGCTTGCAGCTTTCGCGCTTGGCGCGGACGGGGTGCAGGTGGGTTCACTTTTTGCAGCATCAAAGGAATCATCGGCACATGAAAATTTTAAGAAGGCCATCCTGAATGCGAAAGAGGGTGATACAAAACTCAGTATGAAATCGCTTATGCCGGTCAGGCTGATGAAGAACGAGTTTTTTCATCAGGTTGAAAAGGCGGAATCAGAAGGTGCCACACGGTCTGAATTAATGGAACTTTTGGGAAAAGGAAGGGCAAGACAGGGTATGTTTGAAGGCGATATGGAAGAGGGTGAGCTGGAGATTGGACAGATTGCATCAAGTATCCATGAGATTAAGTCGGCCGCCGAGATATTGGATGAGATGTGGCAGGAGTTTTTAACAGAGAAGGAGCGGATAAGTAAATTGTCCTTTTAAAAAGGTATATGAAACCATCATGATTTTGCCAAAACCCGCAGGGGAATGTT
>JAZKHM010000118.1:0-2122 GCA_040385405.1 Bacteroidota bacterium | reverse complement strand
AAAAAGCAATCATAGAATGAGGATATCCAAACTAAATCATAAATTAAGTGTTAGTAATTAATATTAATCGAAACTTAAACAAAAACATCATGAAAACAATCACAAAATCTCTATCTCCCTCGAAATTCGGAAAATTCTTCTTATCGCTTACGCTGATTTTAAGCGCATTTTTTGTATCTGTTAAATCTTTTGCCCAGTCCGTACCGGATAAGGTGGAAGTAGATGTTAATGCTGGTGGCGATTCGGTCTGGTATGGTCAACCATGGGTATGGGTGGTTGGAATAGCGGTATTTATTGTTATTATAGTGGCTATTACCCGCAACAACAACACTAAGGCATAATCTGTAATTTCATTTTGTGCTGAATGTAAGAAGTTTAGCCTGTAATGGACAGTACGTAAAGCCCTTCCGGTCATGGAAGGGACTTTTTGTTGATTTATTAGCCGAAAAGTTTTGACAGAAGTGTTATTTCGAAATTTATTGCCTGTAAAGAAAATTTAGGTTTATTTTGAATAATCTATTCTGGAAGAACTTTTTTAGCTTAATGCAGCTCCAATTTATTTGAAGGTAATTAATGAAAAAAATTTTAGTAACCGGCAGCAACGGTCTGCTTGGGCAGAAGCTGACTGATCTCTGCATTGCGGATAATGATATAGAACTTATTGCTACGTCAGTCGGAGCCAACCGAAATCCTCAAACCTCGGGCTACATTTATGAGGAGTTTGATATACGCGATGAAGGCCGCTTAGTCGAACTCGTTGAGCGATACAGGCCAGATGCAATAATCAATACAGCGGCAATGACCAATGTAGACACCTGCGAGTCTGAAAGAGAGTTATGTCAAGCGCTAAATGTTAATGCCGTTTCAATTCTTATTTCCGTTTGTGAGAAATATGATATTCATCTGATACAAGTATCCACCGACTTTATATTCGACGGGGAGGACGGACCTTATCTTGAAGACGCCGAGCCGAACCCCTTAAGCTTTTATGGCCTTACGAAACTGCAGGCTGAAAACTTAATCAAATCATCTTCCACGCGCTGGGCTATCCTTCGTACCATCATTGTTTATGGTATCGTTAGCGACATGAGCCGAAGTAATATAGTGCTGTGGGCAAAAGGGGCACTAGAAAAAGGGGAGCCCATCAATGTAGT
The DNA here is from genome assembly GCA_040385405.1 of Bacteroidota bacterium. Taxonomy (GTDB): domain Bacteria; phylum Bacteroidota; class Bacteroidia; order Sphingobacteriales; family Sphingobacteriaceae; genus Daejeonella. The sequence continues at coordinate 968 of JAZKHM010000118.1, read as the reverse complement.
AAATGATCAATGGCGTATGCCAACACTGGCTGAAGATCTTGCGCTTGGGTGTATTTTAGCTGCTAAGAAAGAAGCAGAAGGGGTATTTAATGTTTCCGGAAAAGATATGATGAGTATTTTGGAAATTGTTGAACGTGTGGCGGATTATTACAATCTTGATAAATCGTTAATTAAACCAATATCGGCGGAGAGCCTTAACCAAACGGCCAAACGACCCCGGAGAACCGGTTTTGTGCTCGATAAAGCAATCCAGGAATTAGGGTACCAGCCACGATCATTTGAGGAGGGCATCGGGGTTCTCGATATGCAGCTCAAACAGCGAAAAACCTGATGCTCCAACCATTATCAGTATTTTATTACGATGGATTGCATTATATGAAAATAATTATCTTTAGCAAAAATTCAGAGCGACATGGCATTAACAGTAGGGCAAAAAGCACCAGATTTTAACTTATTCAGTTCTGAATTGAAGGAAGTTTCTTTATCAGATTATTCAGGAAAAAAGCTTGTGCTACATTTCTTCCCGATGGCCTTCACTGGAGTTTGCACAACGCAGCTTTGTACCATGCGCGACTCTTTTAACTATCATAGTGATATGGGTGCTGAGGTACTGGCAATATCCGTTGATTCGCCCTTCACACTGTCAAAGTTCAAAGAAGAAAACAATTATCAGTTTCCTTTATTATCTGATTTTAATAAGGAAGTTTCGCAAGCCTATGGCGCATATTATGATGAGTTTGTATTTCAATTGAAAGGTGTCGCTAAGAGGGCTGCTTTTGTAATTGACGAAGAGCAGAACATTTTATATGCGGAAGTCTTAGAATCAGCAGGTGATCTGCCGGATTCCGACGCTATCCGCGAGATAATAAGTCGATAGAAAGTGTTTTTCGGGTATGCAAAACGGGGAAATTCCTACTATTTTCAAAAAACTTATGTTAGTTTGAAAAGAAAGCATATTTTTGCAGTCC
>JAZKHM010000117.1:0-11295 GCA_040385405.1 Bacteroidota bacterium | reverse complement strand
CGTTTACCGATGAACCCGCATTTACAAAACCACCGCCAAAGCCTGCAGGTATAGCAGCAAAACGGGTTATCCAGAGAAAGTCGCGGCGAAGGAGGCTGTCAGGGATTTCAAAATAGTATTTAGTACCTACTTTATGAACACTGAAAAGACCCGGGTCAGTAACCGCGTCTTTTGTAATAACATCACTGTAATTTTTGGGGCCGGTTTTTTGAGCAGCCGGGACAGGAGTTGGAGTATCCTGCGCGTGTGAAATGCTTGCAGTAAAAATGAATATGGCTAATAGTAAGGTTAGTTTCATAAAGGTTTAAATAAAAGGGGGAAGGTAGAGAAAAATTAAGAATTGGGGAACGGGAGGGGCGGACATTCTTTAACGTAGAGCTGGGCGCATATTTTTTAAACGCGGAGGACGCAGAGGTTTTCGCAGAGCGCAGAGAAAAATAACACTATCGCTTAAATATCAAGTAATTTGTATCCAATCTGCGCTCTCTGCGATGCACTCAGCGCGCTCTGCGTTAAATCCTTGTCGGAAATCCAGTCAGACCTCAGACCTCCGACCTCCGACTTCCGACCTCCAACCTCCAACTATTCCCAAAAATCCATCAAAATAAAACGACGACAGTTAACTACCTTTATGGTTATTGAAAGTTACAGGTAAATGGTTTATAAACTAAGTTCAGCAGATCTTCAGGGCTTTATTGACGGGGCAACAGCAGGTATACATTCGGTAGATGCAAGCGGTGCGATTATCTATGCAAACAGAGCAGAAATGGACATGCTGGGTTACTCTGAAGAAGAATATCTCGGGAGAAATATATTCGAATTTCATGCTGATAAAACAGCTATCACCAATATTTTCAGCTTACTACAGCAAAACCTTACTGTTGTCGATCACCCCGCGACGCTATTATGTAAGGACGGCTCTACACGGGATGTGTTAATTAATTCAAGTGCGCATTTTGAAGACGGGCAATTAGCTTATTCAAGATGCTTTACCAGGGATATAACGGAACATACGCAGGCAAAAAAAGCACTGTTAGAAAGCGAGGCAGAATTCCAGTTTATGGCCGATGCGATGCCCCAGCAAGTCTGGACGGCTTGTCATGATGGAACTCTGGATTATGTGAATAAGCGTGTTGAGGATAATTTTGGGGTGACAACAGAGAAAGTATTAGGTGAAGGCTGGATCACTTTCATTCACCCGGAAGATGTTGATCAGTGTATTAAAAAATGGAAGCATTCTCTCCTTACGGGAGAATTGTACGAGGTTGAATTCCGGCTTCATATAGAGGGTGAGGGATATAGATGGCATCTGGCCCGGGCGGTCCCTTTGATAAGGGATGGAAAAGTCGTTAAATGGTATGGCACTAATACAGATATAGATAGCAATAAGCAGGCCGACCAAAAGAAAGACGAGTTTATTAGTATAGCCAGTCACGAGTTGAAAACCCCGCTTACTAATATCAAGGCCTTTATACAGTTAGCCGAAAAAACTGTTGGCAGTCCCAAAGCTCCGGACTTTTTGAAAAAGGCACAGCATCATGTCATGAACCTGCAAAGGCTTATTTCCGACCTGTTAGACACTTCAAAAATCAATGCCGGTAAAATGTCCTATAATTTTGAAGAACTGGATTTTGCTGATCTTGTAAAGGAAAGTATAAGTAATTTTAGTCAGCAGTCACCTACCCACAAAATCATTCTTGAAAGTAATGCTGATGTGAAATATCATGGGGATAAATTCAGGATCGAGCAGGTATTAGTCAATTTCCTTTCAAATGCGGTTAAATATTCCCCCGATGCCGATAAAATAACTGTGAAATCTGCGGTTCAGGATGCGAATATTGTAGTGAGCGTACAAGATTATGGTATTGGTATAGAACCCGAGCATTTAACTAAATTATTTGATCGCTTCTACCGTATCGACAGTACCGCAATGAAATACCAGGGCCTCGGACTAGGCCTTTATATTTCTTCAGAAATTGTTAAAGGTCACGGCGGTACATTCTGGATAGAAAGTGAGCCGCAGCAGGGCTCAACCTTTTATTTTTCGTTGCCTTTAAAAGCTGCGCTGCCGGAAGATGTTGAAACTGATGATAAAACCTTTTACCGGACCAACTTTATAAATATTGAATATAACCAGGAGCACCAGCGGTTAGAAGTGGATTGGCTGGGGTTCCAGAATCTGGAATCCGTTCAAAAGGGCGGTTTGCTTATGCTTGAATTTTTACAGAAAAATCAGTGTGAAAACGTCCTGAACGATAATACCAACGTCAGGGGAAATTGGTCAGAGGCTTCCGACTGGGCCGGGAAAGTCTGGTTCCCAATGATGCAGAGGGCAGGTTTAAAACACTTCGCATGGATTTATTCGCCGAGTACATTCAGTGCCCTGGCAGCAAAAAAGAGTGTAGATGTCATGATAGGTGATGTACAAACCCAGTTTTTCTATGACAGAGGCGAGGCTGTTGAATGGCTTTCTGACGGCGAATCATACCTGAAATAGCCTTTGTAATTGATGATGTACCGGGAGTGCGAACCCAAAGAAATTTAAACGCAGAGGACACAGAGTACAACGCAGATTAAACAAAGATATGCAAGCCTGTTATTGCGAGTAGGCACGACGAAGCAACCTCCTCTGCGCCCTCTGCGCAAAACTCCGCGTCCTCTGCGGTTAATTTTGTCGGAAATGCCCCCAGACCTCAGACCCAGCTCTGAATTACAAATTTAACGAATCCATTTATTGAGGTATACATTAAAAACCTCTCTATATTGATCAGTTACATTAATTGAGGTCTTTCCGATCTGTACTGAACTTTTAGTGACTGCGTCGATCTTGTTTAAAGCAATAATAAACGACCTATGAATTCTCATGAACTGATTTGTTGGAATTCTTTCTTCTAACGATTTCAATGTCATCAATGACATAACCGGCTTTTCGACGTTTTCCAAATAAATTCGAATGTAGTCGCCCATGCTTTCAACATACAAAATGTCTTTCAAGGACAACTTAATATATTGATATTCTACTTTCACGTAAATGAAATCATCGCCTGGTGCCGAGCCAGGAGTTTCGTCTGAATTGGATGTCTTTGCAACTAATTGAAAAAACGAAAGGGCCTTATTAGCTGCATTTAAAAAATCAGCATAGTTATAAGGTTTTAATAAATAATCTAAAGCATTAACCTGATACCCTTCGAGGGCATACTGATTAAAAGCCGTTGTGAAAATAATTTTAACTGGCCTTGCCCGCCCGGCGGAATTCACAATCCTGGCCAGTTCCATTCCGTTTAATCCGGGCATACTAATGTCTAAGAAAATGAGATCCACTTCGTTATCGTGAAGAAAATTTAGTGCATCTATTCCACTTGTAAAGCTTTGATCGAGCTTTAGGAAGGGCGTTTGACTGATATAAGAAACCGTAAGATCTAGTGCAAGTGGCTCATCATCTACAGCTATGCAGTTTATTATCATTAAACAATAAGTTTTAGTCGCACAAAATATTCGTTTTCAGGGGCGTTCGGCCTTATATCTAATTCATATTTTCCAGGATACATCAGATCTAACCTTCTTTTCGTATTGATAAGTCCGATGCCGTTGCTTTCTTCCATGTTTTGGCTCTGTTGCTGCACGATAGTGTTTCGAACTTCTAAGACAACCGCCGTTTCAGAGGTGGAAATGCTGATCATAATTTTGGTATTTTCTGTAGAACTCAGCCCGTGTTTAAATGCGTTTTCAACAAAAGGCAATAACAGCATAGGTGCGATAACATGATCAACGTTTACTTCTGGTTTATCGAATATCAACACCACTTTTTCCGTAAGTCTAAGCTGCATTAGCTTAATATAGTCTGAGATAAACTTCACTTCCTTAGAAATTGTTGTATCCTTATTGGTGTCGTACAATACATATCTCATCATGTGAGATAAGGTATAAATAGCATCGCCAGCCTTATTCGAATCAATTCTGCTGAGAGAATAAATGTTATTCAGCGTGTTGAAGAAGAAGTGAGGGTTAATTTGCGCTTTCAGAAATAATAACTCACTGGCTGTTTTATCTTTTTCTAATAAAAGTCTTGATTCACTATCGGTATACCACTTTTTCACAATTTCGACAGAAGCGCTTACCCCCGTGATTAATATAGTTGTGAATGTTACAATAGGATCTATTGAATATGGGCTCTTTTTATGTGACTTTGGAAAAATCGTTGACATGGATTCATTATAATTTATGAATAGTTCAACAGCTTTAACTAAAAACAGGCTCAGAATGATCGAGCCAACCAGAAGACCGAAGAACGCTGGTTGTTTATTCTTAAACAAATATCCCGGAACGAGAACCCTGGAGACTACCTGAAATATGCCGATCCATACTACAAATAGTGCGGCCTGACGAATCCAGAATTCATTCGGAAGTGTAATCTGCCATTCTAAGGGCTGAAGTAAAAAGATTATAACAGCAAAAAGTAAAAAAAGGTTAACAATAAGGGAACGACTGCGGATAAATCTCATCTGGCGTAATTAAAAGATCTAAAATACAGGTAATTACCTAAAAGAGTTCGGTAATCTATGAAAGGATCGATTTAATCGTTGAAATAGTAATTGTAGCCGTTGATCTGCTTTTCTTGGCAATTCTAAATATCAGTTTACCCTCTTATCGGTTAATAGGCACCAACTAACGACGTGTTCCATCTGTCTGTCTGTTCTGTTTTTTTATGAAATTAAGATCGTGTTTATTTGATTATTCTTCAAAATCACTTAAATGAAAACACTCTTGAAAGCTTATTCCGGAAATGCATTTACTTCTTTAAATCACAAAAATATGAAAATCAATTTAGTCTTATTATTTACCTTAATGTTGTATTCAGTTTATGCAACTGCACAGTCCCCGGGCGCTGGAAGTGTACCTTCCACTATAGGAGTAATTACAGGGAAAGTTATTGACTCCCTTACGAACATGCCTTTAGATTACGCTACAATTAGTCTCTTACCATTAAACAGCAAAGTTCCGGTCACTGGTGCGCTGACTGATGAGAAAGGAAGTTTTAAACTTAACGAGGTCGCGGTTGGGACCTATGTTCTTACCGTTAGTTATATTGGTTATCCCACAAAAACTATACAGCCGGTTATAACCAGCCTGTCCAAACCTGATAACAACCTCGGAAATATTATTTTTTCTGCCGGCCCAAGGAGTTTGAATGAAGTGGTAATAATTGGCGAGCAGCCGCTGATAGAGAACAGAATTGACAAGCTGGTTTACAATGCCGAAAAAGATGTGACATCTGCAGGTGGTAACGCCAGCGATGTACTTCAAAAGGTTCCTATGCTCTCCCTCGATATTGATGGAAACGTGTCATTGAAGGGAAATCAGAACGTAAGAATTTTGATAAATGGTAAACCATCCGGGGCCATGGCCAGCAACGCTGCAGATGTTCTTAAATCGATACCAGCTGATCAGATTAAAAATGTTGAGGTCATCACCTCTCCTTCCGCAAAATATGATGCAGAAGGAACCGCTGGAATAATCAACATAGTGACCAAGAAGAAGAGTATTTCAGGCGTCAGCGGATCTGTAAGTGGTGGATTAGGAACCCGGCAGAACAACGGTAATATGAATTTGAATATTAATAAGAACCGCTTGAGTTTATCCGGGAATGTGGGAGTAAATTCAGGTTGGCCCAACACTACAACAAATTCATTTAACTATCAGGATACACAATCTGGTGCTTCATCATTTAGCAGGGGCACAAATAAGTCGAACAGACAATTTACAATGGGCTCTGCTTCATTGGGATATGATTTCAACAACTTTAACAGTATCTCTTCATCTATCAATTTAAGGTCGGGTGCTTTCAACAACGCCGGTAGCTCAGCGAGTTCCAACACTTCCCTTATCGGTGGAACTGTAAATTATTCATCGGTTAATTCCAATAAAAATTCAATGGGCAATTTTGACTGGAATTCTGATTTTACCCGAAAGTTCAAAAAAGAAGGCGAAGAACTAACCATAGCGGGACAGTGGTCGCATAGTAATAACGATACGGAGTTTGCATCTACCTATACAGCTTTTGGTCTGGATCAGCAAGCAATAAATCTCGCCAAAAACAACGAGTACACGATTCAATTAGACTACAGTCTTCCTTTAAACAAATTGTTAAAACTTGAAACGGGTGCAAAAGGTATATTCAGGAAAATAAACAGTTCATATGATTTCTTTAACCCGGACGCTTCTGGCAGTTATTCACTTAATACCAGTACTTCAAATGAATATTTATACAATCAGGATGTTTACGCTGGATATAGTGTTTTAACGGCAAAATTTAAGAATGGCTATAGCTTACAGACAGGCTTACGTGTTGAAAAAACTGAGATTGAAGGAAACTCAAATAATACCTTATTGGGTTTACAGCCCTTTACTAATGACTATATTAATTTTGTACCTAACATTGCTGTCTCCAAAAATTTCAAAGATAACAACACGGTAAAATTAAGTTTCAACAAAAGAATACAACGTCCAAGCATCCGGTTCCTCAATCCTTTCCTGAACACCAGCGATCTTTCAAACCAGTCTCAGGGTAACCCGGAATTGTCTCCGGAAATAACTCAGACGCTTGACCTTAGTTATTCTACCAATATCAAATCTTCTGTAATCAATGCTTCTGTCTATTACAGACATACAAATGATGTTATAGAAAGTTATGTTTCTTCAGTTCCTTTCACAACTGTAGACAATAACAATGTATCCAGTACAAGGACGGTATCCCGTACAAATTATGCCAACATTGGTAACACGAATTCTTTTGGCAGCAGTCTGTTCGGATCAGTAACTCTGGCAGAAATAATAACTTTAAGAGGCAGTGTAAATTTGTTTACTTACAAACCACAGGTATCAAACTTGTTCCAGGGCAATCCGGCTGATAACACCTATATCCAATACAACGTTTTTTTAAGCGGGGGCGTTAAGTTACCCAAAGGATTCTCAGCAGAAACGTTTATGGTTCAAAATTCACCTCGCAGGACATTTCAGGGTGTAAATCCTTCCTTCAGTATTTATAATTTCGGTCTGAAGAAAGAGATCCTGAAGAAAAAAGGAACTATTGGATTAACAGTTGTTCAGCCATTTAGCGAAAATCTGAATTTTAATACCCAAATCAATAGCGGCTCACTTATCCAAAGCAGCCAGTTCGCAGTGCCTATTCGTTCTGTAGGAATCAATTTTTCCTGGAATTTCGGAAAAATGACCTACGGCCAGCCAAGAAAAAAGAAGGGAGTTAATAATGACGACTTGATGCAAGGAGAAAACAATAATTAAATCGACTTTAAGTACCTGGCCAGCAAGCCGGAAACGATAGCTAATTCACTCCGGACTTCTTCCAATGAAGTTCGGAGTTATTGTTTAGCTGATTATTGTAGTTAATTCTCTACTGTTTATGGATTCCCCGCGGTTTCGGAATGATTCGCATTAATTATTCTACCGTATAATAGTCACAGATCCGGAAATTATCTTACGTCCATTTCTGGGATTGATGATATAATAATAAGTGCCGACAGGTAATTCTGAGCCATTTTTTGTACCGTCCCAAGGTGTTAGATAATTAACAACTTGAAATAGTTTTTCTCCATAACGATTAAAAATATGAACCATTGCATCGGGGTAACTTTCAAGGTATTTTACATTCCAGGTGTCATTTACACCATCTCCATTGGGTGTAAAGGAGTTTGGCACTTCAGGGAATTTCAGGACCTTGATAAAGATTTGAGTAGTTGCAATACATCCTTTATCTGTGGTAACTGTTAGGGTGTATGTTATGTCATCTGTAGGAGTTATTACCGGGATTAAAATATCGTCTTTATCCAGATAGGTTGATGGTGTCCATTTATAGGTTAAATTATTGCCCGTTGCCACAGCTGGTAATTTAATCTGACCTCCGTCTAACACAACCAGTTGGGGTATTATAGTTGCTTTCGGTATTTCGTTGACAGTAATGGTTTGTGTTTTAAAATCTGTGCAGCCGTTATCAGCTACAAAAGTATATGTTAAGGTATGAGTTCCCACACCAGCAATTGCCTGGTTGAATGATCCGGTGGGCGTAACTCCTTTCCCAGTGTAAGTTCCAGTACCGGTTAACACTCCATGGATTTCTTTAGCCTGGCTTAGTTGTATGGGCTTAGCATCGGAACAAATATCAGGAATACTATCAAACCGGACTTGTGGAACCGCATGTAATGTAATTGTCCTGGTTATTGTATTCACACAGGTTCCTCCAGTGTAGGCTAACATCCTGACTTGGTATGTTTTTGAAGCAGGAGATGTAAAAGCCGGGTATTTATGAGAATAAATACGGCTTGGAGAAGCGCGCATTGCCGGTGTATCATCTATTTCTTTGACGTTTGGAAAGTTAACTAAATCATATATCCATTCAATCTTTGTTACTTCTTCATCTAACTCAACTATTACATTATCTTCAAATTCAACCGATTTATCGCTGCATAATAGATCAGGGGTTTTTACACTGAAAGCAGCTTTAGGTACGCCCCCGTTAACAACAAATGGTTTGCTTATGGTTTTCTCGCATCCGTTCGCAGATTTAACAGTTAACTTCACCGTATATATTCCCGCTTTTGTATACCGGTGAGATGGGTTTTTTAAGGTTGATGTATTTGGCCGTTGTATATTAGCCTGAGCATCACCAAAATCCCATAAATAAGTTAACTGAGCTTCAGTGCCGTCAGAAATCGCGGTAGTATTCGTGAATTGAGCGGAGCCATCGGCCAGGCAAAAATCAGGCACTTCAAAATCAACCTTTGGGGACGGATTTAAAGCAAGTTTAGCGGACACAGGTTCTGACAATATTCTGCATTTTATTGAATTGATATTGAAACTCTCCGCCACGGCCAGCCGGTATTGATAAACTGCGCCTGCAACGGGCGTTAACAGAACAGCGGAAGTCTTAGAGTTTGCTCCGGTGATATCCTTCCAACCGGAATTATTCTGATTTACCTGCCATTGATAAGCAGGATCACTTAAACCTGAGGATACATTGGCTTCGAGAGACATCGTGCTGCTCTGGCCTTCACAAACTGAGAAAAATTCCTGACTTCCATTTACAGTCGGCTGAATAGTGGGCCCGCAAGCCCTGAATGTAATATCATCAAGCGCCAGATCATTGCCATTGCCCCCTGGTGCGTTATTTATTATCTTGAGTATAATTTGTGAAATTCCCGGCGGCGTAGTAAAGATCAAAGCATGCTTTTTCCATTCTGGGGCGGCAGACTCAATGATATCGCCAGTTGAATACTTTCCTAATGATGTTCCATCTGCAGATTCAATAATAAATGTTAGGTTGGGTTTATTACCCGCTGCTGAAGGTCGGAGCACATTCATAACATATGCAGCAAATTCATAAGTTGTACCCGGGCAAAGATCATCTATTGACTGCTTAAAAAACTCTCCTGGGGAATTTGAAGCATTTACTAGCATCATTAACCCATTACTATCATCAGGTGTATGATCCTGAGTGACATTGTGCCAGTTATTCCCAAAACATCCCGGAGTATTGCTTGTAATCGTATAACTGCCATCATTTGGACACTTACCGGTTGTATACGTATAATTTGTAGATGAAATAGGGCCAGGATTTGAACCACTACCAAAATTCAGGTTAACTACTGCATCACCAAAATTCCCAGTACATGTTTGCCCTTCTGCAACACCTGTCAGAAATAATGTTAATATTAGAGAACCTATAAACTTCATGGAATACTTTGGCAGACAGTCAGCTAAACTAAGACTTTTCTCTAGTAGTTAGTAATAATAAGCAGCTACTCCTACGTACCCAACGCATTTTAAACTCAGAGCATTGAATTCTGATTTTAAAAGAGTTCCAGAAAAAACTCTGCGCTCTCTGCTTCGTAGCCGATAGCTATCGGCTCTGCGTTCTCAGCGGTTTAAATTAAGCGCCCAGGCAGGCGAGGCAGATTAATTGGATTACAACCTACTTCGGGAAACTAGGCCGCACCTCCATTTTACTTGGCAATGTCCGCGGATTCATGTTCAGCAAGTCGGCAACTAACTGACCAATATCTTCCGGCTGGATCTTCCATGCATCACTCGCTGCATCGGGTTTATGGTCGTTAAAATGCGTAGAGACTGAGCCCAATAATTGAGCGATTGAAAACTCTCGTATAAAAAATAAACTATGTTTCGATTTCTATCACTAAGTCAATCCATTTCTTTAACATCGGTATGTCTGTCATAACAGTATCCCAAACAATGTCATAGTCAATTCCAAAGTAATGATGGATTATTCTATTTCTGATATCACTGAGTTCACGCCATGGAATATGGGGATGTTTTGCTTTCAAGTCCGGATGTACCTTGTTGCTTGCTTCGCCAATAATTTCCAGGCTCCTACAAATGGCCTTTGTTAAGCGCTCATTGTCCACAAAATCGTCGAAACTATTTTCAGCCGATTCCTTGGAAAGATATTCACATTCAGCTAAGATATGTCGTAAGAAATCAACCTGTGAGAGATGCATACTCTACAGTGGTTAAAATGTGGGGACCGATATAAGGACTCAAAGATTGCTTGGTAACTAATTCTACTTTTCGGCCAAATATTTCCTCCAAATAGTAGTTTAAAGCCAGGAAGTTGCGGAACGTCTTATGACTCTTATTCATTTCCACTAGCAAATCAATATCGCTATCAGAATTCGCATCTCCGCGTACAAAAGATCCGAATAGCCCTATTTTTTCGACACCAAAATGGGCTAGAGATTGTCTTCGATTTGACAATTCCTGTAAAATACTTCGTTTTTCCAGCACTCCTTGCATGCACAAAAATAACAATTAAAAACGTAAGATATATGTTGCTAGAAGTTGTTAAATCTTATGTTCTTGTTTCAAAATGGTCTGATGTGGAAGTTGTTCCTGGCAGAGTACTCTTTCAACTGCAGAAGTATAATAACCTTCCCGCTTTAGACTTATAATATGAGAAACGTTGTTCCCATTGAACCAGCATAAAAAGCTCTGCCAGAAAATCCGGCAGGGTACCAAAAATTACATTCTACTTCGGAAAACTAGGCCGCACCTCCACTTTACTCGGCAAAGTCCGCGGATTCATGTTCAGCAAGTCGGCAACTAACTGACCAATATCTTCCGGCTGGATCTTCCATGCATCACTCGCTGCATCGGGTGTATGGTCGTTAAAATGGGTAGAGACAGAGCCCGGCATAATCGTTGAAACTTTCACCCCATGCTTTCTCAAATCCAGCATGATGGATTGCGTAAATCCCGTAAGACCGA
>JAZKHM010000116.1:19833-31928 GCA_040385405.1 Bacteroidota bacterium | reverse complement strand
TATGATGATCTGGGGAGTGGTAACATGGAGCTGTTCACCTCAGATCGAGAAGAATTTTTGCATTAGTCAATTGTAATAACTTTTACGCGTCCTGCGAACGCCTGTTTCAACCCGAGTTTCGGCTTTATCAGTTCCAAAAATCCAGTCTCTACATGACATCCAAATAAAACAATTTCGAACTCTGCGGGGTTGTCCCTTCTATGACGTCCAAAAAACTTTTCCAGATCCTCCTGCCCTTATACGATAATGAAGGTGAACCATTTTCTGAGGAAATGTACAAATCAATCAGGCTTGAACTTACCGAGCGCTTTGGCGGACTAACTGCTTATTCCCGCGCCCCTGCCACCGGCTTGTGGAAAGATGGTGATGAAGAACTAACGATAGACAAGCTAATTGTTTACGAGGTTATAGCTGATGAATTCGAAAAGAAGTTCTGGAAAAGCTTTAAAGAAATTTTGAAAGCTCAATTTAAACAGGAGGATATCATTATAAGATGTACGGATATTGAGGTGGTGTAAGGGAGGTCTGTGGTATAAGGTATTCCTTTTTCATCAATCCTGCCCAAATCAACCGTCCCATGAAAACCAGTTCTCCCAGTTAAGTAAACCACAGATACTCCATAGTTACTCCCGGAAACAGAAAAATCTTAAGGGCATCAATAAATAAACCCCAGCCCCGCTAGTACCAAAGCGATTCCCAACCACTTTGGAATATAGACCGACCTGTAAATTACCATTCCCAGAAAGGCGAGGTAAAATCCAAAATACAGAAGACCAGGCGCCATTCATAGTAAAAACTTCGTAAGGAATTAACACCTGATCATGAAGCTGTTCACTATTTGGATTTCCTAACCGGCAACTCAACCAAATCCGATAAAAAAGCCAGACTTTGAACCGGTTTTACCGAAGTCTTGGATTTGTTTGCAAAAACCTCTTTATAATAGACTGAGACAAAAGATCTTGCCGTTGGATCACTAGATCGCGACAATTCAAAAAGATTCCTGAAAACGGTTCTTAAGGTAGGGTGAAAGGAACTCCAAATCGGATAACCACCCAGAGGCATAGAAGTGTTCATTCCATACGGCGGATAGCCTTCCATTCTCCTTCCTGTCTGGTTTGCATAGGCAACCCGATACCAGCCGTTATCCCCGCTCCAGTAATTGGTAAACAAAGGATATTCCCTGTTACCATTCCATATCTTTTCAGCGATCTGGTTGGCATAGGCCTGGCGAAGGGCCATCGGGTCGAAAGCAGAGTTGTTATAACCCCACACCTTTTTAATATTTTCCCGGTTTCTTGCAAAAGTTTCCAGAGCGGGAACCAGTCTTCTTGCATGACTGATGTCCCAGGAAACATCATCTGAGAGATAGGTGCTATCCAATTTTACCCGGGTAATCATGTTCCATTTTCCATCGCTGGCTTGTTCCCAGTAAACCGGACTCACAGGGCCGGAATATTTAGCATATCTGTTGTCAAAATGAGTCTTCCAAAATCCTTTGTCTATTTCAGCCCTGTTGCCATTAACAGTTTTCGTGATATAACTTCTGGCCAGGAACAGATCAAATATTTTTCCGATACCCTCCCTTTGCGTTTGGAGACCCGTCCAGGCCTTTTTACCATCTTCGGCCGCAGGCTTCACCCCTGCCTGATGAAGTTCAGACAAATCGGACAGTGCAGTTAAAAACCAGAGATCCCTGTCCGAAAAATAGTGCCCTAAATTCGCGTCTTTCAGGTCCGCAGCGGTCCTGGGAAGCCTGCGTTCCACCGACTTGAAGTAACTTTCAGTAAACCAGCGGTTTAACTGGACAGACATGGTATTGAAAGTGTTCTTAACGAAAGCCTTTTCTTCCATTGTTTGTTTACGAAAGGGGATATTTTCAGTGATCGTAGTGGCGAGCGCACCTAACAGGCCCAAATACTGCACACTGCAAAGTGGTACTTCCTTTCCAAGAAGGGCATACGCTGTGCAATTAGGTCCTCCTGTGCAAATCCAACCCTCGCTATTATCGGGTGATACAGGTTTTAATGCTGAAAAAACGGGATTTAACAAATCGACAAGCTCGCCAATCTGTTTGGTGTCCTTACACCGGCGGGTCATCTCTACAAAGGATTGCAGTCCTCCATTCTGCAGGTCATATAAAACATAGACGTCACCATTTTCAAATAACCTCTTCTTAATTTCCGAAGCGAAATAATCCCGATAATAGTTGTCCCATGAAAAAATTACCTGATCATGAATTTCACCTTTTTTTGAAAAATCAAATTTTTCCTGCGAGGAAGTGGGCTGAATAAGGATGAATGAGAGAGCTATCAAAGCAAATAGGAACATTGCAATTTTTTTCATTTTCATGTCCTTATCAATTATTAGGTGCGCTTAATGTATCAGATATAGTAAAAAGTATTCTATCCGAAGATAAGAATTTTGGGCGATCCCAGGGGATACTAAACGGAAGAACTTTTATTCAGCAAAGGCTGCCTGCCAGTCAGGTAGGCAGGGAACCTCCGGTTGCCTTTGTATGTCATGCTCCCGCTGCCTTAATACATATAAAAGCTGCGAATGGTGAACCTTTGGTTAAGGGAAAAGAAGTGCCGGGTTTTACAAATACTGAAGAAGAAGCGGTTCAACTCACAGATGTTGTCCCTTTCCTTTTGGAAGATAAACTGAAAAATCTGGGAGCAAACTATAGCAAAGGAGCCGACTGGAGTTCCTATGTGAAGAAGGACGGGCTGCTGATTACCGGACAAAATCCAGGTTCATCGGAAGAAGCAGCTAAACTGTTGCTTGAGACTTTAAAAGCAGGGAAATAGCGGCTCAATCCTACTTCCTACCTCAGATATTCCCCTTTTTCAGCTCCTTCACAGCATAATCACAGGCCCTGGCCGTAAACGCCATATATGTTAACGAAGGATTTTGACACGCGTTTGACGTCATAAAAGCACCATCTGTAACGAAGACGTTTTTGACGTCGTGCATCTGGTTCCATTTGTTCAGCACGGACGTTTTTGGATCGTGACCCATACGGGCTGTTCCCATTTCATGGATGGCCATTCCGGGTACTGCAGGCCGGTCATAGGTTGCGATATCTTTCATCCCGGCTGCCTCAAGGATTTCGGCTGCATCATTTCTCATGTCAATGCGCATTTTGCGTTCGTTTTCACCGAATTCGCAATCAACAGCAAGGAGGGGCTGGCCCCATTTGTCCTTTTTAGAATGGTCGAGGAAAACGCGGTTTTTGTATTCCGGCAAATGCTCGCCGAAACCGCCCAGACCCATAGACCATGGACCCGGTTCAGTTACTTCGTCATTGAACTCCTGGCCATAACCCATCTCAGGGATCAATCTTTGCCATCCGCTGCGACTTGCGCCGCCACCGTAGTGAAAACCACGAAGATAGTCACGCTCCGGTTTATCGCCAAGGTTCCTGAAACGAGGGATATAAACTCCGATCGGACGCCGTCCGTAATAATATTTATCATCAAACCCTTCTGCCCTTCCGGATGCGCCGATCTGGAAATGGTGATCCATCAGGTTATGTCCTAAATGCCCGCTGCTGTTTCCAAGTCCGTCGGGAAAGGTATCTGATACAGAGTTTAAAAGAATATGAGTAGTACCCAGCGTTGAAGCATTCATGAAAATCACCTTTGCGTAATACTCAATGTGCTCGTTGGTTTCCGAGTCAATGACCAAAACACCCTTTGCTTTTTTAGTTTCTCTATCGTAAAGTACTGAATTAACGATGGAATACGGGCGAAGCGTCAGGTTACCAGTAGCCACGGCTGCCGGCAGTGTTGCCGACTGGGTGCTGAAATAAGCGCCAAACGGGCAGCCACGGTTACAAAGGCTCCGATTAAGACATGTACCCCGGCCGTTATGGGGAACAGTCAGATTAGCCATCCGGTAAACGGTCATCATCCGGGCCTTACTATAATGTTTTTCTATTCGTTCTTTAACAGCCTTTTCCACACAATTCATTTCGAATGGTGGGAGGAAAATTCCGTCGGGTAGCTGAGCAAGGCCTTCTGCTTGTCCGCTGATCCCCGCAAAACGCTCGACATAATCATACCATGGCGCTATATCTTTGTAACGTACCGGCCAGTCTACACCATAGCCATCTTTTGCATTTGCGGAAAAATCCATTTCGCTCAAACGCAGGCAGCCTCGACCCCAGGTAATCGACCTGCCGCCAACATGATAACCCCGGTACCAGTCGAAGCGCTTAACTTCTGTATAGGGGCAGTCGACATCATCTACCCAGAATTTCGCATTATGCTCTCCATATTGTCCGCCTCGGGTCTGCACCAGGTGTCTGCTGCGTTCCTCGGGAGTAATCCGGCCCCGGTGTTTGAATTCCCAGGGCTTCATCAGCGCCGTATCATAATCTTTAACATGCTCCACGTTTCGACCGCGCTCAAGCATCAGAACCTTCAGCCCCTTCTCCGTTAACTCCTTTGCAGCCCAGCCTCCGCTGATCCCTGAGCCCACCACAATCGCATCGTAGGTATTCTGCTTGTTCGCTTTAATATTGACGTTCATCTCTATCCTAAAAACAGTTAATCTTTATTATGTAGCCCATGCTTTTTGTCCCGGTTCAAGCGGCACACAAGCTTCATATTTTCCAGGTATATGCACATAGCGCAAGGCTTGGGTAGCCCCAATCTCTGAAGTATAATATCCAAGGTAGGTCAGGTCAGCCATTATCTGAAAGAAGTGTGAGGGGGAAATTCCGGCTTTTCGCTGGGTTTCTGCTTCGGCCTTGAATAAGCCGAATATCTCTTCGCGTTCCTTAAGGCTAAGCTTTGTAAATGATTTTTGGAAATGGCTTTTTGACACATCCTCTACTTTCGCTAATCCCTCCTGGAAATGCTTCTGAATATCAGGAGTATAGCAGTCCTGCATCATCATCACAATGAAAGGGCCCAATCCGGCGGCTTTCGCACCTGGGACACCTTTATTATCGGGAATGAAAGTATCGGCTATTTCTGCTATCAAAGCCTCGCTTGAGACTAAGGATTTAATTTGAATGGTACCCAGCCCTTCCGGCTGCAGCACATCGGCAAAGGCACCCAAGCCCGAGGTGGCAAGTGCTCCCCCCAGTAACAAGGTTACCCGGCTTATTGCTTCTCTTCTATCCATCGATCTGTATTTTTCCTTATCGGGATCCAATTTAGTAAAAGGATTTAATATTGGGGGGAAAATAGGTGAAAGATTGAACGGAATGGTATGTAATATTTTTGAGCAATCTCGCCTGGTCCAGGTTGCTGGTGCGGGTTCAATTTTCCCCACAAACAATTCCCCACTCCAGCCCTCTCAACTCCGCCAATCCTCTCAGCCTGCCGATAGCCGAATAGCCTGGGTTTGTTTGCTTTTTCAGATCATCGAGCATTTGATGGCCATGGTCGGGCCGCATAGGGATAGAGACTTTCCGGTTTTTGGATATTTCGACAATCTGTTTAACGACTGCGTACATATCAACATCGCCTTCCAAATGGTTATCTTCAAAAAAGTCGCCGAATTCATTTCGTTTTGTACTGCGGAGATGTATGAAATTGATGCGATCAGCAAAACGGGCGACCATAGCCGGAAGGTCGTTGTCCTTCCTTACACCAAAGGAACCGGTACAAAAGCACAGCCCATTGTTAAGCGAAGGCACTGCCGATATTAGAGCATCAATGTCTTCAGCGGTACTCACGACTCTTGGCAGACCTAAAATTGCATAGGGAGGATCATCTGGATGTATGACCATGTTTAGACCGCATGCGCTGGCAACGGGAATAATTTCCTTCAAAAAGAGTATCAAATTCGCTCTAAGCGCCGCATGATCGATCCCCTTATAGGTATCCAGCGCTTCCTGAAACTGCTCAATAGTAAAGCTTTCTTCACTGCCAGGAAGACCAGCGATTATATTTCTGGTAAGTCTGTATTTTTCTTCGTCAGACATAGCTGCAAACCGCGATTCGGCTCTGTTGATTTCCTCTTCACTATAATCCTTATGCGCATCTGGCCTTTTGAGAATATAAAGGTCAAAGGCTATAAACGCTGCCTTTTCAAAGCGTAATGCTTTTGAACCATCCTCGACCGTATAAGCAAGGTCGGTCCTGGTCCAGTCCAGTACAGGCATAAAGTTGTATGTAACACACCTTATACCGCAGGACGACAAATTGCGGATGCTTTGCTTATAATTCTCGATATATTCTAAGTATTTTCCTGTCCGGGTTTTAATGTTTTCATGGACAGGTACACTTTCGACCACACTCCATATCATCCCGGCCTGTTCTACCTCCTTCCTTCTCGTTTCTATATCTTCAACTGACCACACATCCCCATTCGGGACGTGATGAAGTGCTGTCACTACCCCTGTACAGCCTGCCTGTCTGATATCAGAAAGACTTACCGGATCTTTTGGACCATACCAGCGCATGGTGTGCTGCATAAGGTACATCGCTGTGTTCTGATTATTAAAGCCCATTAAACTCCTCCATTGATTGAAAAACCTCCGTCTACACAGATCATTGATCCAGTAACAAATTTTGATGCATCACTTAACAGCCATACTAAGGCTCCCTGCAGTTCATCCGGGTGGCCAAATCTTTTAAACGGAGTTTGCGTGATTACTTTCTGACCACGTTCGGTGAATGTACCATCTGGTTTCGTAAGAAGATTCCGGTTTTGTTCTGTAAGGAAAAAACCGGGAGCAAGCGCGTTCATGCGAATCTTATCGCCATAGCGGTTAGCCAATTCGACCGCAAACCATTGATTATAGCAGTCTACTGCAGCTTTACCCATGTTGTATCCGAGCACACGGGTAATAGCTCGTTTGGAGTTCATTGACGAAATATTAACAATACTTCCTCTTTCAGCAGTTTCTACAATTGCTTCGCCGAAAATCTGGGTAGGGATTAATGTGCCCCATGTGTTAAGGTCCATTACCTTTTTCATACCCTCGAGGTTCATTTTAAAAATGTCGTCATTTGGCAGAAGGACTCCCTCAGGCTGATTTCCGCCGGCTCCATTAACCAGCCCGTCTATCCTTCCAAATTCATCCAGAACCTTATTTTTCGCATCAGTAAGTTGGGCTTCATTCATAGCATCAGCAATAAGTGCTATAGCCTTTCCCCCATTTCTATTAATCAGATCGGCTCGTTCATTAGCCACATCCTTGTTTCTGCCAAGTATTCCAACGGCACCACCGGCATTCACTATTCCTTCAATAAAGGATTTACCGAGTATTCCGGTCCCACCCGTGACAATGATTACTTTGTTTGCAAGGGAAAAATCAGTCATATAAAGTGTACGATAAGTTATAGGTAATTAGTTTTGTACTACAATTAAAGAGGCAAGATAATATTTTAAAGTTTCAGATTTTACAAATCACTTAAAACGTACAATGTGTAACGTACAACATTCAAGGTCCCTATCTTGTCCATCTCCTCAGCGCATAGCCCCGGAATGCATAGAATATCAAGTACGCGTAGCACGGGAATAAAACCCAATACGCATGGCGAGCATTAGATATATCTACCAGATAGCCGTAAATAAGAGGAAGAATGGCATTCCCCGCTAGTCCCATTACCATCAGTGAAGCACCAATTTTAGTAAAACGTCCTAACCCATCCAGCGCAAGCGGCCAAACGCCGGCCCAAACCAGTGAATTTGCAAGGCCCAGCATTACTACAAACCATAATGAAATATCCGTGGTATGCCCGAGAAAAGTGACCTGACCTTTCGCGAAAACAATCAGAAGGGTTAAAATGAGGCCAAAAACTGTACTGATCTTAAGTGCCGTCAACTGGGATAGAAACTTTGGTACCAGGGTTATTCCGACCAGATAAGCACAAATCTGTGCTGTGAGCGTATATGATGGAAATACCTTTGCTTCAATAAGGTTCAGGTTCATTGTACCGGCATAACTAATCACCGTGTCAATTGAAATTACCTGTGTTCCCACATGGAGGAAAATTGCGATAGCACCCAGCACCAGGTGCGGAAATTGCATGATACTCGTTTTAGATGAATTGGCCTGTGCCACTTCATCGCTTTCATGTTCTGTGTCAATTTCAGGTAAAGGCGAGTAACGAATGAACAGTCCGAGCAGGAACAAAAATCCACCCACACACGCGTAAGGAACAATTATCCTCTGTATCAGCTCGTGCAAAGCAGCATCTTTTTCCGCTTCACTCATCTGAGAAAGCTGATCAAACATATCGCTATCAGTAACCCGGAAGATCACAGCAGCAAATAGTAAGGGCGCCAGGATTCCGGCCCCTTTATTACAAATGCCCATTATACTAAAGCGCCGAAGGGCCGTTTCCTTAGGGCCAAGGATTGTGATATAGGGATTAGCAGCAGTCTGAAGCAGGGCAAGTCCGGCTCCTATCGAAAACAAACCAAGGAGAAATAAACCATAGGTCATTGTCAGCGCGGCGGGCACAAATAGAAAAGCACCTGCCGACATAACCCAGAAGCCGATCATCATACCTTTCTTAAAACCTACCTTTTTTAGAAGGTAGGACGCCGGAATAGAAAAAATGAGATACGAAATATAGAAAGCAAAAGCTACAAGGTAAGAAGCAACATGACTGAGCTGAAATGCGATTTTGAAATACGGAATTAAAATGGCGTTTATCCAGGACGTAAACCCGAACATAAAAAACATAAAACCGATAATAACTAGTCCTGTTACAGTATCCTTTTGGCTTAAAGAACCAACTGCAACGGTTTTGTTTTCCTTCATAAATATTATTTTAATCTTTGGTTTTTTGGTTAAATGTCTAAAGTTTAGATGCGCTGTCTTCATCTATAAATAACGTCGCATTATCATGTCGTCTTAAAATTGTGGACGGATATAGTTCACTTATGTCACTATTTATGGTATGTTCGATCGCGTTGGCTTTAAATTTGCCGGGAACGATCGCATATGCAAAAGTTGACTTGAACAATGCAGGCATAGTGATTGTCAGCGCGTGGGTAGGCACTTCACCGATATTTGCGAAACAACCATCATTCACCTGCTGAACACGGCAATCCTGATCCAGATCAACTACCTTAACAATGAGCGGGTCATTAAAATCTGCGACATGCGGATCATTAAATGCCAGGTGGGTGTTCTCTCCTATCCCAAGAATCACGATATCTGTTGGGTATTTGGTCAGCAGAGCTGCATAGCGAGCGCATTCCTCTTGTATGTCATCGGCATTTCCATTCAGAAAATGAACCTCCCGGCACTTTACATTCTGGAAAAGACGGTCTTTCAGGAAATTGCCGAATCCCTGCGGGGCATCTTTATCAAGACCCACATATTCGTCCATATGAAACGCATTGATACGATTCCATTCAACGTCCTTTTTATTCAGTTCAGCCAGAAATTCGTTCTGCGATGGCGCTGAAGCAAATATCACGTTAACATATTCCTTCGTTGTGAGCAGTTCTTTTAATTTTGCTGCAAATATGTCTGCCGCCGCTGCACCAAGTTCAGCCCTGTTTTCAAAAACCTTAACGTTTAGCTTTTCTTTTTTAAATTCTCTCATATTATTCTAACACTTATTTATAAATGACCCTTCCACCAGGGATAGTTCTACGCTATATAAAATTTCCCGATCAATAACTAATCATTGACCGCTAATCCTTACCACTAACTTATTTTAAAAACAACTCATTTACATTGCTGGCTGCCAGCAGCACAAGAATAAGAAGCCCCAGCGCTCCGATTACCTTTACTGCGGACGAGTTTTTATATGAGCCCATAATCTTTTCATCATTTGAAACCGAATATAAAGCAAGTCCGATAAAAGGAACGAGAAATATAGTAACGCTTTGAGCGAATACAATCAGCTCCAGGGGTAGTTTCCCAAACCTGATTGCTATAATTGCCCCAAAGATCATTACCAGCGCTATAAATAACTTCACCTTGCCGGAATTGAGGTTGCTTCCGAGTCCGAGAGAATCGGCCATCAATGTTCCTCCAATTGTTGAATTTCCAATAAGCGAAGAAAACGAAGCACCAAAAAGCCCAACTAAAAAAAGAGTCGAAGCATATTTGCCAAAAAGTGGTTCAAGAGCGCGCGACATATCCGAGGCGTTAACAACGTTGATGCCCTGCTTATGGAGGACGGAAGCGGCACAAATCATTATAATCGCGCTCATTAATCCCAGAATGAAGATACCTGTTATACTATTACTGTTATGTTCGTGAATTTCAGGATTAAATTTAATTCTCTCCTGAACCAGATAGGCCTGATAAAATGCAGCCACCATGGAAAAGGTGGAAGCAAAAAAAGCGATAACAAGTCCAAGAGAACCCGGAGCGATAGATGGAACAAAACCTCGGACAATTTCTGTCAAATCAGGCTTTATCAGGAAAAAAGTTGTCAGAAAAGAAAAAAGCATCAGGGCGACCAGGAAAATCATCAGCTTTTCAAGCACTTTGTAAAATCCTCTGAAGAAGAGCAGAGCTATCCCGATAAGGTTGAAACAGATGATCCAGATGATTGGTTTAGTTCCTGTCGCCTCAGCGATCGCTATACCTACTCCTATTGAGTTTCCCGCCTGAAAAGACGTTGTGACTATAAAAATTCCCAGGCCCACTGTAATACCTGCAGCCCTTCCCCATTTTTCGCGGATAGTTGTTAAAAGCGATTGTTTTGTCGCTACCCCGATCCTTGCTCCCATGATGGTGAAAATGGTCATGAAAAAACAAGCGACAACAACGATCCATAACAAGGAGTGACCGTACTGCGCTCCAAGTTTTGATGTTATTGTCATTTTACTAGGCCCGAAGACCACAGCAGCAATTATTATTCCCGGACCCAGGGATAGAAAAATACTCTTCAGCCTGCCTGAGTTATTTAATTTAGCTGAGGTGCCTGCTGTGGCTGTTTCATGTTCTGATTTAATCATTAAGTCCTTTTTTAATTTGTGTCTTTTATGACGGTTACGTACCCGAATATAGCCATTATATTATGGTAAGCAAATTAATAAACCCATTCTAAATATTAATCTTATTTCATAAATTGATCTGTGCCTCCCAGGTTAACGGTTTCTTCCGCCTTGAACCTCCCTTGCGTTAAGCCAATCTGGAGGATGCTTTAAGTTCAATTTCTTGAGAATTAACTTCACCGGAAAATTTAGAAATTCAGTTCGAACGATCTTTTACACACCTGAAACCCAGATTATTACTTGCGCTGTTTACTTCTCCCTTGCCACGGCTGCCGGGTTTGTATCGAACGCAATATTGATCGCTGCATAAGAAAGATCCTCCCCTCTGCACATGCTTTACGGCTCCAGGCTCATCCGGGTCGTAACTATCTGAAGGGCCTTTAGGATTTAACTCAGGACTGTTTAAATAATAATCTGGGCGATAGAAATCACTGCACCATTCCCATACATTTCCCTCCATATCGTAAAGGCCAAACCCGTTAGGCGGAAAGGACTTTACTGGGGCCAGCTCTTCAAATCCGTCATCCTTTGAATTAGCATCCGGGAAACTGCCCTGATAAATATTAGCCATCCACTTTCCACCAGGCTTAAGTTCATTGCCCCAATAGTAAGTCCGGATTCCCTTGCCTCCCTGTGCCGCATATTCCCACTCAGCTTCTGTAGGAAGTCGCTTTCCTGCCCATTTAGCATAGGCAGCTGCATCAGTGTAGCTAATGTGTACAACCGGGTCATTCGGCTTCCCGGTAATTGACGATTGATTGCCCTTAGGATTACGCCAGTTCGCATCTTTAACATAAGTCCACCATTGCAATGGATTATCATATGGGACAGGCTGAGCTGTAGGTGTGAAAACACCTGATCCGGGCACA
Source organism: Bacteroidota bacterium (assembly GCA_040385405.1). GTDB lineage: Bacteria > Bacteroidota > Bacteroidia > Sphingobacteriales > Sphingobacteriaceae > Daejeonella. The sequence goes on along the minus strand of JAZKHM010000116.1, from coordinate 20,127 downwards.
AGAATTTCGGGAGGCACGCCAGGAAAGTCGGCCGGATTCAAGGGCTGTTCGGCTACAGTCCGATATTTTGTAGCCTTCACAAATCGGTCAAATTCGGCATTTGTTACCTCGTGTTCGTCCATCCAAAATCCGCTGAGGCTTACTTTATGAATTGGTTGTGCATCGGCAAAAGCCGGATCATCAGATCCCATATTAAAGGTGCCCGCCGGGATCCAAACCATTTTTTCGGGGACCGTGTCAATTGCGAAATCCGGGGATTCGGCTGCAGGCTTTTTTACTGTTTGTGTACAACTA
>JAZKHM010000116.1:0-19733 GCA_040385405.1 Bacteroidota bacterium | reverse complement strand
ATTTGAGGAAGAGGGTATAACCGGGCCCATTCCAGGAATTGTTAACATGTAGGCAATAACGAGCTGACTAAGTTCAACATTAAGCTCCTGAGCAATTTCTGAAAGATTTTGAAGTTTCTTTAACGTCTCTTTTGTGATCTTCCCTTCGATTTCTCCCTCATCAAATAGCCTGTCTCCCGGCTTGCCAGCATTTGGATTCAGATACTTATCTGTAAGTAAACCTCTCGCCATCGGGCTCCAGGCAATAAAAGATAATCCAGCATCCTGAGCATATTCCAGAGTGCCTTCAAACACATCTTCTTCTCCATTCAGGATATCAAAGCGGTTTTGAACGGCTAATATACGTGAACGGGCGGACAGATTGCTTTCCAGCGCCTGATATGATCTGAGCTGCTCTGCTGTGAAATTGGAAACCGAAAAATATCTGATCAGATCCTGCTTTACCAGATCTTCTATGGCCAGAAGGCTTTCCTCATGCGGAGTTAAATGGTCATATGAATGGAAATACAATAAATCGATGTGATCTGCTTCCAGTCGCTCGAGGCTTGCGTAAACTGCCTCCATAATATTGGTTCTCGACAGGCCGCAGTGATTGGGTGTAATCCCATCCATTGCACCAGAAATTTTGGTCGCCAGAACCACATTTCTTCTTTGATCCGGATTACTTTTGAACCAGGCGCCAATTAGTCGTTCGGAATTTCCGGAAGCGTTATTGTATCGGTTTGCTGTATCCCAGAATGTAACCCCCAGATCCAATGCTTTATCAAGGATATGGAGTGAAGTTTTCGCGTCAGTTCTTGAGCCGTCTCCCTTTTCGGGATAGCCCATTTTCCATGTACCAAGTCCTATATGTGAAACAGCAAGGCCTGACCGCCCAAGTCTGCGATAAGGCATGCCATTAAACTTATCAATCTTAAAGGGAATGTTATAAAACCTGGTGTCGTCGTTTTTGTCTGTCATTGGAATTTGTAATGCCTGATAAGGGTCTGAATAAGTAAATTATCCGGCTTAAAATAAATAATAGATTCAAAAGTACTATTTGTGAATTCCACAATCAATACCATTGCGCGACCCCCGCTAATCTTGTTTAAAAATCGGAAATTCTCTCTTTGAAATACGGTAAACTTTGGGATTACCTCCCACACACTTCAAAAGAGCTAACTGCTCTACCAGCAATTTCCGGTATTCGGCAACTATTTTTTATATAACGAGCGGTAAGGTAAATCTCCCGTTCTGATTATACACTTTATGGTCATAAAGTTTTTCAAGATTGATAAATTAGTAGTAAAGCCTATCCGAAGTTTGTTGAAATCTTACCTTTCCTCTCAATGATCCGGTTCAATGCGAGAAGATTAAGCATAAGATGCCGCGGATGATGATAATGTTCTGCCCGGTTTTTTTGGTGTTCTTTCATATGGCGGTCTCCGCCGGCTGGCCAGAATGCATATCCGGGACGGTCAAACGTCTTGTAGACATAATCCAGGGTTTCTTTAAAACAATTCCCCGCCCAATTATCACCGGTGTGCTCGGCCAAAAACAGTGTCCCTATCAGCACCTCTTCCTGAAGCCACAATACTTTGTCGACCTTCCAGGTATTATTTGAAACACTGTCTAACGACCTGAAATATCCACCGTAAACATCGTCACGTGCAACTGTGACATGCCTTTTAAATATTTCGGCAGTCCGGTCGAAAAGCTGCTTATCCTTTCTTCGTGCCGCTTCGAACATCATCATCCAGCAGGTTTCGATTCCATGTCCCATATATGCAAAATCTCCAAACTGGTTCTGCGGCCTGCTGAAGTCGTGATTTAGTACTTCATTAAACAGCTGGTACTCCGGGTTAAGATGATGATTGAGCAATGCGTCCATACATCGGTCGGCTACGTTCTGGATGTCGGGATCCGGGCCATTTTCTAGCATTTGAGTTGCCGCTCGCAGGAAAACCATCCAATGTCCTACCACCCGGGGGGCTGGAATCTTAGAAGCCTGCGGATTTAAGTAGGCAACATAATAATCATAGCCGGGACTGTCATATCGCGCCAGACAGGCCAAAACAATTTTCCTGGCGAGATCAGTGTATTCGGTCTCGCCGGATGCCCGTGCATATTCTGCCAGCCCTTCGGCGATAAACAACCCTGTGTAAATGTCGCCCGGGCCGCTTAATGCCTTCCCTTCCCTCGTAAAAGAAGTTGGCCAAAAACTGTTATCAGCGGGCTTTAATTTCAATATAAGATCCTTTGACTTTCTTGCGATCTCGAGATATGCGGGGTTCTTCCCGAACTTATTGTACAGGAACGAATATGTCCATAGTCCCCGCCCTTCAAACCACGCACTTTTATTTGTGCTTAGCTGCTTTCCTGATACTATATCTACTGAGCAATTAAAGCCCCCGAATTCACGATCAATTACAAGACTGTCCATATTAGTCAAGAATTTACCGAAAAGCTCCGAGTGATACTTATCGCGCAGGCCGGTTAGAATCGTATCCTCCTTCAGTTCGCTCAATGCGTAGCCGGGGTTAGGGCCATCAGATGAAGAATTGTTAACAACGCTGCATCCCGCAATAGCGGATGTGCCGACAGCAGCGATAAGAGTATTAGTGAGGAACTTACGTCTTTCCATAATTTAATAGTTCAATCTTCGTGGTCAGCATAAATGGTATCATCCCCTCTAAAATACAATTATTTTAATACCAGGTATCTAAGTACTGCATTTTAAACCATTCGGGTACGTAAACTAGAAAGCCGACGACACAGTCCGCCCATTGAAATATGATGTTCTCAGCAAGATTCCATAACATTCTCCCGCGGCTGATTAAGAATAAATCCTCCCAAATTGTGACAATTAAAAAATGTAACATTCATGATTATGAACCCATTCAGAAGATAGCATGGCATATCTTTGGCGTTTATTTATTTTACAGATCCCGTTGCCCGGGAATTGACAGAGATTTAAATAAGTTCAACCCGTAATAAACATGCAATGATTCGAGCCCTGCTTACATCTATATTCCTTTTAACTTATCTGGTCAGTTATGCCCAAAACTACAGTGTAAAAGGTAGTGTACAGGATACCGCCGGGGTGCCTCTGACAGGTACTGTTGTCAAATTAAAATGGGGAACCGACAGCGTGGCAACATCGGTTAACATTGACGGCGTTTTCAATCTCCCCAACGTAAAAACCAATGACTTTACTTTATCTGCAGCTTTTATCGGCTTTCAAACCTTCACTAAACAATATAAGATCGAAAACGGCACAAGCCTGACTATACCTCCAATTACCCTGCGTGAAGGCGTGAATTCGTTAAATGAAGTTGTTATCACCGCCGTTACTGCAATGAAGGTAGGTGAAGACACAGTAACTTTTAATGCTTCTTCGTTTCCCGTCAGAGATGGTGATGCAGTCGATGAGGTGTTGCGCAAACTTCCTGGAGTGAAAGTGGATGCAGATGGCAACGTCACTAATCAGGGGCAGGTAATTACTAAAATAAGGGTTAATGGTAAAGACTTTTTCGGCGGCGATGTGGCCACTGCGATCAAGAACCTGCCTGCAGATATTATCAAGAATCTTCAGTTTATTGATGACTATGGTGATCAGGCAAATCTAACAGGAATCAAGACTGGTGAACCGGAGAAAATTCTCAACATTACCATCAAGGAGGATAAGAATAAGGGCTACTTTGTCAGGGGCAACGCGGGCTTAGGCAATGAAGATCGATATAACACCGGAATACGTGGAAATGTGTTCAGAGGCGAAGAACGTATATCATTTGATGGAACTGTTACCAATGCAAATAGCCGTGGCGGAGGAAACGGTATAACATCTACAAATGCAGGGAGCTTAAGCTATCAGAATGAGTGGAATAAGAAACTTTCTGCTGACGCTGGCTACAATTTCAACAATAGACGTAATATTACTATAGGAAAAGCATACACTCAGAATTTCCTTGAGAGTTTCACCCGGTTAGAAGACGAGGCAACAAACAATGAGAGCGATAATTACAGCCATAATTTAACTGGTAACCTGGAATTTCGCCCGGACACTTCAAATTTCTTAAGGATTTCACCAAGAATTTCACGCAATTCAGGTGAATCCGACAATCTGGGTTTCTATACGATTACCCAGGAGAACCTGCTCACGGTAAGAGATAATCAGAACTCAAATGATAACTTGTCGGCTAATATTTCAACCAACGCTTTCTTCAATCACCGGTTCCCTAAAAGAGGAAGAAATATTAGTCTGCGCGGTAATTTTAATTTTTCGAATGGTGATGATTTTCGGGGAGTACTGAATAATTATGTTATCACCAAACCAGGACTCGATTCGACAAGGATTCAGAACCAGCTTATTGACAATACGAACAGAAACTTTCAGACCAGTGCTAATATTTCTTACATGGAGCCAATCGGGAAGAGAAATTTCATTGAATTTGGTTACAGCTGGAATCGGTCGACAACCAGCACAAACAGGAATACCAATGACGTGCTTAATGGGACGCAGGTGTTCAATCCTGATTTGAGCAACCGATATGAATACCAGTTCACGACCAATCGTATTGGTGTAAACTACCGGTTTGTTGAGAAGAAATACAACTATACTGTCGGCCTTAATGCACAACCGGCCTTGCTTACCGGACAAAATCTAAGCAGGGGAATCAATACCAGCAACCGGACATTTAACTTTATTCCTTCTGCCAGGTTTGTATACAATTTTACCAAGCAACAGTCGCTGCAGGTTAATTATTGGGGAAGGAACAATCAACCTGGCTTCCTGCAGTTACAGCCAATTACAGATAATTCGAATCTTCAGAATACGGTGACCGGTAATCCAAATCTAAATCCGGAATTCATACATATGATCAATGCCCGGTACAACCAGACGGACTGGAATATGGGGCATTTCCTGACAGCGAATTTTTCCTATAACCGAACAGACGATAAGATCGTAACTACTAAAGTTTTAGTTCCGGGGACTGTAAACCAGGTGACCAGCTATACTAATACCGATGGTTTTTACACTCTTAGAGGGGGTTATTCGTATGGGAAGCCTTTTGCTGACCGGAAATTCACTTTAACCTATAGTGGCGATGCTTCATTAAACAATAACGTAGCGTTTATTGACAACAGTAAGAATATCGCAAAGAACTTTAATATCCGTCAGGAGCTTGAATTCGAAATCGATATTGACGATGTAGTGGATGTTGAATTCGAAACATCTTATGGAATTAATACAACGCAGTATTCTCAGGCGAATTTTGATGACCGCAGGACTAATTCAATGAGATATTCAGTTAGAGGTAGAAATTATTTTTTCAAGGATCTTACGATTGGTTATAACTTAAGCAAGACGGTTAACACGGGGTTCGATAACTCAATTGTTAAGAATCCTACAATCCTTGGAGCTCACGCTGAATATCAGTTCCTTAAGGGAAATAATGCCCGAATTCGTTTTGAAGCATTTGACCTCCTGAACCAGAACACGGGAATTTCCAGGGATGTGTTCGACAATATTATCGTTGACAGGCAGATCAATCGTCTCGGTCAATACTTTATGCTTTCTTTAAACATGACCCTCAGGAAGTTCGGAGGTAATGGCCCCCGTCCTGACCAAAATTCACCGAGGGGACCGGGGAATTATAGAGGACCTGGTGGTGGTAATAGAGGGAACGAATAATGGCTAACAACTGGAAGGGGGAAACTGAAAACTAAGCAGTCGGGTTAAAACACCATAAGGTAGTTCGTATATATCAGGCTTTCAATTTTGAGCTAAAATTGACCCTTTCACCCTAATCATCAACTAATCAAGTATTACCCCATAATTCGTGGCCTTCGCCATCCTCGAATAATACTCATAAAGCGTTTTCGAAATAGCAGCCATAAAATCCTGTGAGGAGGATCCGGCCTTGTAGTTTTCCATTATCGCCACAGCATATGGCCTTTTCGCGAGGTACACCAATGCCCATTCTGTCGATACGCCGCCCATTCCTCCTGGTTTGAACGCGATCTTAACATTGGGAGGTATGCCTTTAGCTATCTTACTGTTTTCAACAGCGTTTTTCTGAAGTGTCGTAAGTATTTCATCGGATGTCGATTTATTAATAAACTTACCTTCGAACAGCAGCTTCATAATTTTAACCGCTTCGGCGGGAGTGGAAAGATTCTCTTCGTTTCTAAGCGATGCCGGCTGATCGATCATTTTACGCTGTACACGAGTATTCTTGAATCCAAGGGCCTCCATCGTATTATTGATATTTTGCATTCCCACCAGATCAATAAGTGTGTTGGTTGCAGAGTTGTCACTTAAGCCGATCATTAGCAACGAGTAATTGCGGATGCTCAGGGTTACAGGGTCTGTCATAGCATTTAAAATTCCGGACCCTGCCACTGTATTTGACGCGAGCAGCGGACGGGTATCTGTAAGTGCGAACTTCTTGTTATGAGCCTGCTTATATACTTCCATTAATATAGGAATTTTAATTGCACTAGCCTGTGCAAATACGAGGTCCTGGTTTATCGAGAAACTGTCGCCGGTAATTAAATCGACGGCCATTATGCCTGTCAGAAACGGCGATGTCTCTACAATATTCTGAAGCTGTCGCTCAGTCTTTTGTTTTAGAATTTCTTTTGCAGACTGGGCGAAGAGAATTTGAGCGGAAAGAAGTACCCCGATCAGGAACGAGATTTTTTTCATTAAGCTGATTGTTAGATGTCCAAGTTATCAAAATGTATAACCAAATAGCAAGGCAAGAAACCCACATCCGCTCAGAAATGCTTAATGACTAAACAGTGCAGTTTAAGAAACGAAATCCAAATTCTCAGTAATCCTTTTTCCTTCGTTTTTAAATGTTTCAGTGTATTTCCTAATGCGTTCTTCAGCCGTGGCGAGATCCGGATTGTTCAGATTGATATTTAAGAGATCAACAAACCAGGGAATCTTAAATTCGTTAAACACATAAATATCTGCTATCTCTTTGGAAATCGGCAATGTAGTGGTCTTTGAAGCATCATATACATCTTTGTTGCCGGCTTTCAACAATTTCTGATACTCTTCTTCCATTAAACGGGAAAGCAATTCAGGTGTAAACGTGTCGCCGGTTTTCACTCCGGTCTCAGGGTCGTCTTCAGTGAATTTAGCACCCTTACTCCTCCATTCCCAGACAATGCTGAGCCTTATCTCGCCGGTAGCCATATCTTCCATCAAGTAAAGAATATCATCATTGCCAAAATAATCTGCTGCTTTAAGTGCTGCTGCCTGCATTCCCTGGCCAAAGGCATTGCCGTACTGAAGCGCCACGCTTAACAGGTTACGCGCACCTCTAACGGTTATCGGAGCGGGTTCTATCAGAATCAGACCGTCGGCATCCGCCTGTGTATAAGTTAACGGAGGAAATTTCCTGCCTAACTGATTTGGCTGACCAACTTTCTCCCATACCGGTCTTACAATGTTTACCATTTTCCAGTGCGCAACCCATTTACCGCTTGCACCTTCGCGCTGCTCGCGTTCGGCACCCGCCACTGCTTTTTGCATGCTTGAAGAAACACCTTCGGCCGAACCTACCGGAATATTTGGCTCCATCCCGCCCTGCCACAATGCAAAATTCCCGTTTTGATCAGGAGTATTCACAGCCCGCCGTACCCTGTCTTCGTAATGGCGCATATAGCCATAGGTCATTGTGATCGACTCAATGTTTGGGTTAATAAAGCTTTTATCCCAGGCCATAGCATCAGACACACTGTTAATGTAATCCCATCTTCCGGTATTGTATCCTACAAAATGTTTTCCCAGCACAGCCCTAATTTCCATCAACATGTAGGTAGCTTCAAGCTGCTCTACTAACAAATAAACTTTTATAGTTCCCTCATCCAGACCCAGATGCATTTCCAGGCCGCTTAACATTTCATTCCACAACGCTGCTTCTTCTGCCGTCTGTATCTTTGGAAGGTATAAGACAATGGTCGATCCCGATTCCCGAAGTACCTTATGATTATTAACCACATACAATGTTAGATCGGCTATTGAAGCTGCCAGCGCCACGCCATCTGAATCCTTTGTATGGCGGTCATCAAGATGTAATCCGCGGCAACGGAATATCTTGGTTGTAAAATCAAGTTGTTTTTCCCAATCCTTAACCATAGGGTATCCCAGAAAACTTTCCGACCAGCGGTTCATTTCTACTGCTACCTGCTCCGCTACTTTTAGAAACACAGAATCCTTACGAATCGCGAGCTTTAAGTTCCGCTGATTATCGAGTGACATGCTGCCGATCTGACCCAGTGCGTCCTCTCCGTCGAACATCCAGCCATCAGCACCTGATAAAAGCGCGTAAGCCACATTCCTTATGCTGCTCTCCAGCTCCGCGTTGGGCTTTGCTGCAGGACCTGTTCCTTGTATCCATTGACGCTGAAGATCTGCAGGAATTACAGAGCCGACGAACTTGCCGTCGCGGGCGTCCTGCACCTTAATTTTTGTGCGGGGAATAAAACTCTCCGGGTCGTAAAAAGCAATCCGGGTATGCGTTTTTTGACGCTCATCCCTCTTTTTGATCCGCTTGTCCATTAGGTCTTTTATATCCTTGTTAAAATGGGCCATAGCCGCTAAGGCGTTCAAGGCCTCAGGGGTATAAACATCACTGTACTGTTCACGCAGATGATCGCGGATGATAATATTATGGTTGTTCATGAATTATAACATTTTTGTATTCTTATCCTTCTTTAATGAGGAAAATAGTCATGCTTAAGGGGCCATGCGCGCCTAAAACCAGGGCTTGCTCTATGTCGGCTGTCTTGGACGGGCCGCCGATAAAGCCCCCAAATCCATAATCTTCAGAGGCTATTGTCGCATAAGCATCATGCATCGTAGAAACCAGGCTGCTTTCAGCCACCACAACCGCCAGATGCTGGCAGATATATGGGATAATACGTTGTCCCATAACATCTTCAGTTAGCCAAACCGCACCGTTTTCAGCCACAGCAAGCCTTGCCTTAATAATGGCCAGTTCGGCGTCATCATAGCTGTGGGGATTCACTTCCTGGGTGATCAATTCTGCAATATCACTGAGCTCCAGAAGTGTCGTAAGCATTCTTTTACTGGTGTCAAACTGTTCAGGAACAATTTCCTTTATCTCGTTCAGGGAACTGAGCCTAAAGACTTTCCCCCCGATTCCGGTGAACATGTCAGTATATTTTGAAGCAATGTCTTCCTCGGAAACCTTGAACATGGATATATCCGGAAGGGGCGTCACAGGAGGTTGGTTTTGTTTCACTGCCGCCAGTATTCTCTCTCTGCTACTCATTATTCTTTGATTTGTCTTTGACGTTCTTCCTGTACCATTCTCCAAAGTTCTGTTCGGGACTTCCCGGCATATCGCGTTGTTTATACCAGGGATTAAATTTATTATTGATCGCAAACGGCGCGTGATTTAGAATCCAGCGGCCAGTTAAGCCTGCCGTCCGGTACATATCAGGAGATGCAAAGGTCAGCGACATCGCTTTCATGCTGAATGTCTTACGGTTGGCTACATAGCCTTCCTTCACAATCACCTGCCGCCATTTGTATAGCTGCTCATGAATTGGGATTTTTACCGGGCAAACATTTGAACATGATCCGCAAAGCGTAGAGGCAAAGGGAAGATCAGCATGCTGTTGCATATCAAGGTTGGGTGCAAGGATAGCTCCTATCGGTCCGGAAATGGTATTATGATAACTCAGTCCCCCGCTTTTACGGTATACCGGACAAGTATTCATGCATCCACCGCACTTGATGCATTTTAACGAATCCCGGAAATCAGCGCGGGCAAGAAGCTTGCTTCTGCCCTTGTCGACCAAAATAAGGTGCATTTCCTGTCCCGGTCGAGGTTTCTTAAAATGGCTTGAATAAATTGTAATGGGTTGGCCAATAGCGCTGCGTGCCAGAAGTCTCAAAAATACTCCTAAGTGTTTCCTTTCTGGGATTAGCTTCTCCAGCCCCATCGAAGCAATCTGAACTTCTGAAAGGTGCGCACCCATATCTGCATTTCCCTCATTGGTGCAAACAACGTATTCCCCCGTTTCGGCAACTGCGAAATTAACACCTGTAAGTGCTGCACGTCTTGTTAAGAAGACATTTCTCAGATGCTTTCGGGCTACCCTGGTTAACAAAGTTGGGTCTGACAGTCCCTTTTCAGTTCCAAGATGCTCATGGAACAGTTCCCCAATTTCCTCTTTCTTTTTATGGATGCAGGGAAGAACAATATGGCTGGGCGGTTCATTATCAATTTGCTGAATATACTCACCGAGATCGGAATTGATTACATCTATTCCTCTTTCATGCAGGAATTCATTTAATCCGCACTCTTCGGTAAGCATAGATTTGCTTTTAACCATCTGAGTTATCTCTTTTGCTTTCAGGATCGAGTACACGATCTGGTTATGTTCTTCGGCATCGTAAGCCCAGTAAACTCTAACGCCGTTTTTGATCAGATTTTCTTCAAACTGAACGAGATAATCATGAAGATTTGAGATCACATTACTTTTTATAGCGGAGGCAGTTTCCCGAAGTTCTTCCCATTGAGGAGTTAAATTTGCTGAGCGGTCGCGCTTCTGGCGGATCCACCATAAAGCACCGTCATGCCAATCGACACGTTCTTCATCCTTATTAAATTGTTCAGCCAATGCTGCGTGATCTGCAGTGCTTTTCATATGTCAATTTTAGAACCATTCAATATCTCAGCAATGTGAATAATCTTCACCTTGCTTTTATTTCTCTGTAGAATTCCTTCCAAATGCATCAGACAGGAAAGATCTGGGGAAGTTATATACTCCGCCCCGTTTTTTGTGTGGTCTGTAATTCTATCCTTCCCCATTTTAACAGATACTGCTTCCTCAGCCAGACAAAACAGACCCCCAAAGCCGCAGCATTCGTCCTTTCTGTCGAGCGTAATCATTTCAATTCCCTTTACCATATTCAATAAGTGCTGCGGCTTGGAGAAGTCGGGTGCGACAAGCTCACTCATCTGCGCAAGGTGAAGTCCTCGTAAACCATGACAGCTTTGATGAATTCCAACCTTATGAGGAAAATAAGCTTCCAGCTTTTCAATTTTAAGGATGTCTGTGAGGAATTCCACTAATTCATAAATGCTGCCGCGTATACGGGCGGCGGCATCTTCATCAGCGAGTGAATGTAAATGCTCCTTGATATGTAATACGCAGCTGGCTGAAGGTGCAACGATATAATCATATCCTGTAAAATTTTCAATAAACAGGTTGTTACACGGTTGTGTAAGATGTTCAAATCCAGAATTTGCCATTGGCTGTCCGCAGCAAGTCTGCTTTTCCGGATAACTCACTTCCACGCCAAGCTTTTGCAGAAGCTGCAGAGTTGCTATAGCAGCAGATGGATAAAGCTGGTTAACGTAACAGGGAACAAAAAGCGCAACTCTCATAATCGATCTTTATAAAGCACAAATAACATGGATCTAAATTTAACAAAACAGTCGACTTAAGAAAGAAATAAAATCAGGCAGGGGCCTCTTTTAACACTCTTTAATTTGACCTCAACAAGTTAGAATCTCCCATTCAGTTTTAGAATTAATATTGGCAACAGTGCTGTTACTCTCGGAAAGGTATTATTCTCATCTCAAAAAAAATAGTGATAATTGTTTAAACTAATCATTCTATGAAAAAGAGCCTTTTTTAAATAGCATTTTTATTGTTTTGGGACCACAGTTTCATCCGCGGGCAGAGCGCGACAAAGCGGTAGTGGTTTATCCGGATGCTACTAGTATACATTGTTTATGGCTTAATTACATACAGATATTATTGGCCTGGGAGTTGCAAATTGATTAATGCAAATAATTTAGAATTTCGATCCTTCTTTTTGTAATTTCCCTGAGTTAATTCATTAATCATAACTCGTAACTGTAATACGTATTTGTCCTCATGAGAGACATCACCAGCAAACAAATTACCCTTCGAACCGCGCGGGCAATTGGAATAATCTTTTGTTCTCCTGCCTCGATCGCGCTGATTAAATCAGGATCGTTGCCGAAGGGTAACCTGTTTGACGTGGCTCGTGCCGCAGGTTTCCTTGGGGCTAAACTTACACCTCAGCTCCTTCCCCATTGTCATCCGGTAACAATTGATGCGATGGATTTTACTTTCGAGTTTCTGAGTAAAGAACTCCATTCAGACTTATTTGATTCAGTTGTCCTGAAGCGTACGGGTATTGTAATTTGTGGAGAAGCAAAATCTATCGGCCGAACCGGAATTGAAATGGAAACCCTTACGGCCGTTTCTGTGGCTGCCCTTGAAATATATGATATGTTAAAGCCGGTCGATACCGCGCTGGAAATAGGACAAATTACACTATTGGAAAAGAAAGGCGGAAAAAGCGACCGGAACCGGTTCATTGAAACAACTCCAACCTGTGCTGTACTGGTTTGTTCGGATTCAACCGCGAACGGTACGAGGGAAGATAAAAGCGGTAAGGTGGTGACAGCGATGCTTAATAACGTAAAAGCCAAAGTACTGCATTATAAAGTCCTTCCGGATGATAAAGAAGCAATTCAGAATCAGATCAAGGAATGGGTTAGCGAAGATATTCAGTTTATCTTCACCACTGGTGGGACCGGCCTCGGTCCTCGTGATAATACGACTAACGCAGTCCGTGAGATTTTAGAACGCGACGCGGATGGTATAACAGAAGCAATGCGCAGCTTCGGACAAATGCGTACACCCCTGGCGATGATGAGTCGTTCGATTGCCGGCACAATATCAAATACCCTTATTGTAACCCTCCCCGGCAGCACCAACGGAGCCCGGGAATCACTTGAAGCTATTTTACCAGGAGTTTTCCATGCGAGAAAAATGATGGAAGGAGGATCGCATTAAGTTGAGAGTGGAGAGCTGACAGTGATCTAAACGCTGCAAGTGTTGAAAATTGACAGTGGAAAGGTGACAAGAGGACAGGAAAGGTGAATGGTGAAAGGCCACTTAGTCTATACCTTAGAACCAGTTAAGAAGGCACCATCCTACGTTTATCCTACGTTTATCCTACGTTTGAGTGACCTTTAAGGATTTACTAAAAGCCAGTGGAATTGAAACTCACCCTTTACAAAGTGGTTAATTCAATATAGCAAATTCCCGGCATATTTCAAAGAAAAGACCATATTAATTCTCCCAATAATAGCATCCACAAATCCGACCTTCCCTCTCATACTTCAGAAATCCGACTTCAGACCTCCGACCTCCGATAAGCGAAAATCACCTTTCGTGTCGGTGAAATAAACCGCTCCCAATTTCACCTAGAATTTTCTGCCATTCACCGAATATCAGCCACCATCTGCCTAATAGCTGTTTGGCGGAGTCGTTCTGCGATATACTTTTGATCAACGAAACAAACGGAAAACAAAATTATACCAACATTAAACTTTAAAATTAAACATTATGAAAACTCTAAAAACAATCACCGCAGCATTATTGATCGCCTTCTCATTTTCATCTTTCGCAGCAGATGGTACTGCTAAAGAAAAGCTAGAAATGAACTATGCATTGAAAGTTTACATTGATGCATTCACTGTTGGTAAGATCGCTCCACTTCCGGAAGTCCTGGACAAAAACGTAAAATTTACGTCAACAAGAGGCGAAAACATTATGAGCCACGGCCGTACCGAAATTTTACACATTTTGCAGTCAACCGAAAACGTAAAACAAAATTGTGTAACTGAATACAACGTTGTTGAATCCACTCCGTCAGCTAGTGTAGTAAAAGTTACCATGAAATACGATGGATTCAGTAAAATCAGCTACCTAAATTTGGCCAACACAACTAAAGGCTGGAAAATTACAAGCGTATCTACATCCTTCATATAATCCAGTAATTATTGCGAAAAAGCCTGTCTCTATGAAACAGGCTTTTTTGTGTTTAGAGGATTTTACTATCTTAATTATAATAAAGGCTCAAGAACAGGCCAAACCTTATCGGCAATGATCCGATAACCGTGCGCCGAAGGATGCAACCCGTCGCTCATATTGAGATGTGCTAATCCGGCAACACCTTCCAGGAAAAATGGCACGAACTCCATATCATGAATATCGGCAAGCCTGCGGAAAATGGACCTAAAGTCGTTTGCAAAAACTCCAGGTATAAATGACGGAATCTCCATTCCCATCAGCGCAAATCTGACATCCGGATATCTGAGTTTAACCCGTTTAACAATGGAATCCAGGTTAGAAAAAGTCTGCGACGGCGCTATTCCTCTCAAAAGATCATTGATTCCCAGTTCGAGGACAAACACCTTAACAGGCTGACTAAGCCAGTAATCCAATCGCGCTAATCCGCCAGCGGAGGTATCGCCGCTTAAACCCGCATTGATAATCTGATAATTCAGGCCCGCGGCTTTTAACTTTTGCCCAATTAGTGCCGGAAACGATTCATCATGAACATTGCCAAGCCCATACCCTGCAGTAAGACTGTCTCCGAAAAAAAGGATATTGTTCATTTCATCTTTCACCTTCCTACTCTTTTCCCTGTAACCAGTATCGTAGATCTTATCGCCTGATTCGTGCGTGATAAATACCATATGGTATGTTTCTATATACCGGTATAACAGAGATTCATCCTACTTTATACGCTTGCTGCGATCCGGCTCGTACTTCTGTAAAGGAAGTTATTATAAATATGCCTTCTTGCAAAACGTCCGGGGGTTTCTGCATTTATAAGTTTTACATACACAGTTTTTGGAACATCGAAATACTCGTAAACATTCCCATCGGCAAAACTCACTTTGAGTACTTGTCGCTGATACTCATAATCAACAATCGTGGAAGTTGTTGTTGTGATGGTATATTCAGCGAACGACTGATCACGTGTTTCGGGAGCTATGCTAACCAAAAAGTGATAGGCTTCTATGATTGTTTTGCTTTTTTCTTCAGCTTCCTGTCTGGCTTCAGGAGATTCAGTGAATTTGTCGGGATGCCAGGTTTTCATCAGCGTTCTGTATACTGATTTCAAGGTTTGCAGATCTGCGTTTTTATCTACTTCCAGAAGTTTCCGGTAGTCAACTATTTTTTTCATGATGTTTTGCTTAATATGAAAGCATTACACCTTCAAACAATTTTGCAAAGCTAGATAAAATATAGGAGAAAACCTATCATTTGGCGGATATGGCAACTTCCAATCCGCCCGGGACCAGATCTATATACCAGAACCCGGATTTTTCTGGTAAAACCGGGCTGACTGATATGCAGCTGTCGTTAGTATCCTTTGGAGCTTTAAATTCTTTAAATACCTTTTCCCCGACATCAAATGTTAGAGGATATTTAAAAATCGGCCCGTCAAATACAAAAGTGTGGAACTCGCCATTTTCACCGCAGACGTCAATATCATCCGGAAATGAAGAAATCAGCTCTCTGGTGATTTCCTTCCCTGTTAATTCTTCTAGGTGATGTTGGGTGCAAACGATAATAGTACGGAAGCCCAGATCAAGAAACTCATTAATAAGTTCAGTAGTATCTCTTTTCCAAAGAGGAAAGATTGCTTCTAACTCAGCTTCCGCCAACCGATCCTCACGATACTTCCTTAAATCCTCGAGGAAAATATCGCCAAAAACAGAGTGTGTAATCCCTTCATCTTTGAACTTCCGGAGATGCATTCGCATGGAATCATCATATTCTTTCATCCCGGGCATTTCAGGCAGTCTAATCTGATACAGGGGTATTCCAATTGATGCCGCCTGACTAATTAAAAGCTCTTCCCGAACTCCATGCATGGAAACCCTGTTCATACTATCGTTTACTGTAGTAACCAGGTATCTTATATCAAGCCCCGGGTTCTTCAGGCAGTGATACAGGGCGAGTGCGCTGTCTTTGCCCCCACTCCAGTTGAAAATACAGGGTATTTTGTGTTCGGTTTTAGTCATTTAGAAGCAAAGTATAAATATTTATTCTAGTCATAAAACAGTTACAAGCAGAAAGGCATAATTTATTGGATTTCAGGAACATAAATAATTATATTTGATATAACCCGATTTCGGATTCTAATTCCACCACATAAGCATTATCAAAATGAAGAAAAACTATTTCATTATTGGGGCAGCAATTATCCTCATGGGGCTTGCTGCTGCTACAATCCGCTCAGAGCGTGCTTTGAGTGGATTCACAGAGGGTTCTCCTGCAATAAAATCAGCGAGCTCCCTTACATTCGGACCCGAGGGTGTTTTATTTATTGGAGACTCACAGGGAGCGACAGTTTATGCAATTGATACCAAAGATTCAAAGCGTAATTCACAGGCTCAAGCAACAGAAATACAGAACATTGACCAGAAAATAGCTGCTTCGTTGGGAACAACACCTGATAAAGTGACCATCACTGATATGGCAGTAAATCCCCTTTCTAAAAGGATCTATTTCGCAGTGCAAAGCAGTGATGGTACTCCTGTCATTCTTCGTCTTGATAAAGGCAAACTTCAGTCTGTACCACTAAAAGACATTTCTTATTCATCAATTGCACTTAATAATGTTCCCGCGGAAGATGCAAAAGACCAGAGAGGAAGATCTATGCGGGTAGCCGCAATTTCTGATATAGCGTACTCTGACGGAAAATTGATGCTAAGCGGGATCTCTAACCAGGAGTTCGCGTCTACATTCCGGAGTATTCCTTATCCATTTAACACTAAACAGGAGTCAGCATCACTTGAGATTTATCACGCTGCACATGGCAGGTTTGAGACTAATGCTCCTATCCGGACATTTACTACCTCAATGATCAACGGGAAAAACCACCTTGTTGCGAGTTATACCTGTACTCCTCTGGTTGTTTTTGCCCTAGATGATCTCAAACCTGGTACTCACATTAAAGGCCGCACGGTAGCAGAAATGGGAAATGGCAATACACCTGTAGATATTCTGACACTAAGCGATGGCGGAGAAAAGTATTTGCTGATGGCTAATTCGAGCCGACCGGCCACAAAATTAAAACACAAGGATATCGAGTCCTTCCAGGGTTCATTGATTGAAAAAGTTACGTCAACTTATGCTGGAGTTCCTTTCGAGGTCTCTGCCCGTAAAAACGTTACCCAAATGGATAAGCTTGATGATAGTCGCGTTGTCCTGATTCAAAAGAGTACTGCTGGCAGTGTCGACCTATTGACCATTAATGGAAAGGATTTATAAGCTTGAATTATTCACAAAAACCAGGTTTCGCATCTTGTGTAACCTGGTTTTTTTTGTGATAATAATCCCGGCCTGTAATACTCAATCCAAGCAGGAAAAGATAATTATTACAGACGGAAAAATTTCCTCTGCAATTTTTATTCCTTCTGATTCAATACCAGGGATGAATAAAACAATGCTCGGGCAGGAGATAGTTGTGAAGCTGATGGGAAGTCAGGAAAGTATGCTGGGAGAATATTTTATTGACACTAAGGGCGTTTTATTTAAACCGCTTATAGGGCTGACACCGGGGAATATTTATCAGGTCAGCTACAAAGATAGAATCTTAGTAAACCTGACCGTCCCGCTAAAGAAGTCAGATAAAACTTCCGGATTAACAGCTATTTATCCCTCTGCAGATACTTTGCCTGAAAATCTATTAAAGGTTTATTTGAATTTCTCACAGCGTATGCGGCGGGGAGTCTCAGAGAACTATTTAACTATGCTGGATGAAAAAGGTGATACGCTGAAAAACATCTTCCTTAATCTTAATACCGAACTATGGGATGAAAATGGCCGGCTCCTCACTATCTGGCTCGACCCGGGACGTATTAAACGCGGACTTCAGCCTAATGAAAAAGATGGCAATCCTTTGCAAACAGGAAATGCATATACACTTGCCGTTTCAAGTGAATGGCCCGATCTACGGGGCAATAAGCTAAACAAACAATACTCGAAAAGATTCGTTGCAACGGTCAAGGACATCCAATCACCAGATCCTTCGACCTGGAGAATAATAGCTCCGGAATCCAAATCCAGGCAAGCTTTATTGATTTCCTTTTATGAATCATTAGATTACTCACTGCTTTACAATACCATATCGATTATCCACCGCAGTGGACAAACGGTAAAAGGGAAAATTATCGTTAATAAGCAGGAAAGCTCCTTGTCATTCTTGCCCGAATCAAACTGGAGCGCAGGAACTTATAGTCTGAAAATAGATTCACGGCTTGAAGATCTTGCTGGAAACAATCTAAACCGCTTATTTGACCGGGATTTGTTGAAGGACAAACCGGCGGGCAAAGAAAGGTTCTATACCCGCCAGTTCACTATTAAATAAGATTGTTAACAAGGCAAAATTCCTAGAAATCAAACATATCATCTAAGAATGATTTTTTCTTTCTTTGAGGATGTGTACGGTTGTAATCGTCATCGTGTTTATTGTACTCGTACTTTTTGACGTCAGCTTCATAATTCTCCCGTTTAGAATAATGCTCAGCCGATCTTTCTGTGATCTTTTCTAATTCCCCACGGTCAAGCCAGATACCACGGCAATCCGGACAATAGTCTATCTCAATTCCTTTTTTATCGGCAATCAATAATGTTGTTTGGCAGTTTGGACACTTCATGTTATAGTATTTGTTTTGGGTAAATTTATAGAATTAGCTGTATAATAATAACGCAGAACTCCGCATTATGGTTTAACAATAATAAAAAACCGGCTTCATAATGAAGCCGGTCTCTCAATCACCATATTGGTAATTCTCAATTTTTAATCAATTCTAACTTATTGATTTAAATATATCCTCCTCAGCAAAGGGCTGACTTCTTAATCGCTTACCGGTCGCTTTGAAAATGGCGTTGGCAACTGCTCCGCCTGTAGGAGGAAGAGCTGGCTCACCAAGTCCGGTGGGATCAATATTATTATCAACGAAATAAGTTTCAATTTCCGGAATCTCTTTCATTCTTATCAAACGGTAAGTATTGTAGTTCTTTTGTTCTGCAGCACCGTCTTTAAAGCTGAGTTTGCTATACATAGCATGTCCAAGTCCATCCACTACACCACCCATCACCTGCTGACGTGCACCGCCATAATTTACGACCTGGCCGCAATCTGCAATGGCATATATCTTCTTCACTACCGGCATTCCACCTTGCATCACTACGTCAGCAACCTGCGCAACGTAAGAAGCATGTGAGAAATATACGCTGAATCCCTGAGATACATTTTTGTTTTTACCCCATGCCGACTTCTCTGCGGCTAGTTTAACAACCCCAATCATTCGATCAACATCGTAACGTAAATCTCCTACGGGCTTCGCTTTAGCCTTTGCCAATAACTCTAATCTAAATGCAACAGGGTCTTTACCCGCCGCCTGAGCTACTTCATCAAGGAAAGACTGCTCTGCGTAGGCAAGGAAATTTGTAATCGGTGCCCGCCAGGCTCCTGTTGTTATAGGTGATTTATGTTCTACAGAATCAATCAACAAGTTATCAACAGCACTGGCGGGGAAATTATTCTCCCGGGTTGAATTCCCGGCATTTATTCCTACACCCCTTAATTTATAGCCGGTCATATTACCAGAAGCATCTAACGCAGCTTCGAAGCGATAACGAACTGCCGGGCGATAAGTGCCTCCTGACATATCATCCTCCTTTGTCCAGATCAATTTAATTGGCGCTTTCATAATGCTCGACAATTCAGCGGCCTCAACCACGTAATCGTTGTTCAAACGACGGCCAAAACCACCTCCAAGACGTGTAAGTTGCAGCGTAATTTTATCTTCAGGCACTTTAAGAAGCTGCGAAACCTGTGTGCGTGCCCT
>JAZKHM010000115.1:0-1426 GCA_040385405.1 Bacteroidota bacterium | reverse complement strand
TGAGGATTATGCAAAAAAAGTTTTAGAATCGCTTAATAATTCCGATATTCGCGGCTTGATTGACTCCAGAGATGAGAAGATTGGCCGCAAAATACGCGATGCCGAAGTGAAGAAGATACCGTACATGCTGATAATAGGTGAGAAGGAAATGAATGATGGCCTGATTTCTGTAAGGAAACATGGCCACGGAGATGCAGGAAGCATGACACTGGAAGAGTTTAGTAATCAATTAGTTAAAGAAATAACAATTTAAGTAAATATTAATTTGGCATTAGGAAGACCAGGATTCAATAGAGGACCACGCCCTCCATTCAAAAAGAAGGAAGCAGAACATAAGATCAATGATCTGATTCGGGCACCGGAAGTTCGGGTGACCGGTGATAACGTGGTCACGGGTATTTATCCTTTCAGAGAAGCTTTAGCTATGGCTATCGAACAAGATCTTGATCTTGTCGAAATTTCCCCAAATGCAGTTCCGCCTGTATGTAAGATTGTTGATTACAACAAGTTTATATATGAGCAGAAAAAGAAAATGAAGGAAATTAAGTCCAATGCAAAGCAAACGGTAATTAAAGAGATCCGTTTTGGACCTAATACCAATGATCATGATTTTCAGTTCAAACTGAAGCATGCTATCGGTTTCCTTGAAGGCGGTGAAAAGGTTAGAGCATATGTACACTTTAAAGGTCGTGCAATTGTGTACAAAGAGCAGGGAGAGATCTTATTATTAAAATTTGCTCAGGGTCTGGAAGATGTAGGTAAAGTAGAGCAATTGCCGAAGCTCGAAGGAAAACGGATGTTTTTGACGGTTGCTCCGAAACATTCGGGGAAGAAATAATTTGTCAATTTGTCAATTTGTCGATTAGACAATTGAGGGAAAGATAAATTGAAAATTGAATTTGTCAATTAAAGCTGCGATTAGGCGTTTAGTTCATTGACAAATAGACAAATCGACCAATTGACAAATTGGAAAGACAAATTGAATAAATCACAAACAAATAAAGTAGAGTTATGCCAAAAATGAAGACGTGTTCCAGTGCAAAAAAGCGCTTCAAGCTTACTGGAACAGGTAAAATCAAAAGAAAGAACGCTTTCAAGAGCCACATCTTAACCAAGATGAGCACTAAACGCAAGCGTGCTTTAGGTCAGAGCAGTTTAGTGTCTGACGCGGATATGGGCAACGTTAAGCGTATGCTTTGTATCGGCAAATAAGTAACAAATTAATTTAACCAGGTATCAGGTCTTAAAGTTTCCAGAGAGGAACACCGCTTACCAAAACACAAAACAACATGCCACGTTCGGTTAACGCAGTAGCGTCAAGAAGAAGAAGAAAAAAGGTCCTTGACCTAGCCAAAGGCTATTGGGGATCAAGAAGCAAGGTTTTTACCGTTGCTAAGAACACAGTCGAAAAAGGTTTGCAATATGC
>JAZKHM010000114.1:0-1574 GCA_040385405.1 Bacteroidota bacterium | reverse complement strand
TTGGGGGCACTCATGATATAACAACAGGCGAAGTAAGTTTTTTTGATGATACGCTAATTATAAATAATCCTGAGTAGCCATATTCAGGAGCGTAAACCCCCTGAATAATCATTTCAGTCAAAACTTGGTAATGATTGTTAATTAGCCGTACGATAAGCCGTCTTTTCTGCAACAGGAAAATTTACAATCAATGGCTGTTTAGGCAAATAATTTTGAAGCATTCGTTTATGGCTCAGTGCAACATTAGGCCATTCGCTTGCTTTGGAGGCATCTAATGTATTTTTGCCCATCAGGCTATGCAATACATTGTCGGCTAATAATTTTAACAATGCATCCGAAAATCCTTTCGGATCATTGAAGCCTACCAGTATGCCTGTATCTGGTGTAAGTATTTCTTTCGCATGAGGAATTGCTGTTGAAATGACCGGGCATCCGCAGCTCATCGCGTAAGCAAACGTACCGCTAACGGCCTGATTAGGATCTCTTGAGGTAAAAAGATAGACATCAGTCAGCTGTAGTAACTCCAGCAATTCCGGCAGTTCAACATACTTGTTAATGAAGCGTATATTGTCTGAGAGTCCGAGTTGTGAGATCCTCTGTTCGAGGGAGATGCGGTAGGCCTCTCCCTCATGTTTTACCACTTCCGGGTGTGTTCTTCCGATAATCAGGTACATCACCTCAGGAAACTTTGCAACAACGGCCGGCAAAGCTTCCAGTGCAGTTTCGATGCTTTTATTTGAACTAAGCAATCCGAACGTAGAAAGCGTGATCCGGCCTGTAAGGGAGTATTTTTCTTTTAGTTGTGACTTATCCTGACGTTTAACAGGGTGGGTGCCATGAGGAATTACATGTATCACAGACTCCGGCACACTGTATTCATTAACCAGGATATTCGCAGAATTGTTGGTCATGACCATTACTGCATCTGCTCTTTCAATTATGCTTCTTACTATTGAGAAAAGTTTTTTATTTGGTTCCGGGAGTACGGTGTGAAAAGTGATTATGATCGGCTTCTTAAGCGAGTACAAAAAATACAAAAGCATTTCCCCATAATGCCCGCCAAATAACCCAAACTCATGCTGAATAAATACAGCCTTTATATTTTTATCCTTATTAACTTTTTCCGCTAAAAGGATGTATTCATGAAACTGCGTCGTATCAAGTTGATATTTAACTTCTTCAGGATAGTCTCTTTGCATGTTACCGCTTTCAAGCGCACAAACACGGACGAAGGGCCTGCCCAGAGTTAAAGCTAAGGCATCAAAAAGATCCTTGCTGTATGTTGCGATACCACATTCCCGGGGCGGATAGGAAGTAAGCATCAGAATTTCTTTTTCAGTGTCGACTGTAGACTTCATTTAGGGAATGTATTAATGTTCTGATATTTCACTATTTCACCCGCAGCACCTGATAACGAAAGTGGGGCATTTTTCCTCCGGCAGAAAATGATTGCAGTCAAGCCTTGTTGTGATTCAAATCACCGAGCCTAATAAAAGAAAGCCACCCTGAGGTGAAGTTTTTGGCCTGGTCCGGGTTTTTTCTTAATTTGCATTAGAAACTCATTCTATGAACAA
>JAZKHM010000113.1:0-6696 GCA_040385405.1 Bacteroidota bacterium | reverse complement strand
ATAAAAGTTCTTCATCACGAAAGGAGTAAATGCCCGGATTTTCGTTCTGCCATGACCTGCTCCACCATCGCATATAATTCTTGTTTAATTAACATGTCTGCCCTCAGCAGAGCTTTTATTTCTTTAGTAATAAAAGTATTATGATTGAGCAGTGACATCTCAATTACCATATCCGCGGCCTTCAGCATATTTTCTATAGAATGCTGCTGGGAACTTAAAAGTATTTTCAGTTTATCACGGCGGTCTTGTAGTTCGACCAAATTTGAGTTGACAAATTCAATTTCCTTAATCTTCTCTTCTTTTAGTGATGATAAAAGTACTTTTTCGACTAACTTCTCTAAGAATCGCGATTCAACCTCCAGGAAAAGAATATCAGAAAGTGTTTCTTTATTTTCAAGGTAAAGCTCCTGTAATTCAGATGATAATTGTGCTTCCGCTGTGTTCATAAAATCTTTAGTTTATCGGCTAAAGATCGATATAGACTAAGTCCCGGCTAATGACGGAAGGCAGATTATCTGATGATGCTCATCACTATAATTAAAACTATAAACTCAAAGCAGGATGAAGGTCAATTGAAAAACTTAATATCACGTCATTTCCGACTTCCATCCTCCGTTTTTCATAGGGAGGAATTTGAACCTTAAAGTCGCTCATCTTGATAGCCGTGGAGCCGGAACAAATAATATTCCCTTTTTCGTCCACATGCGCTTTAACCAAAAGCGACTTTATTTGGGTAACACCGGCGATGGTAAGATTACCTTCTACTTTTATGATGAAATTATTTTCCTCTTCAGGGCTTACCGTGAAAAAGACCCCTTTATAAATAATATTTTCAAAGGGATAAGCCTTAAGGGCCTTATAAGCATAAGTGTTCATCCAAACGTTTTGGCCTTTCAAATCCTCGACCCGAACAAAAAAAGACAGAGAACTGATTTTCATTTTGTTTTTCGACATTGCGATAGTCGCTTTGCAATCAAGGTTGCCTGTCTGTAGCGACCAACTGCGTGTATTAGCTGTTCCCAAAACCAGGATGTCGCCGGTGGAGGCACTGTAATTTTGCGCTGATATCTTGTTCGCCTCAAGCATACAGGCCGTTACTGCTATAAAAAAAATAATAAGTTTGTTCATGATGTACCTCCTTCTCCAAGAAATTGATTTAAATTTTCAATAGTATGTTTAGCAACTACCTCCAGTGCCTCTTTAGTTAGGAAAGCCTCGTGCGGAGTCAACAGCACATTTGGATGCTCAATAAGTGAA
Organism: Bacteroidota bacterium; assembly: GCA_040385405.1. Classification (GTDB taxonomy): domain Bacteria; phylum Bacteroidota; class Bacteroidia; order Sphingobacteriales; family Sphingobacteriaceae; genus Daejeonella. Next base: position 5,439 of record JAZKHM010000113.1, on the reverse strand, counting down.
GTCAGTAATTGATCATCAACCGGGCGACTGGTATGGTCAAAATAGAAAACATGATTCTCAAATTCGTATACGTCCATTCCCAGTTTGCTGATCTTTTCGCTTTGCAATGCATTATATACATCAATAGACTTAAAAACGGCTCCGCGGCTTACGTTAATAAGCATCACACCATCTTTCATTTTCGTTATACTTTGAGCATTTACCATATGGCGGGTATCATTTGTAAGCGGAACATGAAATGTAATGATATCCGATTCTTTAAAAAGTACCCCCAGTTCGACTTGCTCCGCACCTGAAGCCTCACACTCTACTGTATAGTCTTTAATATCGGATACCAGTATGCGGCACCCAAAACCTCTTAATATTTCAACGACTGCCTGGCCCGTTTGACCGAAGCCTACGACTCCTACTGTTTTATTCCGTATAGTAGTTCCTATAAGACGATCTAGAGTGAAGTCGTATTTCATCATTTGATGGTGAGCAGGAAGAATATTGCGGCTTAATGCAAGCATTAAAGTCAGGGCGTGTTCCGCTACCGATTCAGGCGAATATGACGGAATATTGGCCACCAGAATCCCCAGGCTTTTCGCTGTTCTAAGGTCAATATGATCTGTAGAAGTAGACCGCGTCACGATATATTTTACTCCCATAAGCTTTAAGTCCAGCAATATCTGTTCAGAGAGATCATCACCGGGAAAAACCAAAATGGCTTCTTTACCTTTAGCATAAGAAACGGTATCCACGGTTAACCTGTTGGAGATCATGGTAATATCATGCTTCTTATTATTTGCCCTGGTAATAAATTCCTTCTCACATGCTTTGATACTATAGGCCGTTACTTTCATTTGGAGAATGTTTTGGTTCAAAAATACATCTCGGGAAGCGTTAAGCTCATGAGTTTGGTCAGGCGAAAAAATGACTCTAATCACTAGGGTCGCAGCTGAAAGTTGGCGATTGACTGGTGCTGAAAGTTAGACCCCGGTTCTCCGCCAAGATTTATCACTTATAAGTCAGGCGATACCGCCCAACGGTAAATGGTAACAGGTGTCGTATAAGCCTGCAACGTAAGCTTATCACTCTTTATAATGACCGTCGTCATTTTTAATCCTGCACGAACGCGGTATTTTTATTATCAAACCAAAAAGCTATGAAAGCTATCCTCGTCTTAACCGACTTTTCCAACGAAGCTGATTACGTTGCTGAGTTTGCGATAAACCTTGCGATCACCATTCAGGCAAATTTGACTTTTTGCCACGTATTGGAAGAAGATGATCACCAGAATCTTGAAAGTCACTTATCGGACCGATATAAAACGGGATACAAGAAGGTGTTCGATCTCAGCGATAAGCTGGAGATGTTTAACCAAATGGTAAGCAGCCATAAAGGCAATTCGACATTTATTCCGGCAATGGATTGCATAGTTGAATTCGGAAATTTTGCAGATACTGCAGCGAAGATAGTCACCGAACAATCCATAGACTTTGTGATAATAGGTTCCCGGAAAACCCATTCAGTTACAAAGTTTCAGTTTGGGAGCCAGACCTATAGCCTGCCGGATAAATTCAAATGCCCTGTGCTGCTTGTGCCGGAAGGTTCAAAATTTGAAAACCTTAAAACGATTCTTTATGCCAGCGATTTGCCTGTGAATAATAAAAAGGCATTACAATTCCTGACGGATCTCGCCAAGCCGTTTCAGGCTTCGGTAAAAGTAGGTCATATCGAGAATAAAGCTCAACCTGTGAGGGTTGCTGAAGCCATAACCTCTGATTCACTTAACCACCAGCTAGGACGCTATTATTCTAAGCTTGTATATCAAACTTTAGAGGACGATGATCTGGGCGAGGGCCTCAAGCGAATGATTGGCAAAGAAAAAATAAATATACTCGCAATGGCACATCGAAAGTACCACTTCAGGGAAGGCGGATTTCACTCAAGCGTGAGCAAACTTATGCCGGGCATTGAAATTCCCTTGCTGATACTGCCGAATTCCTTTATTTCGGAAAGCAAGATGAAATTGATGGAAAGTTGAAATGGAATTTGATAACTGATAACTGCAATTCAGCCTGACAAAATCGCTAAACCTTCCTCATTTCCCTGCTGGGCAGCAATTTCATGGACTGTCAATCCCCGAGCGTCACGAATGTCGCGCTTTGCGCCATGCTTCAAAAGCAGCCCCAAGATCTCGTTCCGGCCAAACATCGCAGCAAACATAAGTGCCGTGCCACCATTGCCGTGCTGCCTGTTCAGGTCGGCCCCCCGGCTGATCAGCAGTTCGGCGATATCCAAATAGCCTTTAAACGCTGCGCCCATGAGTGCGGTATTACCGCCGCTGTCATTATCATTTATATCCGCGCCATGGTCAAGCAGAAATTTAGCAGCTTCGAACCGGTTATTATAACATGCGATGATCAGGGGAGTATACCCCTTTTCGTCACGTACATCCAGGCTTGCGCCGGTATTTACTATCTCTTCCAAAACGTCCGCCCGGCCTTGCCGGGCGGCGTGTATGATAATTTCGGGTGTTATCTCCATGCTTATGCAGGAACTTTCAATGGCTTTTCGCGCTCCCAGAATCGGTGCATCGCTATCATTTTTATAAACGTTGCGCCAGCGTCATCGCTGATGATCACCCCGTCAGTCAGCGCATTTTCCTTTGTCTGGGCTTTCGAGACGTTCTTATTAAAATAGGTCGCTTCAATAACCTGGCGGGCAGATGCATCGGTCGCAATGGCTTTACAATGCCTGAAAGCTTCATTCAGGAAATGAACAGCATCGGCATTCGCTTCCAGCGTTGCAGAACTATTCACACCTCCAGGCACAAAAACAGCATCATATAATACGGATGCGGCAGTCAGGAATGATTCATCTACAGGGATCTCATCACCACTTTCGGCAGTTATTACGCCGAGTTTTGGCGCTATGACTGATACCATTGCTCCCTCGGCCTCCAGCTTGTTTCTCATGGCTTTGAGTGATTTTCCATCCACGCCATCTGCGGAAAGAAATGCTATCTTCCGCGTTTTTATCGTATCTTTTACCGTCCCGGCCATACTAAGCGCCGGAGATTTTTTTACCTCACTCTCCACGTCTTTCTGAGATTCGAGGCTTGCGGGGTCAACGTCGGCAGGAATGCTGAAATTCAGTTGTGCCGGGTCTTTTGGAACATGCAGTCCCAGATGAAGGGCTACCGGTACAGCGAGGTCAGGATCAACCTGGTTCAGGATGCCGAGCATTCGCTCACGAATAGCAATTGTTTTCACTTTTCCCAGTTCAAATCTCAGGGCATCTATTATGTGCTCCTTTTCCGGGTCCGACTGACTTTGAAAAAACAATCTTGCCTGACTGAAATGATCGAGGAAACTTTTGCTGCGGGCACGGATCTTACGGGCATCGATTCGTTCATTGTAGGAAACAAATCCTCCGTCGGCGGCCTTAACCTGCATGGGTGCATTTTCCAGCAGTGAATTGGGACCGTAGCTTGTTTTTCCCTTATTGATAGTTTGGCGCATAAAACCATCGCGCTGATTGTTGTGCACAGGCGCCACCGGCCGGTTAATCGGGATCTCGTGAAAATTCGGGCCTCCTAAACGTATCAGCTGGGTATCAGTATAAGAAAACAGTCTTCCCTGGAGCAACGGGTCGTTTGTAAAGTCGATACCGGGTACGACATGGCCCACATGAAAAGCAACCTGTTCCGTTTCAGCAAAGAAGTTATCAGGATTACGATTCAAGGTCATCTTGCCGATGCGGCGGACCGGAACGAGTTCTTCAGGGATTATCTTTGTCGGATCGAGCAGGTCAAAGCCGAACTTGAACTCATCTTCTTCAGGTACTATTTGTACACCAAATTCGAACTCCGGAAACGCACCGGCCTCGATTGCGTCCCAAAGGTCACGGCGATGAAAATCGGGGTCCTTACCCGATATTTTCTGAGCCTCGTCCCAGGCCACCGAATGTACCCCCAGCAGAGGTTTCCAATGGAATTTCACAAAGTTAGACACTCCCTCAGCATTGACGAAACGGAAAGTATGCACGCCGAATCCTTCCATCATCCGGTAACTTCGCGGTATGGCACGATCGCTCATGGCCCACATGATCGCATGCGCAGATTCGGGCATCATGGAAATGAAATCCCAAAAGGTGTCATGAGCCGCAGACGCCTGCGGAATTTCATTATCGGGCTCTGGCTTTACCGCATGTACAAGGTCCGGGAACTTCATCGCATCCTGGATAAAGAAAACCGGAGCGTTATTTCCAACTAGATCAAAATTCCCTTCTTGGGTATAGAATTTCACGGCAAAACCACGTATGTCTCTTGCCAGGTCGGAAGAACCGCGTGAGCCTGCCACTGTTGAGAAGCGTACGAAAACAGGAGTCTCGCGACCGGCTTCGCCGAGAAAGTGCGCCCGTGTAAGATCAGGCAGGGCCTCATAACAGGTGAAGACGCCGTGTGCACCCGAACCGCGTGCGTGAACAATTCGCTCTGGAATGCGCTCGTGGTCAAAATGCGTTATTTTTTCACGCAATATAAAGTCTTCGAGTAAGGTCGCACCGCGATCGCCCGCCTTAAGCGAATTCTGATCATCATTAATACGTACACCATGGTTGGTGGTCATCATTTCGCCTGCCCCCGATTCTGTATTACCCGACAGGTCATCGATCTTATCAGTCATCGATTCCGGCGCAGATCTCTTCAGGTCAGTTGATTTTTTTGGAGGAGCTGATTTCCCGCTTTTCGACTCCGCAGCTTTCGCTGATTTAGTTGGTCCTTTTTTCATAAACAGAGTATTGTATGGTAGCAACAAGGGAAAGGTTAGATTGGTTCTGAAAAATGTGAAATGGGAACAGGTGTTGTTTCTCCCATTCCTATCCGCCCAGCCTGACAATTAAACTCTAACCGCAAAAACAAAAATAATTCCCCTAAGCATCAACCCTTTTCAAACTTAACCCTCCATCATTAAAACAAATTACTAAAATTATTAGTATTATTGCACAGCCAATAACACTACTCCTGTGCTACGAACCATCGAAATTCAAAACCGTCCGGATCTTGCTCCAATTGCAGATCCTTCGCAGGTATCCGGCTTTCAGTCGCCTGCCGATGACTATAAAAAAGACCGCCTTAATATTATGGAAAAGCTGGTTCGGGATCCGCTTAATACGTATTTTTTTGAAAGTGACTCGGATGCGATGCAGGCTTTTGATATCCGAAAGGGAACTATCCTGGTGGTCGATCGCTCCCTGACACCCAAAGGCGGAAACATCGTTATCGCATGGGCAGACGGCAACTGGCTGGTGCGTCAATTGAGGGATATCAATGGCATTCGCGACCTGATAACTGGTATGCGGAATGAGACGCCGATTGCAATCACCGCGGACGATGGTATGATGATCTGGGGAGTGGTAACATGGAGCTGTTCACCTCAGATCGAGAAGAAT
>JAZKHM010000112.1:0-3134 GCA_040385405.1 Bacteroidota bacterium | reverse complement strand
GATGCGGGCGATATTTTCCAGGGTACACCATATTTTAACTTTTATGGCGGTGAGCTTGAAATTAAGATGATGAGCATGATGGGTTACGACGCAGGTATTATGGGCAATCATGATTTCGACAATGGTGTAGAGGGATTTTCCAAGCAATTGCCCCATGCAAATTTCCCCATTTTGAATGCGAACTATGACTTCTCAGATACCATATTAAACGGAAAGACTGGATCGTACAGGATTTTTAAGAAAGATGGACTAAAAGTTGGTGTATTTGGTCTCGGTATCGAGTTGGCAGGGCTGGTAAATAAACAGCAATATGGGAATACAATTTATCTGGATCCAATAGCAAAAGCATTAGAGTTGGAGAAGTTTCTTAAGCTTGATAAAAAGTGTGACATCATTGTCTGTCTCTCTCATTTGGGTTATAAATATGAGGGATCTAAAGTCTCCGACACAGTGCTGGCAAAAAGTACGAATTTCATCGACTTGATCATCGGCGGTCATACTCATACTTTCATGAATCAGCCAGAGCCAATAAGGAATTTACGAGGCCAGGAAACCCTCATAAATCAGGTCGGTTTTGCGGGTATAAATTTGGGCCGAATCGATTTTATTTTTGATCGTCAAAAGCGTCAAAAAATAACCTATAGTTCTGATTTACAATTTATTGGAACTAATTTCAAAATTTAGTTTTTTAATCGGATTTTTTTCTGAATATTGGATGTCCCTAAGAGTTATTAACATTTCTTTCGGCATTAGTTGTAAATCAGATTATTAGTAAAATTAAATGGAAAAAACTTGTACACAGGTATGGAATAACTGCCTTCAGATCATCAAGGATAATATCCCGGCTCAGAGTTTTAAGACCTGGTTTGAGCCGATAAAAGCCTTACGTCTAGAGGGTAACGTGTTAACCATACAGGTACCAAGTTTGTTCTTTTATGAATGGCTTGAAGAGCACTATGTCGGGCTGCTCAGAAAGACCGTAAAAAAGCAGTTGGGAGAGGAAGGAAGACTGGAATATAACATCGTTGTGGAAAAGTCTTCGAACAGTATTCCATACACTACCAATATGCCATCAAATGGCAACGGAGCAGAGGGTAAAAACCAGTCGATGCCGATGCCGATTTCTTTGAATAAAGACATCAAAAATCCTTTTGTAATTCCAGGATTAAAAAAGCTTCAGGTAGATCCGCAGCTTAATCAGAATTATACTTTTGAGAATTTCATAGAGGGAGATTGCAATCGTCTTGCCCGCTCAGCTGGATATGCTGTTGCAGGTAAGCCGGGAGGAACATCTTTTAACCCCCTGATGATCTATGGTGGAGTTGGTCTTGGTAAAACTCACCTGGTACAGGCCATAGGTAATGAGATCAAACGGACGCTCACGGACAAACTGGTTCTTTACGTTTCCTGCGAGAAATTTACACAGCAGTTTGTAGACGCCCTGAAAAACAATAATATTAATGATTTCGTGAATTTCTATCAGGCAATGGATGTCCTTATTATGGACGACGTTCATAATTTTGCTGGTAAAGAGAAAACACAGGATATCTTTTTCCATATCTTCAACCATCTGCATCAATCAGGGAAACAGCTGATCATTACTTCAGATAAGCCGCCAAAGGACCTCTCAGGTTTAGAAGAGCGCTTGCTTTCACGTTTCAAGTGGGGCCTCTCTGCTGATCTTCAGATCCCGGACCTGGAAACCAGGATGGCAATCCTGAAAAAGAAAATGTATTCTGACGGAATAGAACTTCCGGGAGAGGTAATAGAATACGTCGCTCATAATATCGATAATAACGTTAGAGAGCTTGAAGGGGCGATGGTGTCACTTTTGGCACAGTCAACTCTTAACAAGAAAGAGATTGATCTGAACCTGGCCAAATCAATGCTGAAGAATTTCATTAAGAACTCCAGTAAAGAGATCTCGATGGAATACATTCAGAAGCTTGTCTGCGAATACTTTGAAGTGCCGATCGAGATGGTAAAATCAAAGACCCGTAAACGCGAGATTGTTCAGGCACGCCAGATTTCCATGTATCTTGCCAAGCTGCACACAAAAACTTCCCTTAAGTCTATCGGAGCGTTCTTTGGCGGCCGGGATCACTCAACCGTAATATATGCCTGTCAGACTGTTGACGACCTGATTGATACAGACAAGAAGTTCAAAGGGTACGTTGCTGATATTCAGAAGAAACTCAAGATGAGCTAAACTTCAGCTCAGCAGAAATTATAATCCCGCTTTATCTGGCGGGATTTTTTATTTTTAGGTATGAGAAGAAATATTCTACTTGGAATTATCATGCTGTTATCGCAAGTTTTATTAGCTCAGCAGCCGGGTTCTGTGACAGAGGATGTTAAGAAAGTGGTCGAAACGCTTTTTCAGGGTATGCGGAGAGGTGATAGTGCAATGGTAAGTTCGACATTTTCTAAAGGAATCGTAATGCAAACTGTGGCGGACGATAAGGGCAAGATCGAAGTAAAATCGTCTGATCCTTCCGGATTTTTGAAATTTGTTGGCACACCTCATAAGGAAGTATACGACGAAAGAATAACATTTGACAGGATCCAGGTTGATGGCGATCTGGCAAACGTTTGGACGAGCTACAAATTTTACGTAGGGGATAAATTCAGCCATTGTGGTGTCAACTCAATGACTCTTGTGAAGGAAGAAGGAACGTGGAAATTACTTCACATCATAGATACGCGCAGAAAAGAGAATTGTCCTTAAATCTCCTTTTCAGTAAACACGGAGCAATATGAGCTCACGTCGTGCAGTTTAAGTGACGCGAATCAATGCATCAGGCCTGCGTAAACTAAACGCGGGTGAAGCGATAGCTTTTTGCCACTATAATTTTTCCAATTAAGCAGCCGCATTCTGGCAAAAACTTTAGCGTAACACGCGGCTGGCTTGACCAATGGAAATAAGGTTTTGCTTTTCTTATACTCCGTAATTACTATTCAAAATTTCCAAGTGTAGTCTCCATCCCATTGTCAATTGTCAATAAGAAGTGTCCGGTAATAATTTCGCTTTCCGACCCCGAAGGCGGTCGCATGTTTATAGTTATGGGTGTTCCCGATAAGTAGACCCCGAAGGTGGTCGCATGTGTCTGAAATTTTCACATACGACCACCTTC
>JAZKHM010000111.1:0-1794 GCA_040385405.1 Bacteroidota bacterium | reverse complement strand
CCGTAGCTCTCCATTATGTTTTGAATACGCCTTACGATCAGCTGGTATGGGACGTAGGCCATCAGGCTTATGGACATAAAATACTTACAGGTCGCAGACATTCATTTCATACCAACCGTATCTATAAAGGCGTAAGCGGATTTCCGAAAAGGTCTGAAAGCGAATACGATACATTTGGTGTTGGCCATTCATCGACCTCTATTTCCGCGGCTTTGGGAATGGCGGTTGCATCCAATTTTAAGGGCGAAAAAGACCGGCAGCATGTGGCGGTTATTGGCGATGGCGCTATGACCGGCGGAATGGCTTTTGAAGCGCTGAATCATGCGGGTATAGAAAACTCGAACCTGCTGGTAATTCTGAACGACAATTGTATGTCGATCGACCCGAATGTGGGCGCTTTGAAAGAATATCTTACTGACATCACTACCTCAAAATCATATAATCGCTTTCGCGATGATATTTCATATGTCCTGACCAAAATTTCTGATCTGGGTCCTAATGCCCACGAAATGATCAAGAAAGTTGAAAAAACTATAAAAGGGGGCTTATTGCAAAGAAGCAATTTCTTTGAAGCACTGAAGTTCCGCTATTTCGGCCCTATCGACGGACATGATGTGAAACACCTCGTGAAAGTACTGCACGACCTGAAAGACATTCCAGGCCCGAAAATTCTTCACTGTGTTACCGTTAAAGGTAAAGGATACGCGCTGGCTGAAAAGGATCAAACTAAGTGGCATTCCCCGGGCCTTTTCGATAAAATTACCGGAGAAATCCAGAAATCGGTATCAGACAAACCATTAGCCCCCAAATATCAGGATGTATTTGGTAATACACTGGTGGAACTGGCCGAGCTGAACAAAAAGATCATGGGAATAACTCCCGCTATGCCTTCCGGCTCATCAATGAATATCATGATGAAAGCCATGCCTGACCGGGCATTTGACGTGGGCATCGCTGAGCAGCATGCAGTAACCTTCTCTGCAGGATTGGCTACCCAGGGAATGGTTCCTTTTTGTAATATCTATTCCACGTTCATGCAAAGGGCCTATGACCAGGTAATACACGACGTGGCCATACAAAAGCTAAACGTTGTTTTCTGCCTTGACCGTGCAGGCTTCGCCGGATCCGACGGACCTACCCACCACGGGGCATACGACCTGGCCTATATGCGCTGCATCCCTAATATGATCGTCTCCGCGCCTATGAACGAAGAAGAGCTTAGAAACCTGATGTTCACTGCCCAGCAGGAAAACATGGGGCCTTTCAGCATCAGGTATCCGCGAGGAACCGGCGTAATGACAGACTGGAGAAGGCCTATGAAGGCAATTGAAGTGGGCAAAGCGAGGATGGTCTGCGACGGGGAAGATGTGGCTGTCTTAAGTATTGGGCATATCGGCAATGAAGCTGTCAAAGCCTGCCAGGAATTAAACTCAGAGGGAATTCACCCGGCCCATTATGATATGCGCTTTGTGAAACCATTAGACGAAACTGTGCTGCACCACGTATTTAGCAAGTTTAAGAATGTAATTACTGTTGAGGACGGCTGTATACAGGGTGGAATGGGAAGTGCAGTGCTCGAGTTTATGGCAGATAATAATTATTCCTCAAACGTGGTAAGACTTGGTATTCCTGATAAGGTAATTGAACATGGCGAGCAGCCGGAGCTTTGGGCGGAGTGTGGGTTTGATAGTGCTGGGATTGTTAAAGCTGTTCAAAAACTGGCGGTACTGAGGGAGACGAAGAGTATTGCATCCTGATTATTTTAGTTGGGACCGCCTCGTGCCGGAGCAGCAG
>JAZKHM010000110.1:0-32601 GCA_040385405.1 Bacteroidota bacterium | reverse complement strand
CCGATATGGGCGATGCTGCCTCCCGGTTCGGAGCTTATCCCAATGATATCCAGAACGAAATAAGCGAGTGCCAGGTACTTCAGTTTTACATTCCCCAGGAATAAGAGCTGAATGGTAAAATTAGGAACCAGCGTTGCCGTAGCTACAACAATGGCCATCACGCTTGCGGAGGATCCCAGGAGGATTGAACGTTCTACAGTTCCGCTGAAAACCGGAAGGAGATTATAGGCAACTAAGTATAACAAAGCCCCCATAATTCCGCCCGCCAGATAAGTGAATATAAACTGCCGTTTACTCAGAAAGTCGAGAAAGATCAGTCCCAGCCAGTAAAGCCAGAGCATGTTAAACAAGAGATGAAAAAAATCTCTTTGCGTGAACATGTAGGTAATTATGGTCCAGAATTTAAAAGGGAGCTGTTTATAATATCCCGGCATGGAAAGCTGCAGCTCAAGCCAGTCGGCTGCAGTATCAGTCCCGCCCGTCAGAAATTCACCCGCGGCCAGGAGGTTGATGACAATAAACACCACCACATTTATTCCGATGAACAGGAAAAGAGGGTTTCCCGACTGGACTACTTTATAATATAATTCACTGAAAATGGACCTATTCATAAAAACGATCGTTGCGGCGAAGCCCCCATAATTTTACTAAAATAAAACCAAATAATGCTCCTCCCAAATGTGCATAATGCGCTATTGAATCACCTTCGATCTGTTTTACACCCAGGAAAAGCTCCAAAAGTATATACGCAGGAACTATGTATTTCGCTTTAATAGGAACAGGAATAAACATGATCATTAATTCCACATTCGGAAATATCATTACAAAGGCGATAAGCAGGCCGAAAACAGCCCCTGATGCACCAACCATTGATGACAAATATATTCCAAGCAGCTTTGACGCCTGCTGCTGGCTCATGGTTTCAGGATAGCTGATCGTTCTTTTTGCACTGTCGATTATGAATGAACCATCGTTAACGATGCTTCCGGTAATACTATAAACTTCAAAAGCTTGTACAAGCATCTGCAGAGCCAGTGCTCCTAAACCCGTAAGCAGGTAAAAATTCAGGAAACGTTTAGATCCCATCACGTATTCCAGGGCTGTGCCAAATGAATACAAAGCAAACATGTTAAACATGATATGAAACAATGATTCATAGCTGTGCATGAACATATAGGTGATCACCTGCCAGATCCGGAAATCCGGGCTGTCGAAGTAGTGTACTCCGAGAAGGCTGGTCATGACTTGTCCGCCAAACATCATCATAGCGATGTAAAAGATGACATTTATTATAAGCAGGTTTTTGACGACCGGCGGAATATTAGCTAATGGATTCATAGTTGCGCTTAGGGCTATTTCTCAAATCTTTGAATTAATTCTTCAATGGTAAATGTACTTATTATGGGCCTTCCGCTAAGCGATATGTTTGGCATTTCACATCCAAACAACTCATCAATCAGGTTATTCATCTCTTCCGCCGAGAGTGCAACACCCGACTTTATAGAAGTGTTTCGCGCCAGTGCCCGTGCAAGGCTATCCCTTTTATTCAGCTTTAAAGCGCTCTGGTTATTTTTAAAACCTTCTATCAAATGCTCCAGCATTTCAACTTCGCTGATATTGGGACCAATATCGGCGGGGATCCCTTCAATGATTAAGGTGTTTCTGCCAAATTCCCTGATCTGAAAACCCAGCGATTGTATGTCCGGCAGCAGTCCTTTAACTAGCTCGAAATCTGACCCGCTCAAAGTTACCGTTTGAGGAAACAGGCTTTGCTGGCTTGCCCCCTGCCGGCTGTCCAGCTGCCGGGCAAAGCGTTCATACAAGATCCTCTCGTGTGCCGCCTGCTGATCGATCAGCATAAATCCGGATTTGATCTGGGAAATTATAAACCGGTTGTGCAGCTGGAAAATCTGCTTCCCCGTTGTCTGCAGGTGTTGGTTCTCCGCTTCCAGATTTCGGTTTCCCGGAAGGTTAAATTTCTCCTGACTGGCATGGGGCTGCACAATTTCGTAAAGTGAGCCCCAGTTTTTCGTAACGGTCTTACGTTCCTCGCCGGTATTTCTGAGAAACGGGATCTCCCGTTCATTCCTGGAAGAGGTGAAGGGATTGAAATCCGGGTTAAAGGCGATCTGAGGAGGTACAATATCCTCATGGGCTTTAGTTGTAATCATCTGGCTGAAACCAGTTTCCTGATTAAAATCCAGGGTTGGGCTTATGTTATACTTACCCAACGAACGTTTTACAGCTGATCGGATAATTGCGTAAATAGCTTTCTCATCCTGATATTTGATCTCTGTTTTTGTGGGATGAACATTGATGTCGATTTTGGACGGGTCGATGTCGATGAACAGAACATACAGGGGATAACTGTCGGATGCCAGCACCTCTTCATAAGCGTTAAGCACTGCATGGTTTAGGTAAGGATCACGAATATACCGGTTGTTCACAAAAAAGAACTGCTCTCCGCGGGTTTTTTTAGCGAATTCAGGCTTGCCGATATAGCCTTTTAAACCAATAATGCTGGTTGCTTCTTCTACAGGCACCAGCTTTTGATTGTAAGCATTTCCGAAGAGATGGATAAGCCTTTGCTTTAAGCTGCCGGCCGGTAAATGATAAACCTCATTACCGTCATGATGGAGGGTAAAAAACACTTCCGGGTTTGCCAGTGCCACCCGCTGAAATTCATCGTTTATATGGCGCATCTCCACCGGGTTCCCTTTCAGGAAATTCCGCCGCGCAGGTGTGTTGTAAAAAAGATTTTTGACACTGATGCTCGTTCCCGGCATAGCAGAAACAGGTTCCTGGCTGATAATCTCAGATCCTTCTATACGAATACAGGTCCCAAGCTCGTCTTCATGCCGGCGGCTCTTCAGTTCAACCTGGGCAATAGCCGCAATAGATGCCATCGCCTCGCCGCGGAAACCCATGGTGCGAATAGCAAACAGATCCTCAGCCTTCCTGATTTTTGAGGTAGCATGCCGCTCAAAGCACATCCGTGCATCGGTCATGCTCATCCCGCAGCCATTGTCGATAACCTGGATTAGAGATTTACCGGCGTCTTTGATGATGATCTGGATTTTATCGGCACCCGAATCAATTGCGTTTTCAATTAACTCTTTTAGCGCCGATGCAGGCCTTTGAACCACTTCTCCTGCAGCAATTTGATTTGCTACCGAATCAGGTAAGAGCTGTATAATATCAGACAAGTTGTTTTCCTTTTGTATAATGTTGATTAATGAGAGCAAACCATAAGATGGTTCCGGGCTCAATGCGGGTCATTCTGAAGCGATCCGCATTGCAGCTTTTCAAAGCCTAAAGATAAGGTGTTTTAATCTTTAAGAGGGATTATTGACGGATCGATTTTCAACAATATAGACGGGTATATGTTCATGTTCTCTAACCCGGCTGCGCTCTTCCCCGACTTGGTCGGGGATCTCGTGCAGACGCGGCCCAGCTAGCGTCCTCTGTCCGTTTCAATTACATCCGGTTTAAAACCATAGCGGAGCGACTTTAATCAATTATTCAAGATATCTTTCCTTCAACACATAATGAACAATAATAAAATTCAATAATAGTCTATAAATTTGGTAGACTAAATATACTTTATACTTTTGTGATTCATACTTGAGTTGCCTTCACTTATAAATGTTTAGACTATTGCTTTTTTTTATGTTGATGTTTTCACTGAATATTCAGTCGAGTGCTCAAAGGAGCGTTATAAAACAAAATTTATACTGGTTACGCTATTATAATCGACTTTCACTTAACAAGAAGATGACCTGGCATAATGAAATTGACGACAGGCGCTTTCTTGAAAATCATCGGCGACAGCAGCTAATAATTCACTCGCGACTTCATTATCAATTCATAAAGAATTTGGATGCAGCTGTCGGAATGAGTTATTCTTCTCAAAGTCCACAAGATCCACATTCTTCTTCCGGATTGACAATACCGGAATTCCGACCGGTTCAGGAAATAAGTTTCACTAATCCTTTTAGTCGAAAGTTTAGCCTGCAGCAAAGGTTAAGAGTTGACGAGAGGTTTATACACAGAAATAACGGTGTAAATCTTATTGAAGGCTATGACTTTCATATCAGATTCAGATACCGGATTCAGATGAGTTTCCGGATTAACGAGGTGGAAGATAAAATTCCCTTAACTGCAAAATTCTCAAATGAAATTATGATCAATTCCGGAAGCAGGTTTGCTGACAGGCGATTCGATCAGAACAGAATTTATAGTGGCTTAGAAACAGGGCTTATAGAAAATCTATCTGCTGAACTGGGTTTTCTCCATCTTTTTCAGCAAAGAGCAACAACTAATCAATTTTTTGAAAAAAACATAATCCGGTTAACCATATATCATAAAATTCAAATCTAATAAGATGAGTGTAGAAAACTTGGAACGCATTAAGGCTGCAGAACGCCGGTCGAAATCTGTACAGCATCTATGGTATGCAATACCTATTGTATTAATGGTTGGCTTGATGCTGATATTAGTTTTCAATTATCACGAAAGTTTTTCGTTCGCAGGAATCAGGAATGGGCTGGACTTCAATTTCCTGATATTCCTGTGCATTGGCATATTTGCTCAGATGGTTGACGGAACTTTAGGTATGGGTTATGGAGCAACCTCTACCTCATTTTTGATTTCGTTCGGAGTACCACCCGCGACAAGCAGTATGGGTGTTCATGTAGCTGAGATGTTTACTACCGGAGCTTCTGCAATTTCTCATCACAGGTTTAAGAATATTAATAAAAAGCTGGTACTAAACCTGCTTATCCCAGGTGTTGCGGGTTCTGTATTGGGGGCATATTTACTGGCAGATGTAATAAATGGGGATATAATTAAGCCATTCATTGCTATTTACATGATTATTTTAGCAGTGATTATAATCATCAAGGGTTTGCGCCGAAACATTCAAAAAAAGAAAACAAAAGCCATCGGTTTTTTGGCGGCATTTGGAGGTTTTATGGATTCAATAGGGGGCGGGGGCTGGGGTCCAATCGTCACTTCTACCCTCATGGGTCGCGGAAGAAATCCCAGGTATACAATAGGATCTGTAAATACTGCTGAATTTGGGATTTCATTTGCCAGCGGCATAACTTTCATACTCTTCGATGGTATTGGCGGCTGGCCTTTAATTGCGGGTTTAGTAATCGGAGGGGTAGTTGCTGCCCCCATGTCGGCTTATCTTGTCAATAAAATCCCAAGAAAACCGATTACTGTTTTAGTAGGTCTATTACTTATTTTTCTTAGCCTGAGGACACTTGTGAAAATATGGTTCGTCTGAAAAACAGACCTTATGGCCGCAAAACGAAGTAATTCACGAGAAATAAGGACAGTTTATTTCTCTTTTCTTGGTTTATATTTACATCCTAATTAAAGCTCACCCAACCACATGAAGAAATTTTTTCTCTTTGCTTTGTTTCCCTTCTTAGTCGCATGCTCCTCAAAACAAGATGCCGACCTGATTATTCACCATGCAAAAGTTTATACAGTTGATGAGAAATTCTCTGTCGTTGAAGCTTTTGTTGTTAAAGACGGGAAGATCATTGACCTGGGTAGATCCGAAGACATGTTAAAATTATATTCAGGGAAGAAAATAGATGCCGGCGGCAAAGCGATATACCCCGGTTTTATTGATGGCCATTCACATTTCTACGGTTATGGGGAAGGTCTGCAGGATGCAGATCTTACCGGCACCAGAAGCTGGGAAGAAATATTGGCCAGGCTACTAACCTTCTCAAAAGAAAATAACCCTGACTGGATTGTGGGCCGGGGCTGGGATCAAAACGACTGGGACGTTAAAGAATTTCCGGATAACCAGAAGCTCAATGAGCTGTTTCCTAACACGCCAGTCATTTTATCCCGCGTAGACGGCCACGCAGCGATTGCGAATAAAACCGCCCTTGACATGGCCGGCATTAAGCCAGGTCAGCTAGTTAGCGGCGGCGAAATTGAAACTGTTAATGGCAGGTTGACAGGTATTTTGGTGGATAATGCTGAGGCGCTGGTTTACGCTAAGATTCCCCCAGCAGATAAAGAACAGATACAGAAGGCACTGTTAGATGCACAGAAAAATTGCTTTGCCGCTGGATTAACGAGTGTAACCGACTGTGGCATTGATCATAGCCTTGTGCCTGTAATTGATGAGCTTCAGAAAAATGACAAGCTTAAAATGCGGATTTACGGGATGCTCTCAGACAATAAGGGAAATTACGATTACCTGTTTAAAAATGGAGCTGTCAAAACCAGCAGGTTGAATGTCAGTTCATTTAAAGTATACGCCGATGGAGCACTGGGATCGCGGGGTGCCTGCTTGCTGAAACCCTATAGTGACAAACCTGCATCGACGGGATTTTTGTTACGAGATAAAAGTCACTATGCCGAAGTAGCCCAGTCAATTGCTGACAGAGGTTTTCAAATGAACACGCATGCTATCGGAGATTCTGCAAACCGCGAGATATTGAATGTTTATGCGAAAGTGCTTAAGGGCAAGAATGACCGCCGTTGGAGAATTGAACATGCACAGGTGGTTAATCAAGCTGATTTTAAGCTGTTTGGCGAGAATAATGTCATCCCTTCTGTTCAAAGCACTCATGCCACATCAGATATGTACTGGGCAGGTGACCGGCTTGGCGCCGATCGGGTAAAAGGTGCATATGCATTTAAACAGCTTCTCGATCAGAATGGCTGGATAGTATTAGGAACCGATTTTCCGGTTGAAAATATTAATCCTATGTACACATTTTATGCGGCGGTAGCTAGAAAAGATCTGAAAGGCTATCCGGCAAAAGGATATCAGGTAGAGAACTCGCTAAACCGCGAAGAGGCGCTTCGCGGCATGACAATTTGGGCGGCAAAAGGAAATTTCGAAGAAAAGGAAAAAGGCAGTATTGAAAAAGGAAAGTTTGCAGATTTCGTAATTCTTGACCGGGATATTATGACAGCCGCAGAGTCGGGATTATTTAAAACCAGGGTATTAAAGACTTTTATTAATGGAGAAAACGTTTACTCCAGATAATGAAGATAAATTTAACGGTCTTATTTGCGTCTGTATCTTGCATTTTGTTCATTGCGGCCTGCACGCCATCCGCTGAACACCGCTATAACGAACAATATGTCAGCGCACAGCGAAGTGTAGAGCATTCAGCCGTGCTCCTTAATAATTCAGCGCAAGAAATTCCTCTGAAAAACTTGGAGGAATTAAAGATTGCAAGTGTGGATATGGGGTCCGGCCACGCCTCAGTTTTTGACAGCATCCTAACAAAGTATGCGCTTGTAAATAGCTATTCAGTTGTGGAGGGGACTTCAGGGGTACGGGACCTGGATGAATTAAGTGCAGAGCTCGAACCATTCACTACGCTTATTATACAGCTTACAGACCGGTCTCTGGATAATCCTGCTACAATGTCTTTTATTTTGAAAAGCCAGAAAAGCAAGCAGGTAATTTTGAATCTCGTGGGTGACGTAGGAAGACTGGCCATGCTTAATCTGGTAGAGGCTCCGATAATATGGTCAGAGAAGGACTCCCACGAATCTGCAGTTTTCGCAGCACAGCTTATCTTTGGGGGAGTAGGCGCGATTGGGAGGCTAAAACAGGATGTCTCGTCTAAGTACAAGATCGGAGCCGGTTTTTCTACGAATGCTGTCCGCTTAAAATATTCCGTTCCTGAAGACGCGGGTGTTAACATTGCCGACATGAAAGGCATTGATAAGATAGCTGCAGAGGCGATCAGAAAGAAGGCCGCACCAAGTATCGCTGTGATGGTTATTAAAGATAACAAGGTGATCTTTAATAAAGCTTATGGAACCCATAGCTATACTGATCCTAATCCCTCAAAAATTACAGATATTTATGACCTCGCATCCCTGACTAAGACATCAGCTACAACGATTGCCGTGATGCGGCTCTATGAAGAAGGCAAGCTCAAACTTGACACTATTGCAGGCGCATATATTCCCCGGGCAAGGAAAACAAATAAGAACCTGATACGTGTCCGTGATTTAATGCTTCATCAGGCCGGGCTGGTTCCTTACATTCCTTTTCATATGAAACTTACGGCAGGAGATCGCCGCCGCGATTCATCAGCTGCTTTTCCAACACGAGTTACTGAAAGCTATTTTCTCCGGAAAGGATATTTTTGGGACGTGATGTGGCCGGCAATGTTAAAATCGGCACTCGCCAAAAAGGGAACTTACGTTTACAGCGATTTGAGCATGTATTTTATGCAGGAAATCGTTGAACGGCAATCCGGGACGCCTCTTGAAGACTATGTGCAAACTCAATTTTACCAGCCTCTCGGCATGACCAGCGCTGGATTTAACCCCAGAAATCGTTTTGAAAAGGAAAATATCATTCCAACCGAACACGACAATAAATTCCGTAAAGCCTTAGTTCATGGCTATGTTCATGATCAGGGCGCAGCTATGGCGGGCGGTGTGGCAGGTCACGCCGGTTTATTTGCCAGTACAAATGACCTTGCAATACTCTACCAGATGCTCCTAAATGGCGGCAGCTATGGTGGCAAACAGTATTTTAAACCGGAAACCATTAAAATGTTCACGGCAAAGCAATCCGGGGTGAGCCGCAGAGGGCTGGGCTTTGATCGCTGGGATCCTAAAAGCAAGGAGGGTTTCCCTTCCAGACTCGCCTCGTCCGAAACATATGGCCACACAGGCTACACCGGCACATGTGTCTGGGTCGACCCAAAATATAACCTTATATACATTTTTCTATCGAACAGGGTAAATCCAAGCGTCACAAATAAATTATCGAAACTCAATATCCGCGAAAGAATTCAGGATGAGATCTACGAAGCAATATTAAAAGGAAAGAGCTGAAACGCTTTGTGGATGTCTTGATACTTGATACTTGGCTTTCCAACACAGTATTCTTACATAATATTTACATTAATATCCTTCAAATCAATTTACTTTGCATCATTGAGATTTTTATCTCGCATACGTTAATTGCGGAGCTTATCTCATGAAAAGAACCAATTAAGAAATGAAGATAGGAATTGTATGTTACCCCACCTTTGGAGGCAGCGGGGTAGTGGCCACTGAATTAGGAAAGGCGCTGGCAGATAACGGCCACCAGGTTCATTTCATAACATACCGCCAACCGGCACGCCTCGACTTCTTTTCAGCAAACCTTTATTACCACGAGGTTTCTGTGTCAAACTATCCTTTATTTGATTATCCGCCGTATGAGCTGGCATTGGCAAGCAAACTGGTAGATGTAGTGAGGTTTGAAAAACTAGATCTTCTGCATGTACATTATGCCATTCCGCATGCATCGGCGGCATTTATGGCTAAGCAGATTCTGGCAACCTATGGTATTCATATTCCCGTGGTAACCACGCTTCACGGAACAGATATAACCCTTGTGGGGAAAGATCCTACATATAAACCGGTAGTTACCTTTTCCATTAATCAGTCTGACGGAGTGACAGCTGTTTCAGAAAACCTGAAAGAGGATACTTACAAACATTTTGATATTATAAAGGATATTAAAGTTATCCCGAATTTTATCGATATGAGCAGGTTCAGCCTGAAGGCGAAAGATCACTTTAAGATAGCTATTGCGCCTAATAATGAGAGAATAATAATTCACACATCCAATTTCAGAAAAGTAAAACGAACGCAGGATGTGATCCATATTTTCGAAAGAATTCAGAAGAAAATACCGTCCAAGCTGTTGATGGTTGGTGACGGGCCTGACAGGGTGTATTGCGAACAGTTGTGCAGGGATCTGGAGATTTCGGATAATGTCCGTTTCCTGGGCAAGCAGGATGCGGTTGAAGAAATTTTATCTGTTTCTGATCTGTTCATAATGCCGTCAGAGTCTGAAAGCTTCGGACTGGCAGCTCTAGAGGCTATGGCCTGCAAAGTCCCTGTTATCACTTCTAATGCGGGCGGATTGCCAGAACTGAATGTTAATGGCGTGACCGGTTTCATGGATAATGTTGGAGATATTGATGCAATGGCTGAGCATTCGATATATATATTGGAAGATGACAGTCGCCTCGCCCAATTTAAAGAAGGTGCTCTGAATCGTGCCAATGAATTTGATCTCGGACTTATACTGCCGGTTTATGAAGGATATTATAGGGAGGTTATAGAGAAGTCGAAGGCGCTGATATAGCATGGCGCCTATTCGTCCTGGGATTTATTTCCCGTTGGCTTTTTTCTTGCCCGGCATAGGCGTCTAGTTCCCCCCGCTGGCGCGGGTAGGGTGTCGAAGAGCTTTTCCTGAGAAATATTACCCAACAAAAAACCCCTTCCAGGATCTCTGAAAGGGGTTTTTAAATAAAATTAATCTTATTGCTGCGGAGCGGTTGGCGGCGGCGGAGCTATAACTGAACCTGGTTTAGGCGGGATAATATTAATCATCTCCAGTTCAAAAACAAGCGGTGTGAAAGGAGGAATTCCTTGATTTCCCTGCTCGCCATAGGCTAAATTAGAGGGAAGAACCACAGTTGCTTTGCCTCCTTTTGGAAGCAGGAATAGTGCTTCTTCAAATCCCGGGATAGAACCCTGCATTCCTACAGGCATTTTAAGCGGCTCGTAGTTTCGGCTTGGATTAAACGTTCCGCTCTTCTTAGCCACGTCCGGAAGACTGCTGTCAAAGACCTTTCCGCTCAAAAATGATCCGGTATAGTGTACAAGTACGGTGTCGCCGGGTCTGGCTTTAGGACCACTGCCTTCTTTAGTTATTACATAATTCAACCCGGATCCCGTAACTGTTGGTTTCAAACTTTTAGAAGCTACATAACTCTTGATTTTTGCAGTTTCTCCGCTTTTAGCAAGGTCCATTTCCGCTTTCAGGAATGCGTCGATCTTGCCTCTGAACAAGCTGTCTGACAATTTACCTTTAGGGATTACTTTGTCAATTTTGATTGTGTAAATAAGGTATTTTGCTGTAGTATCGGCCGGCTGCGGACGGCCCATCTTCATTACCATTGAATCAATATTGATCTTAAATGTCGCACTGTCGCCTTCGCTCAAAAGTCCGAGAGCCGCAAAAAGATCTCCCTTGAATACCGACTTTTCTTTTACTAGTAAAGAAGGACGGTCATAATCATACGAGCTGTATAAAACAGAATCTCCCTCGGTTTTCTCTATGGCCTTAAATGCTACAAAATCACCTTCTTTGATCGCTTCGCCATCCTTGTCGGTGTGGATCTTATACATCATATCTCCTTCACCTTTTTCAAACTTGTTACATCCGGTAAATGCAGTTACTGCTATACCTAACACGATTACTAATTTCTTCATTGTCTTTTTATTCGTTATAGATTATTTCTGGTTTAATTAAGCATTTGCTGCTTGTATGTTATTGTATTAATAAGGGTTTATACTCTGGAAAGATAGTGTTAAATTTTTCTCTTACAATATCAATGGGGTCATCAGAAAAACCGCCTGCCGCATTCCGGTGTCCGCCGCCGTTGAAATATTTTTTACAGATCTCGTTAGCAGGGAAATCTCCTGTAGAACGTAGCGATAGTTTAACTTTATCAGGACGTTCAATTATCATAACAGCAAGGCGTATTCCGTTTATGGAAAGGGCGTAGTTGACAACTCCTTCAGTATCGCCGGTTGATATTTGATATTTTTCAAGCTCTTCTTTGCGGATAGCAATAATAGCTGATTTATATTCCGGAAATACTTCCAGTTTGTTGAGCAAACAGTGCCCTAAAAACCGAAGTCTGTTCTCAGAGAAATTATCGTAGACAAGCTGATGTATTTTGGAGTTTTCTGCACCGCACTCAATAAGCTCCGCAACGATACGGTGAACATCGGCTGTGGTTGTAGGAAACCGAAAAGAACCCGAATCTGTCATGATACCTGTATAAAGGCAGGTAGCTACATCCTTGTTTATAAGATCCTTCTCGTCCATAATTGTGACGATAAAATCGTAGATCAGTTGAGCCGTTGAACACACGTTAATTGTCCAATGCCGGAAATCATCGAAACCTTCCGGTTCAAGATGATGATCAATCATTACTTTCTTTCCTTTAGCGTCACGAACCAGATCGCCTAGCTCGTTGATCCGCGAAAGCGCGTTAAAGTCTAAACAGAAAATAAGGTCTGCCTTTGCTATCAGATCTTTGGATTCGTCAGGCTTTTCTGTGAAAATGATTACCTCCGGGTTATTCGGAAGCCACTGCAGAAAGACAGGGTAGTCCGTGGGCGTGATCACGCGTACAAAATGTCCCTTTTGAACGAGGTAATTATATAATCCAAGAGACGAGCCCATGGCATCGCCATCAGGCTTGTGATGAGTAGTTATCACAATGTGCTTTGGTTCAGCTAATAACTCTTTAAGAGGGAATAAATCTGACATGTAAATTTAAAGAAATGCAAAGCTATCAAAATTACTGATTACACGTAGGCGATTTGTGAAAATCCTTTAGTCTTTGATTTATTAGCCGTACTTTTGCAGCAAATTTCAAATACCAACATGGCAACGAACAGAACTTTTACTATGATTAAGCCCGATGCTGTAGCCAATGGCTACACCGGAGCTATTTTAGATGATATTATTAAAGGCGGATTTAAAGTTATTGCTTTAAAATACACCCGTTTAAGCGGTGAGATCGCAGGCGAATTTTACGGCATCCACAGGGAACGCCCTTTCTATAATGACCTGGTAAGCTTTATGTCTTCAGGACCGATCGTAGCGGCAATTCTTGAAAAAGACAATGCCGTTGAAGATTTCCGCAAACTAATCGGCGCTACTGACCCATCAAAAGCTGAGCCTGGAACTATCCGTAATAAATACGCAAAGTCAATTGACGCAAATGCGGTTCACGGTTCCGACTCTGACGAGAACGCGCAAATCGAAGGAAGTTTCTTCTTTACAGCTTTCGAACGTTTCTAGAAATTAATCCCGAATCGCCCTGGTTGGTCCGGCCATTTCCAGGGCGATTTGTATTTTAGACTACATGAGGATATACGAGACCCGCTTCCTGATTTTTTTTCTGGTGATGCTGATCGTGCCAGGCGCAATAGCTTATTACGGCGGATGGGATACCAAAATCGACGGGCTATTTGTGCTGAAGGCGTTTTCGATTGCCTTCTTTATGACGGTTTTGTATTACCTTTTATTAAAGAATGGACTTAACCGGAGTGGTTAACGTTAATTGAAATGGAGCACAGTTACCCGTTGCCAGTTACCCGTTGCCTGGCTTGACGTATATTTTCGAACTTCCCCAAAACGTTGCTTCTTACCGTCGGGCGTCGTTCCCACTTCCTGCTTCAGACTTCAGACTTCCGACCTCCGACCTCAGTCCTCCGACCTCAAAGAAAAATAATCTCATCAATAATACTGCTCCCCGCCCGCTCATTCATCTTCTCTATAATATTTGATCGCATCATCATCAGATCATTTTTAATAACTGCCGATTCGAGACGGATAAACAGTTTCCTGTCACGTATGAAAATATCTTTTGTGCGATTTGCAACGGCATTTCCCATCATTTCGGGCCAGGCTACGATCAGGGATGTTTCATCAAACTTTCGCCTCAGCTTATATACATTGAGCATTTGCTCAATGACTTCTTTTAGAGGTTTATCGTTTGTACGGCCCATTTTTTACTGAGTTGAAAGTGGAGGATGGAGGATGGAGAGTTGACTGGTAAGTTACGAGTATTTTTCCGATTAGGTACGTAGGCAACTGTCAACCCGATAGCTATCGGGTGTCAACTTATTAATCCTTTCTCCACATCAAATATACTCACTCCAACTCCGAGTTCATTAAAGAGATTTTCCACTCTTTCCCTGCTCGTGTCCGTTATAAAGATCTGCCCGAAGTCCTTATCAGATACCATCTGCATCAGCTTTGTAGTGCGTTTATTATCGAGCTTATCAAAAATGTCATCAAGCAGCAGCAGCGGTTCAAATCCTTTTTGCTGGTGAAGGAAGGAGTACTGAGCTAATTTGAGAGCAATTAAAAAAGACTTCTGCTGGCCTTGTGAGCCAAATTTCTTAAGAGCCATCCCATGAATGGTAAAGCTGAGCTCATCTTTATGTATGCCAGCCGTTGTCCGCTCAAGTATGCGGTCGCGCTCCAGGTTTCTTTTTAACAGGGAAGCAAAGTCGGTTTGAAGCAGGGGAGATTCGTAAATCAGCTCCACCTCTTCTGCATCCTCGCTAAGATAACGGTAGTGTTTGTTGAAGATATTCCGGAATTCCAGCATAAAAGCCATGCGTTTTTCAAATATCCTGGTACCTGAAAGAATCAGTTGCTCATCATAAATTTCCATTAGTGATGGATCATATCTTCCTGAAACCGCGATCTGTCGTAAAAGTGCATTCCGGTTTAATAAATTCTTATTATAGATGATCAATTCATCGAGGTAAGAACTGTCAGTTTGAGAAATCACATTGTCAATAAATTTCCTGCGCTCTTCGCTGCCTTCAATGATCAGGCTGATATCATTCGGAGAGATCATGACCAGGGGAAAGGAGCCAATATGATCTGCCAGCCGTTGGTACTCTTTTTTATTTCGTTTAAAGACCTTCTTTTGCGTCTTTTTTAAGCCGCAATAGATGATTTCATCCTTCTTATCTTTTTTAAAACTCCCCTGGATCATGAACAGGTCTTCGCCCTGCTTGATCTGCTGGCTGTCTATAGGGTTAAAATAGCTTTTGCAGAGGGAAAGGTAATGTATAGCGTCCAGCAGGTTTGTTTTTCCTGCCCCGTTGTTTCCTGTAAAGGCGTTGACGGTCTCAGAAAAGGTCAATTCCGCTTCAGAATAATTTTTGAAATTAATAACAGATAGTTTTTGGAGCCACATACATTCGCAAACTGAAGGCGATTCTGCAAATTTACTCTTTTCGGAGGCTTTTAGCCATTACAGTAAAAAAAATCGAATCTCCCTGATTTAAAAGTTGATACTTACTGCGAAAAATGTATTTTTGCGGATAATTCGTTTCGGTGGAACGGATTTTTATTTTTAAAGACAAATGTCAAAAACTCAAAACGAAAATTTACCCGAAGCTGAAAATCCGCTTGGGAATGCCGGCAAGTTTGTTCAGGAAAATTCAAAAAGCTTAGCTGTAATTGGAATAGCCATTGTTGCCCTGATATTATTATATGTAGGATACCAGAAGTTTTACCTCGCCCCAAGAGCCGAAAAAGCAGCTAATGAAATGTTCAAAGCTGAGGAATACGCAGCTATAGATTCATTAAGCGACCGGGCAATTTCCGGTGACGGATCTTATCCTGGGTTTGAGAAAATTGCCGATGAATATTCAAACACTAAATCAGCAAATATCGCTAACGCCTACCTTGGAGGATTGTACCTCAAAAAAGGGGAGTTCCAAAAGGCAGTTGATGCTCTGGGTAAATATAGCAGCACGGGCAGTCCGGTTATCGATCCGCTGGTTCTGGGAATGCTTGGAGATGCATACAGCGAACTTAAAGACTATGGCAAAGCGGTAACATATTATAAAAAAGCTGCCGACAAAAGTAAAAACTCTTTCACAAGCCCGCTATTTCTTAAAAAATTAGGATTGGTTTACGAAGAGCAAAAAGAATTCAGCTCTGCGGCTGAAGCGTATAATAAAATTAAGACCGATTTCCCGGAGAGCTTCGAAGCATCTACTATTGAGACTTATATCGCCCGTGCCGAAACACAGGTAAAGTAATTCAAATTATTATCTAAATGGTTGTTAGCTCCGCTGACAGCCATTTGCTTTTTAAAGGCTATGGCTACACATCTAAAAGGGCTTTCCGATTTCTCTCATATAGAGATTCCTTCCGCAGAATCTTTCCGTTTCGGGATTGTTGTATCCCAATGGAATGCGGAGATTACCGGCGCATTATATGATGGGGCCTATTCCGCTCTTATAAAAAATGGTGCATTACCTGAGAATATTATTGAAGTACAAGTCCCGGGAAGTTTCGAACTTACGTCTGGTGCCGATATTTTGTTATCTGCAAAAAAGGTAGATGCTGTTATCTGCCTGGGTTGTGTAATTCAGGGTGAAACGCGTCACTTTGACTTCATTTGTAATGCTGTTGCTAATGGCGTCACCAATGTCGCTGTTAAGTATAATAAGCCTGTAATTTTTGGTGTTCTAACGACAGATAATTTGCAGCAGGCAAAAGAAAGGGCAGGTGGAAAGCACGGTAACAAAGGCGAAGAGGCCGCGGTTACGGCAATAATGATGGCGGCCATCAAGGCTTCGCTAGATTAATTAATTATAAAGTTATAACTATTTGAGCTGATTTACGTATATTCAAAAAACCGTATCATAGATAATGAAGAAATTAATTGTCGGCATCCTCGCACTATTTATAGCTACTACCTTGTTACAGGCATGCTCATCCAAGCTCTGCCCAGCTTACGGTACCTATCCAAAATCAAGGCGTTAAAACAAAAATCTGTTTATCTTTTCTTTATTTGACATCCGCGTTATATCTGTTCGGCGGGTCTATCGTAAATTTGTACTCTGAAAAAAGACGAATTACGGTATCATCATATCTATAAGAAAAATGAATTGGATTCAATTAACTAACCTTGACCAGTTGCAGGAAATTAAGGCCGCGACAGGTTATTCTGCAATTTTCAAACACAGTACGCGCTGCTCAATCAGCATGATGGCCCGTAAAAGATTCGAATTTGACTGGACCGCAATTCCTGAAGGAACTCCTCTCTATTTTCTTGATCTAATCGCCCACAGGGAGGTCTCAAACAAAATTGCAGAGATTTTTCAGGTACATCACGAGTCTCCTCAGCTACTGCTTATCAAAGGCGGGGAATGTGTTTATGAAACTTCGCACGGAGAGATCTCGGCGGAGGAACTGGCTGAACAGATAGTGGTTAGTGATTAGTGGTTAGTTGTTAGACTGGGGCGACTAGACGATTTGCCTAACAACTAACAATCCGCTTACTTAATAATTAAACGTCACCTTCTGTACCAAATCCGGATGCAAACTCTTCGCTACCGGACAGGTAAGCGCTGATCTTTCAAGGATTGCTTTTTCCCTATCAGTATAATCCCCTTTCGGGAAGTTTAGAACCACCTGGATCTCACTCACCCTGCGGGGATCGGAAGCCATTATTTTTGTAAGTGTGCATGTAGTTCCTTCTATATTAATTCCATGCTCCCTTGCTGCAATGCCCATGATGGTGATCATGCAACTTCCGAGCGATGCTGTGAGAAGATCTGTTGGCGAAAAGGATTCCGCTTTCCCCTGATTATCAAGCGGAGCATCGGTAATTGTTTTATTTCCTGAATATACGTGCGTAGCCTCTGTTCTGAGTTCGCCGAGGTAGGTGGTCTGTATAGTTGCCATGGGGATTGTTATTGGTGAGAGCGAATTTAGCAATTTTCGGAATTATTGAGCAAGGAACAAGGAGTAAAGATCAGGGACAGGTCACAGGTAAGGACAAATTTCGAGTTTTGATGGACCTACTCGAAGCATCGCGTTTTAGTGGTCGTGATTATTGGATCACTTTGGGTATTAAGTTACGCTGGAGTCTTTGCTCTTAGCTCTTTGTTCCAAAAATAAGTGCTCATTTACAGCGTGCAGGTACTTATGACATACAACTTACAACTAAAACGTAAAACGGACAACGTAAAACGTACAACTTTTCCTTACTTTTGTACCATGATCGATCTCCCGGTTGTTCCAGCAAGTCAAGTGCAGCGTAAACCTGATTGGTTGCGTGTTAAGCTTCCTGTCGGAAAAGAATATGCGCATGTAAGAAGTCTTGTGGATACCCATAAGCTTCATACGATTTGCGAAAGTGGCAACTGCCCCAATATGGGAGAATGCTGGGGAGCCGGTACAGCCACGTTTATGATCTTGGGGAATATTTGTACCCGCTCATGTTCTTTTTGTGCCGTAGCTACCGGAAGGCCCAAGGCTGTGGATATAGAAGAGCCTGACCGGGTTGCTAATTCAGTCAAGCTGATGCAGGTCAGGCACTGCGTAATTACGTCAGTAGATCGCGACGATTTGAAAGACGGTGGTTCAACAATTTGGGCTGAAACGATAAATGCCATCCGCCGTGAAAGTCCTGACACTACTTTGGAAACACTTCTTCCGGATTTTCGCGGTATCTGGGAAAATCTTGAACGTGTACTAGCCGTGCGGCCTGAAGTAGTTTCCCATAATCTTGAGACAGTTCGCCGTTTAACAAAGGAAGTTCGGATACAGGCGAAATATGACCGCAGCCTCGAGTGTTTGCGTCTAATTAACCAGGCCGGACTAAGGACCAAATCCGGGATAATGCTCGGCTTGGGCGAGACTGAAGCCGATGTTATTGAAGCAATGGGGGATCTGCTTGAAGCAGGAGTTCATATTTTAACTTTAGGCCAATACCTTCAGCCCACACGAAATCACCATCCTGTAATTGACTGGATCACACCAGAACAATTCGCCAAATACAAATCTTTAGGACTGGAAATGGGATTCAGGTATGTAGAAAGCGGACCGCTGGTACGTTCTTCTTATCATGCGGAAAAACATCTGTTTGATTTTTGAAACGGCAATTATCCGCCATGCTATCCCCCGCCGGCTGTAGATGGGGGTATATCGGGCGCAAATTGAGAGCTGTATTTCCCTATAATAAAAGGCAGGCTTTCAATTAATCTTCCCGGTAGAACACTATTCATCCCCTCCTTCCTTAAATCATCTCCTGCTCTGCCATGAATAAAACACGCGAGTATGGTGGCGTTTTCGGGCGTGTATCCTTGTGCAAGGAAACTCACTATCATACCAGTTAGTACATCACCCATTCCGCCCACTGCCATAGCCGCGTTACCAGTAGGATTGATCAGCACATTTTCGTCAGGAAGCACAACAAACGAGTATTGATTTTTTAAAAGTATGACGATGTTAAATTCAATGCTTTTTTTGCGGGCTGTTTCAACTCGTTCCCACCATGAATTGTGCTCCCCGAACATCCGGTCAAATTCTTTCATGTGCGGTGTAAGAATGCTCATTGCCGGGAGGTGCTTAAGAAGTTCAGGCTTCATAGCAATAATATTTAAAGCATCAGCATCCAGTACAATTGGCTTGTCGTGATTGGTCAAAATGCTTCGCACTATTAAAAATGCTTCGTCGTCTGTCCCAAGCCCCGGACCTATAGCAATTGAAGAAAATTCACTTAACATACTTATTGGTATGAAGTCATTCCTTTCCATTGTCATGATTTCCGGCGTACGTGTATTTAGTGCATTGAATCCACTTTCAGGTATACACGCAGTGGTACGACCCGCGCCCGAATGTAAACAGGCGCTGGCACAAAGCAACGCTGCGCCCATAGTTTCCCTGCTTCCGGCGATGATAAGCGCATGGCCATATGTGCCTTTATGAGTAAATGCCTTCCGTGGTTTTAAGAGCTGTTTGATATTACCTTCAACTACCATCTTCCAGGGACTTGAAAGTGACTGGATATATTTTTCGTCAAGCCCGATAGGTACGACTTTGAATCTTTCAACGGCGTTGGCTGATTCGGGAAGAAAGAAATTTATCTTAGCGCGCTGGAAGGAAATTGCAAGAGAGGCTTTTATGATTGTGGCATTCGGGTCAATAATTCCTTCGGCGGGAAAGCCGCTTGGAACGTCAATTGATATGATTTTCTTGTGCAGCTTATTTATCTTGTCAATCAGTATTTTTAGGTGTCCTTCGATGGGCTTGTTTAGTCCCGAACCTAGCAAAGCGTCGATAATTACTTCTGATTCTTCACCTGAAATTTTGGCTGTTTCATCGAGCTCAGTTATACGCACTCCCGTTGATTTTAAACGTTCCAGATTTGCAGCAAAATCCGGACTCGATTTATCAGAAAATCGTGCAATCTTGGCATGGATAATTTTATAAGCATCTTGAAAAAGCAGACGCGCAACAGCTAATCCATCACCCCCATTATTGCCCGTACCACAATAGATACTAATTGGTATGTTCTTATCCGGAACCTCATTTACAAATTCTTTGACAAAGGCAATTGATGCCGCTTCCATAAGGTCGAGAGAGCTTATGGGTTTGATTGAGATGGTGTGGGCATCTGCATCACGGATTTGTTGGGAGGTAAGGAGGTTTTGCATACTGCTTAATTTAGGTGACTTGCCTTAGGCAAGTATTTTTTAACGCAGGGCGCAGAGTTCAACGTAAAGGACGCTGAGGCAGGGTGGAAAACAACTGTAAAACCTTGCAATTTCTCCAATATCACTTTGCGCTGTTTGCGAGAACCTATGCTTTCTTTGTGTTACATTAAGCGCCGGGCTTGTTACTCACGCTTTCCTTAAAGTTACTTACTTTTCATTTCAATCCCTAAGTACTTACCCGTATGGCTTTTCTTCACCTTTATTAAATCCTCCGGCAAGCCCGCAAAAAGAATCTCACCCCCACCGGAGCCGCCTTCCGGCCCGAGATCAATTACCCAGTCCGAAACCTTAATGACGTCAAGGTTATGTTCAATTACCAGGATAGTGTTTCCATGATCTACAAGACGGTTCAGAACTCCAAGAAGAACGCTGATATCTTCGAAATGCAGTCCGGTAGTAGGTTCATCAAGTATGTAGAATGTATTGCCGGTATCCTTCTTGGAAAGTTCGGTTGCAAGTTTAACCCGCTGGGCTTCTCCTCCTGATAAAGTGGTGGAGGATTGTCCAAGCCGGATATATCCGAGCCCGACTTCAGCCAGAGTTTTAATCTTACGGTAAATTGAAGGGATAGGTTCAAAAAATGCTACAGCATCTTCTATACTCATATCGAGTACATCGCTGATTGATTTTCCACGGTAGCGGACTTCCAGTGTTTCCCGATTGTACCGCTTGCCAGAACATTCCTCACAAGGTACCTGAACATCCGGCAGGAAATTCATTTCTATTAATTTCATACCTGCACCCTGGCAAGTCTCACACCGCCCGCCTTTAACGTTAAAAGAAAAACGCCCGGGTTTATAGCCCCTGATCTTTGCTTCAGGAAGCATCACATACAGATTCCGGATATCCGAAAATACCCCGGTATAAGTGGAAGGATTTGAACGGGGTGTCCTTCCGATCGGTGTTTGATCGATCTCGATCACTTTATCTATATGTTCAAGGCCCTCAATCTTTTTATAGGGCATTGGCTTTTTCTTCGCTCTGAAGAAATGATGATTAAGGATCGGGTATAAAGTTTCACCAATTAAGGTTGATTTTCCGCTACCTGAAACTCCGCTAACGCAGATTAATTTTCCTAAAGGAAACTCCACGGAAACATTCTTTAGATTGTTCCCACTTACATTTTTAAGGATCAGTGATTTTCCATTTCCCTTCCTTCTTTCCTTCGGAATAGAAATTTCTTTTTTTCCGCTTATATAATCGTTGGTAAGAGTGTTGGCTTTTGAAAACTGTTTGGGAGTGCCTTCGCCAACCACTTCACCGCCATGTTCACCTGCCGCCGGACCCATGTCAATTACGTGATCGGCTTCCATGATCATCTCTTTATCATGTTCTACAACCAGAACAGTATTTCCAATATCACGCAGATTTTTTAAGGCCGCTATTAACCGGGAATTGTCGCGCTGATGCAAGCCTATGCTTGGCTCATCCAGGATATAGAGTACATTTACCAGCTGCGATCCAATCTGAGTAGCAAGTCTTATGCGCTGTGCCTCACCGCCTGATAAGGTTTTAGCTGTACGGTCTAATGTCAGATAATTTAATCCCACATCCAGTAAGAATCCAATACGCGAGCGAATCTCTTTAAGGATCTCCCTGGCGATAGTATTTTGCCGCTCACTTAGCCTTGATTCCAAATGCTCAAACCAGCTGTACAGATTCGCAATGTCCATACAAGCAAGCTCATAAATGTTCTTCTTGTCGACTTTAATATGCAGAGATTCCTTTTTCAGCCTGGCGCCCTCACACTCAGGGCATTTTCGTAGCGCACGATAGTTTTCAAGATCCTCACCTACATCATCACCCCGTCGTTCAGTCTGTTCTTCGAGCATTTTAATAATACCGTCAAATGAAAGCTGGTAATTTTGAACATTCCATTTATTGTATTCAACCGGAACTGTGACGATGTCGTGAGAACCGTTCAGGATGATTTCAATGATGTCCTCGGGAATCTTCTCGATAGGAGTAGAAAGCGAGAAGTTGTATTTTTTTGCGAGAGCTTTTAAGATCTGGAAGACCCATGTTTCACGGTATTCACCCAAGGGAGCGAGCCCACCCAGCATGATGCTGAGCTTAGGGTTCGGAATAACTGAATTCCTGTCGACTTCAAAAATATAACCTAGTCCGCTGCAGCGTTCACAGGCTCCATACGGAGAGTTAAAAGAAAAAGTATTGGGCTGGGGTTCATCGTACGAGATACCTGAAATAGGATCCATCAAATACTTGCTGTAAAAGTATTCTTTATTCTCTTTGTCGCTGATTTTGATAATGCCCTTAGACACTTTAAGAGCCGATTGAATGGATTCGTACAAGCGCTTCCTGTCGTTTTGACTGACCAATAGCCGGTCAATAACCATTTCTATATCATGGATCTTGTAACGGTCGAGCTGCATCTTTGGAGTTATATCCAGAATTTCCCCGTCTACACGTACTTTGAGATAACCCTGTTTGCGGATTTGTTCAAATAGTTCCCGGTAATGTCCTTTACGCCCTTTAACAACGGGTGCGAGTATATTAATGGCCTGATCGTCGAATTTTTCCTGGATACTCTTCAGGATCTGATCCTCGGTCATCCGTTCCATTTTTTCGCCGCTCACATAAGAATATGCTTCGCCTGTGCGGGCAAAAAGCAATCTCATGAAGTCGTATATTTCAGTTATTGTTCCTACCGTTGAGCGCGGATTTTTACTTGTTGTTTTTTGTTCAATGGCAATAACCGGACTCAATCCTGATATCTTATCCACATCGGGCCGCTCCATCCCGCCAAGGAACTGGCGTGAATAAGCACTAAAAGTTTCCATATAACGACGCTGTCCTTCAGCATAGATCGTGTCGAAAGCCAGCGAAGATTTTCCGCTGCCGCTTAGTCCGGTTATAACAACCAGCTTATTACGCGGAAAGGAAACATCGATGTTTTTTAGATTGTGAACCCTGGCACCAAAAACTTCAACTTCACTTTGCTCGCCCAGGTCGGGATTAGATTTATTCATAAATTGAATACTCACTCAAAATTTATGCAAAGATGCGATTTTTTCTGCCATCGTTTATTTGCTGAGGGTCAGAAAAACACGGGCTTCCGAAGGATACCTGACTATAAAAAAGCACTATAACAAAAAAGACCGGAATAAATCCGGTCCTTTTCAATTAACTGTATTTTGGTTAGTTAATAAGTAGTTCGCTGTTTAAAAGTATATTTTCTTTTGCTACCGGATAAGGAAATCCGGGTTTTTTCTTCGTGTCAGCTTTTGCAAGCAACTTGCTTGCCCTGTTTGTATAACCATAGCGGGTCGGGTTTTCAATGATTTCCTTCATGGATATAAGTTTATATACATAGGAAGCGGTCTCCCGGTTGAGCTTCATTTTAAAATAGTTGTCCTGATTCTGGCGGTTGATCTGTCGTTTAAGACTTCCTTCCCCGATATTATAGGCAGCTGCTGCCAGGGTCCAGCTGTCGAACTCACGGTATAAGGCTTTTATATATTTTGCAGCAGCAACTGTTGATTTCTGGATATTATTGCGGTCATCAATATCTCCATTCACACGTAATCCAAAATCGCGTGCCGTTTGCGGCATAAATTGCCAGAAACCAGCGGCGCCTTTCGGCGATACACCGGCCTTCAAACCGCTTTCTACCAGAGGCATATATTTAAAATCTTCCGGTATGCCATATTTAGCTAAAATTGGTTCAATAATAGGGAACCATTTAGACGCGTGGCTATGAAGTTTTGAAGTCTGAAGTTTGCTATGAGAATGAGCTTTTAGCGTCTTCTTCATTTTGGACGTAATACGTGCATCCCCAACAGGGATATTTTCGTCCGCGAAGCTTAGTGAATTATAATAAGTGTCAACGGGAATTATTGCTTTTTTCGGCTCTTCGCGAATATAAATCAGTTTAGCGATTGAAGACGGAGCACTGTAATTAAACATCTTGGCGGCCAGAAATATACTTAGCATTACGGCACACATTGTCAAGTGTTTCTTAATCATTTTTACCTCTCTTTTTAGTTCCAAATACGATAATTTTAGACAAAGGTATAAAATATATATCTAATTATCAAATAGTTATAAATTATCCCTTGTAAAATACTTCTATAAAGGTTAGTTTTCTTGGTTTATTATCCAGGGTATTTTTTGCCCCCTCAGCACGCTTATTCCCTTATTTTTGCCTATCTTTGTTGTCCTCTTTTAAGAGTTAAAATTTAATCATGCCATTCAAAAATAAAAGGAACAGTCGCGACGACAAATCCGAAAAATCTGCTAGGCCGTTTAAATCTGCCCCTGGTTCCGATTCAAAAAGCAATTCTTTCAAATCAGACAGAACCGAAGGTAGTAACAGCACTAAGAGGAAATTGTTTGGGGATGATCCAAAGAAGCCTTTTAAAGCAGGATTCAAGAAGCCTGACGATAAATCAGGATTTGCGTCCGATAGAAGGAGCCCGAAAAGCTTTAGCAAATCTGCTGGTAATACTGATCGTCCGGAAAGGAAGCCTTATTCTGAGCGCGCTCAGGGAGAAAAGAAGCCATTTTCAGACCGTAGGGAAGGTGAACGCAGGCCATACGGCGACAGGCCATCGGGCGATAGAAAACCTTCAGGCGACAGATCATTTGGTGATAGAAAACCTTCAGGCGACAGATCATTCAGCGATAGAAAAGCATTCGGCGACCGTTCACAAGGCGAAAGAAAGCCATTTTCAGACAGAAGTGAGTCTTCATCAGGAAAGTCATCTGCCGGAAGGGTTGGTAAGTTTGGCGATAAAAATGCACCTGTAAAAAGATTTAACGATAAGCCATTCAAATCCCGCTCTGCGGAGCCTTCAGCTCCATTTGAACGTCCAAAATACAGGAGCGATGACAAGAAATGGAGTTCAGAAGAGCGATTCGATAATAAGAGAAGTAAGAAAGCTGCTGTAGTTAAAGATGACGGTCTCATCCGCCTGAACAGGTTCATTGCAAATGCGGGTATTTGTTCCCGCCGTAAGGCCGACGAACTGATTGCGGCAGGAGTAGTTTCTGTAAACGGGGAACCAGTTACGGAGCTCGGCTTTCAAGTAGATCCCGCGAAGGATCAGGTACGTTATAACGGCGAAAGTCTTAAGCGCGAAAAGATGGTTTATGTCCTTCTCAATAAACCTAAGGACTATATAACCACTACTGATGATCCGCAGGAGCGTAAAACAGTGATGAGCCTGGTGGAAAAGGCATCAAAAGAACGTATTTATCCTGTAGGGCGATTGGATCGTAACACAACCGGGCTTTTGCTGATGACCAATGATGGGGATCTTGCTGATAAGCTGTCACATCCAAAAAATAACATTACCAAACTTTATAATGTTGAGCTAAATAAAAGCCTTTCGCAGGGTGATTTGAATAAAATCTCGTTTGGAATTGAACTTGAGGATGGTTTGATCAAGCCTGACCAGGTTAGTTATGTTGCCGGTGCCAGTAAAAAGGAAGTTGGGATACAGATCCATAGCGGGAAGAACCGGGTCGTACGCCGGATTTTCGAAAGCCTTGGTTATGAAGTCGTAAAGCTCGACCGTGTAGTTTATTCGAATCTCACAAAAAAAGATCTTCCCCGCGGACGTTGGAGGTATCTGGAGGAGAAGGAAATTATTCAGTTGAAACACTTGATTAAGTAAGAGCCAGGAACCAAGAACCAAGAGCCAGGATTTGGGCCGGGGCTTGAGAATGGGTTTTATAATTGATATATACTCAAAGGAGTTTCTTTTAGCATTTTACTGCTACCTAATAACATTTAATTTAATCGAAATTTTAATCTGAAGGGTAGCCTGTCTTGGTTCTTGGTTCCTGGTTCTTGGTTCCCTGCCGGCAGGCAGGTTAGCTCCTGGTTCAAATTCGGCCCATTTTTACTATTTTGCCCCAATGATCCTCACCGATACCCACACTCATATATATTACGAAGCCGATCCGGAAAAGCTTGCACAGTTGATGCAGCGATCTTTTGAAAATAATATCACACGTTTATTTCTGCCGAACGTAGATTCTTCGTCAGTTCCGCAGGTGTTTAACCTCGCTAAACTTTACCCTGAAAACTGCTTCCCCATGCTGGGTCTGCATCCCTGTGATGTAAAGGAGAATTACGGGGAGGAATTAGCGCTTATCCGCCAAGAGCAAAATAAGACCGAAATTTATGCAATAGGAGAGATCGGTATTGACCTTTATTGGGATAAAACAACTCTGCCTTTCCAGCAGGAAGCGTTCAGACACCAGATTACCTGGGCTATGGAATCAAATCTTCCAATCGTAATTCATTGCCGGGAGGCATTTGATGAGATATTCGAGATCCTGAAGGAATTCCAGGGTGAGAAATTGAGAGGTATTTTTCATTGTTTTACAGGAACTGCAGAACAAGCAGCTAAAATAATTGAAATGGGTTTTTATCTGGGGATTGGAGGGGTGTTAACTTATAAGAATTCAGGACTTGATAAATCTATAGCAAGCGTTAGTCTGGAGCATATCGTCCTCGAAACCGATTCTCCTTATCTGACTCCAGTTCCCTTTCGTGGCAAACCTAATGAAAGCAGTTATTTAATCTACGTTGCTCAGAAGCTCGCTGACCTTAAACAAGTCTCCATTGAAGAAGTTGCCCGAATCACTACTTTAAATTCGAAGACGATCTTCGGTGTTTAGTCAAAGGTAAAGCAAAAAGCTTAAAGCTTAAAGCTCAAAGCGGAAGCAACTCTCTTATACCGCTTCCTCTAAGCTGTACATTCTCAACCTCCGTTCTCAATTTTCTTCTATATTTACTTCCCCCAACCAATTATAGATGACAAACGTATTGATAATTTACACCGGTGGAACCATCGGTATGGTCACCGACCCTAAAACCGGTGTGCTTGTTCCCTTCAACTTTGATCAAATAACTGATAACGTCCCGGAACTGAAAAGGCTCGACTATAATTTCAAGGTACACTCCTTCGATCCGCTCATAGACTCCTCAAATATGAGCCCGAAAATCTACAAGGAACTGGTTTCCCTGATTCAGAAAAATTATGAGAAATATGATGGATTCGTAATACTTCATGGCTCAGATACCATGTCGTTTACTGCATCGGCATTAAGTTTTATGATTGAGAACCTCGACAAGCCCATTATCTTAACCGGTTCTCAGCTTCCCGTCAACGGGATCAGAACTGATGCTAAAGAAAACCTGATAACGGCCCTTGAAATCGCAGCGGCGAAATACAGGGGTAAAGCCATTGTGCCGGAGGTTTGCATCTATTTTGATTACAAGTTGTTTCGCGGCAACCGTTCATTCAAATACAATTCAGACAAGTTTGAAGCGTTCAGATCGCCCAATTGCCCCGTTCTCGCCGAAGCGGGCGTTTACCTGGAGTTTAATAAAAACGATATTTTGAAGCCTGGAAATGCACCGGTGAAATTTCACAAAAAGCTGGATAGTGAGATTGGCGTGCTCAAACTTTATCCTGGAATTAGCCCTGAAATTGTGAAGGCAGCCTTATTTTCAAACTGCAAAGCCATCATCATGGAAACTTTTGGTTCGGGGAACACGTCGACAGAGAAGTGGTTTCTTGAACTGATCAGAACTGCAATAGCAGATGGTAAACTAGTACTCAATATTTCGCAATGCAAGGTGGGTACCGTGGAGCTTGGCCGGTATGAAACCAGCAGGCAACTCAAAGAGATGGGCGTGGTAAGTGGTTATGATATGACTTTTGAAGCTGCTGTAACCAAGCTGATGTTTCTTTTTGGAAATTTTAATAGCAAGAAAAGGATAGCGGAATTGCTTGAAACGAATTTGAGAGGGGAGATGACACTTTCTTAAGGAGCAAGGAACAAAGAACAAAGACCAGGGATTGCTCCATTTCAAAATCGTCTTTTTAGTTTAGCTTTACCGCAGCCAAATTAACATGGACAAAGCAATTTCCCCCTCCCAAATCTTTACTCTTTACTCTTTGCTCTTTGTTCCAAACTTCCCTTCCCCGAATCTTTGCTCCTTGCTCTTTGCTCTTTATTCTTTTTTTTTCCTACGTTTATCTAACCAATCCATTTAAAATGCAAACACCAGATTACATTGTATTTTTCATTTACTTCATTATTGTAAGCGCCTATGGCTTGTATGTTTACAATCGTAAGAAACATGAAGATTCAAAGGATTATTTCCTTGCCAAAGATTCTTTAACCTGGTGGGCAATCGGAGCCTCCCTGATCGCTTCTAATATTTCGGCCGAACAGTTTATCGGAATGAGCGGCTCTGGCTTTACTATGGGCCTTGCTATTGCTGCGTACGAATGGCTTGCCGCGGCAACCCTTATCATCGTAGCGGTCTTTTTTATTCCCATATATTTAAAGAATAAGATCTACACTATGCCTCAGTTCCTGCAAACGAGGTATAACGATACGGTAGCCATGATCATGGCCGTTTTCTGGCTTTTGCTTTACGTTGTGGTAAACCTGACATCAATTCTATTTTTGGGTGCGCTTGCTATAAGCAGTATTTCTGGTCTTGATCTCGGCTTTTGTATGATTGCGCTTGCCCTTTTTGCCATTGTAATTACACTTGGCGGGATGAATGTGATCGGTTATACCGATGTTATCCAGGTAGTGTTCTTAATATTAGGCGGTCTGGTAACAACCTACCTTGCACTGGATCTTGTTGCCCAGCACTATGGATCGAGCGGCCCTTTCAATGGCTTTAGACTGATGACTGAGAATTCCGCAGATCATTTCAAGATGATCTTCCAGAAGGATGATCCCTATTTTATTGACCTTCCTGGTCTGGCTATTCTTGTAGGCGGTATGTGGATTGTGAACCTGAATTACTGGGGATGTAATCAATACATCACACAGCGCGCACTTGGAGCCGATCTTCATACAGCGAGAAGCGGACTTCTGTTTGCGGCATTTCTGAAATTGCTGATGCCGGTAATTGTTGTTTTGCCGGGCATCGCAGCATTTGTTTTGTATAAAGAGGGAGTATTCACAACCGAAATGACTCTCAATGGCGAAGTGGTAGCAGACCGTGCATATCCAGTACTGCTTAACTTGCTTCCTGTAGGTTTGAAAGGCTTATCTTTCGCGGCGCTTACCGCAGCAGTAGTTGCCTCCCTTGCGGGGAAGGCTAACAGTATCGCCACTATATTCACACTTGATATTTATAAGAAGAAATTGAACCCTGCTGCAGACGAGAAGAAGCAGGTGCAGGTGGGCAGATGGGTTATTGTTATTTCAATGATACTTGCGGTAGCAATTGCACCTTATTTAGGAATAGATAAAAAGGGAGGTTTTCAATTTATACAGGAGTATACCGGATTTGTATCACCAGGTATTTTTGCCACATTCATCCTGGGTTTCTTCTGGAAAAAAACCACATCAAATGCAGCGTTATTCGCCATTATAGGCGGGTTTATTCTCTCAGTTCTTTTCAAAGTCTCACCTGAATATATTAATTGGGAGTCGCTGTACTCATCAGGCTTCGCCGTACCTAACGCAAACGGGGTCTATGAAATACCTTTCATTGACCGTATGGGATTTGTGTTTCTGATATGTGTATTTGCAATGTATTTTATCAGCATGTACGACAACCGCAATGGAGTTAAGGCGAACGGACTCGAAGTGGATAGCAGTATGTTTAAAACTTCACCATCTTTTACAGTCGGAGCGCTTATCGTGATAGGTATAATTGTGGCCTTGTATGGTATTTACTGGTAGTCCCATGAATCTCTTTTTTATGATGAAAATGAATATATCCATTAATTAGTCGGTGTTTGGTTTCTAAATTTTGATGCGATGAAAAAAAACTACCTGGTACTATTGTCGGGATCATTGTTAGGTGCTATGCTTATATATGCCTGCGCAACATCCCAAAATTCGCTTTCTCTTGATTCCAATCCTGCGCGGCTGTTTAACCCTCATCCATCTCCAGAGTACTTGTCACCTGAAGAAAGTATGAAACGGTTTAATCTGCCAAAAGGCTATCACCTTGAACTGGTTGCCAATGAGCCCATGGTTAAGGAACCGGTTGCAATTACGTGGGATGGCAATGCGCGAATGTATGTGGCCGAAATGCTTACTTACATGCAGGATGCGGATGCAACTGGTGAACGCCTTCCTGCAAGCAGGATTGTGATGCTTGAGGATACCAATAATGATGGTAGAATGGATAAGCGATCAGTTTTTATTGAAAATCTGATGCTACCCAGGATGATGCTATCGGTGAATAATGAGCTTTTGGTTAATGAAACCAATACGATAACTGTAGCCGCGTATCGCGACACTGATGGCGACGGTAAAGCTGATCAAAAGCGAATAGTTTATGAGAATTCAAAATATTCCGCTAACGATGCCAATATGGAGCATCAGCGGAGCGGCTTAGACTGGAATATAGATAATTGGATTTATATGACATATGAGCCAATACGATTCAGGTTTTCGGATGGCATATTAAAGGCCGATACGATGATAAATGGTGCAGGTGGTCAATGGGGACTTACTCATGACAACTATGGCCGGCTATTTTACTCTTCTGCAGGAGGTGAAGTGCCCATTCAGCGGTTCCAGGTCAACCCCAAATATGGATCGCTGGATTTTAAAGATCAATATGATCCGGAGTTTGTTGGAGTGTGGCCAGTTATATCCACTCCTGATGTGCAGGGAGGACTGCCAAGGTTACGCCCGGATAGTACGCTTAATCATTTCACCGCATCATGCGGACAATCTATTTTTCGGGGAAATGCTCTTCCCGCAGATTTGATGGGGGATTATCTGGTATGCGACCCTGTGGGACGTATTATCCGACGGGCTAAACTTATCAATGAAAAAGGTAAAACTGTTGCCAGGAACGCCTATTACCAGCAGGAATTTATTGCATCAACTGACATGAATTTTCGCCCTGTTAACACGTATACCGGACCGGACGGAAATCTTTACATAGTAGATATGCATAGGGGCATCATTCAGCAAGGGAACTGGACCAAACCCGGCTCATTTCTAAGAAAAGTTATTGACAGATTGGGTTTAGCGAAAAACATCGGTCATGGTAGGATATATCGACTGGTTCATGACGGCTATAAATCTGCACCCAAGCCCAAAATTCTCGAAGATACTCCCTTACGCCTGGTCCGTCATCTTGATCATCCCAACGGTTGGTGGCGTGATAATGCGCAGAAACAAATCATAGTTCTTGGCGATAAATCTGTGGTGCCCGTGCTTAAGCAAATAGTTATGGGCAATCGGGCGAATTTGCCTGCAAAACCATCGCCCCTTGCCAGAATTCATGCACTTTGGACTCTCGAAGGATTGAATTCGATTGATAAAGACTTATTGTTAACTGCGATGGACGATAGTGATGCGCAGGTAAGAAAGGCGGCTGTCTGGATAAGCGAGGAATTTATCAGATCTAACGACCAGCAGCTGCTGAGAAAACTGGAAAGTCTTACTGCAGATCCAAGTTATGATGTTCGTAGCCAGCTGTTACTTTCTCTGTCTTATAATCAGGGAAGTATGGCTCAGGAAATTTCAAATAAACTGATCAGTGAAAATCAGGATAGTGAGATGATCACAGCGATTCCTGTTTTACTGCAAAGAACAGAAAATATCAGGGTGTATGGCAGCAGACTTGGTTCGCTTGCCATTGCCGATCGTGAACGGGTAATGAAAGGAGCTGCAATCTACAGATCGCTTTGTGCCAGCTGCCATGGTGCAGATGCGAAGGGTCTCACAAGTCAGGTAGCTCCTCCATTATTAGGCTCAAAACGACTAGCAGGAGATAAAAGTACCGCTATACGCATACTTCTCCACGGATTATCCGGGCCCGTTGACGGGAAAACATATCCGGGCGATCTGATGCCGGCAATGGGCGCTAATAGTGACGAATGGCTTGCTGAAGTTTTAAGCTATGCCCGTTTTGAATTTGGAAAGGGTCCCCGGAATGGTCCTTCGCCCTTTATAACACCCCTTGAAGTTTCAAAGGTGAGGATTGAATCTCGTGATCGCAGTACTTCCTGGACGCTTTCAGAGTTAGAAAAGTTAGTTCCTGACCCTGTAAAGCCCTCAGGGAAATAAATCTATGGGTTATTTATTTTTTGAAACTTTTGTTGAAGCAATTAAAATGGTTTAACTTTCTTTTTCAAAAAAATCTTATTATGAAAAAATCAGTAACACTACTAAGTTTTATTTTCGTCTTTGTTTTGATTTGTCTGGCAGCCGACCTTACGGGAACCTATAAAGGCTCTGTGACCTTTCAGGAAAGAAAGTTGGATCTAACCTATAAGCTTAAAGCTGAGGGGGAAAGATTAAGCGGTTCAATACATTCAGAGTATGGAGAAATACCTCTTCTGGATGGAAAAATCAATGGCCCCGACTTTACCTACAAGATTGATATCGGCAATGGCCCGATGGAAGCAAAAGGAAAGTTTATGACAGATTTCATAGAGATCATATCGAACTTTGGAGGAGTTGAGGTTAAGAATATGTTTAAGAGAGTAG
>JAZKHM010000109.1:0-2981 GCA_040385405.1 Bacteroidota bacterium | reverse complement strand
CAGGAATAATGATATAACCTGAATAGTGGAATTGTGTTTTATTTACATTCCCAAACACTTTTGATGAGTACAGCGTCTTCACTGAATTTTTGATAAGTATAACCAGCCTCCATCTCAAATCGAACCCCATCTTTGTTGTAGTACATGGGAAAAAAAAGACAGGCTGGTCCGCGACCTCCGCGAAAATAAACAGTCTCGCCCTTCCATCTATATTTACTGATATAGGGGTCACACATACAACTGGTAATCGTTGCAATTTCTGCTTTTAAGGCAGGGGGTAATTCATCAGACTCCTTTTCACATGCGGAGAAAATGAAAGTGCTTAGTATAACGGCAAACGCGATCTTAAATAAATTTTTCACAGAGACTTTAGGACTATACGACAGAGATCTGGAAAGTGTTACAAGGTTTCATCTTCTGATTTCTATGCTCGAGAATCCACATGCGACCACCTTCGGGGTCGCGAAATGGGATTTTATGACGTTTCTATAAACATGCGACCCCTACGGGGTCGGGAAAGCAAAATGTTTTAACCGGACACTTTGACTGTCAACTGTCCACCGTCAAATGTTATCAGCCTAGTTGGCGTTTATATTGTATTATCAATTATTAAATCGTACTTCTCTAAAAGCCCCGAAATCCCATGAATCGAAAATTTTGCTTTCTTAATCCGGTTAATTTCCGGATCTATTGAATAATTGAATGACGTGCGAAAATCTGCTTTCTCAATGATTGAATGGTAAAACATTGCTCTTGTCAGGTCGCAATTGTCGAACACGGAATCCGTCAGGTCACACTCCGTGAAATCGACTTCCTGCAATTGTGTATTCTTAAATACTGTTTTCTTGATTTTAGTTTTGTAAAACGAAGAATGACTCAGGATGGAATTTTCAAAGCTGAAGGATAGCCCAAAATCATTACATAACTCAAAATGCAATCCCAGCATTTTGGAATCCGTAAATTTTACATCACGAAACGCGGTCTTTAATAATTTTACCATGCTGAAATTACATGCTGAAAACACACAATCGGCGAACGTATACTCAGACAGATCACTGTCGGAAAAGTCGCAATTAAGAAAACGGCAATGCTCATATTCTCCTTTTGCCAAAGGATGGTTTTTGAAATCGACCTTGGTGAAAGTTTTATCTTCTATATAGACTTTTTCCATGTGCTCTATAGTCTGGTGGGAGTATCGTTTATGCTATCCGCATGTTGTCAGCTAATTTACTATAGAAATGGTGTGCAGAGAAATTTCCGCGATAATTACGGCTTCTTTCATACCGATGGAGAATTTACCCGATAGAAGCGAAATTACCTGGGGCACCTACGCAGTGGATCATTTACTACAAATGTTCCAGAGGTTGAAATATCACGCTGAAGGCTGAGAGACCCGGCGCAAGGCTATCTTCAGAATAAGCAGAAAATTCAGCCGGGTGTTCTTTTCAAATGGGATCCATTACGAGGAGGGCAGTAATGGATTATTCCCGGTGGAGACGAATTTATCAGGCAAAGGTATTGCTGCCCGGCAATGAATTTCTCAGATCTTAGCAGCTTCAGCAAGCCTGTTCAATATCGGTAAAGCTTTGACAACGCTTAACCGTGAACTGAGCCAGCTGGCCTTTTTCTCACATTCCTGGCTTATGTACAGATCGTTTTCATGCACCAGAAAAGTTAAGCCATCGCTCTCGTTATAGGCGAATTCATCAACCTCTTTTGAGGCAAGCGTATACAGGTGGCCTTGTTCTGTATGATTTTTTGGCTT
Organism: Bacteroidota bacterium; assembly: GCA_040385405.1. Classification (GTDB taxonomy): domain Bacteria; phylum Bacteroidota; class Bacteroidia; order Sphingobacteriales; family Sphingobacteriaceae; genus Daejeonella. Next base: position 1,216 of record JAZKHM010000109.1, on the reverse strand, counting down.
TAAACGGAATGGCATATTGTTGCCATATACGCGCGATTCAATGTCATCCAGCGGTAAGACAAACACTTGCTCAACACCGTTGGATTCCCAGTATTTTAAAATGTCAAAATCAAACGGTATGTAACGGTTATTCATCGGTAAGGTGCTTTTATATATATCCGGATCTTTTTCCTTAATAAGCTGAAACATCAACCCTGGCTGGTTCCACCTTATTTGATTTTCGAATATACCTGAATACGGAAGTCGTTCGTAAAAAGTTACCAATATTTAGCTTTAGGGTATTTCCTTCACTAAATTCACTCTCAACCCAGAGTTTTCGTTGCGCCCGTTTAATTATTTTGCCGGAAATAAATAGACCTAAACAGAGTATTATTCCAGCGTTGTTAAGCCTTCTCGATTTGATGGATCCCAGGATTCAATTTGCCAGATATCTTCGCCAACTGGAGGCATAGCCATTCGGATTCCCTGGTTTTGTCCTGGCTCCTGGCTCTTTGTTCCTGGCTCTTTTCTCAGTCACAGAAAGATCATTTCTCCCTTCCGTGCCTTCCATATTGAAATTCATTATAATATTTTAAGACCTTTGACCAAAGGGCCTTAAAATCATGAAGAAGATTGGATTTTTATCATTCGGACACTGGGCTAATCATCCATCCTACAGCACCCGAACGGCTGGTGATACACTGCTGCAGTCTATTGATCTGGCTGTTGCTGCTGAGGAAATCGGACTGGATGGCGCTTATTTCAGGGTGCATCACTTTGCTGCACAGCTCGCTTCGCCCTTTCCCCTGCTTTCAGCTATCGGTGCTAAAACAAGTAAGATAGAGATTGGAACCGGGGTGATCGATATGCGCTATGAAAACCCCATGTATATGGTTGAAGATGCAGGCGCTGCCGATCTGATATCCGGTGGGCGCTTACAGTTAGGGATCAGCAGAGGTTCGCCTGAACAGGTGATTGAAGGCTGGCGTTATTTCGGCTATGAACCCAAAGAAGGGGAAACCGATGCCGAAATGGGCCGCACGAAAGCGTTAGAATTTCTGGACAAACTGAAAGGTAAAGGGTTTGCCCAACCGAACCCAAACCCAATGTTCCCGAATCCTCCCGGACTCCTGCGCCTGGAGCCGCACTCCGAAGGATTAAGGGAGCGCATCTGGTGGGGAGCTGCTTCCAATGCCACAGCTGTTTGGGCTGCTGAAAATGGCATGCACCTGCAAAG
>JAZKHM010000108.1:0-52240 GCA_040385405.1 Bacteroidota bacterium | reverse complement strand
ATAATGGGAAAACCAACAGGATTTAAGGAGTATGGCAGGGAGCTTCCTTCAAAAACAGCCCCTGCAGAGCGTGTAAAGAATTACAACGAGTTTGTACATGAATATCCCGCGGAGAAACTGAATGAGCAGGCAGCCAGATGTATGAATTGCGGCATTCCATTCTGTCATTCGGGATGCCCTTTGGGAAATGTGATCCCGGAATTTAACGATGCCGTATACCAGGGTAAGTGGGAAGAAGCCTATTTAATTTTAAACTCGACAAATAATTTTCCGGAATTTACGGGACGAATCTGTCCAGCCCCATGCGAGGCCGCATGTGTTCTTGGAATCAATAAACCACCGGTAACCATTGAGGAGATTGAGAAGCATATCATAGAGATTGCATTTTCCAAAGGATATGTTAAACCTGCCGCTCCGATATTAAGATCAGGGAAGAAAGTGGCCGTGGTTGGTTCAGGTCCTGCCGGTCTCGCAGCGGCAGCACAGTTGAATAAAGCCGGACACACCGTGACTGTATATGAACGTGATGATCTTCCGGGGGGATTGCTTCGATACGGTATTCCGGATTTTAAGCTGGAGAAAACTGTTATCGATCGTCGTTTGCGAGTGATGGAAGAAGAAGGTGTAAACTTTATTTGCAATACAGAAGTTGGCGCTAATGGCAATATGAAAGAATTCGTGGATCAGCATGATGCAATCATTATGGCTGCGGGTTCAACCATTCCCCGTAATCTTAACATACCAGGGCGGGAACTCAAAGGAATTCATTTTGCAATGGACTTCCTGAAGCAGCAGAACAAAACTGTAAGCAATATATCTTTTCCTGAGGAGAAGATCCTTGCAACAGAAAAAGATGTGATAGTTATTGGCGGCGGTGATACAGGATCTGACTGTGTGGGCACCTCCAACCGGCAACATGCTAATACGGTAAAGCAGTTTGAGTTAATGGGACAGCCTCCTGCAGAACGAAACGCAAACATGCCCTGGCCAACATACCCTATGGTATTGAAAACAACGAGTTCTCATGAAGAAGGTTGCGAGCGTTTCTGGGGAATCAATACTAAAGAGTTTTTAGGAAACGAGAACGGGGAACTTAGGGCGATTTTGGTTTCTGACGTGAGCTGGGAACTTGATTCGCACGGCCGCCCGGTCAAATTTGCTGAAATCGAGGGTTCTGAACGCGAACTTCCATGCCAGTTAGCCTTGCTTGCAATGGGATTTTTACATCCTCAGCACGAAGGACTTATTGAAAATACCGGCCTTGAACTTGATGCCCGGGGGAACGTTAACGCCCAGGAAGGTCAGTATGCAACTAATATCCCTAAAATATTTGCTGCTGGTGATATGCGCCGTGGCCAGTCATTAGTGGTATGGGCTATCTCTGAAGGGCGTGAGGCAGCCAGACGTGCTGATGAATTTTTGATGGGACGTTCCAGTTTGCCGAGTAAAGACCGGGTGAGGGAATATATGATAGGATAAAGTTGTAGGTTATAAGTTGTAAGTTATAAGTGTATAACGTTGTGTAATACTTACAACTTATAACCTACAACTTACAACTCTCATCCCAGGCCTCCGCTAATCCGGTGAAATATTCCTTTACCGTTCCAGTCTCTTCTTTCTCCCAGAACCATACGTGTAGAACTACCGGTGACATTATAACCGTTAGCAATAAGGAAGTCGACACAAGCCTGATTTTCTGACGGGAACCGTGCGGTAGGTTTGTTTCGCATTCTTATTTTCATTAATTCAGTCCCTGCCAATGCGGTATTCGCAAGGACGAATCCATCGAGCAAGGATGGGAAATAGGCCCCCTGGACATGTCCATCAATAAGGTAAACCAGTGCGAATTTTAAATGAGGTTCCAGTACCTTTATACGGTCTTCTGCGGAGATGTTTTTGTCTAAAGCCAGAAGTTCATCCTTATGTTGATTTTGAAACGGCACAATAGCGGCAGGATCAGCAAGATACTGGTTGGTATGTAATCCTGTAAGATGTATGTACTCGGTGTCAGTTTCGAATCCAAGCTTCTTATAAACAGGGTAGCCCATGTCAGTGGCATCCAGGTAAATGGTTTTAAATTTTTTGCGGTCGAGGCTATTAATTAAGGCCGACGCGATTTCTTTTCCTAAACCTTTGTTTCTGTGCTCTGGATGAACTACTATGTGCGCCAGCCAGGCCGAATCCTGATGCTGGATGTTGGTTCCAATAGCGATGATTTTGCCCCCTTCTGAAATTTTTAAGGGCTGACAAAAATCAGACGCAGAATAAAAGTAGAAGTAAGGCCGTATATCTGTCCATGTTTCCGGCTGCAATTGCCTTAGCAGGTCAATATCCGAATTTTTTATTGCTTCGGTTTTCATTTATCATTTATCGAAGTAGGATGAGGTTTTTCATCTTTTAGCATTAATCTTAGAAAAGAAATCCCATAACACAATGCCAGCGGAAACCACAATATTAAATGAATGTTTCGTTCCAAACTGTGGGATTTCAATGCATTTGTCGGCCATTGTCATTGCCTCATCACTCACTCCATGTACCTCATTCCCAAAAATAAGCGCATATTTTTCATCTGACGCCGGTTTATATTCGGTAAGCATCATGCTTTTTTCTGCCTGTTCAATCGCTATAATAATATAGCCTTCATTCTTAAGCTCTTCAATTGCTAAAAATACCGTTTCGTAATATACCCATTCAATCGATTGTGTTGCTCCCAAAGCTGTTTTTTCAATTTCCCGGTGGGGAGGCTGGGCTGTGATCCCGCAAAGGCATATTTTTTCAACTGCAAATCCGTCTGAGGTCCGGAAAATCGAACCAATATTATGCATGCTTCGTACGTTGTCCAGAATGATAACTAAAGGCAACTTTTCCTGCATCTTAAATCCTTTAACATCTACCCGTCCAAGTTCATCCAGTTTCAATTTCCGCATTGTCAAAAATAGCGCGTTTTCTTCCACTTCCGTATGGGCTCAGAATAATTTATCAGCATAAAGCCAAGTGACGAACAAAGGCAGATAGCAGTCAGAAACCACCAGAACAATTTGAATCCGCCATATTGAATTAGAAATGCGCCGTATGCCGGTCCAATTATCTGGGCTATTGACCAGGCTATTGTGTATAATGCAGAATACTCGCCGCGATTATTTTCATTTGAGCGACTGATCCAGAAAGCATTCATGAATGGCATTGAAAGCATTTCTCCAAAAGTGATCAGTATAACGGATATTACAGCAGCCCATGCAACCGGCGGCAATACATTTAAGGCTACATAACTGAATGCAGCAACAAACACACCAAGCGAGATAAAAAATAAGGGATTGCGGCGGCCTTCGAGATTGTGTACCAAGACCATCTCTGTGGTGACGATAATTAGACCGTTAAGAGCCATCAATCCGCCAATAAATTGCTCTGTAAAGTGCCATTCAGTCTTGAAAAATACAGGCTGCAAAATAAAGAATTGAAAAAAAGATGAGGCAAATGGAATGGTCAGGAAAATAAAAGCAAGGTATAATTTATCGCGGTAGGCCGAACGGATTACCGGTTTGTCGGGTGCGTTTTTAGCAGCTTTTTCTTTCCTGATTTCAGGTAACAGTTTAATAAGCAGAAACCCTGCTAGAATATTTGTGCACCCGTCAACATAAAACAAAAGATGGTAATCGATTGAAGCAATAAGACCTCCCAGGGCGCCGCCAAATGACCAGCCCAGGTTAATTGCCAGGCGGTGCAGAGAATATGCCCTGGTACGTACCTTTTCTGAACTGTAATGCGCAATCGCAGCGGAATTAGCTGGCCTGAATGACTCGTTACACATGCTCAGAAGAAAGGTGCCTACTGCAAGACTTAAGAATGTTTCCAGAAAAGCCAGTGATATAAACAGCACCCCTCCGCTGAATAGTGCACCGAGCTGTAAATGGTAGAAGCCAAGCCTGTCAGTAATTTTACCGCCGAAAAAAGCGCCGAGGATTGAACCCAGGCCGAACAAGGACATTATTATTCCCGCCTGGACTATTGAAAAGCCTAATTTTTGGGTGCAGTAAATTGTCATGAAGGGAACGACCATCGTTCCGCTCCGGTTAATGAACATCACTATCGACAAATACCAGTTTTCCCTGCTTAAACCCGCGTAGGCATTTTTATATAGTTGTATAGGATTAGCAATCACAGTTCAAATATAGATTATTGCCGGAATTTGTTGAGGGAGATGAATGCAAGCGATATTTGGTTTTCAGGTTTTAGTTGTTAGGTAAAACGAACATACGCTTATCAACGAAAAAGCCCCTGTTTGACATCAGAGGCTTTTTTGATTTGGTGAATTTATTGAATTAGTTTTTTTGAGTCGCTCTTGATTTCTCAAGCTTTTCAGCCTCTTTTTTTATTTCCTGTGACTTCTTTTTGATTTCTTCAATTTGCATTTTCCATTCCGGTGAATCAAATTGCTTTCTGATTTCCTCGGAGTTTATTTTCATTTCTTCGATCTTCTTTTTCCATTCCGGAGAATCAAACTGTTTTCTCATATCTTCCGAGTTCATTTTCATCTCCTCAATTTTCTTTTTCCATTCCGGGGAATCGAATTTTGTCTTCATTTGGAGCGAGAGGGACTTCATCTCTTCGAGTTTTTTCTTCAATTCCGGACTGTTGATTTTTTTCTCCATGGCGAGAGCATGAGATTCCATTTTTTCAGCATTTATTTTCATATCAGCGATATGCTTCTTCCACTCAGGAGAATCAAAATGCTTTTTTATTTCTTCGGCATGGCTCTTCATTTCCTGCATATGTTTCTTCCACTCAGGACTGTTTATTTTATTAGTGTCGGGGGGAAACGGAACAGCATTTGGCTCAGGAACATGTGGCATAATGATAGGTGCCGGCATCGGCGGATCCGCATGAAGACGGGGAGCTGGTGGCGCCGCAGCAATTGCCGCCACTGAATGGAGAAGGGGGGTAGGAGCGATTGAAGGAGATTTCGCAGTGGCTGGAACTGCCGGAGGTTCCAGGCGAACAGTGTCTGCAAAATGAATTACTCCAGCAGGATTATTTTCCTGTTTTTTGATAGCTTTCTCGGCCGGAATCATCCAGGCCAGTGACAGGCACACAGCAACTACTGTTAAAGAAGTGAATAGGTGGTGTTTTGGATTTGAATCGTTCGTTTTCATATTCGTGAATCGTTTTATACGGTTTAATAATGTGTATTTCTCTTCGCCTAAAACAGATAGCGATAAACTGAGATTATTAGTCTTATTCTCAGCAATTTGAAGCAGTGCATGGGCATATATCGCGGGATCAGATGAATTCTGGAGTACAATGTCATCGCAACAGTACTCTCTTTCTTTCCGTATTTCTTTCCCCAGAAACCAGACCACCGGATTAAAAAAGAGAATCATCTCCATGATCCGTTGTAAAATGTTGAAGAGATAATCGTTTCGCTTAATATGTGAGAGTTCATGCAGTAATATTGCTTCCACTTCTGCCGGGCTCAAGCTGTTTATAAGTCCGATCGGAAAAAGTATAATCGGCCTGATAAAACCAATCGTGCAAGGAACCAGGTTAGCATGAGATAGCGAAAGCTTTACTTTCCTGCCGATCATAAGTTTCTTTGAAAGGAAAAGGAGTTGCGAGTTAAATCTCAGGTTAATACTCTTTAGACTTTTTTTTCTGATTGTACGCACACGAAACAGGCCCAATAAAAGCACTGCAGATTGGGTGAGGAGTCCTGCAAAGTAACAAATTGCTATCCATTTCGAAAAGGAGGGTATAAAATGATCACTTGCAAAAGATCCTCCCGGATATGTTTTTTGGTTGAGATTCTGCATTTGAGCAGCGCCTTCTATTTTTTTCAATTCTCCCATATAAGTGTCCGAAAATGAAACAATAAAAGCGACAAATATCCAAATCAGTCCTATGTACAGTATTTTATAGCGTTCAGAAGAAGGCAAGTCGTAAAAAACTTTCATAATAAGCTTAACGAAAGCGTACACAAGAAAGCCCTGGAGAATAGAGTAGTAAATGGCTTCGCTTAGGGCTGAAAACAAGATTGTGGTTTCCATGTCTTTATTTTTTATCCAGTTGATCAAGATATTTTTTAATCATTTCAATTTCTTCTCTGGAGGAATTCTTGTTGCTTAAGGCCTGCATAACCAATTTTGCCGCCGAGCCGTTAAAGACCGTGTCAATTAAGGTGTCAAGTAAATTCTGGCTGGTTGTTGACTGCGATATCAAGGCTTTATAAATGTGTGTGCGACTGCTGGTCTCTCTTTCAAGAAGCCCTTTTTCATGCATGATCTGCATTAATTTCAGGGTAGTGGTATACCCAATCTCTATTCCCTTGTCCTTCGAAAGTTCTTCATTCACTTCCCTGACCGTAGCTGATCCGCGCTTCCACACAATCTGCAAAATTTCTAATTCACTGTTTGTAGGCTTAACGTTCATTTTAATACGAATTGTTTCGTATACAATTATACGAACACTTTCGTATAATAAAAATTATTTCACATTTTTTAACAAATTTCCTAAGTTGAGAGTTGAGAGTGGAAAGTTGAAAGTGGCAGTTCGGAAAAAATGGAAAGTCAAATTTAATCGGAGCTAACTCTCCACTCTCCACACAATAACTTTTTTCCACATCTCTTCCAAACCCTGAACAATCCGCTAACTTTATGCCCTTACCACTGAGCCTTGTCTAAGAAAACCGAACAAAAAGAAACTCCTTTAATGCAGCAGTATAATGCGATCAAGGCTAAATATCCTGGAGCATTATTGCTGTTCAGGGTGGGCGATTTTTATGAGACTTTTGGTACGGACGCCGTAAAAGCTTCCGGGATTCTTGGGATTGTCCTTACCAGGAGGGGTAACGGGTCAGGCACCCATACCGAACTCGCAGGCTTTCCCCATCATTCCCTGGAAACTTATCTGCCCAAATTAGTCAGGGCGGGGCAGAGGGTTGCGATCTGCGACCAGCTGGAAGATCCTAAAACAACTAAAACAATTGTCAAAAGAGGCGTTACGGAGTTAATAACTCCAGGTGTTTCTTACAGTGACAATATCATCCAGCAGAATACGAATAATTATCTCGCTTCTTTATATTTTGAAAAGAACTCCTTCGGGATTGCATTTATTGATATTTCCACCGGCGAATTCCTTGTCGCGCAGGGAAATGCAGCTTATATGGATAAGTTATTGCAAAGTTTCAAGCCAAGCGAAGTTATATTTCAGAAGAGCCGTCAAAGGGATTTTATAGAGACCTTTGGCGATAGATTTTATACCTACCATTTAGATGATTGGGCCTACAGTAGCGATTATGCTGAGGATTTTTTATTAAAGCATTTCGACGTAAAATCCTTGAAAGGATTTGGAATAGAAAAGTTTCCTCTGGCGATTACTGCGGCTGGCGTTGCGCTGCATTATCTGAATGAAACTGAACACCGCAATCTTCAGCATATATCATCAATATCGCGGATCGAAGAGGACCGGTATATGTGGCTCGACCGCTTTACAATCAGGAATTTAGAATTAATAGGTTCAGCGAACGAGAATGCGGTAAGCCTGGTTGATGTGCTCGATAAGACATGTTCGCCGATGGGAGCCCGCTTACTCCGCCGATGGATAATAATGCCTCTCAAGGAGCTTAAACCTATTCAGGAACGCCTGGATGTGGTTGAGTATCTCGTAGAGAATGAAGAACTGAGAGAAAACCTCTTACGTGAGCTCAAGCTGATAGGAGATCTGGAGCGACTGATATCAAAGATTGGTTTGCAGAAGGCAAATCCGAGGGAGGTGATGCAGTTAAAAAGGGCCTTATACGCGATAGCGAAGCTTAAAACCCTTTGTGAAGACAGCGATAGTTCTGCATTAAAAACTATTGCGGAACAGCTAAATAATTGCACGTTAATTCGGGACAAAATTGAAAAGGAATTAAATCCGGATCCTCCCGTTATGCTCGTCAAAGGAGGAGTAATTGCTGACGAGGTTGATGAAGAGCTCGATAGGCTTAGAAAAATAGCATTTGGCGGTAAAGGTTATCTTCTGGAGATTCAAAAGAGAGAGGCAGAAATAACAGGAATCCCATCCCTTAAGGTAGCCTTTAATAATGTATTTGGTTATTATCTTGAAGTTACCCACACCCACAAAGATAAAGTACCTCCCGAGTGGCTGAGGAAACAAACTCTGGTTAATGCTGAGCGTTACATTACACCAGAGCTAAAAGAGTATGAGGAACAGATCTTAGGAGCTGAGGAGAAGATACAGGTACTGGAATCCCGTTTATATGGTGAACTGACCTTTGCACTCTCAGAATACATTAAGCCAATTCAATTGAATGCGCAGTTAGTTGCTCAACTGGATGTGCTTTTGAATTTCGCAGGCCTTGCAATAAAGAACTACTATGTAAAGCCTGAAATTAACCAGAGTCACACGATTGATATTAAAGGCGGAAGACACCCTGTTATTGAAAAGAACTTACCCGCTGGTGAAGAATATATAACAAATGACGTGTTTCTGGACAGCGATACCCAGCAGATAATCATCATTACCGGGCCCAACATGTCGGGCAAGTCTGCATTATTAAGGCAAACGGGTTTGATAGTGCTTATGGCTCAGATGGGTTGTTTTGTGCCTGCGAAGGAAGCCAGTATTGGCCTGGTCGACAAGATATTTACCAGGGTGGGAGCTTCTGATAACATAACCTCCGGCGAGTCGACATTCATGGTGGAGATGAATGAAACAGCAAGTATATTAAATAATCTGTCGGAACGGAGTCTCATACTGATGGACGAAATAGGGAGGGGGACAAGTACTTATGATGGAATTTCTATAGCCTGGTCGATTGCCGAATATTTACATACTCACCCGATTGCAAAAGCTAAAACACTTTTTGCAACTCATTATCACGAGCTCAATGAATTGACAAACTCTTTCACCCGGATAAAGAATTATAATGTATCTGTTAAGGAAGTTGGCAATAAAGTTATTTTTCTGCGGAAGCTGGTACCTGGAGGCAGTGAACACAGTTTTGGAATTCATGTGGCGAGGATGGCGGGAATGCCTGCAAAACTGGTCAGCCGCGCCAACGACATCTTAAAACGCCTCGAACAGGAACGTACCGGGGGTGAAGACATTAAGGAAAGCATGAAAAAAGTGCAGAAACAAGCCTACCAGTTACAGATGTTCTCTATAGACGATCCGGTGTTAGTAAAAATTCGGGATATGCTGAATAATTTAGAAGTAAATACCTTAACTCCTGTAGAAGCGCTGATGAAATTGGACGAGATACAGAGGATGGTGAAAGGGTAGGTTTAACGAGAATCGACTTATTCTATTTTATAAATTTTCCCATCTCCATACGAGCAGATATACAATTCATCATTTGCGTCCTCTCCAAATGATGAAATCATGCCTTTGTGTTTGATTAATAGGGCGTTAGTATATTTTCCTTTCCCCGCGGGGCTTAGCGCCCAAATATTTCCGGTAACATAGTCGCCATAGATATATTTTCCCTGCAATGATTTCACAGACTTTCCCCGATAAACATGGCCTCCGGTTACTGAGTTTCCAGTCTGCGGTCCCTGACGATATGACCAGACAGGCAAAATCATGTTCTGCGTATCACAATTTGTCTTTCCATAACATTCCTCGGCTTCCATAACATTCCAGCCATAATTTCCGCCCTTTTTTACAATATCAATTTCTTCAATCTTATTCTGCCCTACATCGCCCATCCAAAGGTCGCCAGTAACTTTGTCAAAACTAAACCTCCATGGATTACGGATACCGTAAGCAAATATTTCTTCTTTGAACCCCTTGGAATTACCATGGTATGGATTGTCGCGTGGTATCCCATATTTTAATGTTCCGGATGTTTTATTCACGTCGATACGCAAAATCTTTCCCAAAAGGGTTGACCTATTCTGACCATTTTTCTGAGGGTCGCCACCGCTTCCACCATCTCCAACACCGATATAAAGAAACCCGTCTTTCCCAAATGCTAATTTACCGCCGTTGTGGTTGCTGTAGGGTTGTTTGAATGTCAAAAGCACTACTTCAGAACCTGAGTCAGCTACATCACGATCATTGTTGCTTACTGTAAATCGTGAAATTACCGTTTCGAGTCCGGAGTTGTTGCGGGTATAATTAAGATAAAAATGGCCGTTCGATTTAAAATTGGGATGGAAAGCTAAACCAAGTAAGCCCCGCTCACCACCCGCTGTAACTTTGCTTTCTATGTCAAGAAACACCTTCGTTTCTTTAGCCGATGACTCATTGGGGAACACATGAATTTTGCCGCGCTGCGCAACAACAAAATTACGGTTTGTTGCATCATTTGGGCTCACAAATTCCACAGGCATATTGAATTTTAATGCCGGAAATGCATCTGTCAATTTTATATTCTGCTGCGTGCTTATTCCATTGATTCTGGGATATAATTTGCTTTCACCCCGGAAAGCCTGTTTTGCCTGCAGAAAATATGCTGCACCCATTAATATAACAACAGAAAATAGGATCTTAATTTTGGATTTCATTCGATGATAATTTTAGTGAATTAGACTAGTCTGTCAAGATAAGTTTTTTCAAACGAAAAAAGCCCGGTCACAGACCAGGCTTTTAATTTTATAAAAAATCTATTATTGTACTCTACCGGTTCTTTTGTCCTTGCTGCGGCCGATCACATAACCAGTACCAGCTCCTACAACTCCACCTATTATTGCACCCCGACCATCTTTTTTGTCAACAAGAACGCCGGTTGCTGCACCAGCAACACCACCAATCACTGCACCTTTAGCTGCAGAGCTCCATCCTCTTTTCCTAGCCTCTTGCGGAGTGGTGTAAACTACGTTTCCATTGTCCGAAATGTAGGCGGCCCGATTAGAAGAACTACTTGATGCTCTTCTCGATGTTCTGGTTGAAGTTGTTGCTTTTGCTTTTGCTTTGGATCTTTCATTTGCTACCGCAACAGCTGCGGCCTTTTCAGCTATTTCAGCTCTCTCAAAGCTATCAAGTCTTGCTTTTTCATCAGCAATCCTTATTGAATCCCGGACTGCATTGGCACTAGCTACTTCGTTTGCGTTGTTGTTGCATCCTGCAACTATTGCAGCAAATGCAAACCCTAATAAGATACGTTTCATATTCTGTTTTTTAAAGCAAACAATTTGTAAGCGTTTGCACTATACTATAACGAAAAATGATGCCAACTAATATATTCCCTGGCGGCTTTTTTAATTCAACTGATATGCTCCTCTACTTATTCACATCATGTTTATAATCTTTAATTGGGGCTACGAGCAATTAAAGTGAACTTAGCCAAATGTACGCTAAGCCGAGAAACAGGTTACTTTTTGTATTGTTATTAGTCACACCAGTGTTTTACGCATCCTGTAAAAGCAAAGCAATTATTACAGACGCTTCAAAATCACGCACTCTGATTTCTGGCAGCGTTAAAGAACGTTATGCAGCTCTGTTAAACGTTAAAGAAAAGGACCTGAACAATGAAAAGTTGTACCGTTTTATAGACAGTTGGATCGGTGTTCCACACCTTAGCGGGGGAATGGATAAGAAAGGGGTTGACTGTTCCGGGTTCACCAGTATATTGGAAAAGGAAATTTTTTCGCGTGCCGTCCCAAGGACTGCCAAATCAATGGCAGAGATTGTGAAAAGAAAATACGAGGGAGACCTGAAAGAGGGCGATCTGGTTTTTTTTGATTTTCAGGGACAGAAATTCAGCCATGTGGGAGTATATCTGCACAATAATAAATTTGTCCATGCATCAACTTCAAAGGGAGTTATTATCAGCGATCTCAAAGATCCCTGGTATTATAAATACTTCTCCAGGGCAGGGAGCATAAAAGACTAATACTTCCTTGTCTTTCATAAAATGAGTAAATTTGCCACATCAATAACTTTTATGCGCAAAACCCAGGGCAATTATTCATTTTGGACGAAATATAAAAGGTTTGCGACAACTGAGATATTACTGTATCTGATTATGATAATTGGGATTGCCCTGGGGATAATCATATTTGGATAGTTAAGTTCGACTAAAAAATATATCTTCAATTCCCGCGTATTATAAATCATTTTGCGATGTTTGTGCCTTATACGCTATGAAACTAAACTTAAAACGACCGCTTGCTTTCTTCGACCTTGAAACTACAGGCGTTAATGTCGCATCTGACCGGATAGTAGAGATATCTATCCTAAAGGCAATGCCTGATGGTACGGAAGAGATTAAGACCATGAGGATTAATCCCGGCATGCCAATACCTCTGGAATCGTCATTAATCCATGGCATTTATGATGAAGATGTAAGCCGTGAGTCAACGTTTAAACAGGTAGGTGAGGAACTGGCCCGCTTCCTGGATGACTGTGATCTTGCCGGGTACAATTCGAACAAGTTTGATATCCCTGTTTTAATGGAAGAATTCCTTCGTGCAGGAATCGATTTCGACATAGAAAACCGGCACTTCGTAGATGTTCAGAATATTTTCCATCAAATGGAGCAGCGCACTCTTCGTGCAGCATATCAATTCTATTGCGGTAAAACAATTGAGAACGCACATTCGGCAGAGGCCGACATCAAAGCAACTTATGAGGTTCTTCTGGCACAGATAGGGAAGTATGAAAACCAGGATTGGGAAGACAAAAAAGGAGTAGTTTCAAAACCTGTTCAAAATAATATTGAAGCACTGCACAAATTTACCAACTTAAATAAGCCAGTTGATTTCGCTGCTCGAATGGTTTACAATGAAGAAGGCGTTGAAGTTATTAACTTTGGAAAGCATAAAGGCAGGAGTGTAGAAGACGTTTTCCAATCTGAGCCAAGTTATTACAACTGGATTCAAAATGGCGATTTTCCTCTTTATACAAAACGATGCCTGGAAAAGATCTGGAAAAGGTGGAATGCGAAAAAAGAAGCGCTGAGACAGGAAAAACAAAATGCCCCGAAACCCGAGCCAGTGTCCCCCCCGCTGTCGAAAAAAGTTGAAGAAGCAAAGCCGATCGATACGGATATGCTTCAGCAGTTGAAGATGAAATTTGGAAAATGATCACCTTTCACCTAAAGTAGAGTAGAGTGGTGAAACGATCTTTCCCTTACTTCAACTTACCTTTTGTCAAGGCCAATCAGATTCTGCATAAATGATTCGCTTACAGGTATTGTAGATCCCTGGATATGAACCTGGTGGCGTTCTATTCGGTCGATATTGCTGACAGCGACCATATAGGACCTGTGTGTTCTGATGAACTTATCCCTCGGTAAGATTGCTTCCAGTTCGGCAAACGTCATACGCGAGAGGAGGCTCTTTCCTTTAACCACAAAATTCACATAATTACCGGCGGCTTCAAGCCAAAGAATATCGGCGAAATTAACTTTCTCCTGCTCGTAGCCCGTCTTTAAAAACATATAGTCTGCTTTGCCGCTTTTATTGCGAAGCTGAACAAGTTCATAGGCTTTATTACATCCTTTAACAAAGCGACTGAGTGAAAAGGGTTTCAACAGATAATCTATGGCATCCAGTTCGAAACTGGTCACTGCATGTTCTGTATAAGCCGTTGTGAAAATCACCATCGGCTTTCTGTTTAGGCTCTTTAAGAAGTCAATCCCGGATATGTCTGGCATCTTTATATCCAGGAAGATCAGATCAATATTTTCCTTTTGAAGATACTCCATCGCCTGAAAAGCATCTGTGAACTCAGCCTTTAAATTAAGGAATGGCACTTTAGAAGCATGACTTCTTACAACCTCAAGGGCTAAAGGTTCATCGTCAAGGGCAATGGCATTCATAAGGTAAAAGTAATATATTTTATACAAGCAGTAATTTTTTCATCATCAATCCAACTGAATGGTCAGGTGCACAAAGTATTCCTTCCCGCTATCCCTGATAGTTAATTCATGACGGTTGGGATACACAAACCGTAGTCTCTGTTTTACATTTGAAAGACCTATCCCGTTATTATTTTTTTCCGGATCATTTGCTGGTTTTTCATGTATGCTGTTTGAAATGTCAAAATATAAGGTTTTGTCCTTAGTTGCCAGACTAATCCGGATATTTGACCTTTCCTTAAGGCTTATGCCATGTTTGAATGCGTTTTCGACAAATGGAATCAAAAGCATGGGAGCGATTTGCAGAATTCCCACATGTTCTTCAATTTCTGCTGTGATGGTGATGTCAGGTGAAGATTGGGTCCGCAGTGATTGCAGCGCGATATAATTATTGAGATATTCTATTTCCCTGTTCAGGGAGATTTTTTCCTGCAAATTCTCATGGAGCATAAAACGCATCATGTCGCCGAGCTTCTGTATCCCCTCAGATGTTCTTTCTGCATTTTCCTGCAATGAAGTGCCATAAAGTGCATTTAAGATATTGAAAAGGAAGTGCGGGTTGATCTGTGAGCGCAGGAAATTAAGGTCGGCAGTAGACCGTCCAAGAGCAGTTTGAAGACCTTTTATTTCATAATCAACAGTTATGCGATGTTTATAAACGTACCAGGATAGGGGGGCTGTGAAAAGCAATTGAAAACCTAAATTAAAAAATGCGGTTCCAATTGCGATTCCTTCATTGTTTTGAGACGTAAGTATCAAAAGCACGACTAAGATTGCGAAGGAACTGAGCATGGCAACCCAGGAGAATCTACTCAAATAGGTTCTGAAGGGTTTCGCTGCCCGCTGACTTCCCGGTAAAAGAAAGTACATCGAATAACAGTATAAGACTATACCTGCAAGAGGGCAGGATGCAAAAGCAAGTACAATGTCTGATTCTACCTGGCTCATCAGCAATAGAAACAGCCCTATCATCCACACGATAAATGCGTAGATTCCGTCTCTTGTGATTACACGATATTTTGCCTGAATAAGCTCAGAATTTTCCAGCAAATACACAGCCAGATACTTTATGATATTATATAATGCAAACATCATTAGCAGCCAGAAAGAAAAAATGGCACTTTCCTGGAATAGTTTTGCATACAGATCTTCTTCACTATAGTCGCTAAAAAGATATCCTTTCAGCCAGGTGTCTGTAACTGCAAGCACCACACTGATAAAATAGAAAGTCACAACTGTGATAATGACATTTGTTGCCACGTTTTCCCGCCTTGTTAATGGTGGTACGACCATAAATGATAGAAGTAAATAACTAGCATAAAATGTGATGTAACGTACTAGTGTAGGAAGGAAGTAGTTGTTGAAATATGAATAGTGCTGTCCGGCTTCCTTAAAAGTTTGAACATCATGTCTCCAATCTGAAATGTTTACCGAATTGGATACGAGGAAGAAGATTGAGAATACGAACATTGTTGTAGCGGCCCAGTATTCAATTCGATTTATATCTGTCTGGTTTTTTATGAAATTCTTCATTTTTTATTTTTAAAGATTTTAAGGTCTATTGAGCATTGTTTGAAACATCATCATTCTTGATACCTCTCGAATTTTTCTTAATGGTTGATTTTAATTTACCGAACTTATAGGAAAGGCTGGTGTTGAAGCCTCTGTAAAATGTTTGGTTGTTACTTGTTTGAAAAAAGTCGGGTCCGAATGACTCCCTGATGTTCTGTCTGTATTTGCTGAACGGATTGCTCGAGGCTGCTGAGAATGTAATTTTATCCTTTATGATGTCTTTGTTTACACTGAACGAACTATTGAAAAACGTGTTGGAAGAACCCTGTACGGATAAGTTGGGACCATTAAAGGATAGATTTGTGCTAGCCCGCCATCCTTTCTCAAAGCGATAGCTTACAGAGGATGAGAAATTATACATAAATCCCTGATTCCTTACGAGTATATTATTTACCATAGCCCGAACACGACCATGAGCGAGGTTGCCGTTAAAGCTGAAATTCATTTGTTTTGTGACGGGGTAGTTTATATTTGCGCTTATTGTAAGTAACCTGGCTCGACCTGTATTATCATAGGAATTTTTGGTGATATAAGTAAGCGGATCAAAAACGGAGACCGGCATGATCAGGTCCTTAAACAGCATGTACCCAAGAACATAGTTGAATGATCCTTTTTTTGACTTGCTGAAACCGATATTAAGATTGCTTCCCACCATTGGGTGCAGATTAGGATTACCGCTTGATTCAAAGTTCGGATTAGATCTGTCAACAAATGGATTCAGTTGATAAATTCCCGGACGCTGTATTCTTTGGGAAAAACCAAGGTTAAAATTGCTCATGTTTTTTAGTTTCCGGTTGATGCTGACGGAAGGGATAAGATTTAGATATTCTTGTCTAACCTGCGCCTCGCTGGATACAAAATCTGCATCAATTATAGTCTGTTCCAGTCTGAAACCACCTTTGAAACCCCAGTTCTTTGTATTGTATTGATAGGTGTTGTAAGCGCCAAGTACTTCTTGTGTGTTATCGAAAATATTGCTTCTTAAGGGATCGGTGACAAACAGGCCATTTGAAACATTATAAGACATAAATTTAAAATCACTTTCATTTTTTCTGCGAATGCCTTTTAAACCTGCTTCTATGGTTAATTTCTTTACGGGCTGAACATAATCAATCTGAAACGTATGCTCTGCCGAACCACCCTTGTTAACCTGATTGTAATCTGCTATGTTATAATTAAATTGATTTGAACTTCTAAGAAGGTTATTCTGGCCGTTCGTATAATCGTAAAAGCGATAGGAAAATGTCAGGAGTTGGGCTTTATTTTTTTTGAATCCCAGCTGATAATTTAACGATGCATCCATTCCCTTGCCGTCAGACTCATTATTTCCCAATAGATTGTAACGCTGCAGGCTTCCTGTTTGGTTACTTAGCTCAGAATTTTGATTGGTCAGACTTTCATTGTAATTCCCATTGACGTTGAACTGTCCGGAAATCAGGTTCAGGCTATCGATTTCATAACTGAGTTCCCCGCCCATATAGCCGTTTCTATTTTCAGATTCCCTGGTAATAAACTGATTCAGGTTACTTGCATTAGCCCCTGTGGTTGTTCGAATGGTGCCTGTTTCTGTAATAGGTATTTCGGCTGAATTTGCTCCTCCGTAAGCAGAGATTCCAAATTTGCCCTGTTTTAAAGTAAAATTGCCTCCCGAACCCGGCCCGCCTGCCGGAAACCGATGGCTTAGATTTACGGATGCGTTATAACCGTTGTCGACCTTTTTATTGGTAATAATATTGATCAGGCCGGCGATACCCTCAGCATCATATTTGGATGGTGGAGTAGTAATTACTTCAATGTTTTGGATACTAGATGCAGGCATGCTTTTTAATATATCTTTGGCATTCCGTTCCATCATGCTCGACGGCTTTCCATTGATCAGGATTTTGTAGTTCGCATCACCTTTCAATAGTATATTGTCTTCAGCATCGACCGACAATAACGGTACCTTTCTCATGATTTCCAATACACTGTTTGTTTTGCTTTCAGGGTCAGCCTGGAGATCATAGGAAATTCTGTCAACTTCCTGTTTTATGATAGGCTTATCAGCCAGCACCACTACTTCTTTCAACTGATTAGTCTTGGTTGAGATATAGATAGTGCCCAAATCTTTAATTTTTGCTTCTTCATTGAGCTCAACCGTGAGGGATTTTGTTTGGTATCCAACAGAGACTACTGTTACCAGGTATTTTCCAGGTTTTATCCCCGAAAAGAAGAACGATCCATCGGTTTTTGACAGTACTGATCTAACCGGAATATTCTTATCTGTCTTCAATCCGATTGTTGTGTAATCAAGGGTTTTTTTGGTTACCGAATCGGCAGTTATGCCTTTAATCTGATAAGTAATTTCGGTGGAGGTTTGTGCGGCCAGGCTTATACTCAAAAAGCAGAGCAAAAGAACTAAAAATGATTTCATTGTTTTTGATTTTTAGGGATTTATTCCCGGATAATAAAATGTTAGTTGAATTATGATACAATATTACCCCTGCCGGAAGGCTGATACTAATAAATGTGATGGGATGGGGGAAAAATGTGACGAATAGGGGGAGAGACTTGTAAGTCGGAGGTTATAAGTTCTAAGTTCCGGGGATAGGATTTAGATTGTCCGCGGTTTTATAGTGAAATTGCCATTCTATTTATAAGTTGTAAGTTATTGGTTATAAGTTACTAAACGCTGCGAACAACTTAGTACTTAAAACTCAATACTTATGACTTAGAACTTATAACTCCTTCAAGAATTCAATATTCCTTTTCAGCCCATTAAATTTCGTCCTCTTAACGGCAGAGTTTTTAAATACTTTATTGAAGATATCCTGGGTAATTTCCTGCCACTCTTCCGACTTAATTTGCAAAAGATCCTGATTGGGGGCAAACGATGGTTCGGTGTTCAGTACTGAGAACTTATTCCAGGGACAGACATCCTGACAAATATCACATCCAAACATCCAATTATCCATCTTTCCTTTGAACTCAGAGGGTATCTCATTTTTTAGTTCAATGGTCAGGTAGGAGATACATTTACTGCCATCTACTATATAAGGAGCTACAATGGCTTCCGTTGGACAAGCATCAATGCATTTTGTACAAGTGCCACAATGATCTTTTGATGGAGCAATGTCATAGTCGAGATCCAGGTCTGTGATAATTTCGGCCAGGAAAAAGTAAGACCCTGCCTTTTTGTTTATCAGGTTCGAATTCTTCCCAATCCAGCCTAAGCCTGATTTTTTCGCCCAGGCTTTATCCAGAACAGGGGCGGAGTCGACAAATGCGCGGCCGTTCACTTCGCCGATGTTTTCTGTGATGGATTCGATCAGGGACCTAAGTTTATTCTTAATAACAAAATGGTAATCTTCTCCGTAAGCATAACGGCTGATCTTTGGGGCCTCTGGATCAAGCTGAAGCTGATCTGTATAATAATTTAAAGAAAGGGAGATGACAGATCTGGCCCCGTCGACAAGCTTTCTTGGGTCCAGGCGTTTGTCAAAATGGTTTTCCATGTATGACATTTCGCCATGGCAGCGATCTTTCAACCAACTCTCCAACAAAGGAGATTCCTCTTCCAAAAATCCAGCCTCCGATATGCCGCAGGAAAGAAATCCCAATCTTTTAGCTTCGCTTTTAATGAACCCGGTATACGCTGTTTTGCTGATCATTTATTATGCAAAGATAAAAATAAGGACTAGAGCATTGCACTGATTTACAGTTAAATACTTAATATAAGGTTAATTTAATTTTATTAAACGGCTTTAATTTGCTTGTGGTATAGCTTTTGTGATGTAAAGTCAAACAAACTCAGAAAATA
This sequence comes from Bacteroidota bacterium, assembly GCA_040385405.1. GTDB lineage: Bacteria > Bacteroidota > Bacteroidia > Sphingobacteriales > Sphingobacteriaceae > Daejeonella. The sequence goes on along the minus strand of JAZKHM010000108.1, from coordinate 33,068 downwards.
TGAACTCAAAATTTCTTACACTTTCTGCACTAGCTTTGGCGTTGATAGTATCTTCCAAAACAATGGCGCAGGACACTCTGGCAATCACTTCAGTTCCAAAAGTGTTTTCTCCGGCTTCCTCATTTAGTACATGGTCTTTCGGTATTAATGCAGGAGTTCTTGCTCCAACGGTAATTGCCGGAAAAAACGATTTCACTAGTTGGAAGGCTGATTTAGGCTATGGAGCGTACATTAAAAAACAGATTTGGCCAGCTTTTGGAATCCAGGCAAATTTTCTGGGAGGGAAGTTAAAGGCCGATAATTCCCGCGCCCTTGGGAATGGATCCGCCCCCGTAAGTCCATATACCAATTACGAAACCATGGTCAAATATTCAGGAAGTTTAAATGCATACTGGAGCTTAGCTAATATTTACTGGATGAACAGGACTAATGTGGTTCAGCCTTACCTGACTGCGGGTTATGGTCTGATGGGCTACGATGTCGATATTACAAGTACTTCCGGTACAAGCCGCTTCAATCCTGAAACTGTTCACGAGTCGTTTATTCCTGTTGGAGCGGGATTAAAGTTTGGTATTTCCAACAATCTAATGTTAGATCTGGGATATCAGATGAACTTCGTGGATGGAGATAACCTGGATGGATACCGTGCCGGTCCACAAAGCGATAAATTCTCATACACACACGTTGGACTTGAATTTGCCCTGGGAGGAAAGACCAAACCTCAGTTATCAAGCTACAACCCTGTAGCAGCGTTGGAAGCCGATTACATCGCCCGTAATGCCGCTCTTCAATCGGAATTAGCTGCTGAAAGAGCAAGAAATGCTGCACAAATGGCTCAAATGAGCACAGATTGGGCACGTTTTAAAACGGACTCAGACGGAGATGGTGTTTCCGACTTTTTCGACAAATGCCCAAATACACCTTCGGGAACACAGGTTGATGGCGCTGGTTGTGAAATAAAGGTCACCAATACAACAATTAATCCTGTTAGAGTGGTTGTTACCGAAGAGGATAAAAGGGTAGTAGCTGAGGCAATTCGAAACCTTGAATTTGATTTTGGAAAAGCAACCATTCGTTCAAGTTCATTCGCTAGTTTAAACAGAGTTGCTGATCTATTGAAGTCTAAAGATTTCAGTCTTAAATTGGCAGGTCATACAGACAATGTTGGAAGTGATGCTGCAAATCTTAAATTATCTAAAGATCGTGCTGAGTCGGTGAAATCATATCTTGTTAGCCAAGGCGCCAATCCTTCTCGTATTGAAGCTACAGGATACGGCGAGAGCCAGCCCATATCCTCCAACAAAACTGCGTCCGGTCGTCAAAATAACAGGAGAGTGGAGTTTACACTTTATTAATAGAATTATATAATTGAAAAGAGGGCTCTCCGACTGGAAGAGCCCTTTTTTTATGAAAAGGATTATTAGCAAATGAGCAAATGAGAAGTTTCAAGGGAGGTCAGAAATTCGTAGAAAGGCAATTTGCTAATTTGCTCATTTTCTTAATTTGCTAATTTAGAATTCCTAGAACAATGTATTCCCCCCCGACTTAATACGTCCTAAATGTTTATATGCAATCTCCGTACATTCGCGGCCTCGTGAAGTTCGCATGATGTAACCTTCCTGAATCAGGAATGGCTCGTAAACTTCTTCAATTGTTCCCTCTTCTTCCCCAACAGCTGTAGCAATAGTTTTCAGCCCTACAGGCCCACCTTTAAATTTGTCGATTATGGTTATCAGGATCTTATTATCCATTTCGTCCAAACCATGCTCGTCCACATTTAAGGCGTTTAACGCATACTTTGCTATGTCGGTATCGATACTGCCATTTCCTTTGATTTGAGCAAAATCCCTTGTCCTTCGTAATAATGCGTTAGCAATTCTGGGAGTGCCCCGACTTCTCCTGGCGATCTCATAGGCACCTTCGTCTGAAATAGAAGTTTTAAGAATTTCGGCCGAACGAAGCACTATCGTGGTTAAAAGCTTAGCATCATAATATTCCAAACGACTATTAATTCCAAATCTCGCCCGTAGCGGAGAAGTAAGCAATCCCGAGCGCGTTGTAGCGCCAACAAGTGTAAATGCATTGAGGGAGATCTGGACTGACCGGGCATTTGGACCGCTTTCAAGCATAATGTCTATCTTGAAATCCTCCATTGCCGAATAAAGATACTCTTCAACAAGAGGGCTCAGTCTATGAATTTCGTCAATAAAAAGAATGTCTCCTTCCTCCAGGTTAGTTAAAAGCCCTGCAAGATCACCCGGCTTGTCTAAAACAGGACCAGAAGTGATACGGATATTGACCCCCATCTCGTTCGCAATAATATGCGAAAGGGTTGTCTTTCCCAGTCCCGGAGGGCCATGCAGCAGAACATGATCAAGCGCTTCTCCACGCAGCTTTGCAGCCTGAACAAAGATCTTAAGATTGGAAAGTATTTTGTGCTGACCGGTAAAATCCTCAAAAGCCTGTGGACGCAGAACTTTTTCTATCTCCCGTTCTACAGGCGAAAGATTTTCATCTCCGGGATCAAGATTTTCATTCATGGGATGGAAAGTGAAATGAACAGGTTAAGGTCTCGTAAATATAAAGTTTCAGCCTTAATTTATTGGTCTTTTAATGTGTGTTTTGGTCGTCTGGAATAATCCCGGAAGAAACTGCTTAGTTTAATCTGGATGACACCTAAAAAAGCTTCGCGGAAAATCTTCGTGCTCATTTTGGATGTGCCCTCAGTCCGGTCTGTAAAAATTATTGGTACCTCTATTACATTGAACCCATATTTAATGCTGGTGAATTTCATCTCAATCTGAAATGCATATCCTATAAACCGGATCTTATCGAGCGGGATGGTTTTCAATACTATACTTCGGTAACATTTAAATCCGGCAGTAGCATCTTGTATATTAATCCCGGTTATCAGCCTGACATAAACAGAAGCGAAATACGACATTAACACGCGGCTCATTGGCCAGTTTACAACATTTACTCCCTTGATGTAACGCGATCCGATTGCCAGATCAGCGCCGTTTAGACAAGCGATTTTAAGTCTCGAAAGATCTTCCGGATTATGGGAGAAATCGGCATCCATCTCAAAAATAAATTCATAACCTCTTTCGAGAGCCCATTGGAAGCCTTCTATGTATGCAGTACCAAGGCCGAGTTTTCCTTTTCGTTCAAGAATATGAAGTAAGCCCTGGTATTCATTCTGAAGTTTTTTTACGATATCCGCAGTGCCGTCGGGCGATCCATCGTCAACTACGAGAACATGGAAAACATCGGTCAATGAAAAGACCTTACGAATAATATTTTCGATGTTTTCTTTCTCGTTGTACGTTGGAATGATGACAATGCTGTCTGATGTCACGAATTATCGTTTTGAGAGGCGAAGATAAGAGTTATACATTACACGTTATATGTTTAACGTGTTAAATTCAGTTAAATAAGATAGCCGGCCCCTTATTATAGGTCCGGCTATCTTATTCAATGAGAAACAGCAAAGCTATGCAGTCGCTTTTTTGCCCATAGTCTCTTCAGAAAAATCTTCTGCACCATGTGTAAGGCGTTTAAGCGGTTCTTTGATAGCGATTACTGATCCTCCAATTATTGTACAGAAGATGGCGATACCCGTAAAGATTTCCAGTTCGCCGGCGGTTTGCGACCAAACACCTACCCACGCTGCTACATAATTTCCGAGGCCTGTTGCTGCAAAAAATACCCCCATCATGATTGACGCATATTTAAGGGGAGCCAACTTGGTAATAAAAGACAGCGCAACCGGAGACGCGCATAGTTCTCCAACGGTGTGGAAAAGATACGCTAAGACCAGCCAATACATAGCAGATGATCCTTGAGCTTCATGCTGAAGCGAAGCGGCCGACATGAAAAGGAAACCCCATCCCATGATCACAACACCAATCGCAATCTTAAATATCGATGATGCTTCTTTCCCCTTCCTTTTCCAGTTGAACCAGAAAGCAGCAACCGGGATTCCCAAGGTGATAATAAAAAATGAGTTTACGGACTGGAACCACGTTGCTGGAACCGTCCAGTTTAAAAAGCCAATCACCCGGTCGGTTTTTTCAGATGCATACAGATTCATTAATCCCCCGGCTTGCTCAAATGATCCCCAGAACACGATTATCATTAAAAAAGAGAGCAGCATTACTTTTACCCTGTCTTTTTCAATGTTCGTAAGCGGTTTGCTTTTGATTGCCTGGTCAGCCTTAGATAGTTCCCTGGTAGCCTCGCCAACTCCTTTAAGGTCGTTATGACCCAGAATAAATATAACCAGGCCAATTGCCATACCTATACCTGCAAGGCCAAATCCATAATGCCATCCCATCGTCTCACCCACATATCCGATGATGATACCTGCAAGGAAAGCTCCTACGTTGATTCCTATGTAAAAAATAGTAAAACCCTTATCTCGGCGGTCATCACCTTTTGGGTAAAGCCCGCCGACCATGGTAGAAATATTCGGTTTCAAACAGCCCACACCAGCAATGATTAGTCCAAGGCCGATATAAAATGCTGTTATGTTCTGAACGGCTAGTATGCTGTGGCCCACTACAAGAAGCGCTCCGCCAAGGATTACGGCTTTCTTTTGGCCTATAAATTTGTCAGCAATAATACCCCCGGGAATTGAAGACAGGTATACCAGAAATGTGTAGATCCCATATAATTTTAGCGCATCGGTGCTTGTCCATCCATATCCGGGATTCTCCCCGTTTACTGATGAAACAAGAAAGAGGACTAAAAGTGCCCTCATTCCATAAAAACTGAATCGTTCCCACATTTCTGTAAGAAAAAGGATATACAATCCACGAGGATGTCCGAAGAGTTGTTTTTGCTGAATTTCCATTATTTGGTTTTTGGTTAGTTTTTAGTTTTTAGTAGTTAGTTGTTAGGCTGAGTTGTTAACCGATATGGTGCGTTGGTTGAAGCACCGGTCGGCAGTCAGTTGCTTCCTGCTTCTTGGTTCCTTGCTCCTTGCTTCTTACTTCTTACTTCTTACTTTCTGATTCCTGGTTCTTAATTAAGTAAAAGTCCAATTATAATTAAATTTTGTCTAAAATTGGTGTTTTATATAAGTCCGGTTCATATTAAATATCATAAATGACAGATCCACTTCCGCTGATTACGAATGATGCCGTTGTATTAGGTTTGTTAATGACCATCCTGGGGCTTGTTTTCTGGACGTCCGAAAGCAGAATTCCTTTCTTCATTAAGTTCTACAACGTAATACCTCCAATACTGCTTTGCTACTTTCTGCCAGGAATGTTAAACTCCTTTGGAATAATTTCAGGTGAAACCTCTGCTCTATATACAATTTCCTCCAGGTATTTGTTGCCGGCAAGTCTTGTTTTGTTTACTCTCAGCCTTGACTTAAAGGAGATTTGGAAGTTGCGTAAGAAAGCCGGACTAATGTTCTTTACTTCCACCTTAAGCATTTTACTTGGGGGGCCGATAGCGGTTTTATTGATCTCTGTTTTCGCGCCGGAAATTGTTGGAGGAGTAGGGCCGGATGCCGTTTGGCGCGGCCTTGCAACAGTGGCTGGCACTTGGATTGGCGGCGCAGCTAATCAGGCAGCCATGTTTGAAATATTTAAACCTAGTGCAAGCCTTTTTTCTGCCATGGTTACTCTAGACGTCGTTATTTCTTACACCTGGATGGCTTTGTTATTATACGGGGCTAATCAAACAGTAAGGATAAACAAATGGCTTAAAGCGGATGACAGCTCAGTTACTGAAATAAAACAGAAAATTGAAGCATATCAATTATCTACGATGCGGATTCCCAGTACGCCGGATATTATAATGATCCTTGGTGTTGCTTTCGGGGTCACAGGAATTGCACACCTCGGGGCAGACAATATAGCGCCCTGGGTTACTGCCAACGCTCCATATCTAAGTAGATTTAGCCTTACATCCGGTTTTTTCTGGATCGTAATAATTGCTACAACCATTGGTATGTTTTTATCTTTTACCAGATTACGAAATCTTGAGGCGGCAGGGGCGTCGCGTATGGGGAGTGTGCTGCTTTATATACTCATAACTACCATCGGAATGCAGATGAACATCATGGCTATTTTTGAAAATCCCGGTATCCTGATCGTTGGGGTAGTCTGGATGATGATCCATGCTATTATTGTCATCTTCGTGGCAAAACTGACTAAAACGCCATTCTTTTTCCTTGCTGTAAGCAGTATGTCAAACATTGGAGGCCCGGCTTCTGCTCCGGTTGTGGCCAGTGCATTTCATCCTTCCCTGGCACCGGTAGGGGTATTGTTAGCAGTATTCGGTTATGTTGTAGGGACTTATGGGGCTTATATCTGCGGATTGCTTATGCAGGCGGTCGCACCGTGAAAATGGAAATTTGAAAAAGCAAAATGAAAACGGCAATAGAAATTAACGGCCTCTGCCTTTCAATTTTCAATTTTCAGTTTAAACTTCCGCGGGTCATTATAATTCTCATCCTGATCCGTAGGTTGGTTAGTCACCTCGATATCTTCTACTAGCTTCCAGCGACCATTAGCTAATCGGTAACCATCGTAAGAGAAATCGGGGCCATAGAGTTCGAAACGCCCTTTTAGCCGATCATCCGGAGGTGCGAGGTGATCAAATATAACCGTTGCGGTTTTTGGATCCCAATTCAATACCATCGAGGCTTTTCGGTCATATTCGAATATGATTCTTTTTTTCAAAGGGTTTTCTTTGTCACCATCAAAAACAGGCATACCAAAGTAGGCTTTATTGTCTTTGAAGTGAATAACGTCAATTACTTTTTTCGTTGACTTGACGTTATTGCCTTTCCATCCTAAAAGGATATAATAGGGCGTTTTAACATTATTCAAAACTGAAATTATCCGGTAATATTGGGCGCCGTACCACTTATCATTGGTAGTTACACTGTCGGCCGGCTTTTTAAATTCCGAAGTGTAATCTACCAGTGGAAACATTTGAAGCTTGCCATCCGGATTATTCATTTGAACGGAACCATAATAACGGTAACTGCCGTCGGCATTCATGACATGCCAGCTAAATATCCTGAAACGCTTATCCGAAGATAATTGAATTGAAATTGACTTTAATGAATCAAAAGGGAAATTGAATGAGTAGGGAGTTTTCAGAGCAGCTACAAGAGTTCTAATGAATTTGTAACTTGCATTATACCGCTGAGGTTCCAGGCTGTCATTTATCATTTTAAAGCTCAGATCCTGGAGCGTATCCTGATATGCCTTAAGCTGCTGATTCCCGGTGCCGGCGGAATGCTGCCCCAGCACATTAAAGCTAATCAAAATTAAAAGGGTCAGGATATAAGCAGCTCTTTTCATTTTCAGGAAAGGTTTTCTATTACCATCGCACTTGCGCCGCCACCGCCGTTACAGATACCCGCTACACCGATCTTTCCTCCATTTTGCTGAAGTACATTTAACAGAGTAACTACTATTCGGGCACCCGAGGCTCCAAGTGGATGTCCCATGGATACAGCTCCTCCGTTTACATTTACTTTTGAGGGATCAAGTTTCAAAATCCGGTTATTAGCTACCGATACAACCGAAAATGCCTCGTTGATCTCATAATAATCAACATTCTCAGCCTTAATGCCGGCGATTTCTAATGCCGCTGGAATGGCTTTTGACGGAGATGTGGTGAACCATTCGGGTGCTTGTTGGGCATCAGCGTAAGATACTATTCGCGCAAGTGGTTTAATTCCCAACTCATCAGCTTTCTTTTTGCTCATTAGTACAAGGGCTGCCGCGCCATCATTCAAAGTAGAGGCATTGGCGGCTGTAACTGTACCATCTTTCTTAAACACGGGTTTTAATGAAGGTATCTTCTCAAATTTCACAGCCTGAACTTCTTCGTCAGTGTCTATCGAAGTAGAATCACCTTTTCTATCTTTTATCTCAACCGGCACGATCTCCTTACTGAATTTTCCATCAGTCTGCGCTTTTTGAGATCTTTTATAGGATTCTATAGCATAAGCGTCTTGATCTTCACGGCTGATATTGCAATCCGTTGCGCAAAGTTCAGCAGCCGAACCCATATGATAATCATTATACACATCCCACAAACCATCTTTTACAAGTCCATCGATTATCGTGCCGTCGCCGAGACGATAACCATTCCTGGCTTTGTCGAGATAATAGGGAACATTACTCATACTTTCCATACCACCCGCAACTATGATATGTTTTTCGCCAAGAGCAATACTCTGGGCAGCAAACATCAGCGCTTTAGTCCCTGATGCACATACTTTGTTAACAGCTGTTGCCGGGATATCGGGCAGCCCGGCAAACTTAGCAGCCTGGGTTGCAGGTGCTTGTCCCACATTTGCAGACAGCACGTTGCCCATAATTACTTCCTGGACCTGTCCCGGATCAATTCCCGCACGCTCTACTGCGGCTTTGATGGCAATTGCCCCCAGTTGACTAGCAGAAAGGGTTGATAAGCTACCACCAAAACTTCCGATCGGTGTGCGTACTGCTGATATAATATATACTTCGTTCATTAATCGTCTCTTGTTTTGCAAATCTAGTTATCTGCCCTTGGATATTAACGTTATCGGGGGATCTTTTGTTACATTGTCAACCGGACCATTATCCGGACATAGCGTAGGTCCCTTATGTTACCAGCGAAGTTAGAGGCAGCGGCCGAAGAGAATAACATGCCTGCCCGGGGCGGCGTTGCAAAAAGGCTGAACCAAGTGTTTTGTTTAAGTTGATTGATCAGTACCTCAATGCGAAATAGCTTCGGTGGACTCTGCCCAGCAGTGTTAGTCAGCATTGTCTCAGCGATAATTGGTATAGTCAGTCCTGTTGTGTGTCTTTTTTAGATATACCATTGAAGCCAGTTACGGAATCAGGCAGTCCCGACGAAGTAATAATCTGATGGTCGGGCGTGTAGGTTTTATAATTAAATCTGTTGGCCTTTTTGATGGGTATGTCAATTATTGTGTATGACTTCTGTGCTTCCCGGTTGTGCCCGATTAGCTTTCGTGGCCCATCGCCAATGGCTCCCATATTAAGAAAACGTACTCCATCCTTCTCAGCCGGATAATAGGCATGCTGGTGCCCGCTTATATACAAGTCAAGCCCGTACTTTTTGAAGAATTGTAAGGCGTGTTCCGGATCAGAATTTACTTCGCCGGGTTTATTCTTGCTATCAACTATCGCATACAGTGGTAAATGACCAATGAGAATCCGTAAACGTGCCTGCCTTGCTATTCTGCCCCTCAACTGAGCTTTCATCCAAGCGTAAACCTCGGGCTTTATTTCAGCAGCCGCGGCATCCCAGCTTATCATAAACACATTGTTTTTAATATAACTGTAAAAGAAGGGGTAGTGGGTTGAATCGACAAAAGTGAGATTAGTTGACATCACGTTCTCTTTCCAGAAGTTTTTAGAAATTCGTCTATCCCTCAAAAAGGAAGGGGAAGCATCGTGATTTCCGACAGTAAATCCGAATGGGATCTGAAGATTGCTTATAGGGTCCAATACCACGGATCTAAATCCAGCCCACATATCAAGCAAGTTTTGATCGGTTAACGATGCTTTTTGACCTGCAACCATATCCCCGGAGCAAAGAATTATATCCGGGTCAATCGCGGGGAGCTGACTTATAACATCACCAACTTCTTTAGGGTAAGTAGTTGAACCATAACTTGCATTCAGGTCACTTATTACACAAATTCTTAACGGCCTGTCCTTCTGTTCTTTTCTTATTTCAGTTAAAACAGAGCCCTCAGGTTGTAAGTTGCGGGGTATAAAAGCTGTAAAGATCAGAGCAATTAATAGTACGAAAAAAAAATCCCTGAACCTAAACATCATCGCGATAATTTATTCAAAATTAATTAAATATGTTTGATCGCATTTATGTTCGTGCTTAAATATTTCCTTAAATTCACAGTGAAAAGAAGAATCCTATGTTCAGAGTCCTATATAAAATTATAGTATTTTTAGCTTTGCCGTTTATCATTTCCGGCTGTGCGTCTATAAGGTATACCAAAGAGTTTACATTTTTCCAGATGGCTGACACCCAATTTGGATTTTTCAATGAGAACAAAGAGTTCAGCCGGGAAACCAGGAATTTTGAAAAGGCAATTGCAGAAACCAACCGTCTTAAGCCGGCATTCGTCATCATATGCGGCGATCTTGTTAATAAGCCCGGCGATATGGCCCAAATTAATGAGTATAAGCGAATTGCTGCGAAGCTCGATCCGGCTATAAAACTCTATAATGTATCTGGCAACCATGACGTGGAAAACACACCTACCACAGCAGCTTTACAATTTTATCAGCAACAATTCGGACCTGACCGTTACACCTTCAGATCCGGGAATATTTTTGGGATCGTATTAAATTCATCTCTAATTAAAGATCCGGCGAAAGCTCCGGCTGAAGCGGCTGCACAGGAATTATGGGTGAGGACTGCTTTGGAAGACGCAAAGAACTCCGGGAGCAGGAATATTATGATTTTTATGCACCATCCATTTTTCCTCGACTCGGCAGATGAACCGAATCAATATTTTAACATCGATATCGACAAACGAAAAATGTATCTGGACTTGTTTGATAAATACAATGTCAGGCAAATTTTTGCCGGTCATTACCATCGCAATGCCGGAGGCAGAGCGGGAAATATTGAAATGATCACAACAGGCCCGGTTGGCCGTCCCCTTGGTTCTGATAGTTCAGGTTTTAGAATTGTGAATGTTGACGGGACGTCTGTAAATCATAAGTATTATGCTTTGGATTCTTTGCCAGCACGCCTGAACATAAAGTAGCCGTGAATATAATTTCATCGAATAGTTTATACAGGCAAGGAAAAGCCTTAGCGAGTTTTTGCTAAATTTACCTCCAAACAGTCTATTTTAGGCTTTTGAAGTAATTAAATCAACCCAGACTGCATGATATATGACTCGTACCATATCCTAATAGCCCTATGCATCATCACAATTATTTCATACTTATTTAACATTATATCTGAAAGGCTAAAGGTTCCTTCTGTAATACTGCTAATAGGCTGCGGCGTAATACTTCAGAGCGTTTCAGAATATTATGGACAACGAATATTCATCCCCCGAACTATATTAGAACTTCTGGGAGTAATAGGGTTAATAATGATTGTGCTGGAGGGAGCGCTTGACCTCAAGATAACAAAAGAAAAGAAAAATTTAATTACCAAGTCGTTCGTAGCCGCTGGTGCGGTGTTGTTGATTACAACGATCGCAATTGCAGATATACTACACCTGTTTTTAGATATCCGTTTTATAAAAGCCTTACCTTATGCTGTGGCTATGGGGGTAATCAGCAGCTCAATTGCAATCCCAAGCGTGAATAAGTTCGATATTGAAAAAAAAGAATTCATAATCTATGAATCCACCTTTTCCGATATTCTGGGAATTATGCTATTTAACTATGTTATTTCAAATAGTCTCTTGTCGTTAGTCACGGTGGGTACATTTATCTGGAACCTAATTCTCATCACTTTTATTTCGATTCTCAGTACTCTGCTTCTGATGTTGTTATTCAGATACCTGAGAGGCCATATTAAAGTCTTCCTAATCCTTTCCATTTTGATACTTGTGTATTCACTATCAAAGCAACTGCATTTACCCTCTTTGTTTTTTATTCTTGTTTTTGGATTGGTCCTCAATAATGCTGAGCCGTATTTAAAAGGAAAAATACAGAGATTCCTTCATCCGGAGAAACTGCTTAGTGTAAATACTGAACTAAAGACAATGACAGCCGAGCTCGCATTTCTGATACGCACCTTTTTCTTCCTTTTATTTGGTTACAGTCTGGACGTTTCCCTGATTTTTAACAATAAAGTTCTACTTACCGGAAGCTTGATAATATTGGTGATCATGATCATCAGATACGTTTTTCTACGCTATATTTCGCGAACAAACATATTTCCGGAACTCTTTATTGCGCCGAGAGGTCTTATTACCATCATACTTTTTTACAGTATTCCACCTCAGCTTGTAAGCAATAAGTTCAATGAGGGAGTTCTTTCATTTGTAATTATTGCTTCCGGGATTATTATGATGATCGGAATCTTATTTTACAAAAAGAAGGTTATAAATGGAGAATTGGTGTCGGAGGTATGAGGTAGGAAGTCTGAGTTCTGACCTTTAAGTTTATCTGTTTCGTAATACTCTCTTTGGGTTTTTCTTACTACATCTAGTTGTTTGTGCATTGTCATGTTGTATGAAGGTGAATTAAACGCATTAGGATAATGTAAAAGCCCTCCTTGTGATCAGAGGGCTTTTCAAGTGTTTGTTTTATTCTTTTACCAGTCTAAAGTTGTACACCTTATCGGGAGTGACAAGTCTGGCGTTAAAAAATTGCCCCTGGAAGTTACCTGCTTCGACCGGGAACGTGTAAGTCTGATTAGCTTTCGCCTCTCCACTGTAAACGGTCTTAACTCTATAACCCGCCAGGCTATATATCTCAAGAGTCACGTTTTGATACCTCTTTAGTAAGGTGAACATAAGCGTCAACTGCGAAGTAAATGGATTTGGAAAGCCTTTTAATACGGTGTTTTCAGTACTTTCTAAAATATAATCCTGGACGGCATCCCTCACGGCAGATCCCTCTGGACATTTGCCAAGGCTTGCACCATTTGCCAATAATGCAGATACAGCCTGTGGTGCAATACAAAGCTGGACACATGGTGCATTCCCCTTTCCTGGCTTTTGATAAACCAGAACTTTGTCTCCGCAGCGTACATCAATCACCTCGATTGTTACTGACTTAGTGTCTACGCAGCCTGACTCACTTTTAGCTTCAACAGTAAATGTGTAACTGCCTGCTACTTTAGGAGTGAATGTTACATCAGAAGTTGTTGTACTGCTTAATCCTTCAGCCGGGCTCCAAGTGTACGAATTACCACTTGCTGAAGAGCTGTCAGAAGCAGAAAGTTGATTGTTTGTGCACCGTAACCCAGGGCGATGGTGTTGGTAGGCAATCCGGTATCAGGGGAATTGATACGTGTTGCTGTAATAAAAATTTTTGGAATCCGGCCATTGATTGTTACGATAGCAGTAGCAGAATCTATGTTGCCGGCCTTATCGGTAACTGTCAGCGTAACAGTGTTGGGACCGATGTTAGTACAGTCAAACGTTGTTTTACTAAGCTGAATTGCTGCTATTTCCCAGTTGTCAGACGATCCGTTGTCTATTTCCGCTGATGTAATAGTTACTGAACCGTTCACTAAATCTCGTGTAATATCTCGGGCGATAACAATTGGCTTTACTGTATCGTTGCTGACAATATTCGAACCGGGACTCTCATTATAAAGCCGGTCCAATGAAGTAACAGTATAATAGTAAATGCTGTCGGCCGCGACCGTGATATCTGTAAAATTGTCTTCATCCTGATTGGTAATTCCGATCAGGTTGTTAGCATTTTCAATATCAATAGCCGGACTGGATGAGCGGTAAATCGCAAACCTTTTTACTTTGTCAAATTCGCTGTTTGCAGGCGCCGGTGTATTCCATGAAAGAACGAGGGATCCGGGTACTTTCGCTAATATTAAAGAATCCGGAGAGGCAGGTGCAGTAGCATCTTTCCATGCCATTGCGGGAAGCAATGCCGGTTTATTATAAAAGCGTTGGCGGAGCGAATCCCGATAGTTCAGTAGATTACTCACCAGAAAAGCATGCCGGAAATGCGTCTGACCGAACACGTTGGGATTTGACCGATTTATTCGAACCTGATTGGGAATCTCTGAACGGCTGGTCCAGCCGGTGGTATTCACTTTGTAGTCAGCCATTCCAATGTAAATATGTCTTCCAAAGGCATTATTGTTCCACCAGGGGACTAATAACTTATAGTCCGATCCCGCTTGGCCGATATACCAATAGACCTGAGGAGTAAGATAATCTACCCATCCAGACTGGATCCATTTTTTAGTATCAGCAAATAAAGAAATATAATGCTGTAACGCGCCAGCAGATGTTGGTGAGCCGATTGCCGGGTCCGTACTGCTCCGGTAGATGCCTGAAGGGGATACTCCGAATTTAACCCATGGCTTAATAATATTAATACTGTCAGAAACGCGTTTGATGAGCAGGTTAACATTGTCACGTCTCCAATCGGCCCTTCCTGCAACAGTTGCAGGGAATCCACGCGGGTCGGCGTTATATGTTGCGTCGTCTAAGACAGTGCCAGTAGGGTAGAAGTAATCGTCGAAGTGTATGCCGTCAACATCATATCTCTTCACAATATCGACAATAACATTGGTTACATGGTCTCTAACCTCCGGCAAACCGGGGTTCAGGATTTTCACCGTTCCCACTGTGAGCATCCACTCGGGATGAGTTTTAGATACGTGTGTGGCGGAATATTGAGCAGAATTGTTTTGATTGGCAACTGCGGCTACTGCGCGATATGGGTTTATCCATGCGTGGAATTCCATTCCGCGCTTTTTAGTTTCTGTAAGCGCATAGAGCAGCGGATCCCATAGCGGTGAGGGAGCCGTACCCTGGTTACTGGTCAGGTAATAGGACCATGGCTCAAGTGTACTGGGATACATTGCGTCGGACTGGCTCCGGACCTGGAAATATGCCGCATTCATCCCAGTTGCTTTGTTATGATCAAGAATGCCCCGGAGTGCCGTTTGCTGCTGGGCGGGCGTTTGTGTTCTGTTCGGCCAATCAAGACTGAGGTGGGTACTTATCCATACTCCTCTGAGCTCACGTTTTGGAGGACTTTGAGCATGAATGCTGAAAGCATAAAGAAGCATTAGAAATCCAGGTAGAAGTTTTTTCATAGTTTCTCATTTAGGTGGCTAATTAAGTAAAATGCATTGTAGATGCAGGTTTATGAGTAAATATATTGAAACCCTGCAGACAAATGCAATTTTTATAATAAAACAATTTTTGTGTTTTCAGCAGAATCCGAGTGCGTGTGACGCGAGAATTAGCAAGTATGAAAAGGCGTCGGAACATGCCTGGCTGATTAAAAGATCAAAATAGAAACAAGTTTGTGATTGTAATTAAATAGATTTAAAGGATATTCAGACTTTGAAAAAATCCAGGTGAAAACAGAATATGACGCGGTAGTTGTAGGTTCCGGTCCGAATGGTTTGTCGGCAGCAATTACTTTGCAGGAAGCGGGGCTTTCGGTAATCATTCTAGAAGGTAAGAAAACCATCGGGGGCGGTCTACGGTCGGCCGAACTTACTCTCCCGGGGTTCGTCCATGATATTTGTTCAGCTATACATCCCTTAGCAGCTGGATCCCCCTTTTTTAATAAACTCCCTCTGGACAAATACGGTCTTGAGTATGTTTACCCATCTGTTGCTGCCGCACACCCTTTTGATGATGGTACAGCCGCCCTCCTCAAGGGAACAGTTGAATTGACAGCGTCGGGACTGGGCAAAGATGAGAATACTTATGCTTCTCTTTTAAGACCATTAGTTAAAAGCTGGCCTGGCCTGGCAAAGGACGTGCTCGGACCTCTGCATTTCCCAAAACATCCTATTGATATGGCTGCCTTTGGTATAAATGCCTTAAGATCAGCAAGTTCACTTGCTCACCGGTTTAAAACAAGAGAAGCCAGGGGACTTTGGGCCGGAATGGCTGCCCATTCTATACAACCATTGTCTAACCTGGCTACTTCAGCTATTGCACTGGTTCTTTTAGCTACTGGTCACCTTCAGAGCTGGCCTGCGCCTCTTGGCGGATCAATTAAGATTGCAAATGCCCTTGAATCCCACTTTCTGTCGCTGGGAGGTAAGATTGTGACAGATTTGGAGGTTCGTTCAATGAATGATATTCCTTCAGCCAAGGCGATATTGTTTGATCTCACACCCAGGCAAATCCTTAGCATTGCAGGTGAAAAATTTTCACCTCTTTATAAATGGCAACTTGAACGTTACCGCTATGGTATGGGAGTTTTTAAGATCGACTGGGCATTGGATGGCCCGATTCCCTTTGCTTCTTCAGAGGCGCGTATGGCTGGAACCGTGCATTTGGGAAATACTTTCGAAGAGATCTCGCGTAACGAATTACTCACCTCAAAGGGGAAAATCGTTGATAAACCATTTGTGCTGCTTGCACAGCAGAGCATCTTTGATAAAAGTCGTGCTCCTGAGGGCAAACATACTGCATGGGCGTACTGTCATGTTCCCAATGGATCAACCGTTGACATGACTGGTGCAATTGAAAACCAGGTGGAACGCTTCGCACCCGGATTCAAAGATCTTATTCTGGGGAAACATACGATGAATACAAAAGAAATAGAGGCTTACAATCCTAATTATATTGGCGGAGATATCAACGGCGGCGTTATAGATTTAGGTCAGTTATTTACAAGGCCCGTATTAAGACCATCACCTTACCGCACTTCGGCAAAAGGCGTTTACATTTGTTCATCGTCAACACCGCCGGGCGGAGGTGTTCATGGGATGTGTGGATACTATGCTGCAAAACAGGTGCTTAATGATGTGTTCGGCACCAAAACCTTATTATAACCTTAGCGAAAGAGCATTCATTCCCAAAAAGAGTTAATCCTTCAGGAAGCAGGCAAGGTGGAAACGCCTTATATAATTTATAGCTCACCAAGTTAGATTATTGGCAACAATGGAAGGTCCCCTGTTATTACTTCATTATAATAATGCCGGGGGATGTAAACTATTAAGGCCCTCTGAACTGAATCAAAAGGCCTTCGTAGATAGGAGTGTAGGGTCAATGTCTTCTTAATACAAGAAGCGTGCCGTTGTGATATTCGTAACCCCTTGCAGTTATCGGGCAAAAAAATTAGACAAAACCAGCCTGGTAAAGGCAGCGTACCTATTCCGCTTTTACCGGCATTAAATTACTGGTGATTACAATTGAATTTGTAATAATTCTGTGGAGCGGACATTTATCGGCAATCTCCAGCAATCGCTGTCTTTGTATATCTTCAAGTTTTCCTTCAATTCTGATGTGACGTTTGATATAGGTTGTTTGCTGTCCATTTCCTTTGACAATATCCATTGTCAGATCGACGCAAATTTGGTCTACG
Organism: Bacteroidota bacterium; assembly: GCA_040385405.1. Classification (GTDB taxonomy): domain Bacteria; phylum Bacteroidota; class Bacteroidia; order Sphingobacteriales; family Sphingobacteriaceae; genus Daejeonella. Next base: position 16,053 of record JAZKHM010000108.1, on the reverse strand, counting down.
GGCCATTCCTTACGGTCCGCGTACATTCTCAATGTCATAGCGGTACAAGTTCCCAAACTCGCAAGCAAAAGTTCGTTAGGGTTCATACCCAAATCTTTACCGCCGCTGGCAATTGGCTCGTCTGCAATCAGATTATGTCCGCTTGACCTGACTTCTGTAAGATATTTGTCCTTACCAATTTCAACCGAGGTACATGTTGTACCGATGCAATGTTCCAAATCCATATCAGCCTGCCATCTCATCCATCTGAGTATCAGAAATAGGCATACTGATTACATTACCATGGTGGATACTGCTGTTACTCCAGAAGCTTCCGGCGAGTTTAAATATTTTATAGAACTGCTGAGATTCATGAAGCAGGAAGAATTCCAGCCATTGACAGATATTCATCCGGCCCAAAACCGAATGTGTACCAACCCGGGAACATTCGGCGGGAGCGAGGTTATTGAGCATTATCTTCATATCATCCCGAACACGGTAAATTTCGTGTAACAGGGCACCCGTTGTTCGCGCGGCCGTAAACTGGTATTCAGGGTCGGATTCCGCATCATACGCGATAAAGAACGGATTTATCTCATTACAAATCGTCTTAAGCCTGTGCATGAAAATATATTGATACCGGCACAAATAGGCAATTGTTTCATGAATTGACCATTTATCTGGCGCAGATCTTAGGTGGATCGCTTGGGCAGGAAGATCTTCTATATAATGAGTTAAGATCCTGTGTTGATTACAGAAGCGGTTCATTGTTTCAGGGTGGATTTCCATCGTAATTGTTTTTGGTCTAATAATAACGAAGGTACGCTGGGCTTGTTTGACAAATGATTAAGAAAATATAAAGTTTCCTTTAAAAAGTTGTTTAAGGAACATAAAGAAAGGAAAGGTTTATAATTTTTCGGGAAAGGCAAGGGGACTGAACTACATTGTACGTCTTTCATTAATACACGCTGGACCAATATGCACGGAACAACACTGAATAATAGAACTAACCAGGCGCCGTAACGTTCATAAACTGATGATTATGACCCAGCTTCACACACATTCCATCGCAAATACCGTAAAATGCAATAAGTTGAACTAGACTATAGTCGATCCGAAAAACATATACGCCAGCAAAATTGCCGCAATCACCCCTACGAAGTCGGCTATTAAGCCACAAGCCAGCGCATATCTTGGTTTCTTTATTCCCACAGATCCAAAATAAACCGCCAGAATATAGAAAGTTGTTTCAGTTGAGCCCTGGATAATGCATGCCAACCGTCCCTGAAATGAATCAGCTCCATAAGTTTTCATTACGTCAACCATCAAGCCCCGCGCACCCCCGCCACTTAGTGTTTTCATTAAACCAACCGGCAGGGCAGGGACGAAATTTGTATCTGCACCAAAGAGAGCAACGAATGAACCGATCGCATTCACCACATAATCCATACATCCTGTCGTCCGAAAAGCACTAATAGCTACCAGTATGGCAATAAGAAAAGGGATGATCATTATGGAAGTACTAAAACCTTCTTTAGCCCCATCAATAAAAGCTTCATAGACATTAACTTTTTGAAATGCCCCGTGAACGATAAATAGTATAATGACTGAAAAAATTATTACACCTCCTAATAAGCCTGCATAAACCTGGATCTGGTCTGGCGGAAGCGATCCCAGCCAGAAGTATAAACCAAGCATCAATGCAACGAAAAAACCAAAGAATGCAAGAATTGGGAGTTGGAGGAGATTTATTTTCTGGTAAATTGCCACGGCTATCATCCCCGACAAAAACGATATAAACGTTCCGATAAGGCATGGTATAAAAATATCTGCCGGATTAGCGGCCCCATTTGCCATCCGGAGAGCAATTACTGAAGTAGGAATAAGCGTGATTCCGGCTGTATTAAGCACTAGAAACATTATCATGGCATTGCTGGCGGTATCCTTGACAGGATTCAATTCCTGGAGTTCCTGCATCGCCTTTAACCCTACAGGCGTCGCCGCATTGTCCAGACCTAGTGCATTTGCCGAGAAATTCATAATTATGGATCCGTTTGCCGGATGACTTTTCGGAATGTCGGGAAAAAGACGGCTAAAGAAGGGACTTAAGCCCTTTGCGAAAAGCGAGATCATCCCTGCCCGCTCACCAATCTTCATAATCCCTAACCAGAATGTCATGATCCCGATAAGCCCGATCGAAATCTCCGCACCTGTTTTGGCACTGTCGAACATTCCGTTGACCACATTCATGAAAATTGCAGTGTCGCCAAGCACTACTAACTTTATAAGAGCGACGATGAACGCGATGACGAAAAATCCGATCCAGACGTAGTTAAGAGCCATAGGAAGTTATCAGTTGTATGCTTTATTTGGTGTTCTAAGTTATGGTTTTTTTAATTTGGATGTTGGAGGAGTAAACCTGTGATTTAATCCGCAAATTACAGTCTGCTTTTAGAAACTAATTCCTTATAAGCTACAACTTAAAATTATATCGAACTATTTGTGATCACCCCATTTTCAATCGCCAGCAAAACTTCCACTCCATTCATCAGTACCAGATCCGCCGGTTCTTCAAACTTCATCTTTTTGGTCTGGATCAAATTAAAAGATTTGCAATTTATATCCTTGTACCCGAACCTGTTCGACAAGTCGCCGATATCTCCAATGATGTATGTATAATTCATCATCTTCAAATCCTCAGAGACAGTTTCCTTAGCGATTAAGCCAATATCGACCGAATAGTGGGATGCTAATTCGTTTTTGGCATTTTGCTCCGATTTTCCACTTTCGCTTTTCAATTTACATCCCCTGAGCAATATTTGAAAGTGATGAAGTTTATTATCCGGAATGGCGAAGTAATCCTCTGTGGTTTTGCTTAAGAATGTATTTTGACTGATGGATAGCAGTCCTCCTATGATCGAAAGAAAAACCAATTTTCTTATGTACTGTTTTTCCGGGTCATCGGCATATCCTCCGGCTTCAATTAAAATTGTACTGGTGCCGGCCGCCTGGAAATTATCGCCGAACGCACGCATTTCGTACTCATCATCAAAGCGTCCTACATGGCCGGGGATTACTTTCTGCAGGATGCTGTTCATTACTGCTATTACCTGCATCGCTTCTTGCCTAGCTCCGTTTATGCTCAGCGCATCATCGTATGCAGGGGCCAGAAGAGAAATAGTCGCGGGATTGCCCAAATTGCCGGCCGACCACATTGTAGTCTGATCATGTAGATTAAAGCCAAAATGCGGTTGTATTTCATCTCTTAGTTTTCGGAGTATAATGCCTTCTGGTGAAGCCTGGCTGTGGAAATCCCGGTTAATGTCTATTTCCTGTGCATTCCTGCGCTGAAAGATTTCCGCACCATCGGGATTGACCATAGGCAAAATATACAAAGTGCAGTTTTGAAGTATTGAATTCTTTAGCTCAGGTTCAAATTCATCCCCAAGGAAATTAAAAAGATCCAGTAGGGCCATCGTTGCTGTAGCTTCATTACCATGCATCTGGCTCCATAAAAAGATTCTTACAGAACCTCGTCCGCACCTGACAAGATTAAGGGAACGGCCTTCGTAGGACAGTCCAACTTTTGTTATCTCAAAAGTCTTGTTACTTTTAAGATTTTCAAGTACGCTTAGCAGGTCCTTATGTTTGAAGAACCGGTTGTTGACGTTGGTTGATATAAATGAATTGTAAGAGTGGAGTAGGGAAATTAATGTGTCCATTTATTGCGAAGGTAGGGATTTATTCTATTTCCATCCCGCAGCCGCTACATTAATACGCGCGGATAACATGAGCATTTTTACAAATCTTACATTCCTTTCTATGCGCTGGATTTAACTAATGTGCGGGTAAAAGTGCCCTTTGGTAATGCGATAATAGCATAACCGATTACCATAACACAGAGGAGAATTGCCTGGCAGGAAACATGCCCGGAGCTTACTAAGTTAAGCGGACCAGAAAAAAATTAAGGATTTTCCACTTCGATCAAACGTTGATATTTAGGCCAATTATCCGCTATCGCAAGGATATTGATAGCCATTAAAACCAGGGCTAAAACTACGCCGCTCTGGTCCACAGTTACGTGATGTGCTAAAATGCCCGTCATGATGGGAAGGATAACTATTGCACCGAGTGCGCGTGTTTTCCTGAAGATGAAGAGGATTCCCCCGATGATCTCAATAGTAGCGACAAGTGGAATCATCCAGGTAATAGATGTAAAGGCGGTAAAAAATTTTAGTTGCTCCGGAGTAAGCTCTGGCATAGGCATATAATTAAAGAATTTATTAAGCCCCGCATTGATAAACATTATCCCGAAAAGGATATAGAGGATGAGTTTTGCTGTTTTCATAAACTAAGAATTAATTCCCGATTCTTTGGTTAAGTTAGTTAATATCTTTAATCGCCGCAATATAACATCTGATAAGGTACTTTTCCATTTAAGGTGATTGGCATTAATTTCCTGAATTGGGAAGTAAAGGTAGCAGTTGAGTTTCCGGAGGTGGAGGATTGCCTGCTAAGTCAGAATGCAATTAAAAAGGTCCTCTCCAATTGGGAAGGACCTTTTTACTTTGTGCAATAGTCTTGTCACACAGTATTCCTGGAAACTTAAATCAAACTGACGCTTCTGTTTACAAATTCAGTCAGCTCCGCACCGGTAAGCATTCCCTGTGACAATAATGCCAGGTCAAAGGCTTGTTTTGCCAATTGAATCTGCTCTGTTTCATCTGTAGTTTGAAGGATTTTGCCTACAAGCTTATGGTTTCCGTTGATTGTTACATTATAGCTGTCCGGCAAATTTCCATAGAAATTCATTCCTCCCATTGCCGACATATCTTTCATTCTGCGCATGAATTCATCCATCGTAACAATTACCGGAAGTTCATCCGGATCGAGGCTATCGACCTCAATCTTCATGTTTGGTTTGATTACTGCCTTTTCGAAAATAACCTTTACTTTCTCTTTTTCATCATCGTTTAAAACAGCAACAATATTATGATCTTTTGAGATGATTTTGTCGGCTGATGCTGCATCAACACGTTTTAAAGAAGTTTTCTCCAGTTTCTGCTCCATTTGACTTATAAAATGCGTGTCGATGGGCGAATCCATCAACAATACATCATAGCCTTTTTTATTTGCTGACTGGATGAAGGTATCTTGCTTAGAGGCATCTGTAGCATAAAGCAGGACAAGGTTCCCATCTTTATCAGTTTGCTTATCCTTTACCTTCTCTTTGTATTCATCGATGGTGGAGAACTCCTTATTAGTATTTCCCAGTATTACGAAGTCTTTTCCTTTTTCGTAGAATTTCTCTTCACTGATCATTCCGTATTTTACAAAAAGGCCAATATCACTCCATTTTTCTTCATACGCTTTTCGATCAGCCTTGAATAATGAAGCAAGTTTATCAGCAACTTTTTTCGTTATGTAAGTGTTGATCTTTTTTACTGAACTGTCTGCCTGAAGGAAACTTCTTGAAACATTTAAAGGGATGTCCGGCGAATCAATAATCCCGTGAAGCAGCATTAGGAACTCGGGAACAACATCTTTAACTTCATCGGTAATAAATACCTGGCGTGAGAACAACTTAATCTTGTTTCGCTGCATTTCGAAATCATTCTTGACTTTCGGGAAGTACAGAACACCAGTCAGATTAAACGGATAATCAACATTCAGATGAATCCAGAATAGTGGCTCTTCAGAGAAGGGATAGAGCTCCTGGTAAAACGCAAGATAGTCTTCGTCTTTAAGCTCTGCAGGTGATTTCGTCCAGATAGGTGAGGTATTATTGATGATATTCGGAACCTCAACCGATTTATACTTTGGTTTTCCATCGGCATCTTCACCATCAGGCTCAGACGTAGACTTAGTTCCAAATTGAACAGGAATGGGAAGGAATTTGCAATATTTGTCTAAGATTCCCTGAAGCTTTCCTTTATTGAGGAATTCTTTAGATTCTTTGTTGACGTGCAGTATAATGTCAGTACCACGTTGTGTGCGCGTTCCTTCGCTGATCTCAAACTCGGTGCTGCCATCACAAATCCAGCGTGCCGGTTCAGACTCGTCTTTGTATGAAAGCGACTGAATTTCAACCTGGTCGGCAACCATGAAAGCCGAATAAAAGCCCAAACCGAACTTCCCAATGATCTCATTCGCATCTTTAGCATCCTTAAACTTTTCTACGAATTCGGTAGCTCCGGAAAATGCAATCTGGTTAATGTATTTCTTAATCTCTTCGGCGGTCATACCTAAACCATTATCGGAAATGGTGATAGTCTTTTTCTTCTCGTCGAATGAAACCGATACCTGAAGATCTCCAAGGTCTCCTTTGTATTCTCCTAGTGAAGAGAGGCGTTTGATTTTTTGAGTAGCATCCACCGCATTTGCCACCAGCTCTCTCAGGAAGATCTCGTTATCAGAGTATAAAAACTTCTTAATGATCGGAAAAATATTTTCCGTGTGGATCGAAATGGTTCCTTTTTCTTGCATATTATTTAGTTGATATTTATTGTTTAGCTCCCAAGGGTTTAACAAAGGGTGTTCCAAAGGGTTTATAATGTCAAGTTGGCACTTTAATCCTCCTGGTGGCCAATACGCAAAATTCCAAAATTTCCCTTCGGCACATTTGTTGCATACTTCTCAATGGAACTTAAGCCTAAACTGTCAATTTATATATATCACTGATTATGAACCCCATAAACCTCCGAGTAAATCCAAATTCCAAACAAATTATGTGTAAAACCATACATCCGGACGATTCACATCGCCGTTTTAAGACATTTGTCAAGTCTGTAAAAAAGTCCTTGATCGTCCTTGCCGGGATTAGCACCATCGCTTTTTCATCTGCATGCGGCGGTAAATCCAAAATGGAAAGACAGGTGGCTAATAAGGCGCAGCCAACCCTTGATAGTACCTATTACATTAACTATATGAACAATGATCCTTTGTTAAAGGAACATACCGACTGGGCAAAAAAATTCTACCGGGAACGTGAGTTCAGACTAGGCTGGTTTAAGAACAATGAAATCGTTCCTCAGGCTCAGGAAATGCTGACCATGATTAGCAAAGCCGGCGAGGAAGGACTCGATCCCAAAAAATACCAGTTTAAGGATTTCAAGACGATGTTTGCGAATCTCGAAGCCGCAAAGAGAGATTCTGCCAAGTTTACAGCGATTCAGAAGGAGATTGATGTGGCGCTTTCTTCAACTTACTTTGTCTGGGCCTCAGATTACTACCGCGGTGTTGTTGTTCCCCGCGAAAATGAAGAAATCGAATGGGATGTAAAACGGAACAAGATAAAACTTCATAAGGCTTTAATGACCGTTTTGGGAGAACGGGAAAGTAAGTATTCTTATGCTAGCTTTAGTCCACTTCACCCGGATTACGCACGGTTGAAATCTGCGCTCGCCGCGTATCGCAAAATACAAGCATCCGGGGGATGGCCAACGGTCACAGCAAGTCCTAAACTGAAAGAAGGTCAAAAGGCGCCGGTTGTGGCTGCATTAAAAAAACGGCTGGGTCTGCCTGCTACAGATTCGACATTTAATGCTGAAACTGTGAGCGCTCTGAAGGCCTTCCAATCTGCGCAGGGATTGAAACCTGATGGTACACTAGGGGCAGAAACCGTAAAAATTTTGAACGTTTCTGTAGATCAGCGGATTAAACAAATTATCCTGAATATGGAAAGATGGAGATGGATACCTAAAAGTTTCGAGGAAGACTACCTGATCGTGAACATCCCTGAATACCGTTTGCGCGTCTATGAGAAAGGAAAAGAGCGTCTGGCCATGAATGTGATTGTTGGAAAAACTATGAACAGTACACCGATATTCAGTGATAAAATGGAAAATGTAGTACTTGCTCCATATTGGAATGTACCTGCCAGTATTGTACGCGACGAACTGGGACCTAAAATAGCAGCTGATCCGGGTTACCTCGAACGCTCTAATATGGAGCTAATCGATGGTAAGGGAAATCCGGTTAGTCCTTCGCAGGTAGATTTTGCGTCAGTTACCCGGGATAATTGGAAGTATACATTGCGTAAGAAACCAGGACCAAAAAATGATCTTGGTGATGTGAAATTTATTTTTCCTAATACAAATGATATTTATCTCCATGATACACCGCACGATGAGTTATTTAGTCAGACAAAACGTAATTTTAGCCATGGATGTGTACGTGTTGAAAAGCCGCTGCAATTAGCAGAGTACCTTTTAAGACCAGTTGGATGGGATATGGGTAAAATCCAAAGCACTATTGCAGGCGGCGTAGAAAAGCATGTAAAATTGAAAAAAGTCCTTCCGGTTTACCTGGTGTATTTTACAGCCTGGGCTGATGAAAGTGGAAACGTGCATTTCCGTGATGATATTTACGGACATGACAGGACCTTAGCCCAGCAGTACTTTAATGAAGTAAGTGCTAATGTAGCGGTTAAATCACCGGGGAAAGGGAAGTTGTAGTTATTTTAGGTTTTAAGTTGTAGGTTTTAAGTTGTAAGTTGTAAGTTCTCAAACGATGCGTTAAGCATCAAGACTTACAACCTATAACTTATAACTTATTACTTATTACTTATTACTTATAACTTATAACTTATAACTTTTAAGCCTGTTGCCTCTTAAATTCCGAAGTGCTGTGAAACTCAACCTCTGGAAAGTCCCTTTTCGCAAGATTTAGAGTCCAGTCATTATCTGCCAGAAACACCGGATTGCCATCTTTGTCTGTGGCAATGTGATGGTGACGTCTCTGCACGATCTCATTTAAATTTTTCTTGTCCTTTGAAGTTAACCAACTCGATTTACGAAAAGTGAGTGGCCTGAATGCACATTTAGCGCCATACTCATGCTGCAGCCTGAATGCAATAACTTCATATTGTAGTTCCCCAACAGTCCCGATGATCTTCCTATTACCTGGTTGCTGAACAAATAGCTGAGCTACACCTTCTTCTGTAAGTTGCTGTAAGCCTTTTTCTAATTGTTTCGATTTTAAAGGGTCACGATTTTCCACTTCTTTAAAAATCTCAGGAGAGAAGCTGGGAATTCCTTTGAATTGGAGCTGTTCGCCTTCTGTTAGTGTATCGCCTATTTTAAAGTTACCGCTATCGTAAAGTCCTACGACATCTCCAGGCCATGCTTCTTCAACAAGGCTCTTCTCATTAGCCATGAAATCCATGGGGTTCGAGAATTTAAGTTTTTTACCCTGGCGGGTATGGAAGTAGAATTTATTTCTTTCAAATTTTCCGGAGCAGATCCTTAAAAATGCAATTCTATCACGATGATTTGGATCCAGATTCGCATGGATCTTAAAAACAAAACCGGTAAAAGCTTTCTCGGTAGCGATTACCATTCTTTCATTGGCTTCCCTGCTTTTGGGGCTTGGCGCGATGGAAACAAAAGTGTCCAGCAATTCCCGGATTCCAAAATTATTTATTGCGCTTCCGAAGAAAACAGGAGCTAGCAAACCATCCAGGTACAACTCCTTATCTAATGTGCCATAAATACCTTGAACCAGTTCAAGATCATCCTTTAACGTCTGTAATTCTTTGGGTTGCAAATGTTCGGTTAGGAGTTCATCATCCAGATCTTTTACCTGGATAAGTGCTTCCGAGATTTTTGATTTATCGGGTCTGAACAGGTTCAGTGAATTATCAAATATGTTGTACACGCCTTTAAAATTATGTCCTTGTCCAATAGGCCACGACAACGGGCATACACTTATATTTAAGTTATTCTCAAGTTCATCGAGGAGATCAAATGTGTCCTTACCTTCCCGATCAAGTTTATTTATGAAAATAATAACCGGTGTGTTACGCATCCGGCAAACATCCATCAGTTTCTGAGTTTGCTCTTCGACTCCTTTTACACTGTCTACAACTAAGATAACGCTGTCAACAGCAGAAAGTGTCCTATAAGTATCTTCGGCGAAATCCTTGTGGCCCGGGGTATCTAAAATGTTAATGCGTTTCCCATTGTATTCAAATCCCATTACAGATGTCGCGACAGAAATTCCTCTTTGTTTTTCGATTTCCATGAAATCCGACGTGCTGCTTTGATTGGCTTTATTACGCTTAACAGTACCGGCAGTGTTTATCGCACCCCCAAACAGGAGAAATTTTTCTGTTAAAGTGGTTTTCCCGGCATCCGGGTGACTTATAATGGCAAATGTTTTTCTTTTCTCTATTTCCGGGTTGAGCATATTATTATGGGAAGTGATCGTAACCACAGTAAGGGTATTGTAAAAATGCAAAGGTAATAATTTTTGTCGCTTAAGATTTTCGTACTTAGCCGGATGTACATCCCTGATTATTGACCAAGGTTTCAAGTGTTCTCTGATTGGCAGTAAAGCGGTTCTAAACCGCTCCTAAACCACGGCTAAACAACGGCTAGACCGAAGAATGAGCGGACATCAAGCGGACATCAAGCGGTGTTTGAGCGGACAATGAGCGGACAATGAGCGGACAAAGAGCGGACAGTGAGCGGAGAACGAGCGGTGAAATTGCTGAGAAATAATAAAACCTGGCAATAATAATATTCAAATTCGCAGCTGTCGGACTCACATTCGGGTTAGTTGGTTCGTAGTACTTGATACTTGATACCTGCTACTTGTTACTCTACTTCAAATACACCTCAGTCGCTCCATATCCGAACTTTTCCTTATAAGCATCCATGAACGTTTTAACGTGAGGGTGCTTGCTAGCCACTTTGCAGATTTCATTTCTAAGTGTGCCGTTACCGCTGCCATGGATGAAAATTACTGATGGCAGTTTGTGAACAATCGCAGCTTCCAGTGTTTTACGGAAAAATGCTAACTGGATATCCAGCATTTCGCTTTTTTTAAGAAACTGATGATCGGTTCTTAATTTTTCAATGTGAAGATCAATCTCCTTACCAGGATTTTCAATCTGTATTTTTTCAGCAACAGGTCTATACAAGCTCTCTTTCAATTTCCGAGGATCAATAAGGGGTTCATCGGAATCCAACTGGATTAACCAGGCGGCTTGGTCCAGGTATTCTGACGATTTTTTAGCTCCTGAGAAATCTTTCGCACGAAATTTCTCACTAAATTCAATGGGCTTTTTCAGCTCGATGGATTCAGGTGCGCAAAGAAGAATTTGCAAATGGATCTTAGGCCATTGATCGAGCTCGTTTAGAGAAGCGGAATGCATCTGGACAGAAGATTTTGGCCTGACAATCCCGTTGAACTCTCCTTTGAATTTAGTTGATTTTTCTGTAGTGAAGGCGGCCAGCAGTTGGTAAGAGGTAGCGTTCACGAGGTTCATATGCACTACAGAGCCAGCTTTTTTATCTGATACTACGGCAAGGAATATCCCCGATGATATAAACTCAGTTTCTGTTGCCTGGCTGCTTTCTGAAACAAGCTCATCGCTTACGCCTTTCCCGTGCACCCTGGTAACCTGACTCGCTAAAACAGGTATTTCAAACCCATCTTCATCAGTCACAGCAATAGTTTGATCGTCGATAATTCGGGTAATATAACCTTCACGGCGTTCCTCGACAAAACGCACAAACTCACCTAATTTGTATTTCATGGAAATTTTAGTCTGGTGTAAATTTACATAATAAAACCTCCGGCAGCCAGATAATTCAGATCACTATATGCTGAATATCGTAAAATTCAGTTTCTACATCAGCTTATTATCCCCTAAATGGGATACCTTTACTGAATATGTCGGCACCTCAACCAAACAATCCGCTTCACGGGAAGACTCTTGAAAGTATTGTAAGATATTTGGTTGATTTCTATGGTTTTGAAAAGCTTGGCGCGATGATCCGAATTAAATGTTTTATCGAGAATCCGGATGTGCAGTCCTCACTAAAATTTCTTCGGAAAACTCCATGGGCTCGTAAAAAAGTAGAAGATCTCTTTCTTAAGACAACAAGAAGTTAATTCAGTAATTATTTTTCGTCCAAATGGTAAATGAGATTACCTAAATTTGCCTTATTCTTATAAAATGCGTGTTTTAGCAACCTTTTGAGCTGTTTTTCGTAGAAAATTCAGCCAGGCAGACTAAAACTTAAATGACGATACTTTCCCGATTCTTAAAGCGATTTCCTTATCTGGTCCTGAGTTGTGTGTTTTGCTGCATCCCGGCGTTTGCCAATTTTTTTACAGCCGATCTGTTCACTTCTGCCAGCACACTTTCCGAAAAACTCAGTGTGGCTAATAAGTCAATCCGCTTCAGCGGAATTTCAAGCCTTGCTGGTGTACCTCCTGAAGCGATTGATGTTAAGAATTTTTATCTGCAAAGCATTCCCGCACAACTTTTCCAGCTGTTGCCCCTGATTGCCAAAGATTCAGATGGCACTATTACAGGATTTAGGATAGTAACCCGGCCTAACAATACATACGGCAAACTCTATGTGAATAGTACAGCTATTAACACTAATAACTATACTTTAACCTTGGCAGAAGCAAAACAATTACGATTTGAACCTGCCGGTAATAATATAAACCAGAATGTAACTTTTACATTCACGGCGATCGACAACGAAACTCTTACTGATGCCAGCCCTGCGACATTTACTATTCCGATAACAACAAATTCTGCGAATTTAGTATGCAGTGGGACTGGTTTGGGTAATAATATTTTGGGTGCCGACGGGACCTTTAGTGCTCCATATATTACGCCCAATACCACGGTTAATAACTGTATAAATGACGGTTCAAGTATTGCTGCTCCTCTGGGTAACTTAGGTAATCGCAAAAACAATCAAACGACATATTCATACGCTTCGACATCAAACAGCTTAGGACCTGAAGGAACCTACTCATTCCTTAAGACCCTCGGAAATATGACAACCCGTAACTGCATTAAGACAGATTGGGTAGCATCAGATCATACGGGGGATGGCGGGTACGCTATGATTGTTAATGGATCTCCAAATTCTGCTACATATGGCAAGACGTTTTATCAGGCAACATCTATAGCTGTATGTCCTAATACCCTATATGAGTTCTCTGCTTATGTAATTAATGTTTTACCGGGTAACCATTTCGCTGCTCAAGCGGGTACAGAGCCGAATATCAGTTTTTATATTAATGGTCAATTGGTTTCCACTTCTGGTCCGATTGCTTATTCTACAGCTGCGGTAAATTGGGTACCACAATGGGTGAAAGTTGGGGGACTTTGGTATTCAGGCCCGAACACAACAACTGTTGATTTAAGAATTGATAATGCAACGTTCGTTGCAGGCGGTAATGATCTTGGTCTGGATGATATTTCAATGGCGATCTGCGGACCTGATATCACATATCCAAACATCGATCTGACAGCTAAATTCTGTTCTTATGGGGTTCTTCCGCTTAAAGCTGATGTTAAGGCATCAATTAATACATATTCCGCTTACATTTTTCAAAACAGTGTGGATGGCGGTGCTACCTGGACTGATATGGGTGCTCCTAAAATTGGGAGCCCCGTTTATAATTCAGGGCTTAACACCTATGAATATACTGCAGAATACGGTGATATCCCCATTACTCCGTCCATGGATGGTTATCGATACCGTCTGAAAGTAGCCACAGATGTAAATAACCTTATAGGAACAAACTGTAATGTTTCGGCAGATAAAGTAATTACAGTATCAACTTTTAATGTTCCTGCCGGAGGAGCAGATATTATTGGTTGTAACCCATCACCAACTGCGAAACTGGTGGCAGCCGGATCAGGCGAAACATGGGCTCCAGTTGCTGGTAACCCTGTTGCCGCTGCAATAGATCAATCCGGGAATGTTTCTGGAATGACAACTAATGGAATCTACAAATTCCAGCTTACGAATACTGCCGGTTGTTCTGATACGGTAAAAGTAGTCCGGGATGAAGTGAAAAGTGCCGGAGCAGATGTGAGGGTATGCGCACCTGAAACGACTTTAAAGTTGGCCGATGCCGGTACAGGATATAAGTGGGAAGCAGTCGCTGGTAACCCTGCTGCTGCTACTATTCATCCGGCTACAGGTCAGGTCAGTGGCTTGAGTGCAGACGGTATTTATCATTTCATCTTACGTTCGGATTATGGCGGGTGCTCTGATGAGGTATTAGTTACCAAGTCATCAATAAGCCTTTCTAATACCAAAACCGATGTACTTTGTTTTGGGTCCTCAACCGGGGCGATCAACCTTAGTGTTACTGGCGGAACTGCTCCATACACATATGCCTGGACTGGCGGAGTTACTACGGAAGACTTGACAGGACTTGCAGCAGGGACTTATAATGTAACTGTTACTGATGCTAATAACTGTACTGCAACTACCTCAGTTATAATTTCAGCACCAGCCGCATCTTTAGCATTAGCTTCATCTAAAACAGATATACTTTGCTTTGGTGCTTCAACCGGAGCGATCAACCTGAGTGTTACTGGCGGAACAGCTCCTTATACTTATGCCTGGACCGGTGGAATTACCACAGAAGACCTTACAGGCCTTGCAGCCGGAACTTATAATGTAACCGTGACGGATGCGAATAACTGTACAGCCACTGCATCTGTTATCATTATTCAACCTGCAGCAGCATTAGCGTTGGCAACTTCGAAAACGGATATAACTTGTTTCGGAGCGAGTTCTGGAGCGATCAATTTAAGTGTTACTGGCGGAACAGCTCCTTATTCTTATGCATGGACAGGCGGCATCACCACAGAAGATCTGACAGGTCTTGCAGCGGGAACTTACAATGTAACTGTTACTGATGCTAATAACTGTACCGCAACTACATCAGTCATTATTACTCAGCCAGCCTCAGCACTGGCTTTAACTTCAGCTAAAACTGATGTGCTTTGTTTCGGCGCAACAAACGGTTCTGTAAACTTATCCGTTACTGGTGGAACGGCTCCTTATACTTATGCCTGGACCGGTGGAATTACCACAGAAGACCTTACAGGCCTTGCAGCCGGAACTTATAATGTAACCGTGACGGATGCGAATAACTGTACAGCCACTGCATCTGTTATCATTATTCAACCTGCAGCAGCTTTAGCATTGACATCTTCAAAAACCGATGTACTTTGTTTTGGGTCCTCAACCGGGGCGATCAACCTAAATGTCACTGGCGGAACTGCTCCATACACATACGCTTGGACAGGCGGAGTTACCACTGAAGACCTTGCAGGTCTTGCAGCTGGAACATATAATGTTACTGTAACAGATGCTAATAACTGTACCGCAACGACTTCAGTTATAATTTCAGCACCAGCAGCATCTTTAGCATTAACTTCATCTAAAACAGATATACTTTGCTTCGGTGCTTCAACCGGAGCAATCAACCTGAGTGTTACTGGCGGAACTGCTCCATACACATACGCTTGGACTGGGGGAGTTGCCACGGAGGACCTGACAGGACTGGCAGCGGGGACTTACAATGTGACGGTTACCGACGCCAATAATTGCACAGCAACAGCAGCGGTTATTATAACTCAACCTGCTGCTGCCTTAGTTCTAAGTTCCACAAAAACCGATGTACTTTGTTTCGGAGCCTCAACCGGAGTAATCAACCTGAGTGTTACGGGCGGATCTGCTCCTTATACATATGCGTGGACAGGTGGAATTACCACAGAAGACCTGACAGGACTGGCAGCGGGAACTTACAATGTGACGGTTACCGACGCCAATAATTGCACAGCAACAGCAGCGGTTATTATAACTCAACCTGCTGCTGCCTTAGTTCTAAGTTCCACAAAAACCGATGTACTTTGTTTCGGAGCCTCAACCGGAGTAATCAACCTGAGTGTTACGGGCGGATCTGCTCCTTATACATATGCGTGGACAGGTGGAATTACCACAGAAGACCTGACAGGACTGGCAGCGGGAACTTACAATGTGACGGTTACCGACGCCAATAATTGCACAGCAACAGCAGCGGTTATTATAACTCAACCTGCTGCTGCCTTAGTTCTAAGTTCCACAAAAACCGATGTACTTTGTTTCGGAGCCTCAACCGGAGCGATCAACCTGAGTGTTACGGGCGGATCTGCTCCTTATACTTATGCCTGGACCGGTGGAATTACCACAGAAGACCTTACAGGCCTTGCAGCCGGAACTTATAATGTAACCGTTACAGATGCCAATAACTGTA
>JAZKHM010000107.1:0-7153 GCA_040385405.1 Bacteroidota bacterium | reverse complement strand
TTAGTTGTTAGTTGTTAGTTGGTTAGTTGTTAGTTGTTAGACTGGATGGACTAGACGCTTTTCCTAACCAACTAAAAACTAACAACTAACCAACTCCATTGCTTTTCCCAATAATTACCCCCAACTTCGTCCTTCAATGGAAACTCCCAAAACATACAGCAGATTCAAAACCGAATTCAAAGTTCGCCCTGATGATATCGACATGTTCAACCATGTACATAACAGCACGTATTTTGATTACGTTCTGGCTGCCAGATATGAACAAATGGAGGTATTCTATAAAATGCCGATGGAAACTTTTCTCGAACAAGGGTATGGCTGGGTTGTACGAACCGCCCATGTCGACTATAAGCGGCCCTTAAGTTTAGGAGATACCTTCATTGTCGAAACAGGAATTGAAACAATCAATCCCAGGGGATGCAGGGTTAAATTTGAAATTGTTAACCTCAAAACCGGAAAAATGTCCTGCGATGGCTGGTTCGATTATATTATGATCGATATCAAGTCTGGAAAGGCGGTTAAAGTATCAGAGGAGATGATTCTTAAGTATTCCATTTAGTTCAGCGGTTAATCGGTTATCCGTTTTCCTGCTCTCAACTTTCAATTCTCAATTCTCTAATGCTTTCTCAATTAATTCCCCGTAAAACTCAGCGATGTTCATCCCCGCCGCCTTTACCTGCTGCGGGATAAAGCTTTGAGCAGTTTGCCCGGGTATAGTATTTATCTCCACAAAGAAAAAATTGCTTGTTGATTCCTGTAAGAAATAATCTATTCTCACCATCCCCCGGCAATTAAGCTTTATGTAAACATCTTTTACAATCCGCTCCACATTTGCTTTCTCTTCGTCGGTCATTCTTCCGGGCGTGATCTCCTTTGTTGCCCCGGGTGTATACTTTGCCTCAAAGTCGAAAAAATCATTTGAAGGGATCACCTCGGTGGCCGGCAGAACCGTAATGCCATGTTTTCCATTATATACCCCTACCGAAAATTCCCTGCCTTGTATAAACTCCTCAACAAGAACCTGGGTATCTTCGTTGAACGCTTTAGTCAATGCCCCGGGCAGTTCATCTGAAGATTTTACCTTGCTCATACCAATGCTGCTGCCTCCATTATTTGGTTTGATAAACAAAGGAAGCCTGAGAGACGTAAGCAAGGACCCGGCGCTATGATCGGAATTTTGAAACAACTGCAACGATCTGGCTATATGAAGACCGGGAATACCATCTACTATTGCTTTCGAATACCCCTTATTCATTGTGAGTGACGAAGTGAGTGCATCACAACTGGTATAAGGGATTTCCAGGAGATCAAAATACCCCTGTAGTTTACCATCTTCACCCGGGGAACCGTGAAGCATAATAAATACCACATCAAACGTTATCTTTTTATCACCCGGACTGATACTAAAATCATTTCGGTCGACCGGGTACTTCTCTCCTTTTTCGTTTTGATAATACCACCCATTCCTGAGAATGACAATTTTATAAATATCGTATTTCGTTCGGTCTAATTGCGACTCCACAAATGCAGAGCTTTTCATGGAAACAACAGACTCCCCTGTAAATCCGCCTGTTACTAATGCTACTATCTTTTTCATTGGCCCAAATATATTGGAAAAAACATTCGCACTATTAGCAGCCTTTAATTTTTATCTTCGCTATTGCCTAATTTTGAATTATTTTTGCAGGCTAAACGCTCTTTTAATAAATAGTGCGTTAATCAAACAGGAAATATCACATACTAATTAAGCCAGCTTTAATGGGTAAATTTTTTGAGTACTTAAAAACCAAAACCTTTCGGAAAAATCTCATTATTGCAGCAGTATCTATTATCGCTTTCCTGCTGTTTATCTTCTACAGTCTTGGTTTTTATACCCATCATGGTGAGGGCATGCCCGTACCAAAACTTAAAGGTTTAAGCATTGAAAAAGCTATCGAACTCTTGGAGGCTGAAGGCTTAAGATACCAGATCAATGATTCGGTTTATCTCATTGATAAGGAACCAGGTATTGTTGTGGAACAGGACCCAGACCCAAATACCAACGTGAAGGCAAACCGCACAATCTATCTGATCATTACCAGGGACGCCCCTAATATTAAGTTCCCGGATATTTCCGGAAAAACCTTCCTGGAGGTACGCTCTATATTGAATAATTACCAGTTAAAGGTCGGCGATACCACTTATGTATCGGATGTTGCCAGAGACGTGGTGATAAGTTCCTCATTTGGGGGCAATTCAATTTCGAAAGGTCAGCAAATACCTAAGGGCTCAAAAGTGGATCTTGTTTTGGGTGACGGACTTGGCGCGAGCGAAGTTGACATTCCAAACTTACTGGGGCTCAATCTTAACGAAGCAAGGCTCTCCCTCCTGGGTTCATCGCTGAATTTAGGAGAAGTAACGTACGAAGGATCGGTTATTGATTCTGCTGGTGCGAAGATTATCCGTCAATTCCCTGCAATAAGTGATACGCTGAATAAGGTCAGTATCGGTACGCAAATTGATGTGGTCTTAAGCAACTAAATTAACATATGGATATTTCAGCAGCCGAACTAAATTCCCGCCTTTTTTTGGAAAGCGATTCACTGACTATCATAGACGTGCGTGAGCGGCTCGAATTCACTACATATAATTTTGGCGGCAGCAATATTCCGCTGGGGACATTGGTCAAAGAGGTGAATGATCTGGATTATGATAAAGACGAGGAAATCATAATGGTGTGCAGGCATGGACTCAGAAGTGAAACTGCCAGACGGGTTCTATGCCAACATGGATATACTAACGTTCGCAATTTAACAGGAGGCCTGGTGGCAATCCAAAAATTAACATCACAAACATCAACGAGATAGAATGACTGCAGGCAAAACCAATAAAACCAGCTTTAAATCCAAAGTTTTAATCGCTTTGGGAATACTCTTCATCATCATGCTGGGCGGAACGGCTTTTAACTATTACCTCAAATATTTTGGGCCAAATGTTACGGATAACACAGATTATCTTTATATAAAAACGGGTTCTGATTTTGAGGACGTATATAGCACGATCAAGAAGGAAGGCATCGTTAGAGACAGTATTTCTTTCATGAATGCTGCAAATAATATGGACTACCCTGGAAGTGTTAAACCCGGCAGATATCGCATGACGAAAGGAATGAGTAACCGATCCCTAGTTAATATGCTGAAAGCCGGAAACCAGGAGCCGGTTAAAATTTCATTTCAGAATGTCAGACTGAAACAGACCCTTGCGGGGATGGTTGCCAGAAAGCTTGAGACTGACTCTGCGTCAATTGGCCGGCTATTAGACTCCGCAGCATTCGTGGAAAAATATGGTTTTAACACCAACAACGTCTATACGATGTTCATCCCCAATTCATATGAATTATATTGGAATACTTCCGCAGAAAAGTTCTTTGCCAGAATGTATGACGAGTATAAGAAATTCTGGACGCCCGAAAGGAAAAACAAAGCAGAAAAAATTGAACTCACTCCTGCCGAGGTAAGTATTCTCGCTTCTATCGTTGACGGTGAAGCATTAATGGATAAAGAAATGCCCACAATTGCAGGTCTGTATATGAACAGGCTAAAGAAGGGAATGAAGCTCGAAGCCGACCCCACTGTAATTTATGCCGCAAATGATTTTACTATCCGTAGGGTACTGAATAAACACCTGCGGATCAATTCCCCATATAATACCTACATGAACACAGGGCTTCCTCCGGGACCTATTGGCATGCCAAGCATTAACGCAATTGATGCAGTACTAAACTATTCGAACCATAATTATATTTATATGTGTGCGAAAGAGGATTTTTCAGGTTATCATAACTTTGCAACTACCCTGGCTGAACATTCCAGGAATGCAAGGAAGTTTCAGCAGGCTTTGAACGAGCGAAATATTAAGAAATAATGTTCATTCATTCCACGAAGATCCGGGTGCGATATGCCGATACTGACCAGATGGGTTATATGTATTACGGTAATTATGCTGAGTTCTACGAAGTTGGCCGTGTAGAAATGTTGAGGAGCCTCGGCCTGACTTATAAATCAATGGAAGATTCGGGTATTATCATGCCTGTAACCGAGCTTAAATGCAAGTATATCAAACCTGCTTTCTATGATCAGGAAATCACTGTAAAAGTAATAATGGAAAACTTGCCATCAGTGAGGATCCATTTCAAATACGAATTGTCGAATGAAAAAGATGAACTAATTAATCTCGGCGAAACCACGCTGGTATTTATCAGATTGGATAATAACCGTCCTTGCTACGCCCCTGACGATTTTTTGAACAACCTGAAAGTTTATTTTAATTAAGACTATGATTTGGGTGCATAAATTACTGTTAAGACTCAGGCCCTATTATCTTCTCGTTGAGTGGACTAAGGTTATGATTCTGCCAGGATTCAGCCCATTGCCTGTATACACCGTTGCAAGCTTCTTTTTCATGGAAATCGGGAAGGACGAGCTTATAAATAAGGCGTCTTCGCTGGCCTATAACTTCATGCTTGCCATTTTTCCTGCGATCATTTTCATTTTCACGCTAATTCCTTACATTCCAGTCCCGGGTTTCCAGGATCAGTTAATGCAGCTCATCGCCCTGGTATTACCACTTGAAGCATACGAGGCCGTTAAAACGACTATGATGGATATTGTAAGCAATCAAAATTCGCAGTTGCTTTCCTTTGGTTTTATTCTGGCCCTATTCTTTGCAACCAACGGCGTTCATACCTTAATGCAGGCTTTCAACAAGTCGTCTCTACTTATGGAAACCCGTCCATGGCTTAAACAGCGCCTTGTGGCGGTTTATCTGACAGTTCTTATTTCGTTTGCACTAATTTTCGGTTTGATCATCATGACGATCGGAGAATATGTTTTCGGAGTACTACAAACAGAACTGCGTTTTAAAGACTCTTTTTGGGTACACCTGGTAGGTGCAGGCCGCTGGTTTATCCTCATTGTCATTTACTTCGTCACCATTTCTCTGCTATATCGTTATGGGCCAGCCCATCCCAAAAAATGGAGATTCTTCAGCGCCGGATCCTGGATGGCAACCATTCTGGCCATCTTCACTTTCTGGGGATTCTCTTATTACATAAACAACTTCGGGAACTACAATAAACTATACGGATCGATCGGTACGCTGATCGTCCTTATGATCTGGCTGTATCTCAATTCACTCATTATCCTCGTTGGATTTGAATTAAACGCAAGCATTGATCTTTCTAAACGCAGTATCCGGATCGTCAAGCCGAAATTTAACACGTTCAAAGCAGCTCCTCCAATTGAAGAAAAACTGGAAAGTAAAACATAGTTTCCGGCAATATTCTTATTGGGCTTCATAAACTAATAAAGCCTGGCAGTTTCCTGCCAGGCTCTATCCTCTAATAAAAATCCGTATTAATAAAAAGGTATTCCCTCTGTCGGCAGAACTGCCTATTTATTAGTGCAATCTGAAATTTCTTAAAAGCCACCCACATTTAACCTGCCGCCGGTTAAACACCTGCCACTCAGTGAGGCAGTAGAAATAGTTGCAGTTAAAATAGCATTCTTAATTTGTGATGCTGTTGCTGAAGGATTAGAAGATACATACAATGCCACTGCACCAGTAACATGCGGTGTTGCCATAGAAGTACCGCTATAGCTGCCATAAGCAGAAACTAGTTTCCCTTTACTGCTTGCCGGTAATGTAGAGGTAATTGCTGAGCCTGGAGCACCCAGGTCTACCGTTTGGGCCCCGTAATTAGAAAAGCTGGAAATAGTGCCATCTTTTACAATTGAAGCGACTGCAATAATATTCTCACTTGTGTAGGAAGATGGATACCTAATTGTAATATCATTATTAGTACCATCATTTCCTGCCGCAGCGACAAACAAAATATTCTGTGCGCCGGCTCTGTCAATAGCATCCTTTAAAGCCTGAGAATAACCACCGCCGCCCCAGGAATTATTTGTTGCTGGAAGATTAAGTCCATGTCTTACCTTTAAGTCAGTTAAATAATCTACAGCTTTAATTGCATTCGCAGTTGTTCCTCCATTTCTGCCCAGAAATTTGGTAGATATCATTTTCACGTTCCAAACAACACCAGCAACTCCTTTTGCATTTCCACCCCTGGCACCGATCGTCCCTGAAACATGTGTTCCATGATCATCGCTTGTACCATCGAAAACAGAGTTATTGTTGCCATCGAAATCCCATCCATGTATGTCATCAATGTAACCGTTTCCATCATTATCTAGTCCATCTAAAGGATCAAATGGATTCGTCCAAAAATTATCAACAAGATCTTCATGATTAAACATTGCTCCTTCATCAATTACGCCTATATGTATTGATGATGATCCTGTATGATTTAAGGCCCAGGCTTCACCTGCCTGGCTGCCAAATTGATTTGCTGGTGTGGTGGCATCACCATACATTCCCCATAAGGAATTATTTGAATAATAGCTATCGTTAGATACTGCATCGTGTTGATAAATGTAGTTTGGTTCTGCATAAATAACTTCCGAATCTTCAAATTTCAATCGAGCTTCAAGTGCAGCCATTGGAGTACTTACTATCAGGAAACCTTCCTTATCACCATTTCGTTCCATGGTTTTGGTCAGTACTTTTTCCTTTACTTTGCCACTAATTCGTGATAAAGCATTTTCCCGACCTGCGGTCGAGAGCCCCGGCTTAAATTTAACAAGCAATTCGTTCGGGACGAAAGCTTGTCCTTCATTTTGCTTCCCCGCGTCTACAGATAGCATCAAATTTTCTTTAATACTCAGATCCTCGGCAGGGTCTTTAGAGCAGGCGACCAGGAATACAGAAAATGCAATTCCGTACACCGAGCCTTTTAATAGTGGCATTAATAGTTTTTTTCTCATAGTTATTTTGGTTAGATATACCAAATATAAAAAGTTTTGGCAATAAACAAATGCTAAATAAGGAAAAATGGGTGAGCTTAGTATTTGGCAGGAAGCGTTAAAAGTAAAGTGCCAGGGATTAGCTTCGCTGACCCCGTTGGGGGTGGCAGCAAAGAAATGCTACCGCTCCGTTACACTCCGCTAATGTCGCTTTTTATTTCTTGCTTTAGCGAGTTAATCTCGCAACGCTCGAAACAAAAAATGCCACACCGACTTCGTCGGGGCAGCATTTCTTTGCGGAGAGCTAGGGA
>JAZKHM010000106.1:25282-68065 GCA_040385405.1 Bacteroidota bacterium | reverse complement strand
GTGAAACACTGGGAATGGATAGTTTTATGGCTCAGGTATTGCCTCACCAGAAACTCGAAAAAATAAAGGAGCTGCAAAGTAAAGGGGAGTTTGTAGCTATGACAGGTGATGGGGTAAATGACGCGCCTGCTTTAGCCATTGCCGATGTGGGTATTGCCGTAGGCAGCGGCAGCGATATTGCCGCTGAAACAGCCGGAATTATTTTGGTTAATAGTAATCCAAAGGATGTGGTCAATCTGATTTTATTTGGTAAGGCCACTTATCGTAAAATGATTCAAAACCTGGTATGGGCAACCGGGTATAATGTGATCGCATTGCCTCTTGCAGCCGGTGTTCTTTATAACCAGGGAATATTATTAAGTCCGGCAGCCGGGGCAGTACTCATGACCGTTAGCACAATTGTTGTAGCCATTAATGCTAGTATGTTGAAAGTGAAGCCGTAGTGAGTTTATGACTTTATAGATATGTTTCACATTGTACTCCATTTCCTGGCTCCTGCACTAATTGCAGGCATGTTTTATAGAAAGATGCTTTGGAAAGCATGGCTGATAATGATAGCAACCATGATAGTGGATCTGGATCATTTATTGGCCAATCCTATATACGATCCAAACCGATGCAGTATTGGATTTCATCCTTTACACTCTTATCTGGCTGTGGGGATTTATATAGGATTATTATCCTTTCCCCGGCTGCGATTAATTGCTGCTGGTTTAGTTATACACATGGCCCTCGATTATGTGGATTGCTTTATGTGAGTGTACTAGATATGTCCGGAGTAATAGGATTGATGGAATGAACAATGGCCTTCTTATTGATGATATAGATAATTAAGCTTTTTAATTAAAACGGTTTTTTATGAATTATCAGGATATACAAAAATTGATCGGTAGTGACGCAGAGTATCTACTGAATTACAAAAGCAGGACACTTTCGAAAGACCTGCTTCATATTCCATCACCGGATTTTGTTGATAGAGTGTTTGCGTTAAGCAATAGAAATAACCAGGTTCTTCGGAGTTTAGCCACTTTATACAATCATGGCAGACTCGCTAATACGGGATATCTATCCATACTTCCGATTGATCAAGGCATTGAACACACCGCCGGATCTGCGTTTGCTGCAAACCCCCTTTATTTTGACCCGGAGAATATTGTCAAATTAGCAATAGAAGGGGGGTGTAATGCCGTTGTTTCCACTTTTGGTAACCTGGCCATCATGTCAAGAAAGTATGCCCATAAAATTCCTTTTGTGGTAAAGCTGAATCATAATGAACTTCTAACTTATCCAACAAAGCATGATCAGATCATGTTTGGAAGCGTTCAGGAAGCATGGAATTTAGGAGCCACTGCTGTTGGAGCTACCATTTATTTTGGCTCAGAGAACTCCGGTCGCCAAATTGTTGAAGTTGCGGAGGCTTTTGAGCAGGCTCATCAACTGGGCATGGCTTGTATTCTGTGGTGTTATACCCGCAACAATAATTTCAAAAAAGAAGGAGTGAGTTATGAAACTGCTGCTGATATAACAGGGCAGGCAAACCACATCGGGGTAACCATCCAGGCTGACATTATTAAACAAAAAATGCCTGAGGGTAATGGTGGATTTACCGCTATAAACTTTTCAAAAAGCGATCCCAGGATGTACAGTGAACTGGCCTCTGATCATCCAATAGATCTATGCAGGTATCAGGTGATCAATTGCTATATGGGAAGAGCAGGCCTGATCAACTCGGGTGGCGAGTCAAAAGGAGAAACCGATCTGGTAGAATCAGTGAAAGCTGCGATTATTAATAAGAGGGCGGCTGGAATGGGATTAATATTAGGACGAAGGGCTTTTCAGCGCCCTTTTGAAGAAGGGGTACAATTTCTCCAGACAATACAGGATGTTTATTTAACAAAAGAAATTGATTTAGCTTAACTATTGCCGGACAATAAGATGGAATGAAGAATTAAACCATAAAATTAAAAATTATGAAAACTCAGGATCACAAAACGATGCACGAACCCAAAGGCGACGCAGACCACTACAAAAAGCTGCTGCAGATGACCATACTTTCCTATATTTCCATGTTTGTTCTGATGTATGCCATGGTAGATAGACTAGAAAATGTTGTACCCAATATCAACCAGTTTTTCATGGCAGGCCTGATGACAGCTCCAATGGTAATTATTGAACTTGCCCTGATGGGCAGTATGTATATGAATAAGAAGCTTAATGCAGGGCTTATAGCAATAAGTGCTATTGCTTTGATCGGGTTTTACGTGGGAATCAGGCAGCAGGCAGGCGTAACGGACAAGCAGTTTCTCAAATCCATGATCCCTCATCACGCCGGAGCGATCCTGATGAGTGAAAAGGCCAATATTCAGGATCCGGAGATCAGGGAATTGCAAAAAAATATTATTTCGAGTCAGCTTGCAGAAATTGCTCAAATGAAAGCTAAACTGAAGGAATTAGAAAAGTAATTCAGGAATTCATTTTTATGCGTTTATATGAGATTGAATAGCTGATCCGATTTAACACTTCAATCCTTCTGATTTTGAATTCATAATTCAATATTTGCTAATGATCAAAGAATATTTAAAACATAACTTCAAAAATTTCGAACCTGCTCTTATGGAAAAAATTGAGCAAAACGCCTCAATAAAAGAGTTTGAGCCGGACGAGATACTAATGACCACTGGTCAATATTTTCGGTCCACGATGCTTGTAGTAGAAGGAAGAATTAAACTTTATCGTGAAGGTCCGGAGGGTGGTGAGTTCTTCATGTATTACCTGGAGCCAGGCAATGCATGTGCCCTTTCTATGATTTGCGCAGCCAAAAAAGAGGCGAGTGAAATTATGGCTAAGGCTGTTGAAAAGACGAAGGTAATTACCCTGCCTATCGAACTCATGGATGACCTGATGCGCAATTATAAAACATGGTATTATTTTGTATTGGAAACCTATAGGTCACGATATGAAGAACTCTTAGTAGTTATCGATCACATCGCATTTAAAGGTATGGACGAGCGTCTTGATTTTTATCTCCGCAATCAGGTGATGAAATTGCAAACAAAAGAACTCAAAATTACTCATAGTGAGATTGCCTCGGATCTAAGTTCATCCAGGGAGGTCATTTCCCGCCTATTGAAGAAAATGGAACAGAAAGGTGATCTGCTATTGCATAGAAATTATATTGAATGGTTGAGATAACTCTAACTAGTCAATTCTAATCCTTTAACCTGGCGGTGACATTTGTCACCCTGATTGGTTTTCTGCTTAGGTATTTTTGTGTTTACTAAGCGTAGCCATGGAAACAATAAGAGAAAAAATACTTACAAACTGGCATTTAATCAGATGGGTCAGACTTATCATGGGCTTGTTGATCGCTTTCCAGGCCTTTCAGTCAAAGGATATATTATTTGGGTTACTTTCAGCACTTTTCATCTTTCAGGCACTAACGAATACCGGTTGTTGTGGCACTGCTGGTTGTTCTGTTGATAGCCGGGATAAGAATTTATGATGATCCGTTAGATGAAAAGGGTTTAATGCTGATATAAAATTGCTCTTAACCCAAGGCGAACAATTAAATCTTTAAATTAACAGTTAAAGAATACCGGCCAATCCTTCCTGTGGCCGTAAATATGTAAAGTCCTGTCTTGAAAAATCTATTCAAATTGCAGGTGTGACTAAAGTCACCGTCTAGCTTCAGCTTTTCCACCACCTTTGTTTTTCTATTTAAGATCATGGAAATATTAGGTTATCTGGCTGCTGCATTAATTGGTATCTCACTGGGATTAATTGGCGGTGGTGGTTCTATCCTGACAGTTCCTGTTATGGTCTATCTTTTTGGCTTAAATCCATTGCTAGCTACATCCTATTCCTTATTCATTGTGGGTTCTACCAGCCTGATTGGAGCGGTGAATAATTATAGAAATGGACTTGTAAATACTAAGGCAGTCTTTTTTTTCGGATCAGCCTCTATCGTTACAGTGTTTATAACCCGGAGATTTATAGTGCCTGTCATCCCGGAAAACATTGCCATGGTTAATGGTTTTACCATTACCTGGTCTTTTTTAACCATGGTGCTGTTTGGAACTCTTATGCTGCTTGCCTCAGTAAGCATGATCAGAGATTATAATTCTTCCGCTCCTGAGCAGGAATGTCCGGAGTGTATTAAATTTTTGAAGTTACTGGGCTATGGTATAGCCATTGGCGTTATTACCGGGCTATTAGGAGCGGGAGGTGGATTCTTGCTGATTCCGGTTTTGATATTCCTTATTAAATTACCAATAAAAAAAGCTATTGGCACATCATTAATGATTATAGCTCTTAACTCACTAATCGGATTTACGGGAGATCTTGGTCATACTCTAATTGATTGGACCTTTCTTTTAAAAATTACAATGATTGCTATTGCGGGGATAATTATGGGAGGATCTATTAGTAACAAAGTATCCAGTGATAAATTAAAGAAGGGGTTTGGCTGGTTTGTATTGCTAATGGGCATATATATCATCTTAAAAGAAGTTATCAGATAGCATCCCTTGTGACAAAAGTCACCAAACGATTAACTCTAAATACTCAATTTTGTACTCTACATCTATAATAACATAGAATTACTTGTATTGTAACCTTAAATAGGATAAGAAACGATGTTTAATAGCTTTTTTAAAAAGAACGAAAACGACCTGGATGGATACCATTTTAGAAAAAATTTTCAAAATACTGACAATGCCATATTGGTAGACGTAAGGACCCCTGATGAATACAACAGCGGAACCATTCTCGGTTCTATCAACATAGATTTTTTGGGTACTGATTTTCAGGCTAAAATCAACCAACTTGACCCTGATAAATCTTATTTTTTATTTTGTAGAAGCGGTAATAGAAGCGGAAGTGCGGCCAAAATTATGGAGGGGCTGGGCTTAAACTCATATAACCTGGTTGGGGGTATCGGCGCCTGGCCTGAAATGTAATAACCTTATACAGCAAAGAAAAAATAAGAATGAAGCCCATTAATATTTTAATCCCAACCGATTTTTCGAAGGTAAGTGAACAGGCCTTTCTCATGACAGAACTCCTTTCCAGGAAGATTCCTGTAAAAGTCTATCTGTTACATGTTATTGAAGCGAATAGCTCTGTCATATCAGAGAATCTGAACGACGTTAGTGACAAATTAACTATTGAAAAAAAGGAACAGGAAGCGTTAAAACAGTTTGATGCTTTATACAAGGCTGGGAGAATCTTTGATCCTTTACTTAAAACGGGCTTACTCATAGAACAAATACATTTTGCATCGTTGGATATAGGCGTAGACCTGGTCATTATGGGGACTAATGGCGCCAGTGGTTTTATGGAAAAGGTATCTGGATCGGAAGCGCAGCATGTGGTTAGACATCTGGATGTACCGGTGATCACTTTAAGATCTGCAACAAGTATAACTGATTTAGAAAATATCCTTTTAGTCGCCGATTTTGAGTACTTCGGAAAAGGTATACAAATTGACCTGATCAGGCAAATTGCTGAGGCTTTTGGAAGTACAATTCATTTATTGCAGATACTCAAAGAGGAGGATGAGGCTTATGCAGATCAGATTGAAGCCCAAATGAAGTTCTTCGCTGAGGAACATCAGCTTAAATATTTCAAAATACACCTGTACCGGGATCACAAGGTGACAGATGGAGTAAAAAATTTCAACCGGGAATCAGAAATGGATCTGGTGTGTATCAGAACGAATGGGCGTAAAGGATTGAGTCATTTACTATTTGGAAGTATCGCAGAACGGCTGGTTAATCACTGTCAAAAACCCTTATTTACTTTTAAATTACGAGAATCACTACATGCTTGAACTGATTAAACAACCCTGGCCCTGGTATACATCGGGAGCAATGATTGCATTTACAATGGTTTTGCTCATTTATTTTGGAAAATCTTTTGGTGTTTCTTCAAATTTGAGAACCTTATGTACCATAGCTGGAGCTGGCGCAAAAGTTAAATTTTTCGATTTTGACTGGAAGACGCAGAAATGGAACCTGCTGTTTCTGATGGGCTCTGTTTTTGGCGGACTATTGGCTTCAACTATCCTTAAGAGTGATCAGCCTTTACAACTATCTGAAGCTACCGTGCAAGATTTGAGATCATTAGGTATAACCTTTGATGGTGAGCTAAATCCTTCAGATATTTTCGGGCCTGACTTTGCATTAAGTGTTAAAGGGTTTATGATCCTGCTTATAGGAGGCTTATTTGTAGGTTTTGGAGCCAGGTATGCCGGAGGATGCACCTCAGGACATGCTATCAGCGGATTGTCAAATCTGCAGTTACCCTCGCTCCTGGCAGTAATTGGATTTTTCGCTGGGGGCTTGCTGATGACTTATTTATTATTACCATTGATCTTTAAAATATGAAAAGCCTGAAGTTTATTGTTACAGGGATATTATTCGGTATAATAATGGCTAAATCGGAAGCCATATCATGGTATCGCATACAGGAAATGTTTCGTTTTCAGTCATTTCACATGTTTGGGATCATTGGAACTGCAGTGATTTTAGGAACTTTAGCTGTCTATTTAATAAAGAAGTTGAAAATACGGGACTATCATGGCAACCCTATAGTTTTTCAGGACAAGGATAAAAGCTGGCCCAGGTATCTGATCGGGGGTTTGATTTTTGGCTTAGGGTGGGCTTTAACAGGGGCCTGTCCGGGACCTATGTTTGTAAATATAGGTTATGGATATTGGGCAATGATCATTGTGGTTTTGGGCTCTTTGGCAGGAACATACATTTACGGTTTAATTAAAGACAGACTACCGCATTGATATTGAAGGAATAAAAGGATATATAAATTAATCACCATGAGAATGATCTTAAGTATACTCGCCGTATTTACAACTTTCGGCACATTTGCACAGCAGTTCCCTAACAAGGGACTGGCTGGAACTAATGATCCCTGGTCAAAAAATCAGTTAATTCAGCCTGGTCAATTGGCTGCTCTAATAAATAATTCTAAAGCCGCAAAGCCGTTAATTTTCAATATCGGTGTGGTAGAAGATATTAAGGGGGCCAAAAACATGGGCGCTGCCAACGAAAGGGAAAATCTCGAACGCTTCAAAAAAGTGCTGGCCAAATTGCCGAAAACTACATCAGTTGTGGTGTATTGCGGGTGCTGTCCGTTCGAAAAGTGTCCAAATATCCGCCCCGCTTTTAAAGCATTACGGAGTGCTGGATTTACAAAAGGCCGCTTATTAAACCTTCCGACAAACATTAAGGTAGACTGGATCAGAAAGGGTTATCCTCTTGCCAAATAATGGCTGATCAAGCCAAACTAGGCCTCCGGGAAAATTGGAAACAGTTTTCTCTTTTGGTTCTCGTTAATGCCTTTGTTGGGGGAATGGTCGGGATGGAACGAGCTATTATTCCTGAACTGGCCATACAGGAATTCTCTCTTGCAACACAGTCAGCGGTGCTTTCTTTTATTGTAGTATTTGGCCTTACGAAGGCATTCAGCAACTATTTTGCCGGTGCATTATCTAACAAAATCGGCAGAAAAAATTTACTGGTCATTGGATGGATCATTGCTCTGCCCGTTCCTTTCTTATTGATTTATGCCACTCATTGGAACTGGATCATCGTCGCTAATATATTTCTAGGGATCAGTCAGGGCTTAACCTGGTCTTCTACCGTTGTAATGAAAATTGACCTTGTAGGAGAGAAGGATCGCGGCTTTGCTATGGGACTGAATGAATTCGCCGGATACCTGGCCGTTGCATTAGTGGCTCTGCTTACCGGGTACATTGCCAGCACCTATGGATTAAGACCTTACCCTTTTTACATTGGAATCAGCTTATCGCTACTGGGCTTATTAGCAAGTATTTTTCTGATAAAAGATACCAGGAAATTTGCTCTTCATGAAAAGAAATTTTCATTAATAGAACCCCTTAGGCATATTTTTCTTGATACTACATTCAGACATAAAAATCTTTCTTCAATTACCCAGGCAGGTTTAGTTAATAATTTAAACGACGGAATGGTTTGGGGCTTATTACCTGTTTTGTTGGCTGCCAAAGGCTATGGACTTAAAGAAATTGGAATAGTTGTTTCTGTCTACCCGGCAATTTGGGGCCTT
Source organism: Bacteroidota bacterium (assembly GCA_040385405.1). Lineage (GTDB taxonomy): Bacteria > Bacteroidota > Bacteroidia > Sphingobacteriales > Sphingobacteriaceae > Daejeonella. The sequence goes on along the minus strand of JAZKHM010000106.1, from coordinate 59,962 downwards.
GGTCAACTATTTACAGGGAAACTAGCTGATAAATTTCCCAAAAAGGCCTTGTTATTTTGGGGGATGTTGATGCAGGGTATCGCCATTATATTTATGGGATATGCTACTGAAATGTATCACTATATATTGATCTCCGTAATACTTGGTCTGGGAACGGCAATTGTTTACCCTGCATTTTTAGCAGCCATTTCAGACTATACCAATCCTGGGCAAAGAGCAGAGAGCATAGGTGTTTTCCGTTTATGGCGGGATTCCGGATATGTTTTTGGGGCGCTTTTATCAGGCGCCCTGGCTGATGCTTTTGGTCTTGAGGTTGCTGTGATAAACATTGGTGTCCTCACGGCTTTATCTGCATTACTGATAAAATTCAGGATGTCCTGAGTTTTTATACAATGCTTCAGATCATTTATGCTTTTTCAGCATGAATATAAAACTTGAATTATGTGACAATTGTCACCTTACCTTCTAATTGACAACAGTAAATTTGAAATGGTTGATAGCGTTAACCTAAATCCAATACGATGATAAAAAACATGGGGAATCTTGATCGCATACTTCGATTTGTGATCGCTATCGTGATCGCGGTGCTTTATTACACCAATGTTATTTCAGGTACCAACGCCATCATTTTACTGGTTGTTTCTGTTGCATTCATCATAACCAGCTTCATTGGTTTTTGTCCCCTGTACTCTCCATTTGGTATACGAACGAAAAGGACAAATCAATAATTTCTTAATTCAATTATACTCCACCTTAATAATTGGAGGAAGAAAGTTATAATTCAATGGGCAAGAATAAGTTAAATGAAACGGAAAAGGCATTACTTATAACTTCAAGAGCGGCAGGTATTATTTCGATATTATTTATCGTGGTGGCTGGGATTTTAGTAAGTGTTATATTTAGTCAGCGGAAAAATGAAAATGAAGACCAAGTTGCTTCCTCAGAATTTCAACCTGTTCCGGATCAAACTGCTGCCGAAACATCTAAAGAGGTGGTTAACTATTGGAGTCCTCCCTCAGAAACATCCATTCCTTCGGATAATTATGGTGAAACTATAAGGTATGGGAAGGAATTGATAGCCCATACTTCAACTTATCTGGGCCCTAGAGGTACGGTAGCTAATATAAGTAACGGGATGAACTGCCAGAATTGCCATTTAGATGCGGGTACCAAACCATTTGGCAACAATTATTCAGCAGTATATGCCACCTATCCAAAATTTCGTGCCCGATCGGGAACTAAAGAAAGTATAGAGAAAAGGATTAATGACTGCTTTGAAAGGAGTTTAAACGGGAAGCCGCTCGAGAGTTCCAGTAAGGAAATGAGAGCCATGATCGCCTATATAAAATGGCTGGGAACCGGAGTGGAAAAGGGCAAAACACCCGAAGGAGCCGGGCTGCAGAAATTAGCTTTTCTTGACCGGGCTGCAGATCCTAAAATGGGCTCTGCGGTTTATAAAGCTAAGTGTATTTCTTGTCATGGTAAGAACGGTAAAGGGTTGCTTAATCCCGATAATACCAGCTATACCTATCCGCCTTTATGGGGAGATCATAGTTATAATGATGGCGCCGGTCTATACAGAATAAGCAGTTTTGCCGGTTTTGTCAAGAATAATATGCCTTTAGGAGTCTCACATGAAAATCCTCAGCTTACAGATGAAGAAGCATGGGATATAGCTGCTTTTGTGAATTCCAGACCCAGGCCTCATAAAGATCAAAGGAAAGACTGGAAAGATTTAAGTAAGAAACCCATAGACTTTCCATTCGGGCCATACGGGGATAAATTTTCTGAAGAACAGCACAAATATGGCCCCTTTAAACCGATAGTAAAGAAAGGGAGCTAACTGTAAAACCTAAATGACTAGTCCAGCAAATATGTTTTCAAAAAAAGAATCTAATCTCTGTAACTGCGGTAATGCCCGCCGTACATTCCTGAAAACCGCAGGTATGGCTGGTTTAGCATTTTCTGGCCTGCCGCAGGTAGCTTCTGCTATTTCAGGCAATGAGTATCATACCTCAGAGATTATAAAGAGCCATGCGGTCAAAGCAGGTAAAGCCAACCATATTACCCTCTTACATACTGCGGATATACATGCGCAACTGTATACGCATGATGAATTTTTCTGGGAAAATAATCTTCCGGTTTATAAAAGAAGAGGCGGCTTTGCAGTCCTGAAAACAATGATAAATACCCTCAAAGCCCAAAATCCTGGGAATACACTTGTTATAGATGGAGGAGATTGTTTTCAGGGGGGAGCCGTTGCAGCGTTGAGCGAAGGTCAGGCTATCGTTCCGCTGATCAATAATATAGGTTATGACCTGGTATTACCCGGAAACTGGGAAGTTGTTTACGGCAAAGAAATGATGCGAAAAGATATGGGCAACTACCACGCCCAGAAGATCTGTGCCAACATGTTCCATGATACAAAGGATAGTGAAAACGGTGACCTAATGTTTCCGCCGTATTGGACCAATAATCTGGGAGGGATTAAAATCGGCTTTATCGGCTATAATGATCCCCTAACACCAAAAAGGCAGTCGCCAGCCTACAGCGCAGGTATAAAATTTACCAAGCCTGATCTGAATGTGGCAAAATATGTTCGAATGCTAAGAGATTACGAGAAATGCAGCATGGTTTTCCTTGTTACACATATGGGTCTTGCTCAACAGGTTGATTTGGGAAATAATAAGGAAATCGAAGGAGTAGATTATATATTGGGCGCTGATACCCACGAAAGAGTAAGAAAGCCAATTGAAGCAAAGTATGCGAAAGTAACAGAACCAGGCGCATTCGGATCATTTATATCACGCTTGGATATTGTTGTGGAGAACGGTAAAATAAAGGATCATAATTATCAATTGTTAGATGTCGATCCGGATCTATACAAAGCGGATCAGGAGATGATAGATTTAGTAAATAAAGCAAGAGAACCTTACAAGGAGAAACTAGATAAAGTTATTGGCATATCTACCGTGCCTTTGGTAAGGTATTATGTACTGGAAAATCCCATGGATAATATGATTACCGATGCCATTATGTGGAAATTTCAACCTGATATTGCGCTCAGTAACGGGTTTAGATTCTGTCCTCCGTTATTGCCAGATGCTAAAACGGGTACAGCGGAAATTACCCATGAATTTTTATGGAGCATGCTGCCTGTAGACAGCGATGCCAAAGCCGGTGAAGTCACCGGTCAACAATTGTGGGACTGGCTGGAACGGGAACTACATAATGTTTTTGCGGAAAACCCGGCTGAGCGTTTCGGAGGTTGGGTGATCCGGTTTTCGGGCATGGAAATAGATTTTTCTGCAAACAACAGCAGGGGGAAGCGGCTTAACAGTGTAAAGGTAAAAGGAAAAATGATTGATACGAAAAAAATGTATAGCATCATTGCCTGTGAGAGAGAAGGCGACCCGGATGATACCCTATGCAGGGTAGAGCACGTTCAAAATCCAAAAAAACTTGGTGTTACCTTACACCAGATTATGACCGAATACTTGGCTGTCCATTCACCCGTATCTCCAAAAATAGATGGCCGGGTAATTGCGACAGATCAGCCGGCAGCATTACTTTCACAGCTGGAAGGCTACGATTATAAGTTTGTTTAATCTCATTTTACATATTTATCTCATGATAGCTTCATTGCCATTAAAAACAAACTATATTAAAATGAAAAATCTTTTGATCCCTTTTGCAGCATTAGTTTTAATCATCACAGTTAATCCAGCATTTTCTCAACAACCTCCTACCATTTTTACTGGCGCGGAAGCCAAACGCAAAAATTATAAAGCGCTCTATGTTTTAAATAACGGCGATGATAAAAAAATAAACGCTACGCTAAAAAATATTAAAAATGCCCTTGCTGACCCCCGGCTTGAAGGTAAACTGAATGTTGAATTAGTAGTGTTCGGAGATGGGGTTAAGGTATTCGACAAAACCGGGCCATTCGAAAAAACCTTGCTGGAGTTACAGGCAAAAGGTGTAATTCTTGCCCAGTGTGAAAATACGCTAAGGGAACGTAAAATTGATAAAAGCTCATTATTCTCTTTCATCTCATTTGTACCCAGCGGAAATGGTGAGATCATCATTCGACATTATCAGGGCTGGGCGATAGTTCATCCATAGGAAATTTTTGTAAAAATTTTTAAGCAAGTATTTATGAAAACTTTAATCGTTTTAGCCTTTTATATTCTCCCTGCATTGTCCCAGGCACAATCCAAGCAGGATACCTTATATGTTTATGGACCCGGCGGACCGGGGGCCGCCATGGAGGAATGCGCGAAAGTGTTTTCTATGAAATATTCCATATCTGTTAAAGTAACTGCAGGGCCAGAGCCAAAATGGATAGAGAAAGCAAAACAGAACGCAGACCTGGTGTTCGGAGGTGCCGAATACATGCTTACTCAGTTTAAAATGCAGCACCCGGGATTAATGGACAGTACTACAAGAACTGAATTATATAAAAGGCGGGCAGGAATTTTAGTTCGTCCTGGAAACCCTAAAAATATTACTTCACTGAAAGATCTGGCCAAACCAGGTATCAATATATTAGAAATTACCGGCGCCGGGCAATTAGGAATGTGGGAAGACCTGGCCGGAAGGCAAAATTTGATTGGAGGGATCCAAAAAAACATCAAAGGAGCTTTTGGTAATACTGCAATAGCAATTGATGCATGGAAGGCTGATACTAAATATGATGCAATAATAATTTTTGCATCGTGGCATAACAGGCTAAAGGATGTATCTGAGCTGGTAGAAATCCCCAAAAAGCAAACCGTATACAGGGGAACGCCTATTTCTGTTACAACCATTTCCAATCAAAAGTCAGAAGCCCGGCAATTTATACAGTTTTTGTTGTCTGCAGAAGGTCATGCTATTTTCAAAAAATGGGGATGGGAATAAAAAATAGAAAAAGAATAATTTGAAAGGAATACCTTAAAAATAAAAAATCATGGAATATTATTTTAGCAAAACAATTAAAGGAAGCTTCGACAATGCCATTCAAAAAGTAACTGATGCTCTTAAAGAGGAGGGTTTTGGCATACTAACTGAAATTGATATAAAAGTCACCCTAAAGAAAAAATTAGATGTTGACTTTTATAACTATAAAATCCTGGGAGCTTGCAATCCGCCATTTGCCTACAAAGCCTTACTGGCAGAAGATAAAATTGGAACCATGCTGCCGTGTAATGTAATTGTTCAGGAAAAAGTAGCCGGGGAGGTAGAGGTTTCGGCTGTAGATCCGGCAGCATCTATGAAGGCTATAGAAAATAGTGCTTTGAATGATATTGCACATGAAATCAGAGCTAGGTTGCAAAAAGTAATTGAAGCCTTATAGGGCTGTATGTTCGGTTGATGGGCATTCAAAGCGATCAAATCCTACAAAACCAAACCCTATGAACCGAAAACCGGTAAGCTCAGGCAAGCTTGTCTGATAAGGAAATCCGGGCGACCTTCATATCCATTGATTAAATCATATTCTGATGAAATTATCCATCGCCTATTTAAATGATGTACATGGCTACCTGGAGCCTCATCCGGAACTAATGTTTGATGCCGAAAGCCGGGAAACAAAAGTAATGGGAGGATATTCCCGTATCTACAGCCTGATCAAGGATATCCGCAGGCAAAACCTAAATACTTTAGTCCTTGATGGTGGTGATACATTTCATGGCACATTGCCGGTCGTTAAATCTAAAGGCGAAGCAATAGTTCCGGTATTAAATAAAATTGGATTTAATGCCATGGTTGGGCATTGGGATTTTGCCTATGGACCTGATCAACTGCTTAAGCTGAATGATCAGCTCAATTATCCGGTTTTGGGCATCAATGTTTACAAGAACGATGAAACCCTTTTTCTTAAGCCTTTTATTATCCAGGCAGTAGAAAGTGTAAAGATTGCCATAATTGGTATCTGCTCAAATATCATTGATAAAACAATGCCTGAAAATTTTAGCGATGGATTAAAAATAACAGACGGCACAGAGGAATTACCCCGCTACATCGAGCAGGTAAAAATGGAAGGAGCAGACCTGGTTTTTCTTCTTTCCCATAATGGTTATCCTCAGGACATAAAAATGCTTTCAGAGATTAAGGGCATTGACGTATGCCTGAGCGCTCATACACATAACCGCTTATCTGAACCAAGTCTGATCAATGATACCATTCTTATCCAATGTGGCTGCCATGGATCTTTTTTAGGCCATCTGGAGCTTGAAATTTTGGACAAGCAAATCAACAGCTATAAATACCAGCTTATTCCGGTTAACGATAGCATTGAGCCGGATAAAGAGATGGATCAGCTTATTGAAGCTATCATGAAGCCTTATCAAAAGTTGCAGAAGGAGCATGTGGGTGAAACCAGTATTTTACTGGATCGCTATAATACGCTGGAATCGTCTATGGACGATCTTTTACTACAATCCATCAAAGAAACCTCATCGGCTGATATCGCATTTTCAAACGGTTGGAGGTATGGGGTGCCTATCCCTGCCGGACCAGTGAATCGATGGGATCTGTTTAATATCATTCCAATGAATCCTCCCGTTTCAGTCGTTGAGCTTACAGGTAAAGAAATCCTCGACATGCTGGAAGAAAATCTCGAACGTACCTTTTCGGCAGATCCGATGAAACAGATGGGTGGTTATGTTAAACGGTGTCTGGGATTAACCGCTTATATCAGAATTGAAAACCCGAAAGGCTTCAGGCTACAGGACGTATTCATTGGAAAGGAGCATTTAAGACCCGGTAGTATTTACAAGGTTGCCTTCGTTACCCAACAGGGTGTGCCGAAGAATTTAGGTAAGAACCGGATCGATCTGAGTATACATGTAGTAGATGCCTTGACCAGCTTTCTTCAAAAAAATAGCCCTTATCGACCCCATCTGCCAAAATCTTTTTCTTTAATATAAATCGCTTACTCATAAGTCCTGCGAAGTAATTCATTACATACTCTGTGTTATAAAATCTCTCTGTGACCAAAATCACACAGCACGGGATTTTTTTTATAGAGATTTGTACTGTTCAAAAAAAGTAAACCATGAAGATTCAGCAATTTGAAGATAAATACCTGGCTCATTACAGCTATGCCATTCTTAGCGAATGTGAACGTAAGATAGTTTTAATAGATCCCTCAAGAAACCCAAAACAGTATTATGATTATGCGAAAGAAATGAGCGCAGATATTATTGCTGTAGTAGAGACTCATCCTCATGCTGATTTTGTGAGCAGCCACCTGGAAATCCATGAAACAACTGGCGCTAAGATTTATGCTCATAGTTTAACGGGAGTGAGTTACCCTTTTGAGCCTTTTGATGAAGGCTCTGAAATCAGTTTTGGAAAAATTAAGTTGAGAAGCTTGTACACTCCGGGCCATTCTCCTGACAGTATCTCCATTGTGTTAAATCATGATGGAAAAGATAAAGCGGTTTTTACCGGTGATACCTTATTTATCGGAGATTGCGGAAGACCGGATCTGCGTGAAGGCGCAGGAAACATTCAACAGAAAAGAGATGACCTGGCCAGGCAGATGTATTCTTCGTTAAGAAACAAATTAATGACTTTAAATGATGAAGTTCTGGTTTATCCGGCACACGGTGCTGGCACCTTATGTGGTAAAGGATTAAGTGAAGCTAATCGCAGTACTATAGGCGCCGAAAAAATCAGCAACTGGTCTTTACAGGAGATGACTGAAGAAAAATTCATCAAAGAACTTACTGCAGACCAGCCTTTTATTCCGAAATATTTCGGATATGATGTGGATCTGAACCGCAAAGGCGTCCCGGCGTTTGAGCCATCGGTAAATGCAGTGAAAATTTTAACAAAACCCACAGCAGATTCTTTAAATCCTGACATGCTCATTATCGACGCCAGTCCTCAGGACAAATTCAAGAAAGGGCATTTTTCTAATTCTTTCAATATACAATTGGGGGCTAAGTTTGAAACATGGCTCGGAAGCATTGTTTCTCCGGGAGAAAAGTTCTATTTGGCTGCATCAGATCAGGAGCAGTTAAATCAATTGATAGAACGTTCTGCCAGTATTGGCTATGAGTCGTTTATTGAAGCCGCTATTGTTTCCGATGAAGGTAAAGAAGAAATGGAAGTTGCTGATGTAGAGAAATTCAGAAACAATCCTGATCAATACAGTATCATTGATATTAGAAATAGTTCAGAATTCAAATCCGAACCTATATTTCCCTCAGCGAAAAACATTCCTCTGGGCGAATTGAGAGAAAGAATTAATGAGATCCCAACAGACAAACCTGTAATTGTACACTGCGCAGGGGGCTATCGTAGTGCGGCGGGAAGTAGTATCGTGAATGAAGCTATTGGTGATAAAACACAAGTATTTGACTTGGGCGAAGCTATAGAGCAGTTCGGGAAGCACTAATCTTACAGTGCTTTAAACCAGACAATCTGTTAACCTTTAACATATTTTAACACTCTTTTAATTATCAAATTGTATTTTTGCTGAAGCTGGAAAAGGATATGGGTATTAGATGTGGCGTAAATAATTTAATTGCTAATAAGGGGAAAACTCCGTTATTGGCTTTTTTTATTGCGCTTCTTATTCTGTCCTCCTGCCCTCTGAAACAAACTATTTACTCCTTGATAGGGAATTCAGAGACTGCAGTTCAAAAAGATCATAACAAAACCCGGCAGGTCAGGTCTTCTGCTCAAATGAGCCCTGCTCAATTATGCTTGTCAAGCTTTAAATCTGATGCGGATGTTGTTTATTCTCAGGTTGCTGGTCCGGATTTAAAGACACCTGTTTTTGTATTAGCCGCTTTTGCTATAGCATTTCATTTCCTGCGCATATTTTATGCTAGAACATCTCTAACAAATGCATTCGGAAAGAACGCGCTTGTCCCTGCTTATCCTATTCATGTCAAAAACTGCCTGTTTCGGATATAGAATCAGCGCCTGATAGGAATTTCCTGTTTCTACACTTATGCTTTATTCTAAAAGCTAACTCAAATTTTTTAATTCTTATTAAACCTATTTTATGGTCATGCATAAGGTTTACCTTATGAGCATTTTTTTTGTGCTTGTAAGTATCAATACCTATTCACAAACTGAGCTAACATTAAATCAAGCCTGGGAAAAAGCGTATCAGGATTATCCTGAACTCAAGGAAAAGAATGCCCTTATTAACGCTACTCAGTTCAACACGTTAAAGGTGAAGAGTGGTATGTTACCCAATTCCCAGGTACAATTACAAAATACCTACGGGACTTTTGAAGGAAGCGGAGGAGCCTTCTTCCCTTTGCCAGGGATTTTTAATGTCAACGGAAATAATCCGGATACGCAGGTTAAGACAACTGCTAATTCTTTTGGCTCTGTATTGATTGACTGGAATGTTTACCAGTTTGGAAGATTAAGGCATAGTATCAAGGCAGCTAATAGCTTAAACGAACAAGCCAGGGGAGAATTAACACTCACCAAGTTAAATGTTCAGACCAGCGTTACCCGACTGTATTTTAATATTCTTTATTCTGAGGCTTATCTGATCTGGGCAAAAAATAACGGTGAACGGGTAAAAAAAATCCTTGAAATCGCTACAAGTTTGGCTGATGCCGGAATTAAACCGGGCGCTGATACCTCGCTGGCTTCTTCATCGTACCTGCAAGCCCTTTCAAGAACAGACGAATGGAACGGGAAACGGGCAGGTGCAAAATTGCAGCTTTCGGAATTTATTCCTGATCTGGTAGCCAATGTATCTCTAAAGACTGATTTTTATTTAAAAACACCAATAGGGCTTCATCGTCCTGATAGTGTAAATAACCATCCCGTTTTAAATGTCCTGGCACAAGAAGTTACTTATGGCCAGATCCGGCAAAAAGAAGTAAGCAGTGCACTACTGCCTGCCCTTTCCTTATTAGGAGGCGCTTCCTCTCGCGGGAGCGGGATAGGCGCCGCAGGAGTAAGTGATAAGCTAACATCCGGATTTGGAAATGGCAGCAATAACTTCCTCGTGGGAATAGGCCTCACCTGGAACATTTCTGATATGTATTCAGGCGCATTTGAAAAAAAGAAGATAGTTCAACAGACTATTGCAGCTCAGTCCAGATACGATCTTCAAAAAATCCAATTGAACACCGGTATTCAATCCATCAACGCCAAGATCACCGAACAGATCAAACAGGTAAGTAAGTCAGATGCTGCTGTTCAGAAATCTAAAGAAGCCTACGAACTTTACTTCGCCCGATATGAGAGCGGATTGATCAACCTTACGGAGTTACTTCAAATTCAGTTATTGCTCCAGGAAGCTGAAAAGAGCAATATTGAAGCTCACCAGTCCCTGTGGGATGAGGTGATATCCAGAGCTGCTGCGACCAATAATTTCACATACCTCTCTAATCAATTTTAAAGAAATAAATATGAATTTAATCAGGCTTGCTTTAAGAAAACCTATCATGATCATGGTAGGCATTATCGCCATAGCATATTTTTCTTTTTCGGCTATCACCAAGATCAATGTTGATATTTTCCCGAAGGTGGAGCTTCCGGTAATTTACATAGCTATGCCTTACGGCGGATTATCACCCGCTTCTATGGATGGATTTATGGCCAACGAGTTTCAGAAGGTACTGATCTTTGTGAGCGGGGTAAAAGGGATAGATTTTAAAAGCATTCAGGGATTTACCCTGATGAAGCTCACTTTTTACCCGGGCACCGATATGGCCCAGGCCTCGGCAGAAGTGTCTACCCAGGTATCCAGAGCCATGGGCTTTCTGCCTCCGGGAGCCGTGCCCCCACAGGTGGTGAGGTTTGACGGCAGCTCACTTCCGATTGGGCAACTGGTATTTGAAAGTCCTCAGCGTTCCATAACAGAATTGCAGACACTGGCCCTCACCAAGATCCGCCCCATGTTTGTCAACATTGAGGGTGTAACTGCTCCGGCGCCTTTTGGCGGAAACATCAGGACCATCGTGGTGAAAGTTAACCCGGAACTGATGCAATCATACGGCCTTTCTGCCGAAGAAGTAACCACTGCTATTGCAAAGAATAACTTTCCATCTCCAGCCGGCAACATCCGCATCGGCGATCAGAACCTGATGAGCCCGGTTAACTCAATGGCAAGTGGTCCGGAAGAGTTCCTGAATATTCCTATCAGAAAAGGAAGCGGAACAACAGTGTTTGTACGGGATATAGGAACCGTCGAAGATGCTGCTGACGGGACAACAGGCTATGCGATCATTAACGGAAAAAGGTCCGTTTATCTTCCTGTTATAAAAAAGGCTGATGCATCCACCCTGAAAGTCGTTGATAACCTGAAAGCAGCTATTCCCATGTTGAAAGCAGCATTGCCAGAAGACGTGGACGTCAAATATGTCTTTGATCAATCCGGTTATATTGCCCGTTCTCTGGAAAACTTAATTCATGAAGGCATACTGGGAGCTTTGCTTACGGGCCTGATGATTTTCTTGTTTCTCGGTGATTTCAGGGGATCTGTCATTGTGGTATTAACCATCCCGATTGCTATTCTTTCAGCCGTGATCATGCTTTACATGTTCGGACAAACTATTAATGTCATGACCTTAAGTGGCTTAGCATTGGCGATTGGAATCTTGGTGGATGAAGCTACAGTAACCATTGAAAACATCCATCAGCACTTTGAAATGGAGAAACCCAAGCAAAGAGCCATAATGGACGCGCTTCTGGAAATTTCAGTTCCGAAGTTATTGATCCTACTATGTATCCTGGCCGTTTTAATTCCCTCATTTATGATGGACGGAATCCCAAGAGATATGTTTATGCCTCTTTCTATGGCAGTAGCCTTTGCTATGATCGCCTCTTTTATTATTTCGCAGACGTTTGTTCCGATTATGGCTAACTGGCTGATGAAACCCGAACTGTTCCAGCACCATAAGATAAGCCTGCATAGAAAGAAACTCACCCTGTTTGAACGATTTAAAAGGAGGTACCTGCTATTAATCAGGCATACCGGGAAGAAAAAAGGAATGGTCATACTTGCCTACTCGGCGGTAGTAGTCCTTTTAGTAGGGTCAGGTATATTTTTTATCGGCACTGATATTATGCCTGCCAGTAACAGCGGTGATATACAGCTACGCATTGCTGCTCCGGAGGGTAGCAGGATAGAAAAAACAGAAAGCTACCTGAAAAAGGTAACCGCTTTAATTGAAAATCAGCTGCCGGACAAGGCAATAAAGATCAGCTCTGCATTTGTGGGTCTTCAGCCCTCAGCAACCGCTATAAACCCCATTTTTTTATTTACAAGCGCTTCTCATGAGGCTGTGCTTCAATTATCGATCGATCAGGAAATTTATGATCAGCCGATTGAAATTCTCAAAGAAATTATACGCCGGGAGATTAAGAAGAACCTCCCGGAACTGCAGATAAACTTTGAACCCATGGAACTGGTGGAAAAAGTGATGAGCCAGGGGGCGATGACTCCCTTGCAAGTCAAAGTAGCAGCAGGGCAGTTGAAAGGGGCTAGCGGCTTTGCAGGTAAAATCAAAGTTGAAATGGAGAAAATCGGGGTCCTGCGGGATGTAAGGATCGCTGAACCCGTGAATTATCCCAGTGTTCAGATAAACATTAACCGTGAACTTGCCGGGCAGTTTGGTTTGGATATGGAGGATGTCACCAAAGCCCTTACCATGGCTACTTCTTCAACCCGGTTTACCAATAAGAATTTGTGGGCTGACCCAAAATCAGGATTGGTATTCCAGGTCCAGGTTCAGATCCCCGAAGCGGATATGCAGTCACTCGAGAAGTTAAGGTCTTTACCGCTAAAGGCAGGGGAACCAACACCCGTGCTGGAAGACGTTGCTACTTTAAGTATAGTAAAGCAGCCAGCACAAGTGAACCGGCAGGGCCCGAACAGGTATGTAACCGTTCTGGCAAACGTGCACCGATCAGACCTTGGAACGGCATCAAAAGCCGTTAAAAAAGCTATTCAAAGTTTAGGAGAGCCTCCAAGAGGCATTATCATACAAACAGAAGGCCTGATGAAATTAATGGACGATACCTTATCCGGGTTGCAAACAGGTTTACTGGTGGCTATCGTTGTTATTTTTCTGATGCTTGCCGCTTATTACCAATCTTTTGCAGTATCAGGACTGATATTAACTGTTGTGCCTGCCGTGGTTGGAGGCAGTCTTTTGATGTTACTCGCATTTGGGAGCACCTTAAATCTGCAATCTTATATGGGCATTATTATGTCTGTGGGCGTATCTGTATCGAACGCAGTATTAATGGTTAACCAGGCAGAAATGAACAGGGTCAAGCATGGGATGGAATCACCTTTAGCGGCATTTATAGCGGCTTCGTCACGGTTAAGGCCTATCATTATGACTACGCTGGCAATGATTGCCGGGATGGTTCCTATGGCATCAGGTATGGGCGAGGGAGGTGAGCAGGTTGCTCCGCTCGGACAAGCGGTTATAGGAGGATTGCTATTCTCCACAATTACGGTGCTGTTAATTCTCCCCCATTTATTTACGATCATAAGAAGTAAAGCAAGCCGTAACAGTCCGTCATTGGATCCGGATGACCCTGACAATATTATTCAACAACAACACAAACTTATACATCAATAATTAATCATATGAAATTTCAAAAAAAGAGCACGATACAGTTTGCTTTGCTGAGTTTAACAGTACTGGCATTATTCTCCGGCTGTTCTGAAAACAGTGCGAAGACGACCGCTGAAAAGGATGTTTCCATCGTTAAAAGTTTGGAAATCATACACCCCCAGAAGGACAGGCCGGTGTACACACTTAGTTTACCCGGAGAACTGAAGCCGTACGAAGAGGTTGCTATCTATCCTAAAATAAAAGGGTTTGTAAAGGAAATTTATGCTGACCGGGGCACCTATGTTAAAAAGGGCCAGTTACTGGTAATTCTGGAAGCGCCGGAAGTTTCTCAGAAGTATTATTCAGAAAAATCTGCCGAACAAAAATTTAAAGAAGAATATAACTACAGCCGCCAGTCATTTGACAGGTTAAGGCAGGCATCAAAAAGAAGTGGTGCTGTTGCCGCCATTGAGTTGGAAAGAGCCTTGAGTAAGGTAAAAAGCGACAGTGCGGCTTACCGGGCAGCCGTGGCTAATACCAATGTGTCTGGACAACTGAATAGATACCTCAGAATTACAGCTCCATTTGAAGGCATTGTAACAGAGCGGAATATCTCTAAAGGGGCATTGGTCGGTGAAAACATGAGTGTGCCGCTTTTCTCAGTAGCGCAGAATAGCAAATTAAGGCTGTTAGTAGCTATCCCTGAAAAACACGCCGCTTCTGTAAATAATATTACAAAAGCCTCTTTTAGTGTAGCTGGTCTTCCTGGAAAGGTTTTTCAAACCACGATAGCCAGAACGTCAAGCGTGCTGCGACAATCTTCCCGATCGATGATAGTGGAATTTGATGTCAGTAATCACCCGGATTTAAATGGTGGGGAATATGCGCAGGTGAAATTAAAATTGCAGCGTCCGGATAGTACCTATTGGGTTCCTGCCTCCAGTGTGGTAAATACCCAGGCAGGTGTTTTTGCAGTACGATCAAATGATGGAATTATAGAAAGAGTTCCGGTAATAATTGGTGGAAGAAACAAGGATAAAATAGAAATCTTTGGAGACTTACATACCACTGACAATATTATAAAAATAGGATCAGAGGAGTTGACAGAAGGCAGTAGAGTAAATATTAGAAAATAAACCATGGAAAAATTAAATAAGATCAATCATTCTCAAGCAAATAGTATTATGGAAAACAATAAAAAGTGGCTAACCAGGTCAAATATAACAACAGCTATTATGGTGGTGTTTATAGGTGCTTTGTTGATAAGCCCTCAATTTAAAGGAGCCATCATTCAGGGCTTAATGAAAATAGGATTGTTTCAGCCGTCCATACCTGAGCAAGATGCTCAGTCAGCTTCCCCGATAGGATCTTCAACCGAAGCCATTGAGGAGATGGTCTTCAAGGATGAAAACGGGAAGACCATCACTCTTTCCGATCTGAAAGGAAAAGCGGTATTCGTGAATTTCTGGGCAACCTGGTGTCCTCCATGTATTGCCGAAATGCCTTCTATCAATAAATTAAGTCAGAAGTTTAAAGATAAGTCTAATGTGGTTTTTCTGATGGTAGATATGGATGCAGATATGAAAAAGTCGCAGAAATTCATGCAGAAAAACGGATACAATCTGAATGTTTATGCGCCGGCAAGCCAAATCTCTCCGGCTTATTTTGCAGGAGCATTGCCCACTACACTACTATTTGATAAATCAGGCAAGCTTGTTTTTAAACATGAAGGTGGGGCTGACTACGGTAATGCGGAATTTGAAAAGTTTTTAGAAGCGACTAGCTTAAAGTAAGAATACTGAATAAGAAAGACCTGTTTTACTCAGTAGATCAGGTCTTTCTAGATTCATGTAGCTATTTTACATTAGATTTGAATGAAAATTAACATGGAGCCATACTAAATATATTAATTTTGCGGATCCTTTTATTTTTGCATAAGCACGTTTTACTTTATGAATTGCAGTACAAAAGGTGCTAAATGAATAGTGCTCAAAAATTGGCGCTGGTTATCTTACTGGGTTCAGCAGCCTGTAATACAGGAGATCACTCAAAAATTGTGCTGCCAAATAAGAACGACGGTCTTGTGAAAATTAATTTGACTGATTTGAATCAACAAGCCATAAATCTGGAGAAATATAAAGGCAAAACCGTTTTCATCAATTTTTGGGCCACCTGGTGCAAGCCATGCATCCAGGAAATGCCTTCCATAGCAAATGCCCAAAATATACTCCGCGATGAAGAAATTGTTTTCTTGCTCGCTTCAGATGAAAGTATCGAACAAATTGAGGAGTTTAGTATCAAGCAAGGTTATAAGTTTAATTATACAAGAATAGAAAACAGTGAGGCCTTGGATATTCAGGCTCTGCCTACGACCTTTATATTCAGTCCCGGTGGCAGTCTTGTTTTTTCAGAGCCTGGAGAAAGAAAGTGGGATGATGCAGCAAATATTAATATGATCCGTGAAATTATAAAACGAAATGATTAGACCATTCATTTCTTTAATAGTCGCGGTGTTCTTTTTGGGCTGTAATAATCCAGAGAAGAAAACAAGGATGGGAAAAGACAGCTTAGAAATTCTCGCATCTCCAGCCGATTCTTTGAGCGCAGAACCTTATTTGTTTACCGATAAAAAAGGAGTGGTTTATCTGTCATGGATTGAAAAAATAAAGGAGACGAGTTTTCTGAAATTTTCTAGTTTGAGCAATGATGAGTGGTCCAAACCAGGGATAATAGCTTCAGGAAATAACTGGTTTGTTAACTGGGCTGATTATCCGATGCTGGCATCGGATGGTCAAGGTAACATGATAGCCCATATATTGGATAAAAGCGAAAATGGCACGTATACTTATGATGTTAAGCTCCTTACTTCATCTGATAAAGGGTTGAACTGGAGCCAATCCCGGATACTTCATGATGATGGCAAAAAAGCAGAACATGGCTTTGTTTCATTGCTACCCCATAACGAAAATTATTTTATTTCATGGCTCGATGGTAGAAATACGGTTATGGAAGAGAGTGCAGGACATGGGGATGCACATCAAAGAGCAATGTCGCTACGGGCAGCTTCTATGAATAAAACAGGCTTAAAATCAGATGAATGGGAACTGGATAAAAGAGTATGTGATTGCTGCCAGACTAGTTTAGCAGTAACATCGAAAGGTCCGGTTGTAATTTACCGCGACCGATCCCCAGATGAGATCCGTGACATTTCTATTGTGAGGCAAGTGGATGGTCAATGGACACAACCCAAACCTATATTCTCTGATAACTGGAAGATTTCGGGATGCCCTGTTAACGGGCCAAGAGCAGATGCGCTTGGAAATAATTTGGCGATAGCCTGGTTTTCGTCCCCAAATAAAATTGGGAGAGTCCAGGTTATTTTTTCAAAGGATGGGGGAGCGACATTTAATGCACCGGTTAAAATTAATGAATCTGAAACAATTGGCCGGGTAGACCTTATTATACTGGATGAAAAAAGTGCAATGGTAAGCTGGATGAACGGCTCAGAAATAAAAGCAGCCAGAGTATTTAGTAACGGTAAGAAAGACCCCTCAACAGTTATCGCTTCATCATCCGAATCGAGGTCAGGCGGATTTCCGCAGATGACAAAATCAGGAAACAGGGTTGTTTTTTGCATGGTCTGATACCAAAGAAAAAACCATTAAGACTTCAAGTCTGACATTGAATTGATGTTTTTTATTTTACTTAGCGTTTATAAACAATACCACACATTTCCTTCTCGGTTGTTGATCGATCTGCCATAGTTTTGAAAAGATAAAAAATCACTGACCCTTGTGTAAGCTTCCCCGCGACATGAAAAAGCGTAATACTAAAAGAAAAATACACCACCGATCTCCAACATCAAAGTTTGCAAGGGTTGAAGGAAAGATAAAAAAGAAAAGGAAACCAATGACCTGGTCAGATATTTTTGTCTTAATATTTTGTCTAATACTTTTTGCAGGGATG
Source organism: Bacteroidota bacterium (assembly GCA_040385405.1). Taxonomy (GTDB): domain Bacteria; phylum Bacteroidota; class Bacteroidia; order Sphingobacteriales; family Sphingobacteriaceae; genus Daejeonella. The sequence goes on along the minus strand of JAZKHM010000106.1, from coordinate 42,455 downwards.
ATTCTTATTATCTATGAACATATGATGCTTTTAGAGTAGAGTATTAGAGTAATTTTTGAAAGTGCCATATAAACGTGTTTTAGTTATTGGATTAATAAGCAAATAGGTCATATCTCTAACATTATCAAAATATTTGTTTAAATAATGAACACTAAATTTTGGCAAATTTCAATAAATTAAATTAAATGAGTAATTTAGCAGCTCAATTTGAAAGATTCTGGTTTTATTTGAATGAAGGTTATTAGACATATAGCATTTCTGCTATCACTTATGGTGATAATTGGACATGATGTAGTGCCCCATATAGATGAGGTAGACATAACTATGTCGGAACATTCTGCTCCGGTACCAGCCTCATCGGACAACGGATTATCTAATCTGGGACATATATTTTCGCACTTTCAGCATGGTGTTAGTGAGCGCAGTTTAGTTTATTTGTCTTCCGTTGAGAAAAAAACGGACTTTCAAATCAAAACTTTTGATCATATATCATATCTTGATTTAATAGAATACCGACTTGTCTGGTATTATAATTATAAGAAACAACGATTTTGGGATAATGTAAAAATACCATCAAGTTTCATTATAAGTTCCCTCTCCCTCCGAGGCCCTCCTACCTGCTGATTACCCTGGGTATTAGTATACCAAATAAATTTTATAAGATTTATATAATTGACGTTAAGGTCAATTCTTCTAATACCATTCTCCTTAAGTAATTTCATTTCGTGGATCCGGCGTCTGCTAATCAAGTTTTTTTATAAACTTGAAGCGGGCCCCATCACACTTAAATTCCATTTAACTATTAATACGAATGTTAAATAAGATTATTCACTTTTCGATAAAAAACAAATTAGTTATCGGATTATTTACCGTGGCGTTAATAGCCTGGGGAACATATTCATTAACTAAACTCCCTATTGACGCAGTTCCCGATATCACTGATAACCAGGTGATGGTTATTACGGTCAGTCCCGCTTTAGCCGCACAGGAAGCTGAGCGGTTGATCACCTTCCCGGTCGAACAAACCATGGCGAGCATACCCGGAATTAAACAAATAAGATCCTTTTCACGCTTCGGCTTGTCGCTGGTGACCGTGGTGTTTAATGAAGATGTCGACATCTACTGGGCTCGTCAGCAGATCAATGAACGTCTTGGCGATGCTGCCAAACAGATACCTGATGGTGTAGGGAAGCCTGAAATGGCTCCTGTTACAACAGGTTTGGGAGAGATTTACCAATATGTGATCCATCCAAAAAAAGGCTATGAAAAGAAATACGGCCCGATGGAGCTTCGTACTATCCAGGATTGGATAGTTAAACGACAGCTTTTAGGTACACCCGGCGTAGCAGAAGTAAGCGGGTTTGGAGGATATGTGAGGCAATATGAGATCGCTGTAAACCCGGATCGTCTGCGCAGCTTAAATATAAGCATTTCAAATATTTTTGATGCATTGGAAACCAATAACCAGAATACAGGCGGAGCTTATATAAACAAGTCTCCCAATGCCTATTTCATCCGGAGCGAAGGTCTTGTTGAAAATATTGAAGATATCGAAAAAATCGTTATCGAAACAGATAATGCAACACCTGTACTGATCAGGGATGTGGCGAAAGTGCAATTTGGAAATAGTGTACGTTATGGTGCGGCAACACGGAACGGGGAAGGAGAAATCGTTACCGGTATTGTAATGATGTTAAAGGGAGCCAATTCATCAGAAGTAGTCAATAATGTCAAAGCGAGGATTGAGCAAATTAAGAAAACCCTGCCAGAAGGAGTAGATATTGAACCTTTCCTGGATCGTAAGAAATTAGTCGACAATGCGATCAGTACGGTCTCTACCAACCTTGTAGAAGGTGCCTTGATTGTTATTTTTATCCTGATATTATTTCTGGGTAACCTCCGGGCAGGTTTGGTGGTGGCTTCAGTTATTCCTCTGTCTATGCTTTTTGCCATTTCAATGATGAACCTTTTTGGTGTATCAGGGAACCTGATGAGTTTGGGAGCGATTGATTTCGGTTTGATTGTGGATGGGGCTGTCATTATCGTAGAGAGCGTGCTGCACCGGATCAGCATGAGCAAGCATCACCATGTGGGTTTGAAAAGGCTGGATCAGGATCAGATGGATACGCAGGTTTATGAAAGCTCAAGTAAAATGATGAATTCCGCAGCCTTTGGCCAGATCATCATATTAATTGTTTATTTGCCTCTTTTAGCCCTGATAGGTATTGAGGGCAAAATGTTCCGGCCTATGGCTCAAACAGTAATGTTCGCTATAATAGGTGCATTTATTTTGTCGCTAACCTACGTTCCCATGATGTCGGCCTTAGGTTTAAGTAAAAATACTACGCACAAAAGGAATTTTTCAGATCGCATGATGGATTTCTTCCAACGGGCTTATCGGCCGGTTATCGGTCTGGCTATCCGGCAGAAAATTAGTGTTGTTGTTATTGCCGTGGGATTATTCCTGGTCAGCCTGTTTGCTTTTACACGTTTAGGGGGCGAGTTTATTCCTCAGCTCGACGAGGGTGACTTTGCCGTTGAAACACGGGTACTCACCGGAAGTTCCATTGATCAGATCATTGATGCTTCGACCAAAGCACAAAAGATTATTCTGGCACAGTTTCCTGAAGTGAAGCAGGTAGTCAATAAGATCGGATCAGGCGAAATACCCACAGATCCCATGCCTATTGAAGCCGGAGATATGATGATCATACTGAAAGAAAAGAAAGAATGGACTAGTGCATCCTCCAGGGAAGAGCTTGCTGAAAAGATGCAGAAGGCCTTGTCAGTTATCCCAGGGGTAACTTTTGGATTTCAACAGCCAATTCAAATGCGTTTTAATGAATTAATTACAGGTGCTAAACAGGATGTGTCGATTAAAATTTATGGTGAAGATCTGGATGTCTTAACCAGTGAAGCTTCCAAAATCGGAAGGCTAATTAAACCGGTAGAGGGTGTTTATGATGTATATGTGGAAGAAGTTACGGGTTTACCCCAAATCAGGATTAAGTATAACAGAGACAGAATAGCCCAGTATGGCCTGAATATTAGTGCGATCAACAGAACGATTAAAACAGCTTTCGCCGGGGAGGCGACGGGTGTAGTGTATGAGGGAGAAAAACGTTTTGACCTCGTTGTGCGGCTGGACAAAGAGGATCGGCAGAGCTTGCAGGACGTCCGGGCTTTATATGTAACCACACGAACAGGTCAGCAAATACCACTGGAAGAAGTCGCATCTGTTGATTTTGTAAACGGCCCTAACCAGATCCAGCGTGATGATACCAAAAGGAGGATAACCGTAGGGTTTAACGTCCGGAATCGTGACGTAGAGAGCATAGTCGAAGAGATCCAGAAAAAGCTGGACAGTAAATTAAGGCTGCCCCCGGGTTATTATACAACCTATGGCGGGCAATTTGAAAACCTGAAAGCGGCTAATGCGCGGCTTGCGGTCGCCCTTCCGGTGGCGTTATTTCTTATCCTGATATTGTTATACTTTACATTCCGTTCCGTCTCTCAGAGCCTGCTCATCTTCACGGCAATTCCTTTATCTGCTATTGGTGGTGTTTTCGCTTTGATGATCCGTGGTATGTCATTCAGTATTTCTGCAGGCGTGGGTTTTATCGCACTGTTTGGAGTAGCCGTTTTAAACGGGATTGTTTTAATAGCGGAGTTTAATCGCTTGAAAAAGGAAGGCATAGCCGATGTGAACGAACGGGTATTGTCAGGAACAAAAAGCAGGCTGCGCCCTGTATTAATGACCGCAGCAGTAGCCTCATTAGGATTTTTGCCTATGGCTATTTCCAATTCATCCGGCGCCGAAGTGCAAAGGCCTTTAGCCACGGTAGTTATCGGCGGACTGATCACCGCTACCCTTTTAACCTTAATTGTGTTGCCTGTTTTATATATTTTATTTGAACGTAAAAGGAAATCTGCAGAAGTGAAATCAGGACTCAGTGCCTTATCGGTTATTTTGATATTACTATTCGGAGGGATGTTGCTCCCGATAAATTCCTCTGCACAGAGCATCGGGGGAAGAAAGATTACGTTAGATCAGGCAATTGACGAAGCCGTAAAAAATAACAGTAGCCTGCGAGCTGCGATATATGAAATTGATATTCAAAAAAGCCTGAAAAAGGGATCTGTCAATCTTGACAGAACGAGTATCACCTACCAGAAGGGCCAGATCAACAGCAGTAATCAGGACAATCATTTTCTTATCTCACAAAAAACAGAGTTCCCTACGGTTTACAGCAGTCAGTCCAGATTGGCGGATCAGCGGATTAAAAGCAGCGAACGATCTTTTGCTATCACGGAGAACGATTTGATAAGACAGGTGAAATCAGTCTATTATGAACTGGTGTATCTTAGAGGAAAAGAAAGGCTTTTTACGTATCAGGATAGCTTATACAGTAACCTTGTTAAAGCCAGTGACCTTCGCTACCGCACCGGAGAAAGTAACCGGCTGGAAAAGGTAACCTCCGAAACCCAGCTGATGGAGCTCAAAAATGCTATCATTCAAAACCAAGCTGATATCCTGATCGCTCAAAACCGGCTGCAAACGCTGCTTAATACCAAAGAACGGTTAAGTGTTGATGATCTATTGATTAAACGTCCACTTGAGATACCACAAGACAGTTCTGCGATAGCTCAAAATCCCTATCTGAAATTTTTAGAGCAGGAGATCAATGTTCGTCGCAGTGAAACCAGTCTGCAGCAGGCCAGACGCCTGCCTGATTTCACTGCAGGTTATTTCAACCAGTCTTTTCAGGGACTACAAAATGTAAATGGCATACCGCAGAATTTTACCCGCAAAGATCGTTTTATGGGTTTCCAGATCGGAATTGGAATTCCCATTCTGCCGGGCGGGAATAAGGCAAAGATCAATGCTTCTAAGATCAGCGAGCAAATAGCGGCTGCTAATTTCCAATACCAGCAAACCAATTTACAGGGTGAACTGCAACAATTAATACAACAGTACAATAAGCATAACAGTGCGCTTGATTATTATGAAAAAAGTGCTTTAGCCCAGGCTGATCTCATTATTCAAAATGCGGAAAAAGGTTTTAAAGGTGGTGAGATTGCATACTTACAGTATCTGCAGAGCATGTCAATATCTATTAAGATAAAATCTGATTACATGCAGGAGCTTTTTCTGTACAATCAGTCTGTACTGGATATAGAAAATATTATCGGTAAAAAATAAACGGATCCAAAGGAAATTTTAAATATGAAACATTTCAATAAAATAATATGCATGGCTATGATTGGTTTAACTGCCATAGCTTGTAATCAAAAGAAGGAAGAAAAATCTGCAGAGACAGAAGTTGCTGTAAAAGTGGCGGATGAAGTAAGCCTGACAAAGGATCAATATAAAGTAGCCGATATTCAATTAGGCAAAATAGAAATGCGTAGCCTCAGTAATGTGATCAAGGCAAGCGGCCAATTGGATATGCCCCCTGAGAGTATGGTTTCAGTGTCTGCTCCCTTGGGAGGGTACGTCCGAAGCGCTGGGTTATTACCAGGACAGTCCGTCCGGAAGGGTCAGGTAGTTGCTGTGATAGAGAATCCCGATTTTATTGATATTCAACAGGAATATCTGGAAAGTAAGAGCCGAATGGAGTTCCTGCAATTGGAATTCAAGCGTCAGGAAGACTTACGGAAAGAAGATGTCAACTCAGCTAAGACCTTTCAACAGGTTAGTTCTGAATTAAAAATAATGAGAGCCAGAATGAGCGGATTGCAGCAGAAGCTGTCGCTGATAGGTATCAGTACAAGCAGTCTTCAGGCCGGCAGAATATCCCGGACCAGCAATCTTTATTCACCAATTAATGGATATGTCACCGTTAGTAACGCCAATAAGGGCAAGTATGTGAATGCAACTGACGTACTTTTCGAACTGGGTAATAAAAGCGATCTTCACTTAGCCCTGAACGTATATGAAAAAGATGCCTACAAAATACGGGTAGGTCAGCCGATTCGTTTCGCGTTAGCTAACGCTGCTGATTATAACCGCGTGGCTAAAGTATTTTTAATTGGGAAATCTGCGGGAAAAGAAGGAACAGTACCTGTTCATTGTCATATCGAGAATGTAAGCGATCCTTCTCTAATTCCGGGGATGTATGCCAAAGCTCTAATTTCTGTAACGGATGATGAAGTGTCGGCTGTACCCAGCGAGGCTATTGTAAATGCAGATGGGAATGATTACTTATTCATTCAAACAAAAATTAACGCTAGTGGATATGCTTTTAAAATGATCCCGATCAAGCGCGGAATCGAAGAAGGGGGCTATACAGAAGTCATGTTACCCGAACAATTTGACAAAAGTTCGCAGGTAGTATTAAAAGGCGCTTATGCTTTACTATCTGCCATGAAAAACGTAGAAGAATAGAATAATTATTTAAAATTTCAGATGCAGGTGACAAATAAGTTAAAAATTCTTTCCGAACCGTTTAAAGTTTTAAAGAACGGAGTTTTCGCCAGGCTTTACCTGGCGCAAACGATCAGCCTTTTAGGCGATGCATTTACCTGGATAGGATTAGCACTGATCTCCTACCAATTTGGGAAGGAGAACTCAGCAGTGATCCTGGCATCAGCCCTCACGTTAAGGGTTACTGCTTTTATCCTGTTTTCTCCCTTTGCAGGGGTATTAGCAGATAAAATTGACCGGAAGAAGATCCTGTATATTACCCATTTTATCAGGATGGTTATTGTGGCTTGTTTCCCATTTATAACAGAGCAATGGCACATCTACGTTCTGGTGTTTTTGCTGAATGTTTTTAATGCATTTTTTACCCCTACCTATAAAGCCATCATTCCACACATTGTCGATAAGGGAATTTACCGTCAGGCGGTAGGTTTATCTACAGCAACCTACCAGTTATTAGGCTTTTTAGGGCCTGCCCTGGCTGGTGTCATGGCGATCTGGTTTGGTGCCAGGCAGATTTTCTTTATTGATGCAGCTACTTTTATAGTAGCAGGGATATTGATAATGACATTACCGGGGAATATTATGCAAGGGCCTAAATCTTCCGGAAGGCAACTTTCTACCTGGGAGGATGTGTTGAAAGGTGTCAGGTTGTTATTTGGAAATAAATTATTGCGATTTGCACTCTCCATAGAATTTATCTCCGCTATTGCCGGTGCACAAATTCTGGTAAATACCGTTTCACATGTAAAAACAGGATTGCAGCTAACCGACAGCCATTATGGCCTGGTCATGGCTTTTTTTGGGATTGGCGCCTCAGTAGCGGCTTTTTTATCGGGCAGCATAGATAAATCCAGGTCAAGAAATGTTTCTTTAATTACGGGGGCGCTGTTTTTAGGTTTGGCAATAACAGGGGCAAATTATTTAAGCTACTATCCATTGTTATTTTTATGGCTGATTGCGGGCTTAGGTCAAAGTCTTGCCGAGATTCCTTCCGAGACTCTAATAGCGGAGAACATCAAAGAACAGGAACAAGGAAAAGTGTACGGGTCTCATTTTGCCTTCTCCCATCTCTGGTGGGCGATAGCTTATCCGATTGCAGGATTCCTGGGAACATATTATCCAAACTCGAATTTTTTAATAGGAGGGATTATGACGATCGCATTATTGACTATAGGAATTTTGTTTTTCAGAACCAAAGGGAATTCTCAAGAACTCAAATGAAAATCAATAAATGGTTTGCGTCATAATACTCATTTTTAAATCACATATAAACTAAATTTTAAAAATCATGAATCTCAATCCTGCACACTGGCACCTGATCGTTAATCACTTGCCCATCACCGGAAGTCTTATCGCCGTTCTAATATTGTTATACGGCATTTTGCGAAAAAACGAAGGCGTCATTAAAGCGGCCTACTGGCTGTTTGCCTTAATGGCTGTATTTTCTGTGGTGGCTACGCAAACAGGCGAAGGAGCTGAACGCTTTATACTGGATGCAAAGCTAGCCGATGAAGCTATTATTGAGCGGCATGTAGAGGCCTCCAATATTGCGCAGTGGGTTATGGTTATCGTGGGAATAACTGCTCTTGCTGCTTTGTTTATAAACCGTTTAAAAACTGTGCGGGCAATGCCGGTAATAGTATTTATTCTTGCGCTTATTGCTGCAGGACTAATGGCCTGGGCAGGACTTCTTGGCGGAGAAATTATGCACCAGGAAATCCGCTCGAACAATAATGTTGTTTTACCGCAATAATTAATGTTGGATCCGTAGAAATAAATAATAGATGGATTTGAATGACGGAGATATTGTTTTAAGAGAATATTTTTTTTGTCGATGATAAAGGTTAAAAAGCAGTGGTTATGGATTATTTCTGGAGCACTTTTCGGGCTAGTGGTGTTTGCTCCATTAATAATGATCTTATTTGAATATCATTTTGGTAAGCATCAACTTCCTTTTAAGGAGGTTGCCATTAATTTCTACCGCGAGGCAATTGACTTTGTTAGCGGAGCTTTGCTCTTATTATTTGTTTTTATGGGGGGCATGATGGGCTATTTAATATTCCGTTTAAGGGCAGATAACAACAGAAATAGTTCAGAGGCAACCATTTCAGATCTATTATTAAAAGGAGAATGTAATTCCATAGAGTTTAAATCTTCTTTTCGGTGGGATTACCGCTTACAAAAAACAAGTAAAGAAATTGAGTTTGCCGGCTTAAAAACAATAGCAGCTTTTATGAATTCTACTGAAGGAAATTTATTGATCGGTGTAGATGATGATGCTAAAATTGTAGGACTTGATAAAGATTATGAAACCCTGAGGAAGTATGGCAGGGATGGGTTTGAACAGTATATTATGCAATCCGTTTCATTACACCTGGGAACTGAGAACTGTAAAAATGTACGTGTTTCATTTGTAGCCAGCAATGAGAAGGATGTATGCTGGATTAAAGTAAACAGCATTAAAACACCTGTCTTCCTAAAGCATCAGCAAACCACTCATTTTTTTATAAGAGCCGGAAACGGCACACGGGAATTGAATATTCAGGAGGCCCTGATCTATATTAGAGGTACACCCAGAATATAAATTTTCTAACCCAGCAGTAACGTTCTAAAATAATAAAGGTAGTAACATGAAAAAATACTTCTTTTAGCAGCACTTAATATGAAAAAACTACTTCTTTTAATAGCATTAATTCCTGGTTTAGGCCAAGCACAACAGCGTGGCATGCAAAACATGAACATGTCAAAATCCGCGGACAAAGGTTCAGGTAAACGTGTTGAATACTTTCTCCATGTTACTGACACGATGGTCACGTTTGCAGAGGGTAAATTAAAACGTGCTATATCGATTAATGGTACAATACCTGCCCCTACGCTTTATTTTACAGAAGGAGATACAGCCGTTATTCATGTAAAGAATCTCATGCAGGTAGAGACATCTATCCATTGGCATGGTTTGCTGCTTCCTAATGTGGCAGATGGTGTTCCTTATCTTAACACACCTCCGATCGAAGCAGGAAGCACATACACTTTTTCTTTTCCTGTGATTCAAAACGGCACCTATTGGTATCATTCTCATACGGGGCTCCAGGAGCAGGTAGGACTCTACGGGCCTATTGTGATCTATCCAAAGAACAAGCAGGTTGAAAAGGAAAAAGTGATTCTTTTTGCGGACTGGACCAATGAGAGTATGTCGACCGTAGTTCGGTCATTAAAAGCAAATTATGAATGGTATGGCATCAAAAGAAAATCAGTGCAAAGCTGGGGAGAGGCTTTGGTAAAAGGCTATTTGGGCGATAAAGCGAAACAGGAATGGGGCCGGATGCCGCCAATGGATGTCTCCGATGTGTATTACAATGCCTTTCTGGCCAACGGGCGGCAGATAACCGAGTATCCTGAATTTAAGGCCGGTGAAACCGTCAGGCTCAGGCTTATCAATGGGGGTGCTGGCACTTATTTCTGGGTGCAGTTTGCAGGCGGTCCAATGACTATTATAGCAGCAGATGGAAAAAATGTGGAGCCCTTAAAAGTAGACAAAATTGATTTTCCGATTGCTGAAACCTATGATGTGCTGATCACCATTCCGGCTGAAGGTGCGTATGAACTAAGAGCCACCTCTGCTGATATTTCCGGCCATAGTTCGGTTTATTTTGGCAGCGGGAAAAAAATTAATGCCCCTGACATTCCCAAGCTTAATTATTTTGCCATGCTACGGGAAAGAAATAAAATGAACATGGGAAGTGTCGGCAAGGACGGCTCCATGCCAGCAATGGATATGCAGCAGCCGAAGGACACCATCAAAAAAATGAACGGGATGGACATGGGCGCTAAAAAGCAAAGCCCATCTATGCCGGGAATGGACATGGCTGGCATGAACAAGGAGAATGAAAAAGCTGCCGGCGCCCTCACCTACGATATGCTGCGATCGGTAGAGCGTACAGCTTTTGATAAAAAATTACCGATTCGTGAGGTTCCGTTAACGCTTACCGGCGACATGCTACGCTATATTTGGTCGTTTGACGACAAGCCTCTTTCGAAAGCTGATAAAATAATGATCAAGAAAGGTGAGGTTGTGCGTTTTAAAATGTTCAATAACACCATGATGCGCCATCCCATGCACCTGCACGGGCATTTCTTCCGGCTGATAAATGCACAGGGTGATTATTCACCACTCAAGCATACGTTTGACATACTGCCTATGGAAACCGTTACCATTGAATTTTTGGCCAATGAAGAAAAAGACTGGTTTTTCCACTGCCATATTTTATACCATATGGCTACTGGTATGGCCCGCATTGTCAGCTATGAAGGCTCTGAACAAAATGAGTTTGCCAAAACCGGTTACAAAGTTTTGAAGAAAGAAGACAATTTTATTTCGAAATGGGCCGACCTGAATGTGCTGTCTAATGGCGCCTGGCTCGAAGGCTATATCGCCAACAATAAAAACCAGCTGCGCTTTGATGGCCGGGTGAACTGGAAGGGGGATTTCGAAACTGAATCACATCTGTTGCGGTTTCTTGATAAAAGAAGTTTCCTGGCTGCCTTTGTAGGTTACGATTACCGTTTGAACAACGCATCCACCAAAAATCCCCAATCGAACACCAAAAATAACCGGCAGGTATTTGAAGCTGGTTTATTGTATTTACTGCCTTTTTTCATCGAAACGGAATTAAGGGTAGACCAGACGGGCCGCATGCGGGCGCAATTACAACGCAGGGACATGCCAATTACTACCCGCTTGTTTTTTGACGGCCGGGTAAATACTGACAAAGAATACACGCTGGGATTACGGTATTTTGTTACCCGTACTTTCTCAGTTAGCACTTTGCATGACAGTGATTACGGAACCGGTGCAGGCATCAGTATTCGTTATTAATTATATGCAACTATTCAAAATATATAAATTTAGTTTTTAAAATTCAGCATAGGGCAAATAACTGCCCGGTGAATTTATTAAAAGAGGGATAATGTGTCATAAACTATCAAAACAGATAATCAAGAAATATAAAGTATCGTACCCATGAAAAACAAAAATATACAGACAGAAATTGATGCCTGCTTTCTATATCAAAAACTTGCTGAGCATGAGCCTGATGCAACGATTGCAAATGTTTTCAGACAAATGAGCGACATTGAGAAAAGTCACGCAGAGGCTTTTGCAAAAAAAGAGAATATAAGTTTTGAGAACTTGATGCAACCTTCCTGGAGAGCAAAAACGTTAAATACTATTGGCAAAATATTTGGGTATGACTACGTTTTAGGGGTTTTAATGGATACCGAAAAAAGCATAGCAAATGCTATTATTGCCACAAAAAACAAGAATAAACAAGAAATAACAGGTACAGAAACAAGTCACGTAAAAATACTTCAGACAATCCTTGAGAAGGAGACAAAAGTGACCGGCACACAACTTTCAAGATTTGAAAGCAGACACCGTTCGGTTGGGGGAAATGCGATCAGAGCAGCGGTATTAGGAGGAAACGATGGGTTAGTTTCCAATTTCAGTTTGGTAATGGGAATCGCGGGCGCTACTGCCGGACAGCAAGGTGTCTTACTAGCCGGGCTTGCTGGCCTATTAGCAGGAGCGCTCTCTATGGCATTGGGGGAATGGATCTCTGTAACTAGTTCGAAAGAGTTATATGAAAACCAAATGCAAATAGAGATGGATGAGTTGGAAACTAATCCGGAAGGGGAACTGAAGGAATTAGCTCTAATATATATTGCAAAAGGTATTCCCGAGGAGCAGGCGCATCAAATGGCTGCTGATATTATGAAGGATAAAGATCATGCTCATGAAATATTAATTAAAGAGGAATTAGGGATTAATGCCGAAGAGCTGAAGGGCTCAGCTTTTGAAGCGGCTATTTATTCTTTTATATTATTTTCCATTGGAGCCGTTATTCCCGTTTTGCCCTTTATGCTGTTCACTGGAATACACGCCATATTAATTAGTGTTATAGCCAGTGCAATCGGCTTATTTTTAATTGGAGCCGCCATCACCTTATTTACAGGGAAAAATGTTTGGTACTCGGGATTTAGACAAGTGCTCTTTGGTTTGATTGCTGCTGCCATTACATTTGGTATTGGCAATCTGATTGGAGTATCCGTTAACGGATGATTTAAATAAGATCATCTTAACCATCATAATGGTTCCAAAAAATAACTATTTGCAGCAATATTAAATTACCATCATGGGTTATTTACTTTTATTATCAATTAAATTAAATCTTAAAAAACAAACACATGAAAAAACTATTTTTTCTTACAACACTAACTTTAGGCTTATTTACAGCTTGTTCAAGTAACACTGAAAAGAAATCAGACGCTGCGTCAGATACAGCAATGCAGCAAATGGAAATGTCTGCCGATACTGCTGCTACCACTATGGCCGACAGTACTAACGCTGCCGCGGATAAAGCAGCGAAAGACAGCGCAGATGCAGCACACGGCCACTCACATTAATACATTCATCCAATCATCGTTCAGGATATTTCTGAGCGATGAAATGAATTGATAATCTTAAAAATATGAATTTAAAAAAAACAGGATCGCTTGCCGCGCTCATATTATTATGTGGCATTGGAAACCAGGTTCTTGCACATGGGGTAGATGGCGATACACAAACGTTCTTATCCGGCAACGAGGGTGTAGCTTTTGGCCCCTTTCTTTATATCGGCGCCAAACACATGATAACAGGTTATGACCATTTGCTGTTCCTGGTAGGGGTTATTTTTTTTCTGTATCGTCCCAAAGAAGTATTGCTGTATGTAAGCTTTTTCACAATCGGCCATAGTCTAACACTCTTACTTGGGGTAATGGCAGACATTTCCATTAACTCATACCTTATTGATGCAATTATTGCTCTTTCAATAGTGTACAAAGGCTTTGATAATTTAGGAGGGTTTAAACGTTTTTTTGGAACGCAACCTAACACCAAAGCAGCAGTATTAATTTTTGGATTATTTCATGGCTTCGGGCTTGCCAGCAAATTGCAGGAGTTTAAATTTGATAAAGAAGGACTATTTACCAATTTAATTGGCTTTAATATTGGTGTGGAAATAGGCCAGTTTATCGCACTGGCCTTTGTACTGATCATCATCAGTTTATGGCGACGATACCCAAGTTTTATAAAATTTTCCACCTTGACGAACACCATGCTGATGGCAGCTGGTTTTTTGTTATTGGGCTATCAGTTAACCGGATATTTTACATCTTAAATAGTATACCATGTCAGAAATGAATCATCCTGTATTAGGAAAAAAAACCATTATTAAATCAACAATTATTGCTCTAATAATAGGAATTACTTTGTTAATTATAGCTGTTCTGCCCGCAGAATATGGCATGGATCCAACCGGCGCAGGTAAGCTGTTTGGCTTCAGCAGGCTCTATGTTCCGGAAGAATCAGCGGTTAATACAATGGCACCAGGCCCAGTGGGTCAGCAATCGTTCCCCCCGATCAAACTCGAAAAGGCAGGTTCAGGACCTGATGTAAATAGACCTGTGGAAGCCGATAATCCGGCTCCTGAAGAGCAATTGACAGAAAGAGAAGATAGTATTCAGGTAACCGTTCCGGCGGGGAAAGGAATCGAGTATAAAATTAATATGCTGAAACACGGAAAGATGAAATATGAATGGGTCACGAATAATGGAACGGTCTATTTTGATTTTCACGGCGAGGTTAAGCAAGCGCAAGAAGCTAAAGCAGTTTACTTTGAAAGCTATACAATTGCTTACTCTAATAATATGGTAGGTACTTTTTTATCTCCATATGAGGGTAAGCATGGCTGGTTTTTCCGAAACAATAGCGATAAGGATATCGTTGTTACCTTGAGGTTGCAAGGCGAGTATACGCTATAAGGTTAGGAGTTTATTAGGGAGGGTAAGCGTTCTGCTTTAATTTCCTCTTTTTGTCTCGGGGTATTCCGCGCGGATATTTGAACAGGTAAAAGATTAAAATAAAGACTTTATAAATTTTAGCTTCTAAATACCGTGTGTATAATTATTACTCAACTACCTTATTCATTTCTAAATTGATCCTCAGGAGCTTTTTCAACATTTAGTAGATCATATAGTTTCGCCTAGAGCTCATATATTACCAGATAAACAACGCATCGCTGCTACTGAATACTTTATCGATTATGTTTATGTAAAGGGAAATTTCCAATCCTATAATCCTGTTAAAATAAAATTTTTGCAGGAAATGGAGCAGACACGGAAAGTTATTTGTGAATATTGCTGATCGTGGGTCAAAAACTATAAAAAAAGGCAGAACAGTTTATTCAGAATGGATAAAAAAATGGGAAAAGCTAAATCAACATATTAGTTACCAATAATAATGAAGCTATTAAAAAAGATATAAGAACATTCTAAACGTAACAATAGCAGTTATACGGATCCTGTTGCTACATTATTGTTTTTATTACCAGATAATAACAAAAGTCCCTATTACGATTAATAGTCCGCCAATGAGACTTTTTATTTCAACCGGCTCTTTGAGGATTATGAAAGCCAAACCCATAGCAATGGCAACACTAAGCTTGTCGATTGGTACGACTTTAGAAACTTCCCCGGTTTCAAGAGCCTTGAAATAAAATAACCAGGACAGGCCGGTCGCGATCCCTGAAAGAACCAGGAAAAACAGATTGGCTTTAGTGAGGTTTTTCAATTCTTTCATTTCACCAGTGAAAAGTATAATTCCCCACGCCATAATTACCACGATTATAGTGCGTACAGCTGTCGCTAGATTACCCCCTATGCCTTTAATCCCAACCTTTGCCAGTATTGCTGTAACCGCTGCAAATAGTGCCGACAGAATTGCGTAGTACTTCCACATACTTAAATCTGCGAAAATTAAATTGAATTTAATTATATGATTTAATGCTTAAACCTGCATCTCATATTATCGATAATGATCTGTAAACTTCCGAAGAACATTTCTCATCTGTTATATCATATATAATTTTGTTGTCTTTTATATACCTAACTATTTTGAAAATCTAAAATTATTTCAATGTGGATTTAGCATAATTTACAACTACAGATTATCCTCAAAATTTGAAATTATCTTGTAGTCTGGTTGCTTGGTTAAGTTAAATCCATAAGTATATGATTCGGGCGTATTTGTTGTTATTACTAAGTTTAAATGCATTTAACGGCTTCTCTAATAATAATATCGTAGAAAAGGATCGTATCCCAACATCTTCTGAAGTTTTTCTGGAGAATATGTTCACGGATAGTTTAGACTTATTGGATTCTGAAGCATTACCGATCAAATTAGAAGGATTCCCTTCAAGTCACGACTTCCTGATTGTCCAAGACGATACGACAAACCTATCAACACTAAGCTCCAAATCTTTCAGTTTTAAAACTAAAGCCAAATATTCTATCCCGGCAGCACTTATTGTTTATGGATTTATTGCTTTAGACGATAATATCTTTAAAAAGGCCGACACTCAAATACATCATGAAATTCAAGAAAATTATCCGACTTTTTCCACGCAAATTGATGATAAATTGCAATATGCTCCCGTTGCGACTGTATATGCGCTAAATATTTTAGGAGTCAAGAGTAAAAATAATCTATTTGATCGGACTGCCATGTATCTTATATCTAATTCTTTAATGAGTATGTCTGTAGATTTTTTAAAAGGTAAAACCGCAAAATTAAGACCTTCTGGATCGGATCGCCGATCTTTTCCATCTGGTCATACGGCTACAGCATTCGTGGCTGCTGAATTTATGAATCAGGAATTTAAAAATACATCTCCTTGGTACGGTTATATAGGCTATTCCATGGCAACTGCTACCGGCGCGCTACGGATGATGAACAATCAGCACTGGTTGAGTGATGTACTTGCTGGCGCTGGCGTAGGGATACTTACAACGAAATTTACCTATCTCGCCTATCCCTGGATAAAGAAGAAAATAATCGGAAATAAACATTTGAATTTCATGGCCACACCTGTTATCCAAAATGGGAATGTGGGCTTTTCATTGATCGCTCCTTTATGAGGTTAGAGCGGAAACGCATGTTATTCTACATTCTTGGAGGGATAGTTATAGGGTTCTTACTACTAACTCTCCTGGTATCACTGTTCCCGAACTCATTGGTCGACCGAGAATTCTCCGAGGAGATCCAGGAACATCAATATCCATTATTAGATGTGCTCATGAAGGCCATAAGCTGGCCGGGTTATACTCCTCAGTCTGTAATCATGGTGATTGTGACATCAGGTGTATTTCTCGGATTTAAATTGAAAAGAGAAGCTCTTTTTATCCTTCTGACATTATTTTCCGGTGTTATCAGCCATTCGTTAAAAATCATTATTGACCGTCCCCGGCCTACAGACGATGTTGTGAGAATAATAGAAATAGCCAGGCACCAAAGCTTTCCCAGCGGCCATGTTCTTTTTTATGTCATTTTCTTTGGCTTTATGATTATTCTAATGAATCATCTTAAAACGATTCCAAAAGCCATAAGAATAACAGTCATATCAATTTGCGCTTTCTTGATATTCACAATTCCTTTTTCCAGAATTTATTTAGGCGCTCACTGGTTTACAGATGTTTTGGGCGGGTTCATGCTTGGAATTTTAAGTTTATTTGCATTGAGTTATTATTACTTAAAGACGGCATCATCTACTAAATAGTAACCAATTACATGACCATTTACATCTATTTTGAAAATTTCTACTAAGTATAATATGACAACTGACTCAAGTATAATCGAAAGAGTAGAAATCT
>JAZKHM010000106.1:0-25182 GCA_040385405.1 Bacteroidota bacterium | reverse complement strand
TCTACTAAGTATAATATGACAACTGACTCAAGTATAATCGAAAGAGTAGAAATCTACATGAATAACTTCTTTAACACAGAGCTTGCTGCTGACCTGTACTTTCACAATATTATACATACCAGGGAAGTGGTGGAAGCGATTACAGAGATTGGCATACATGAAGGATTAACCCAGGACGAACTTGAACCGTTGAAAATTGCAGCATGGTTCCATGATGCGGGATATTGTTGTAAATATATTGGGCATGAAGATGAGAGTATTAAAATAGCCCGCGCTTTCCTCAGCGATCAGGATTACCCGGTTGATAAGGTAAGTCTTGTGATCTCTTGTATTGAAGCAACACGCTATCCGCAGAAGCCTCGGAATCTCTACGCGGAGATTTTATGCGATGCAGATTTGTATCATTTCTCATGTAAGGATTACGATAGACATGAACAAAATTTGAGGAAAGAATGGGCAGTGTACTTAAAAAAGCAGTATACCGATAAGGAGTGGGTGGAAGAAAATTGTTATTTACTTTCACTACACCAGTATTTTACCCATTACGGAAAAGAAGTTTTAAGGGCAAAAAAGGACGAAAATATGGCGAAGATGTTATGCAGGTAAGACCCCAGGGTTCTGATCATTTAACTACAAAGAGATAGCCCTTATTCTAAGGACTTCTTGTATTAGCAATTATTGCTCAGATTATCCCTAATGGAAGTATTATTTAATCAGATTCCTGTCGCTTGATTTTGCCCTCACTATTTTTGGATCTTCCAAAACGAAGATAAATTAACGGAAGGAAAAACAAATTTAACAAAGTCGATGTGATCAGGCCGCCTAAAATAACTATAGCCATAGGGAATTCTATTTCCTGACCTGGTTTATTTCCTGTTAATACTATAGGCAATAATGCAAGAGAGGCCGCAAGAGCGGTCATCAAGATCGGAGACATTCTTTCCAGCGCTCCTCTGATAATAAGGTGCAGGCCAAATACTTCATGCTCTTCATTTTCCAGGTGCCGGTAATGACTAATTAGCATGATGGCATTCCGTGCCGCAATACCAAGAACAGTAACGAAACCGACCAATGAGCCCAAAGACAGTACTCCCCCGGTAATAAGAGCAATAAAAATGCATCCTGTTAATGCGAAAGGAAGACTAAATAGTATTAAGGACGCTGTACGTACTGAGTTAAAATCAATATAAAGGATCAGGAATATACCAAGCAGCGACAATAAAGCTAGAGCATTGAGCCGGTTTTGGGCTGCTTTACGTTCGGCGTACTCCCCTAGAATTTCAGGATGATAGCCTGGTGCGAAGGATACACTTTCCAGCCTTTTTTCAACTTCCCGTGCAACAGAACCCAGGTCTTTACCTTTGGTATTGCAGGTCACATCTATTTTTCTGGATGAGGCTTCGCGGGTAATTTCGTTAGGAGTGGGTCTGACATATACATCCGCCACATCTTTAAGAGGCACCCTGCCGCCACGGGGAATATCGATTAGCATATCCGGGACCGTTTCAATATTGGAACGCTGTTCGGCAGATCCCCACACTACGACATCGAATATCTTTTGTTCCTCATACACTTCTCCTACTTTAGTGCCATTCACCAGTGCGTTCACTGCCCTACGGACATCGCTGGAATTAACCCCTACCCGCGATGCCTTTTCTGGGTTGAACTTGACACCAAGCTGAGGAACTAAGGTCTGCTGCTGAACTTTCAGGTCGGAAATACCTTCTACATCCGCAAGTACTTTCCCAACTTCCTTGGCTTTAGCTTCGAGAACCTCCAGATCGGAACCGTATATTCTCACTACAATGCTGGCACTTGTACCCGTCAGGACTTCTTTAACCCGTTCACGTAAATAAGTAAGTACGTCTCTGTATAAACCCGGATAGCCATCCACTACTTCCTGGATTTTGGCTACTGTCTCGTCATAAGGAACTTCGGGATCTATGCTTATCCAATTTTCTGTGAAGTTAGGGCCAACAACTTCATCAGCTACTTCAGCTCTTCCTATGTGAGCGCCGAAATTCCTCACTCCCGGAATAGCCATTAGTTCTTTACTTACCTGGATAGTTATTCTTTTGGAAGCTTCAAGTGATGTGCCGGGTTTCTCGACCCAGTGCATCAGGAAATCGTACTCTTTAAAATGAGGCAGAAATTCCTCTCCGAGAAAAGGCACAGTTCCGATACTTAGCGCCAGCACAATGATCAACCCGCGAATAGTTCGCTTTGGATGCGCTATGATCCGGTGTAAAGTTCTTTCATACCTCGGTTTAAGCCACTGGACAATCTTAGGTTCATGAACTGCATCATGTGATTCCTTGCCGGAATATTTTTTCGGCAGCAATAAAAGGGAAAGTGCGGGTGTCAGAGTAAGTGCAACAAAAAGCGAGGCGAGGATTGCCAGGATGTAAGACAAGGCAAGAGGCTGGAAAAATGCCCCGGATATACCAGGAAGAAAGAACACCGGCATCAACACGAGGGCAACTATTATACTGCCATACACAACCGCACTTCTTACTTCCATCGAGGCGTCAAAAACTACCTTATATGCTGACAGAGGTTCCGCCAGCAGGCTATTTTGCTTTAATCTGCGTACAATATTCTCCACATCAATAATAGCATCATCAACTACCTCTCCTAAAGCAATCACTAATCCGGCAAGTACCATCGTATTGATAGTACCTCCACGGTAATGCAGGATGATCATGGCTATTAACAGAGAAAGCGGGATTGCCAGAACGCTGATCAGCGCTGTGCGCCAGTCGTTCAGGAAAAATATCAGCACCAGAATAACCAGAATGCAGCCTATTAGCAAGGCTTTATTCAGATTATGGAGTGACATTTCTATAAAAGTTGCAGGCCTAAAAATGGTTGAATCAAATTCCATTTCTTTAAATCCAGGCTTCATCTCAAGAAGGATTTGCTCCACATTTCGTGTGACCTCAAGCGTATTAGCTTGTGGCTGCTTTTCTACAATTAGTAGTAAGCCATTGCCTTTATTGATCACTGCATCACCGATGGGCGCAGGAAACCCTTCAGCAACTTCTGCCAGCTCACCTAATCTGAGCGGAGATCCATTAGCTGTCGGGATAGTGATCTTGGCAAGATCCTCAGCATTATAGATATGCGGAATATTAGAAATAGCCATCCGCTGATTCGGCATATCTATAAATCCTCCTCCAAATTGCTGAACAGCCTCTCTTACCGCTACGATTACCTGGTTTAATTGCAGATTATGGGCAAAAAGCCTTTCAGGTATAACCTTAACCTGGAGCTGGCGGTCCCGCTGCCCCCATATTGCTACATTTGCTACACCCGGTACAGCCATCAGACGTGGTCTTAATGTCCAGCGAACCTCTGTACTCATGTCCATTTGAGACATTGTTTTAGAGCTTACACCAATCTTTAATACGCGGCTTGTAGTCGATAAGGGAGTTAACATTACAGGGGTTCTGGCCACGGCGGGTAATTGTGATGCCACCCGTGTAACTCTTTCCTGTACAAGTTGTCTGGCCTCAATAAGGTCAGTACCTTTTCCAAAATCTACCCGAATTGACGCTAGCCCCAACACCGATTTAGACCGCAGATGAGTAGATAAAGGCGTTCCATTTAATGCATTTTCTATGGGAACCGTGATGAGAGCTTCTACTTCAGAAGTGGATAAACCCGGCGCCTCCACCTGGATCTCTACATAAGGAGGTGCGAATTCAGGGAATACATCAAAAGAAGCATTTTTAATGATCTGTGTGCCTACTATCATTAGCAGGGCCATTAAAAGAACGACTACAATTCGTAGTCTAAGGGATGTAGCGACCAGCCAGCGCATTATTTACCTCCTCCAAATTCAGTCCCGAATAATTCAGCGGCACCTGTAACTACTATTTTTTCACCTCCAGTCAATCCTCTTTTTACAACCGCATTCATGTTATCGACCGTCGTTATCTCAATCCGTCTTCGCACAAATACATTCTCAGCGGTGTTCTCATAGACCCATGAACCGCCATTTATATCATATACAACAGCCGAATATGGGATAAGCATCCCGGCATTAGAACCATGGAAAGGCAAACTGATACTGACTCTTGCCCCTGGATTCATATTTTCGTCCATATTGGAAATTTCATAATATAGATCTACTGAAGTATTCAGCGCATCAGCAGTTTGAGGGCCCCTAATAGGTCTGCCCGTTATAGCTTTCGCCGAACCCGCAAACCCCGATAGTAACTGCACGCTTGCCGGAGCTGACCTGTTTATCTTGTCGGCATCTCCGGCATACACAGGAACCCTTACCCAAAGTGTATTTGTAGCCGCTATGTCTGCAATCGGTGCTGCAGCAGCAACAGCTTGTGAGGTTGAACTATGAAGGCGCTGGATTGTCCCGGATATCGGCGCGTTAATCGTTAAAGTTGAAAGCTGCGCTGAGCCCGATGTATTTCCACGCAGCAGTTCTACACGCGATCTGGCAACTCGCAGGGATGCCGCTACGGCGGCAAGCTCAGCCTCTGCTTCCTGTTTCGCACGCAAACTTCCAGCACGCTCTTTATACAACTGATCGGCCCGCTGAGCTTTTTGCGTAGCTACAGTATATTGAACTTGCTTTTGGGCTACATCATCACGGGCGCTTAGCAGGTCACGCTCGGATGGAAGGATCACTAAGCGATACAAAGCCTGACCTTTACGTACTTGCTGTCCTCCCTGCAACTGGGACCCTGCCGCTACAAGGGTACCTGCAACAGGCGCGGTTAAAGTAACCGTCTGCCCAGGGACTGCCATTACTTCACCACTGTAGATCCGGCTATTAGCAACATTTCCGTTTCCCGCAACAGCCAGGGTGATACCGATACGCTTCACAGCCAGTGGAGTTAAGGTGATCGTATTAAGCTCTGATTCTTTCACTGGATTACTCATTTCGGCAGGTGAAACTGCTTTTGGCTTTCCTTTATCCGATGAACAGCCTGTCGCAATCAAGATCAGAAGAACGGTTGTAAGAAGTATTGTAAGTTTCGATAGTCCCATAATTATGGCTTTGCACTAGTTAGATTCTGACCAATAGCGTAGTTCAACTGACTGATAGACTTTCTTAGGTCGGCGGCTATCGCTGCCTGCCGTAATCTTCCATTCTGCAATTGCCTTAAGGCCTCAAGCACGGGAATATAGGAGATATCACCTCTGCGGTAGGTTGCGCTCACCAGCGTTACAGTTTCTGCCAGAGCGGGCAACGTATTCGTATTCCATACCTGATATGATTGATAATTTTGCTCATACCTGTGGTATGCCTGGGAGACATCCAAGGCAATATTTTGCTGAACAGTAAAATACTGAAGGCTTGCCTTCTCCAAAAGGGCATTTGCACGTTGAATATTTCCCTGATTGCGATTAAATATTGGAATATCCATTTGAAAACCAGGATTCACCGCGTTAGGCAGCCACCGCGGCCCGCCATTAGCATTCACATACTGATAGTTGAGACTTGCGGTAAAATTTATTATTCTAGACCGTTCCAAACCGAGTGTTTTACCAGCGGCCTCAATAGCTACTTTTGCTGCCCTAATCTCTGGTCTGTATTCAAATGCCAGCTCCAGATAATCCTTAACTGGAATCTTTCGCAAAATGGTATCAGGTCTAGCCGTGATGACAGATATGACAGTATCCGGAGAAGTGAATCCCATGATATAATTTAATGAGCTTTTAGCTAACAGGTAGTTCAGGTTTGCCTGTACAAGATCATCGGCAGCGCTGGCGGAGTCTGCCCTTGAAGTGGAAGCTTCCAGTTCACTGATATCTCCATATTTCAAGCGGACATTGGCAAGATGGGCCATTTCCGCTCTGATCTTGGCAGTTTCCCGGATTATAGTTAACCTTTCGGTTGCAGCAAGCAGGTCAGCATAGTTGAACTGAACATCTCGAATGAGGGAAAATCCTCTTTGCATTAAACTATCAGCAATTCGGTCTGCATTTAGTTTAGCAACGGCTATTCGCTGGGGCCTTTGCCAGATAAAGTCGAGTGCAAAATTGATATATCCCGAAGTGGCTATGCCGCCTGTAGGAGCCAGGTAGCGCAATAAAGGATTGGAAATGATTGCTGCATTTGTAACATTTGCATTAGCCATCGATATATCGGCAAGATCAGTCTGAAAACGGGCATTGTTCCATAGGGATATATTTACAGCCTCTTCTTCAGTTAAGCCATTTTCCAAAGTAGTTCCAGGAGGTAATCGAAAACTACCGGGAATTAAACTATCATTCAGTGCATATTCAGATCGTTTATTAAACTCATCAGCAAAGGCTTTACGGCTTATATATCGGTTCGACTGGCAGGCTGAAATAAGTAAAGTAAAAAGAATACATACAACTATTTTATACATTTAGGAGGTGTCAAAAAATCTAATCAAATGCCCTTTATATTAATTTATTATCGGTGAAAAGGGATTATAGCTAATTTATAAAGCAATTTTGAGTAAATTCTGAACTAAAAATTTAAAAGCATAGAAACGAACCTAAAGAATATATCAAATCGAGAAATCAGGAGTGCTTACCGGGCTAAAAGAAACAGTAAAAACATGGTTTGAACTCTCAAGATTATAACTTAAATTCCAGTCGTGCACCTCACATATCTGGAAGGAAATAGCTAATCCCAAACCGCTTCCTTCTGAGCTTTCTTCCTTGTAAAAGCGTTGAAATATTTGATCAGATAAAGGAGAATTGCCTGCTGCTGAATTTATAATATGGAGGGAATCCTTTTTAAGGACGATTTTAATATTTCCGTTTTCGGTGGTATGTCTGATAGCATTACTGAACAGATTATTTATTAGAATATCAATCAGGTAAGAACTCCCATTTACGCTCGTTGGGGAGAGGTCCATTTCATAAAAAATAGATTTTGCTTCAAGGAGCTCAGAAAACTCGCTGACCTTGTTCTCCACAAGGGTACTCATCTCTATAGTCTCTTTTACCAA
The DNA here is from genome assembly GCA_040385405.1 of Bacteroidota bacterium. Lineage (GTDB taxonomy): Bacteria > Bacteroidota > Bacteroidia > Sphingobacteriales > Sphingobacteriaceae > Daejeonella. The sequence continues at coordinate 18,229 of JAZKHM010000106.1, read as the reverse complement.
GAGAAGATTGCTCTCAATTTTGACTAGGAGAAGAAGGGATTGATTAAGCCGGGATAATCTTGAAACAGCTCTATAGAGATCCTCAACTAATATTGCCTGAATATGGCTTATCGATTCCGTCTGCATTAATGTATCCAATTTTCCCTGGATCACAGCTATCGGGGTCATGAGTTCATGCGCGGCATTCTCTGTGAAAGTCTTCAGCGTTTGGTAATCCTTAAACGCATTAGCTGACATTTCACGCACAGACTTGTTCAAGGCATCAAATTCATCAATACCTATCCTGATGTCTCCCAATTGTTTTTGATCACTGATTTTGTATGATCTAAGGTAGTTAAGAATAGAATAGAACGGATCCCATAAACGCCTGATTACAATATTGCTGGTTATCCATAAAGCCAGAATTGAAAAACAGGTAATCGCAAATGTAATGGGGATTATGGTTGCGAGAAGGTCTTCTTTTTCAACTTTAGATTTGGTTATGAACGCTGTATAGGGCAATCCATCAACTGTTAATGGAGTTATCAGGCTTCTCCCACGCTCAAACTCTTTTTCAATTGAGTTCCAATAGACAGTATCTGAAAAGTGCCTGTCAGCGCTAGCAGTAGTTCGCTTTAATTCAACTTTAAAATTTGGAAATTCAAAGGACTTAGGCAGAAGTCCATAGATCTCAACATATTTCTGAAGTTCCTGTTCTTCAAGTATTAACTCACGTTCCAGTTGTTTGGTCAGAATATAATTTACTGTAAAATAATAAACTACAGAAGAGAAAAGAAGAAAAAGTAGTGAGACCGGCAGTGCCGACAGATTATAGCGTGTTGTTAATTTCATTCTTCAAACTTATAGCCTATACCATACATGGAGTGGATATGATCTTTTGCACCGCCTGATATAAGCTTTTTCCTAAGGTTCTTAATATGGGTGTAAATAAAATCAAAATTGTCCGATAAGTCCATTTTATCGCCCCAAAGATGTTCAGCAATAGCGTTTTTAGTCACCACTTTCCCTTTATTAGAAAGAAAGTATAAAAGTATGTCGTATTCTTTCCTGGTAAGTGGAACTATTATATGATCAATAGTGAGGCTGCGGGCCATCGGGTCTATGGTAAGTTCCTGGTAAGTAATCATCGTATTACCGCTAAACTGCTTACGCCTTATTACAGCAATTACCCTGGCTTTTAATTCTGAGAGATGGAAAGGTTTAACCAGGTAATCATCAGCGCCTAAATATAATCCCGAAATTTTATCGTCTAAAGAATGTTTGGCAGAGATAATCACAACACCTTCTCCCGCTCCAATCTCTTTTAGTTTTTTAAGTATATCTAACCCGCCTCCGCCCGGCAAACTAAGGTCAAGTAAGACACAATCATACTGGTATAAGGCAATCTTTTCTAAGGCCTGCGAGTAGGAATATGCCACCTCACACAGGTCAGATTCAGTCTCAAAATAAGCCACTATACTTTTGCTTAATTCGAGTTCGTCCTCGATAACTAAAATTTTCAAATTTCCTTAGGTTACTTACAAGTTAGCTAATAAAATGGTATGCTATTCTTTCCTTAATTAAAACCGCTGTTTAAGTGTAATTGTGGGTTGCAAACCTTCATCCGAATAACCGGCTATTGCCCTGACGAAAAGCCTGTTAAAGGGCGCAAGGTAAATTCCACCCCCATAACCATGGTGAATAGTATCCGATCTTTCATTCTTAACCCAGACCCGTCCAGCATCATAAAATCCGATAAGTCCTATTTTTCCGGGAAGAATATAATGCAGGAAGTTAGGAAGGTTGATACGAGCCTCAATATTATTATATAATAACTAATCTCCTGCAAACCGGTTTTTCCGGAAACCGAGTAAATTATCCTGGCTCCCCAAAAATGCGCTTTGGTAAAAATTGGTAGTTCCTGTGGTAAAACCTGCTCCGGTCCGGTTAGCGATTACGATATTACCTTTTGAGTCCAGTGATTTATAAAAAGATACCTGTGGGAAAACCTGAGCAAAAGCCTGAGAATTTTTATTGAGCCCTTCATACCCTTGTAAAAGAAGGTTAAAACTAAATCCTTTTGTTGGAAATAATTTATGATCTCTCTTATCCCAGCTGAAATTAGCAAAAAGACCACCATGAAACTTATCGCTGAATAAATTCCTGTAGGAATTGCTGATCACAGGGTTGGTAATATACCTGCCTTCATTATTACCGGTAACAAAATATTGGAATGAGGGCCCCATAGTAATAGAAACATTCTTTTCCAAAGAGAATCTTAAGGCCGGTTCAAATTTATAATAGGAATAATTAACCCGGTAAAATCTCCTAAAATTGCCAGTCTGATCAAAATCTGTATCATTCCCACGGCCAAAAAAATTAATGATATTGCCTTTCATATCGGCAAGACCATTAATTGTGAAGTTTGTATTCTTAAAAATTTCCTTCCACTCTGCTTTGTATTCTACTACAAAAGATTTTGTTGACAGACTGTGCATAGCCGATATCTGTTGCATGCTCCCATAAGGTTCTTTTCGGAATCCCTCTTTTTCAATTTTATATGCAAGGCCTAGTGAGATTCCATCGATAGATCGGAGATCGACCACAGGCGTTATTCCCGAACCGAGATACAAATTGCTAAAGCTTTTCTTTACATTCAGGGTATCATTTGAAATATGCTTAACAAGACGTTTCTCCGGATCTATGAATTTGTCTTGATCGTCGTTTTCATAAATCTCCACTTTAGTTCCAGCGTTCTTAACCTCATATAGTTTTTGACCGTCTCCTCCCACAACCCGTAGTTTAATTGGACTCGAAGGAACATTTATATAAATTTCATCATCTCCTTCGCCTACAAAAAGGCGTATTTCACGGGTAATATCAGACTTAAATGAATTATTGAATAGGACCTGTTCTTTGGAACCTGATTTTGCGATTTTATAAATGGTCAGATGTATAGCACCATTAGCATTTTCATTAATTTCTACCCGCTCTGCCTTATCAGATGTCCTGATATCTATAATATTGAACAAAAAGCGGTAGTAGGTGTCCATTGCATTCAGCAAATTATCCCGCCTGCCTTGCAATTTTGAGAATATGAGTTCTCCTTTCAGTTCATACGAGCTTAGAGGGAGAAGTTTTACAGCATTTTTTAAAACACTGTCTGGAAGGGCAGAAATAAACTCGCGAGTAATTTGCATCCATTCTTCGTAGGAATACTGATTTAGAAATTGCTGATTCAGCTTTCGTCCGTTAATGAAAAATGCGCTCGGGTCTTTATAACTGCTGTTAAATCCTTCCAGAAAGGATAACAGGCTGATACTTGACGCGGCCTTAGGCAATATCCCTTCATTGACGTAAAATACCTGGTCCCGGTCTCTTGGAATAACGAGGTAATCTTTTCCATCGCCCTTTTTGGTGTCTACCCATCTCCACTGATCTTCATGCCTTCCCCAATCAGCGATCAGCAGATCCAGCAGGCGCGCGCGAAGGAACGCTCCACTGTCTAGCCTATGGTCATTATCCTCATCCAGTTCCGCAAGCATTTTAGGAGTATTATCTGATTCTCCCAGGGGTTCACGTTCTTCCAAAAGACAAATGGTACCGGCAAATTCCTTTTCAAATTTTCCTAAAGTTTTGTCAGGCGCAACCAAACCAATTACAGGATTTGTATGAGGGACTTTGACTGCTTCAGCCAATAGAGGAACAATAAGCGCTGAGTATGGATGCTGAGCAGAGAAATTATCATCGACCCATTTTTCATATATTGAACCTTTTACTACTTCAGGCGCCAGTCCCTCGCTATATTTGTTTACGCTTCTAAGCACCCATTCTTTTCCGGAACTATCTTTTAATCGTAATGAACGCGATTGATGACCCCCACCAAGTTCAGTAGGTACTAATCCCCCCATTATTTCCGAGATTTTTATAACCGGCAGTCTGGTATTAGCAGCCCATTCTTTTCTATAGTTTTCTCCAAAAATCTTTCGGTGAAGTCCGGAAACGCTGTCATATCTGGAAACTACGCTTACAGTTATACTGTCCTTTAGATGCAGAGTTTTTTGAGCAAACGATATATCAGATAGCAATAAAAAACTGACGATTAAAAAGAGGATACGCAACATAACGACATTTCATAAGTATTTGGCAAAATAATATCCAAATCTGAGGATTTTCTGAAGGTGAATGCGCAATAAAGTCTCCAAAGCTTCGCCATGGGTTTGTTCAAAGTAGTTTGCTGCTACTTCCTCATATTTTATGGCTCATCCGGGTTTATCAGTACGGGATTACCGCTACCTTTCAATGAGTTTTTCTGAAAACTTTCACGCATAGCAACTTAATAAACGAACAACCTAGTTAGCAGCTTCAAAAACTTCAGTTCGTCGTTGAACGAGCCTCATCCCAGTAGGTAACACAATCAACAGCAATGGTAATGCTACCAGAAAGCCGCCAATTACAGAAATAGCTAGCGGTTGATGAAGTTGTGCGCCAGCACCAATTCCAAGGGCGAGTGGTAAAAGGGCGATAATGGCTCCCAGGGCTGTCATTAATTTGGGGCGTAAACGGGTAGAAATCGAAAAGATAATCGCTTCATCAACACTTTTTGTGTGCAATGATTCCTTAACCTGTAGATAGGTAAAAATGGCATTTTCACCGATTATTCCTACAATCATAATTAAGCCTGTATAGCTTCCAACATTTAATGGGGTATTGGTTAAGAATAAAGCCAAGTAACTTCCGGAAATCCCTAAAATTGCAACTAAAAGAATCAGAAAGGCTATTTTAAATTCTTTGAATAAAAAGAGAATAACCCCAAAAACCAGCAGGCTGGATGTAATCAATATAGTGAACAATTCTTTGAAAGACTGCTGCTGTTCTGCATAAGCCCCTCCATATTGAATGTGATAACCAGGAGGCAAATGTACTTTTGCTCCCACGTTTAGCTGAATATCTTTTATCACGCTACCCAGATCGCGGTTATCTAACCGGGCAGTAACCACGCCCATAGATTGCAGATTCTCCCGTTCAATTTCTGCCTCCCCGGATTTAACTGAAACAGTTGCCAATTGGGTAATCGGTATGGTGCCCCCATTCGGTAAGAATATAGGTATCCTACCGATATTAGAAATACCAAATTTTCTGCTTTCCGGGTATACTATGCGGATGGGGGAAAGTTGTTCCTTTTCAAAAATTTCTCCGCCTAAATTGCCTTCAAGAGCAGTTTGGAACTGGGTTTGGAAACTGGCCGGACTTAAGCCATATTGAGCAAGCGCTGCACTGTTGGGCTTAATATTTATAGAAGGGCCGGCTATAACGATCCCGTCAAAAACATCTGCTGCTCCTTTAATATTAGTTACAATAGTTGCAACTTCTTTAGACAACTGTTGCAATTTTTGCTTGTCGCTACCAAAAATCTTGATTTCAACAGGTTGCACAGAGCTCATTAAATCTCCCAGCATATCGGTAATAACTTGCCCAAAATCAATAGTCAGGGCGGGCTGTGAGGCCTGTATTCTCTGCCTTAATTCATTAATTACCTCCTCGGTAGTTTTTTTTCTGTTTTTCTTTAGCTGTATTAAATAATCGCCTCTGTTAGGTTCAGTAATGAAAAACCCCATCTGCGTACCTGTACGCCTGGAATAAGCTTCCACGTCAGGAACTTTGACAATGATTTTCTCTGCCTCACGCAGCATTCTGTCTGTTTCTTCCAGTGAAGTGCCTGGCGGGGAATTGTAATCTAAAACAATACTTCCCTCATCCATTGCGGGCAAAAAACCTGTTTGTAATCTGGGTAAAATTAGCACGATAGACACGATGAGTACCAGTACGGCAACCATACTGATCCAGGGCCTTAAAATAAAAAAGGAAACCCATCCCTGATTTTTAATCTTGTGAACTGACGTTTCTTTGCTTTCATTTTTATGGCTGCCGCTATTTTTTGTCAATAACAGATACACCACCGGCAGGCCTATCCAGGTTACAAAGAAAGAACAGACCAAAGTTATGATCATGGTGTCTGTCATTACCTTAAAGTATGCTCCCGCTACTCCCGTCATTAGTGCAAATGGAATAAAAATCACGATCGTGCTGATAGACGAACCCAGTATAGCTGGAAAAAGGTAAGCGATTGCTTTCTGTAAAAGTGTGGTAGTTGGCTCATCCGGATGCTCTTCATGGGTCCGGTGAATTTGTTCTACCACAACTATCGCATCATCAATAATTAAACCTATAGCTGCCGCAATGGCTCCAAGAGTCATGATATTAAAGGTAGCGCCTGTGGCGTATAATACAATTAAGGTGAGAGCCAGCGTAATTGGAATAATGATTAGTATGGTTGCACTTGCTTTGAGCGAGCGCAAGAAAACAATAGCCACCAAAATAGCCAGACCTAAACCTATCCATAAACTATCCGTAACACTTTTAACCGATTCATTCACAAAATCTGCCTGAACGTAATATGGATTAATACTCACCCCGGGTGGTAATATTTTGCGGAGGCCTTCTATTTTTTTCTCCATTTGGGAAGAAAGATCAACGAGATTTGAATTCGGTTGTTTAACGATTGCAATTAAAGTCGCATCTCGGCCATTTGCATTTATTTTTGTGTATTCTACTCCTTCTGTAATTTGTACCTCAGCAATGTCTTTTATCCGGACTATCCTTTTGCCTTTATTTGAAATGATCAGGTTTTGGAGATCCTCTTTATTGGTTATTGTTGCATCTGTGATGGTAAGATAGAGGAATTTATAATCGGATAAATAGCCGTTAGAAGTGACAAAGTTTGTCGACCTTAACGTCACATCGATCATCTCGGGAGTAATAGAAAGCGCGCTCATTCTCTGGCTGTTCAGTTTTATCCAATACTCCTTGGTTTTACCGCCAATAACTCTTATTTCTGAAACTCCGTCTACTTGAGAAAGGAATGGTTTAATCGTAAAAGTAGCTATCTGCTTAAGCTCAATAGGCGACTTGTTATGGCTTTCCAGGGTGTACCCGCTTACCGGCAAAATAGATGGGTTCATTTTCTCAGTTATAATACTAACTCCGGGAGGGAGCGTATTACGGAGCTGGCTTATTTTGCTTTCTATACGTTGCTGGCTAATATCGATATCAGCTTTCCAATCCATAAAGGCTGATATTTCACAGCTGCCCCGGCTGGTAATGCTCCGGATCAATTTTAAATCAGGAACTTGTTTTATCGCATTTTCCAATGGACGTGTTACCGTAACCATCATTTTATCGACCGGCTGTAAGCCGGCATCAGCAATTACCTTTATCTTAGGGAATGTGATCTCGGGGAACAGGGATGTTTTCATCTCCTTGTAAGCAAACAGGCCGCCCGCTAAGATGAGCACTAAAACAACAGTCAGTGGATTTCTATAAGAGATAAAGAAGTTCTTCATCCTTTAGTTTTTAACAATTTTTACCTTGGCTGTATCTGCAAGACCATAATTCCCGGTTACGATTATTCTGTCATCCGGCTTAAAAGTGGGCTCTATTATTTCAATCCGGTTGATAGTTTCCATTCCCTTTTTTACAGGAATTTTTACTGCAATGGTATCATTCAACAACTTCATCACCCAAAATTTATCCTGTGTTTCATTAGCGAGTACAGACTCTCTGGGAAGAGACGCTGCCTGAGAATGTGCATTCTTCACAATTTTTACCTTGACAACCAAATTTTCAGGAATTGAGTGTGATGGATTAACCTTTATAATAACGCGTTGAGTTTGAGAAAGGGAATCGACACTAGGCAAAGCGGATGAAATTGAACCTTTTAAAATTTCCCCATCCGGCAAGGTCAATTGTACGGTGCTTTGATTGCGGATATTATTGCTTAACTCATAAGGAACATCCATCAAAAAAACAAAACTAGCGTTGTTGCTAATAATAGCCAGTTGCTCTCCTTCGGGTACAAAATCCCCTTTTTGATGGCTTAAGACACTTATAAAACCACTCTTAGTAGCACGCACGGTTGTTATACCCGAGAACTCAAAACTTGGGTCAAGCTTATTAATGGTATTACCGATAGCTCTTGCTTCCTTCGTAATCAGGGTAAATAAAACTTGCCCAGCCTGAACATACTTCCCTCTTTGTACCGGTTGTGATTGTATATAACCACTTATACCGGCCTTAACGACACTTTTTTCCATAAAGCTGGATGTCGCATTCAATTCCGCATATTCCTCCAGATTTTCCCTTTTAACTGTAGTTACGGTTACCGGAGTTTGGGGTTCAGTAACTATTTCAATTTTGGAGCCGGAGGAATTACAGGAACTTAAAGCGATGGCTAAACCTAGTAGGTAATTGTTTTTCATCTCTATTAATTTGGCTTTAATGGCGATGAAGCTTCCATGTGCTTTGAAGCTTCATTCATTTCGGTTTGTGGGCTGCTGGACATGGAGGTCTCATACTGCCTTTATTGATTCCAGTAGTTCAACTGGTTAATAAGTTCTAACCGTGTTATATTTGTCTGCCTGAGCAAACTTTGTGAATCCAGGTAATTTCGAATAGCTAAGATATAATCAGCAATCGTAATATTTCCTGTTTGTAAAAGCTTCCCATCGACTGTAATTAAACTTTCCGTAAAGCGTATCTGCTCATTAATCTTATCAAAAAGGCTGTCTTGCTGTTGTAATTGCTGTCGCAGCTGCGAAAGTTGCTGCTGATATTGTACCAGGAAATAATCACGGTAGGTACTTCGGGTTCTTTCCCGGATATCCAGTTTATTGTATTGCAATTTTCGCTGGTGTCCATCATACAAAGGAATGGAAATAGTAAAGCCTGCGCTTACGCCTACGTTCTTATAAGCCTTTTGAATAAAGGAACTGTTATAACCCCCATCAGCATAAACACCAACTCTTGGCTGGTAATATAAGTCAATAACACTTCTGGAGTTTTGAATTCGAAGACTATCCAGCTGAAATTGCTGTAAAAATATGCTGCTATTTAATTGTTGAACTGCATTAAGATTTAGCCTGGGTTCAATCAATTTAACAGAATCGGTACCTAAAATCCCCGAAAGGTAATTTAAGATTGCGATATTGTTTAAAGCAATGATCTGGTTTTGCTTCAATTGCAGTTCCTGCTGCTGCAAAGTGACTAAAAAAGTCAGATAATCTGTTTGCCTGTACACATTGCTTTGAGTAAGCTTTTTAAGAACAGTTTCCTCCTTCTTCAGTAATTGATAGACTGTTTGATCAAATTCAGCTTGCTTCTGACTGGCATAAGCCAATATATATTGTGAAATTATATTCCGGCGAATATCTTGCCGGGAGCGTTGAACAGCATTTGTAACTGAGTCAGAAAGAAGCCCTATTCCCAGTAATGCAGTATTCATTCGGCTTCGCCCCAGCAATGATTGATTTACAGATACTAAGGCGCTAAAAGTTTTACCGTTAGAGATCGCCAGGTCGTAACCATAACCACCGATAATGGGTGCATATGTTCCGGTTGAATTAGCGCCAACCAATGGTTTGTAATTTGCCCGGATAATAGCACTATCAAGTCTGTTGATTAAAATCTGGTTATTGAAATCTTTAAGTAAGGGACTGTTTTCCGTACCCGTTTTAATATAATCTTCAATTGTTCTTTCCTGCGAAAAGCTTGGAAAGCATAGTCCTGTCAAGCTAGTATGTAAGAGAATGAAGAGAAACGTCTTTTTTACTTTCACTATTCCGCTTTTTTGCTTAGCCGGACTGCCATCGAAAAACGATACATCCCCGGCTGATAAGATGGCATAAACATTACTTTCGAAGTCCCGACTTTCCCTAAATTCCTTTTTATAACCGGGTAAACGACGTACGCCAGTTTTGTAGAAATTATCCCTACCCCTGCCCCCATAACCACATCGCTTAACCAATGCTTGTTATTCAACATTCTTAGCGATCCGGTGGCAGTAGCCATCGTGTAAGCGGCAATACCATACCAGGGAGAAACGTCCTTATATTCCTGCGTCATAAATTCCGCTGCAACGAAAGCAGAAGCCGTATGACCCGATGGAAAGGCCCGATTATCAGAACCGTCCGGACGCAATTTACCGGTTTTTATTTTAAGACTGTAGACAGAAACCCCCATAATCGCATTCGATATAAAATACAGGGCGGTTTTATCTGAAAAAGTATTCTTTCCCTTAACCCCCATAAATCCAAGAGCATAAGCGGATACTGCAGGCAGATACTGCAATTTATCATCTATACGCGTTCTGAAAGGTGGATAGTCCTCCCTTAAATCGGCATTTACATTGCCGTCCACTGCCTGCAGTAGATCGGATTCCCGGGAAAGAATGCCGTAAGCGATTAAAGAAGTGGGTACAAGGTATGGGGCCGATTTGTAAAAGGTAGAGGCCGGTTTTGATTTAACCGATACCGTATCTGAATAAATGGATAAGGTATCGGTTCTCTGGGAATAGCAATTGAAAGATATTCCTGTTAAGAATATGATGAACGCAATTTTCATAGAAATTAACTTGGTGTCTTTTAAAGTTCCTGCACTATCAAAAATGAGTTCCTGCACTGATCAACTCAGTATATGGTCAGTTCTCACAAACCACCATACCATCCGTAGTAAATATAACTTCCTTAGTGATACTACCCTTGCTTAGATCCACCAGATATTGAACCGAATTATCTGCAAGAATTAGTTTCTCGATTTGAGTACCCGCGGAATAATCAGCATATTTTGCTTTCAAAGTATTCTTTATTTTTGTACTGGCAGTTGTCAAAGGGACGTCTTCTTCTTGCTGAACATAAGTGCCGTCGGGGGTAAAAATGAGTGACAAATTGGGTGCGCCTGTTTTAGAGATGGCTAAGTCGATGGCGTCGCCACCCTTACAAAGCGGATCAGATGCCGCTTTAACCATGGCATAACCCGGGTAATTTTTAGTTACAAATTCTTTTACCCCAGCAGGCAATCTGTCTAATGTTATTTCACCGGCAGGCACAGTTGTTGCCACAGGTTCAGCGGTGTTAACTTTACTGTCTTCCATTTTCTCCTGCTGGGTCGTTTCTGCAGCCTCATCTTTATCGTCTTTTTCATTCTTCTCATTATTGCAACTAAGCATAATAAATGAAAGTGCCAGAGCCATTAAGGGCATTGTGGTTTTTTTAAAATTCATGATTGTATTTTTATGTTGATGAAATAAATTTAAACCTAAAAACTGTAGAGAAACTGTAGTGATATTTTTATTAAGAAAAGACATTACCCTATTCTAAACGCTGTAATATTGATATTTTAGTCATATGCATACTTATGACAGATTTTTCTGGATATGGCTCGACCCATCCCCCTCCTTTCAAGGATTGTCTTAAATAACCTGTGAAATATTTTACCTTCATTAATGTTTGGGGCCTGCCGGTACTTCTGGCATTAAGAAATTCATAATTATCTTCAGCTTCTAAAATTTCCTGCAACTTTCTCATTCGCCATTAAAATTTTGTAAAGTACCGGCAGGGTAGTGATCAGAGCAATTCCCAGTACTATAATTTCCAAATGCTTTTTGATGTCAAATCCAAACTGGTTTAAAAATAGCAGATACAGATATCGTCCCGAGAACAACATGAATGTTGCCCATAAAATCACCCCAAAAATACTATAAGTAATAAATTTTACTTTTTCCATACCTACAACTCCAGCTACTACAGGGGTAAATGTTCGTATAATAGGTAGAAATCTGGCAAGAATCAGAGCCATGGCACCATGCTTATCAAAAAAGGTCTTCGCTTGCAATAAATGACGTTTCTTGAAGAAAAAAGTATCGTTACGTTTCAACAATAGTTGCCCACTTTGCTTCCCGAACCAAAATCCAAGTAAATTTCCTAAAATGCCACTAATAGTAATGAGTAAAACTAATATGAATAGATCCAATAAATCAAAGCCCGACTGATATCCGGGCAAACTTTTGACCAGGGTTTTGCTGTAAATTCCCGAAACAAACAATAGACTATCCCCAGGCAAGAAAAAACCAGCCATCAAACCTGTCTCTATAAAAACTATCAGAAGTACGATCCATAATCCCCCATTAACGATGTAAAACTCAGGATTTAAAAGCTCCTGAAACGAAATGCTTAGGAAAATATCCATATGTGCAGGTTAATTATTTACTTTACTTTCTTAAACGTCATGGTTTGACCCATAAATTCAAAGTGCCAGAATCCTTTTACCTCTAACATACCATTTTCAGTAAGTAATGCAGATAAATTCCATTCTTTCCCTGTTCTAACATCATAAATTATTCCTTTTTCCCAGCGGTTTGTACTGGCATTAAATTTTAAATTCCGAAGTATCTCCAATCCGATAATTTTCCGGTTCCTTAAAGCCAGATCAGGATTTTGTTGATCAGTGCGTGTGATCATTGGCCTTGTTTTATCATCTGAGTCATTAAACCATATAACTTTAGCGTTATACTGATCTCCTTCTTTAGAAACCAGGACAGTTATATTTTCAGCAGTTGACATCCATTTGCCTATTATTTGATCTGAATGGGAATTAGGCGAACCGAAACTCCCCGCGTAAAAACTGATAATCAGGTCCAAAAACAAATATTTAATATTCATATCAATATAATTAATACAGGTTATATTTAAGTACGATCGATGCTATTCAGGATATACAAAGGTTTTAGGATTACTATTTCTTTTAGCAGCGAAGAAACCTATCGCCTTACTGCCAAACTGTCCCTCTTGTAAAAAAACTGGTTCAACAAAGGGATTAAATTGGGCTAGCTTTTGACGGTCTAGCTGGGAGAAAAATTCATAAGCATTCTTATCGATGCTCTGTATAAATATTCGTCCTTTTGTTCCTTTTCTATGAGAGTAAGCAGGCTCTACTATAATGGTTATTTGCTTTCCCTCCTTACCAACATCTTCGAACACCGATCTCCCAATTTCATGAACCGTAACTGTATCTTTTCCTAAGCATGCTCTTTTAATGGGAGCTTCGGCCTTCATTATACTGGTATCCGCAGATCTTATCATTTCATAACGATAATAATTGACCTGGTTAGGAACATCTTTAAAATAGGTTACAACCCCCTCATGTTCTCCGTACAAATCATTATAGTTGGAAACATAAGAAACACTATCAATAGCTGGTGCAAAGAGGTTAGTAACAGCATTTGCTGTGTAAGTTTTGCCCTCGGATATGATCGTTAAGTCATATTTAGTATTCGCCAGGATCTTATTATGGCCTTTATAAAAATAGTCGAACTGGCAATCTACCTTATCGAAAACACTATCCAAACTTAGTTTATCAGTATTTCCGTTGCTGTTTATAGTAATGAGTGCATTTCTGATCATCAGTTCATTTTTTTTAACTGCTTTATCAAAATACGGTACCGTTCTATTAAAATAAACGACCGGTATGGAGTCAGGTTCAATAAAACCGGTTATGCTTACTTTATTGTTGTAGGCAGGCGGGCTTACGGTTATGTTTTTTTCGCAGGACAGGATAAAGCCAACACTGATAACGGAAAAGAAAAGGAATATCTGTTTCATGATTAAAATTTAAAATTAAAGCTTACACTAGGTACAATTGGAAGTAATGAAACCTGTTTCGCCTGAGGTTGCTTGGTCGCAGGATCGGTAGTTAAATAGACGAAATATGGATTCGCGCGGTTATATACGTTGTAAAGGCCGAAAGACCACTCTCTTTCATATGCGAATTTTTTGAACAACTTCACCTGCTTTTTATTTGATACACTGAAATCTAAGCGGTTGTAGGCCGAGAACCGGCTATTGTTTCTGCTGGTGTAATCAGAGTAATAGTTATCATACAGCGAACCATCGCCATTAACTAAAACCTTGCCGGCTGGCAGGGTATATGGTCTACCGGTGTAATAGACGAAATCAGCTGACAGTGTCCAGGTTTTAGTCAAATTATAGCTAGCAACCAGGGATAAATTATTACCTCTGTCAAAAGAAGCCGGAAAGCTGTTTCCGAAATTAAGTTCCGGAAACTGCTGGGTGGATTTGGATAGGGTATAACTGGCCCAGCCTGATAAGCGGCCAAAATTTTTCTTTGCGAAAAACTCCACTCCAAAAGATTTCCCTTTTCCAAAAGTTAATATATCATCCAAATTGGTGTTTAATAAAATCTGGGTACCCTCCTTAAATAACACCTGGTTATTCATCGTTTTATAATATACTTCTACGCTGGTTTCAATTTCATTCTCTTTAAAATTTTTAAATAAACCTAATGCGACCTGCTTGCTTGTTTGCGGTTTAATCTTTAAGCTGCTGCTTAACCAAATGTCGGCTGGTAATGAAGCCGTGCTGCTTGGAACCAAGTGCATAAACTGGTTCATTTGAGTATAGGAAGCCTTTATTGAGGTTTGATCGTTAATAGAAAGCCGGGTGGTTACCCGAGGCTCAATAAATGAATATGTTTTCGTGCCGGCACTAAAAAATGGCACTCTTAGTCCGTAGTTGACAGAAAAGCGACTGGAAACCTGGTAATCATCATTTATATAAAGCGCCCCTTCATTGGATAGCCGTTTAGTCAGACTATCCGGATTTATAACTACCTTTTTCCCGGTTTTAGCTATTTTAGCTGACATTGCCCCGGGATATAGGGTATGATAGATATAATTAGCTCCAAATTTGATGGTATGATTACTCCCTGATGTGGCTGTAAAATCAGTTTTTGCATTGATGTCTTTAATTCCTGTATACAAAACCTGGTAATAGTTGTTTTGCGATGTTCCCAATTGCAAATGATAGTCGTTATATATTAAGGAAGTATTTGAAAATATTTTATTCCCGTATAAATGATTCCATCTTAAGGTGGCAGTGGTATTGCCGAAGTTTGTACCATAGTTTAAACTATTTGCCCCGGTATAAGCAGCATCATCGTTTCCTCTAAAAAAACTAGCAAAGACATGGTCCTTTTCCCCCAACTCGTAGTTCACTTTAGCATTGAAATCATAAAAGCGATAAGCTGTTGTTTTTGAAGCTTGCTTTAACAACTGATCTATATAGCTCCGGCGGCCGGAAATAATAAATGACGATTTGTTTTTTTGCAGAGGGCCCTGGAAAGTAAGGTTTGCGGAAATTAATCCTATACCGCCTTCAGTTTGAAATTTGGTTTTATTCCCCTCCTTCATTTTAATATCCAGAATGGAGCTTAAACGGCCTCCATATTCAGAAGGAAAACCACCTTTTATTAATTTTACACTGTTGATCGCGTTCACATTAAAGGTGCTGAATAAACCAAAAAGGTGATTTGGATTATAAACGGTAGCTTCATCCATCTGTATAAGGTTCTGATCCAGATTACCTCCTCTCACGTAAAAGCCTGAGGTTCCCTCCTGGCCGGCTTGCACCCCGGGCAAAAGCTGGATGGTCTTAAGGATATCACGCTCACCTAGCAAAACAGGTAAATCTTTTATAGCTTTTATAGGTATATCAATAACGCCCATTTGCGCCTTATTGACATTATCCTGGTTTCGACTGGCGTTAACAACTACTTCATTAAGGGTATTTAAAGCAGGTTGCAATAAAATGTCAAGTTGGATATCTGACCGGCTCATAATTTGCTTTAAGGACGGCTGATATCCACTATAAGAAACTACAATAGATATTGTATCTGAATTTCTGACAGTTATGGTGAAATATCCGTACTGATTCGTGCTGGTTCCTGTTTTTAAAGAGGGAATCATGACTGATGCACCAATCAGGGCCTCTTTAGAACCGGCATCTTTTACATATCCACTAATCGTGCTTTTCTGTGCCCAAGCCAGGGAAGGCACCATGATAACCAGGCATATCAATTGTTTAAGTTGCATAGTATGATATTGAAAAATGAGATTTGTTCGTCATTTATTTATACACAGAAGACATAGCTTTTCTGAAAAAGACCTATAAGACAAAAAAATATTTGTTGAAAATCGAGAAAGAAAGGAGCCGCTATCAGCAAAGCTCCCTTATAGAGGGAAACCGTTATTTATCCAAATCTCTGGCGAGAATTTTTTTCGATACAACATCCGTACAGTAGAAGTAGCCTAAGGCATTACCTGAGATATTTCCCTTAATCGAACCAGGGTTGCCTGAGAATATGTTTTTCCAATCAGTTTCCTGAAATAAGTTAAACAAGTACTTTTGATAGGCATTTGAAACTGAAAATTTATATACCTTAACCGAATCTGCCGGGAGAAGTGTTACATTAACCCGTTGTTCCAAAAGTGGATACAAACCGTTGGGTGGCGCAAAAACGTGGGTATAGCCATAATTTTGAGAAACTGCCAGTTTAGATGGATCCCAATCACTTTCGCCCTGAAATTGATAAAATTGTTTTCCAGGCTCAACAGAACTAAAGATATGTTTGGGTACAGAAAGTACTAATTTGTCATTTTGGCTTTGGGTAATGATATTTAAATTACTGACCACAATCGGTGTAACTTTTTTCAGTGTGTCTTCAGCAAAGTATGTGTTATTATTATAAATTACCTTAAGGTAATATGGAAATCCATAGTTCTTATTCTCAGGCAAGATGACTGAGTAGATTCCCGGAGTGCTTGTTTCGACTAGTTTTACACTATTTATATAAACTTCTGCATTACTTATGCCCACAACATTATCGCTAACATTGTAAGAAGGTTTGGTAATCCTAATAAACTGCTCTTTATTAAACGAATTCACGCCCCCCTCGATCACTAAATCATACTGTAATGCATTTTTTTTAAAGTTGATCTTATCAATCAATTCCTTCTTACAGGAAAACAGCATGAATGCAAAATATAATATCAAAAACCTGTATAAAGTCATGATTAATACTTAAAACTATAGGATAATGCGGGAATAAATCCTGAAAAAGATTCTTCAAAACCGATATTTCTATTGGATTCAACTTGTGTTATCCTGTAAAACAAAGGATTTCGTCGACTATACAAATTGTATATTCCAAAAGTCCAGGTACTTAGAAATTTCTTTTTAACATCATTTTCTCGAATTTTCGGCTTTAACTCGGCAACAAGATCTAACCTGCTATAATCAGGGAACCTGGAGCCGTTCCTGCTTTCATATATAGGAACTTTGGATCCATTATCAGTAAAAAACCCTACAGGTAAAGTTACTGGTCGTCCATTACTATAGTTGAAGAACGAGCTGACTGTTAGTCTACTGCTGAAATGATAACTTCCACTAAATTTAAAATCATTAGGTAAGTCATAAATGGCCGGGTATTTAAGCCCGGAATTAATTCCCCTGATCTTTCTGAACGATCTTGAATATATATAACTCAACTCCCCGGTGAGTTTACCTGTTTTCTTCGCGAAGGTGATTTCAGAACCATAAGCCGTTCCTTCACCAAATCTAAGGCTACTCTCAAATAAGGGATTAAAAACTATTTGCGAATGATCTGTCAGGTCGGCCTGATTGTACATTTTTTTATAATATAACCCCAGTTCAATAAAATACCGCTTATTCACCAGGTGAGTATAAGCTGTTGAAAAAACGTCTGATTTTTGTTGTTTCACTTTTGAATTGGCTGGTATCCATGTCTCAAATGACGAATATGAAATCTCATTATTTTGCACTAATTGCAAATTTTGTGCAGTCCTCATATAAGAAATTTTTAAGGCCTGGTTAAAATTGAAGTTGTATTGAAGTTGTAAGCGTGGTTCGAAATTATAGATCGTCTTATTTTTTTCAAGCCTGTTTACTCTATTCTCCTCTTCTCCTGCAAAAACACCGGCCCGTAATCCGTAATTTAAATATAGATCCGGAGACAGGTTCCTGTCATGATTAAAATATACCCCATATTCGTTCACACGGAACCTGTTCAGGCTCAAATTTGAAATATAGTCTGCAGTTTCTCCGGGTCTGAAATGATGCCTTGTTCCGGATATCCCAAATTGAATAGTATTTCCTGCACGCTTATAAAATGTAAAATCACCTTTCAACCCTAAATCTCTTATCCCTGTGAGCCACTCTTTATTGATTGTTGCTAAACTGGTAATATCCAGCGAATTGATATAATTGCTGTAAATAGCAGAAAAGTTCACAAATAATCTTGGATTAAAAATATGATTGAACCTGAATGTAGAAGTAGTATTACTCCAATTGTTTGAGTAATCATTGTCTGTAAATAAATGATCAAAGCCATGATAGACAGAGAAATACACCCGATTGCTTTTATTTAAAATGTAGTTAGTCTTAAAATTAAAATCATAGTAATTGGCATTTATATTAAAAAACCGAAAATCGCTATTATATAGATCAGTTAAACTGCGTCTGAAAGAAAACAAATAAGAACT
>JAZKHM010000105.1:0-8678 GCA_040385405.1 Bacteroidota bacterium | reverse complement strand
ATGCTGTTGGCGATATATATATGGGCAAGATCAAAAAGATCATGCCCGGACTAAACGCTGCATTTGTAGACGTAGGCTATGAAAAAGATGCTTTTCTGCATTATCTTGACCTTGGGCCACAAGTCCAGTCGCTTTTAAAGCTGACTAAGATTGTAAAGAACGGCAGTTATAGAGATAAACTGCTAAATAGTTTTAGACTGGAAGCCGACATCAATAAGTCGGGAAAAATTTCAGAATTATTAAGCCGGAACATGTTGCTTCCGGTACAGATTGCGAAGGAACCGATTTCTACAAAAGGCCCCCGCCTTAGCTCCGACATTTCGATAGCAGGCAGGTTCTCAGTGCTTGTTCCTTTCTCGGATGTGATTTCTATTTCAAAGAAGATAAAGAGCAACACGGAAAGGAATCGCCTTAAGAAGATTGTTGAAAGTATTAAACCTAAGAATTTCGGTGTAATCATTCGAACCGTATCTGAAGGAAAAGGAGTTGCAGAACTTCAAAAAGATCTTCTTGACCTGATAGATAAGTGGGAGAAATTCTCAAAGCGCCTTCCTCATACTGAGCCGTCAAAGAAGATTCTTGGCGAAATGGGCCGTACTTCCACCATCCTCAGGGATATCCTGAATGCTGATTTTACAAATATCCATATTCAGGACCCCTCGCTTTATGAAGAGATAAGGTCATATGTTCATGAGATCTCTCCGGAGATGGATAAAATTGTGAAGCATTATCGCGGAAAAGAGCCCATCTTCGAGCATTTTGGTATAGAAAAGCAGATAAAGGCTGCATTTGGTCGTACAGTTAATCTTCCTGGGGGAGCATATCTGGTAATAGAGCACACCGAGGCGCTCCACGTAATAGATGTGAATAGCGGGAACCGCACGGCTAATACCGAAAATCAGGATCAAAATGCCCTGATGATCAATATGGAGGCTGCCAAAGAGATCGCGCGGCAGCTGCGTCTCCGCGACATGGGTGGAATCGTCGTGATTGACTTCATCGATATGCATAAACCTCAGAACAGGAAAGAGCTTTTTGACTATTTGAAGGATCAAATGATGCTCGACCGGGCGAAGCACACCATTTTGCCTCCAAGTAAATTCGGCCTGGTTCAGCTTACACGCCAGCGAGTGAGGCCGGAAATGAATATCGTTACGAATGAGAAATGTCCTGCCTGTGATGGAACCGGGGAGATCAAAGCAAGTATCATTTTAATGGATGATATCGAAAACAACCTGAATTACATTCTTAACGAACAGAACGAGAAAAACGTAACCTTGTGCGTACACCCTTATATTGAGGCATACATTAAAAAAGGTTTGTTTTCTCATCAGTGGAAATGGTTCTTCAAGTACAATAAGTGGATTAGCGTAAAACCATCGCCTTCATACTATCTTACAGAATTCCACTTCCTTAACTCCAAAGAGGAAGAAATAAAACTTTAATTAGTAAATGTGAGATTAGCAAATTAGTAAATTAGCAAATGACAGATGCTGTACTATGCCTGTCCGTTTGTTAATTTGCTAATTTGCTAATTTGCTCATTTTCCCTATGGCTAAAACGCGCACCGCTTATTTTTGTCAGAGTTGTGGCAATGAATCTGCCAAATGGCTGGGCAAGTGTCCTTCATGCAACCAATGGAATACCTTCGTTGAAGAGATAATCGAGAAGGGCAATATTTCTGTTCCTGACTGGAAAAGCGGATCGTCGAGCACTCAGCGCTCTAATAAGCCTGCGGCCCTGCATGAAATAATTTACTCCGAAGAAAATCGCATGATTACGCCTGATAATGAGCTTAACAGGGTATTAGGCGGCGGAATAGTCAGCGGATCAATAGTACTGATCGGAGGTGAACCGGGCATTGGAAAATCAACTTTGATGCTGCAGGTTGCGATTAACCTCCCTGGATTGAAAGTATTATATATATCTGGCGAGGAGAGCGAACAGCAGATAAAAATGCGCGCGGAGAGATTAATAAATGTACCCGCTAAAACTGGTGCTAAGTTTCCCGGAGCTGCAGATACCTACATCCTGACAGAAACATCAACACAAAATATTTTTAAGCAAATTGAGATCCTTCAGCCTGATATTGTAGTCGTGGATTCCATTCAAACCTTACATTCTGCGCATATTGAATCTACGCCAGGCAGTGTCTCGCAGGTTAGAGAATGTACGGCCGAGCTTTTAAGGTTTGCCAAAGAAAGCGGCACACCCGTATTCCTGATTGGGCATATCACGAAAGACGGGATGATCGCCGGACCCAAGATCCTCGAACACATGGTTGATACAGTTCTGCAGTTTGAAGGTGACAGGCATCACGTTTATCGTATTTTGAGAGCTGTGAAAAATCGTTTCGGATCCGCTTCCGAACTTGGAATTTACGAAATGCTTGGAAGCGGGCTGCGTGAAGTCTCAAATCCTTCGGAGATTCTTCTTTCGCAAAGGGATGAGCCCCTTAGCGGGATAACGATATCGGTTATTCTGGAAGGCTTGAGACCGATGCTGATTGAAACACAGGCTCTGGTTAGTGTGTCGGCCTATGGAACTCCTCAGCGTTCTGCCACGGGCTTTGATACCAAGAGAATGAACATGCTTCTCGCGGTCCTGGAAAAGCGATGCGGCTTTAAGCTTAGTACCCAGGACGTTTTCCTTAACATCGCCGGCGGTCTTAGAGTTGAAGATCCTGCAATTGACCTTGCTGTAGTCGTGGCAATTATTTCATCCCATGAAGATATGCCGGTTGATTCCAAGGTCTGCTTTGCGGCAGAAGTAGGCTTGTCGGGCGAAATAAGGGCAGTGAACCGAATTGAGCAGCGTATTGCGGAAGCAGAGAAACTGGGCTTTGAAAAGATATTTATTTCCAAATACAATTTACCGGCAGGTAAAAGCGTGCAGGATGACCAAAACTGGAAAAAATACAGAATTCAGATTTTCACTGTCGCTAAAGTTGAAGAAGTGTTCAACGCCCTGTTTGGCTAAGGTGGCCGGAGGCTTCGTTTTCAGCCGCGGATATCATTAATCTTCAATAACTTAGCTTATCACAATTATTTTTATGAGATTTGTACAAACTAATTATATTATGAAAAGATTTCTACTTTCTATAATTGTGCTTTCTGTTTTGGCCTCTTGTAATTCCACTGCAACAACCGAACTGCAGTCTCCGGAAAATTTAAAAGCAAAAGCCATATACGGCGATTCTGTATTGAATGATAACGTTATCCAGCTTGCCGCCGTCAGCACTGCGATGAGAGGTGAAACAAAGCAGGACATGAAGATAAGAGGAAAAGTAAATGAAGTTTGCCAGGAAAAAGGCTGCTGGATGACCATGAAGCTGGCAGATGGACAGGAAATGCGTGTTACGTTTAAAGATTATAAATTCTTTGTTCCTAAAAACTTGTCCGGTAAGGAAGTTATCATTGATGGGTACGCTTACGTGGATACCACTTCAGTTAAACAGCTTCAGCATTATGCGAAGGATGCGGGTAAAAGCGAAGCTGAAATAGCTGCCATCGATAGCCCCAAGCCTGGAATTTCGTTTGAGGCCAGGGGTGTAGCGGTGATGAATTAAATTTATATTGACTGTTAATCAAAAATGGCTGCCAGATCTTAAATCCGGCAGCCATTATCT
The DNA here is from genome assembly GCA_040385405.1 of Bacteroidota bacterium. Classification (GTDB taxonomy): domain Bacteria; phylum Bacteroidota; class Bacteroidia; order Sphingobacteriales; family Sphingobacteriaceae; genus Daejeonella. The sequence goes on along the minus strand of JAZKHM010000105.1, from coordinate 5,050 downwards.
TTGCTCTTTGTTCCTTGATCCTCAATCCTACTTCGACAAGTACATCGATTTCTCTTTGTACAAATGCCTGAAATATGGATCTTCCAGATCTTTTATGAACCTGATAGACTCTCCGGTTGATTTCATTTCCGGCCCTAATTGTTTCTCCACTTCGGGGAATTTATCAAAGGAGAATACCGGCTCCTTAATAGCGTAACCCTTCAATTTTCGTTCAATCTTAAAATCTTTTAGTTTGTTGACCCCTAACATGATCTTTGCGGCAATGTTTATATAAGGCACATCATAGGCCTTAGCGATGAAAGGAACTGTCCGGGAAGCACGGGGATTTGCTTCAATTACATAAACCTTGTTGTCCTTCACAGCAAACTGTATATTGAGTAGTCCGCGGACATTTAGGGCCTTGGCAATTCTCTTGCTGTATTCCGTCATGTCGTTGATAACGCTTTCAGGGAGGCTGAAAGGAGGCAATACCGCAAACGAGTCCCCCGAGTGTATTCCGGCCGGCTCAATATGCTCCATTAAGCCGATAATATGAACCTCATCTCCATCGCATATTGAATCTGATTCTGTTTCTTCGGCACGATCCAGGAAATGATCAATTAATACACGATTACCCGGCAAATTTCTCAATAATTTAACTACAGCCTTCTCCAGATCTTCATCGTTGATCACGATACTCATTCCCTGTCCGCCAAGGACATAACTTGGACGTACCAGTACCGGATAACCTACTTTATGTGCAACTTCAAGTGCCTCTTCTGCGCTTTCTGCCACGCCATACAAAGGGTAAGGAATATTCATGTCCTTAAGGAGATCCGAGAAGCGTCCCCTATCTTCGGCGATATCCATATTGTCATACGAAGTACCGATGATCTTTATTCCGTTTTCATGCAGCTTCTGAGCCATTTTAAGTGCTGTTTGCCCACCAAGTTGTACAATCACTCCCTCTGGTTTTTCAAGCTCTATGATCTCCCTAACATGTTCCCAGAACACCGGCTCAAAATAAAGTTTGTCAGCCATGTTGAAGTCAGTCGACACCGTTTCCGGATTACAATTTATCATGATGGCTTCGAATCCAGATTCTTTGGCAGCCAGCAGGCCGTGCACACATGAGTAATCAAATTCAATTCCCTGGCCAATACGATTTGGTCCCGAGCCGAGAACTATAATCTTCTTTTTGTCGCTGACAATAGATTCGTTTTCATCCTCAAAGGTTGAATAGTAATAGGGTGTCTTTGCTGCGAACTCCGCAGCACATGTGTCCACCATTTTATAGACGCGCTTTATGTTTAATTCTTTGCGCCGATTATAAACTTCATCCTCAGTAACATTCCCCAGAAGCCATGCTATCTGAGCGTCAGCATAGCCTTTTTGTTTCAGGTTGATAAAGAAATCTTTGGGAATATTGCTGAGTGAATAGCGTTTTAGTTCAGCTTCAAGATTAACAAGCTCCATGATTTGGACCAGAAACCATTTGTCAATATGGGTGATCTTTCTAATGGATTCTAATGGAACACCCAGACTCATTGCATCTTTAATATGGAAAAGTCTATCCCAGCTTGGGTGCTCAAGGCTATGCATGATCTCTTCAAGATTCCGGCTTTGGCGTCCATCGGCACCAAGCCCCAAGCGGTTTGTTTCCAGACTCTGACAAGCCTTTTGCAGGGCTTCTATAAATGTACGTCCAATAGCCATTACTTCTCCAACAGATTTCATCTGCAGTCCAAGTTCTGTATTGGCGCCTTTGAACTTGTCGAAATTCCAGCGAGGTACCTTCACGATCACATAATCCAGAGTGGGCTCGAAATAAGCAGATGTAGTTTTGGTGATCTGGTTTTGAAGTTCATCGAGATTATAGCCTATGGCAAGTTTGGCCGCGATTTTAGCGATCGGGTAGCCCGTAGCTTTTGAGGCAAGGGCTGATGATCGGGAAACCCGGGGATTTATCTCAATAGCAATTATATCCTCAGTTGCAGGATCAACAGAAAACTGAACATTGCACCCTCCGGCAAAATTTCCGATGGCACGCATCATCTTTATAGCCTGATTCCGCATATCCTGGTAACATCGGTCACTAAGTGTCATTGCCGGCGCCACAGTGATAGAATCACCGGTATGGATACCCATAGGATCAAAATTCTCTATAGAACAAATGATGATTACGTTATCGTTTCCATCACGAAGCAGTTCGAGCTCAAATTCTTTCCATCCTAAAACAGCCTTTTCTACCAGAACTTCATGAGTAGGTGAAGCCTGTAATCCGCGGCTTAAGGCATGATCAAAATCTTCTTTTCTATGAACAAATCCACCGCCGGAACCGCCCAGGGTGTATGATGGACGAATAACTAAGGGATAACCAATTTCCTGGGCGGCTTCTTTACCTTCAAGAAAAGAGTTGGCGATTTTAGACTTTGCAACACCGACCCCAATCTCAACCATCAGCTTCCTGAATTCCTCGCGATTCTCAGTCTTCTCAATTGCGGCCGTATCGACACCAACAATTCTCACCTTATATTTTTCCCAGATTCCTCTTTCTTCTGCCTCGATACAAAGATTTAATGCAGTTTGACCACCCATAGTAGGAAGTACGGCATCGATTTTTTGTTCCTTCAGTATCTGTTCAATACTTTCGCAGGTCAAGGGTAAAAGGTACACATGATCAGCAATAACATTGTCTGTCATGATGGTGGCAGGATTAGAGTTGATAATGAAAACTTTAATTCCTTCGTCTTTTAATGACAGCGCAGCTTGTGAACCGGCATAATCAAATTCGCATGCCTGACCAATGATAATGGGACCTGAACCGATAATTAGAACTGACTTAATGGAGGTGTCTAGTGGCATAGTATGTGTTTGATGCGTGTAAGTGACTCTGCAAAACGAGATTACTATGCTGTGGAAACAAAAATCCCGGCTGGTTTGTCGGGATGCAAAGTTATATATTTTTATAGATTTATCCTGAGAATTGGGAAAAAATAAGGGATTATTAATGGATTTTCTTAGCCGGAAATTAATGGATCAGAGTAGTTTTGGATCCTGTGGTTAATCTGTAGTTAAATTTACCCGTATTGGAACGTATTTTGCAGGATAGTTCTTAAATAATTTTCATTCCGCATGGTGCGGAACGACAAACATTAAACCAATGAAAAGAACAATATTATCCCTTATTGTCATAGCAAGTATTATGACAGGATGTGCAACAGTACAGTCAATTGTACGTTCATCATTTCCTTACACAGCAACTATCATCGTTCCGGCTTCCAGCAGAACGAATACTACATTGTCTGCAACCAGTCAGGCCAGCAGTTTCGATCAGATTTTTACGGGGCAGGGTTCTAACACGGACGCAATAAAAGATGTGAGGATTGCTTCAGCCAGGATTGACGCGACTAATCCTGCCGGCCAAAACATGGGTGCGTTTAAGACGATTCGCATGTATATTTCCCGTGGCGATAGCTCTTCTGAAGTGATGGTGGCGTCAAGAGACGATATCGGAACCTCTGTTGGAAACAGCATAATGCTCGACATAGATAATTCGAGGTTACTGGATGAATACATTAAAGGATCTACTGTTAAAGTCAGGATGGAATATGTATTAAGAAGTGCGCTTACAGCCGACGTGAGTTTGAAAACCAGCCTGGGATTTAGTGTTGCGCCGAATACGAACAGGTAAAAATGGTCCCCTCAATTGAGATCAGTATAAATAGGATGTTAAAAGGATACGGATAGCTACACCGGGTCATGCGCCCGGTGTTCGCCACTGGGGGGGGGTATGAGGTTCAAACAGCGACTTTTCTTCCCCCGGCAAAAACCTATCTTTGAACCATGTTCCTCCTCACGCTTGCAGACACTATCACCGGATGGTTTAAAAGCCAAAATCTTCTTGAAACTTCAGGAGTAATAACCGGAATCCTGTGCGTATATCTTGCAGCTAAAAACAAGATATGGAGCTGGCCATTGGCTATTATTAGTGTTATTATTTACATTTTTATTTTTTGGGATGCAAAGCTGTATGCTGACATGGGCTTGCAGGTTTATTTCCTGATCATGAATTTTTACGGCTGGTATTTCTGGAGGACGAGGGGTGATGCAGAGAAGACACCCGTATCGTCTATTACCAGAAATGAAATTTTACTTTCCATCATTGGAATTATTTTTTTTACCGCTGGGCTCGGATTATTTCTCTATAATAGCACCGATGCCTCGTTCCCGTTTATTGACAGTTTCTGTACGGCATGCAGCCTGGTAGCCCAGATATTTCTTGCCCGGAAAGTAATGGAAAACTGGCTGATCTGGATCTTTGTGGATGTGATTTATGTAGGAATCTACATGGTTAAAGATCTCCATCTGACTGCAGGAATGTATGCTCTGTACATCTATATTGCAGCACTCGGATATATGGAATGGCGCAGGGAATTCCGTCGAAAAAACGCTTCATTACCGACGATATAATCATGGACCAAATAAAAACAATAGCCGTCGTCGGTCCGGAATCAACCGGGAAATCCACCATTTCAGCTCAGCTTGCTGATCATTACGATACAGGATGGGTTCCTGAGTATGCCAGGGAGTATTGCGCCGCATTAACAGCGCCCTGCACCTGGCAGGATGAGATCAATATGTTTCGTGGACAGTTAGCTCTTGAAACACAAATGCTGCCACATGCCAATAAGATTCTCATTTGCGATACAACATTTATAACTGTGAAGATCTGGAGCGAACACATGTTCGGTAAGTCGCCCCGGGAAGTAGTTGATGAGCTGCCAAAGCATCCCTATGATCTTTATTTACTGATGGATATTGATCTTCCCTGGCAGGAAGACCCCCTGCGCGATTTCCCGCACATGCGCGAGCATTTTATGGAAGTCTGGCATAAAGAATTAAAGGCTCTCGATGCAGAATACCATGTAATATCCGGTACGAACCAGGGGAGATTAGAAAATGCCATTGAAAAGATCGATGATTTCTTAAGGCGTAGTTAAACTGACTAAACAGCTGTTGCGGGCTTAAGTAAAGCGTTGATATACCCTTGTTATGCCTTTGCTATATC
>JAZKHM010000104.1:21657-74942 GCA_040385405.1 Bacteroidota bacterium | reverse complement strand
CAAAGGCCACAAAGTGCAACCTCCTACCGGCAAGGCGCAAAGATCAAATGATATTCGAAAACATTTTTAAGGACGTTTGTCTTTTGATTTGCTTTTCGTCCTTTGCGAATACCTCTGCGCATTTTACGTAAAAAAGGCGCCCAGCTAAATTTATATATTTAAGCATGGTCAAAGCCTACATTCTACTTTGCCCCCACCGCCAAATACCCGATAAACAACAATACCGATGTTATTAACGTCCTGATGCATAAATAGTCCCAGGTCGTGATGTAATACGTATCATATAATTTGAAGTCGATAGTCTCCAGGGGAATTATCAAAACAAGGACGACACCTATAACCTGAAGGAAAATCAGTAGTAATACAATAGGGTATCTTAAGGCTTTTTTATAAAAACTCATAGTTAAATGTCTTTTTAGACCGATTAACTAAGGTAGAATTCTCATCTGAAATCTCAATACGCAATATGCTGATCTTTTGAGGACTCAGGAATTCCCATTCTGGATATGGCATATTGTAAGCGCCCTAGGGGCCCTCTAAAACTTCCTATTTAATCAGCATCAGCGCCCCCATAATCACCATTCCATCAAATAAATTCCCAAGACGGATATTCTCATTTTCAGCATGCTGGTTGTTATCATGGTTAGCTACAGGAATGGTTATTGTTTTGGCATTCAGATGCTTTTCAAATAAGTAGAGCGGCAGACTACCCCCCATCGTGGGCTGAAGTACCAGCTGATCCTGGGAGGTGCTCCTGACAGCTGCTACAACCTTTTGTATAATTGGCAGATCCATTGAAGTACGCTGGGCATTTATCCCATCCTTTCGTATGACCTTTATGATCTTTGAGTGTTTCTGCCTTTCTTCATCGTTAGGCTCTTTATCAGTTACATAAAAACCTTCTGATTTGATATGATCGATCACTTTTTGCTGCTGCCTCTTCCAGTCGTTGCCTAATACCAGTCTCAGATCGAGAACAGCAGTTGCATAGGTGGGAATTTGATTGGAAGCCAGCTTACCGACGTTGCCGCTTTGCATGCCATTGATGTTTAACGAAGGCTGATTGATAGCTTCACCTAAGGATAGTCCCTGCATATCAACAGAATTGATTCCCAGTTCAGTTTTCATTTGTTCGTCGACCCGGGGAACTTCATTTAATGATTTTCTTTCAGAAGAGGATAATGGCGTTACATCATCATAAAAGCCCTTTATGGTCACTTTGCCATTTTCATCTTTCATAGAAGACAATAATTTTGCCATCATCATTGCCGGGTTAGGAGCCCAGTTACCGTAATGACCACTATGGAGGGGGCGTTTTGAAGCATAAACTGTAAGGTCAAGATTCGCATCGCCCCTGACACCAAATACGATTTGCTTTTTACCCGATTGATGAACAGGTCCGTCGCAAATGATCCATAGATCAGACTGGAGCAGGGACTGGTATTTTTCCAGTATTTCATCCAGGTGCGGGGAACCGGCCTCTTCTTCGCCTTCAAAAAAGAATTTAAGATTGTAGCTTGGCTTTAAGCCGCTTTTCGTGAGGGCTTCATAGGCGTTTAAAATAGCGGCAATACCAGCCTTATCATCAGAGGCGCCACGGGCATATATCCGCCATTCGCTATTATAATTGTCGTTTGCCGGAAAAGCAAGATTCTTCCCTCCTTTATCAATAGCATTTGAAAAGAGTTTCGGTTGAAAAGGATTTAGCTCTGCTGCCCACTGAGCAGAATTAACAGGCTGACCGTCATAATGCGCATAGAAAATCAGTGTTTGTTTTGCACCCGGCACCAGTACTTCTCCATATACAGCCGGAGGCGTACCTGCTGTGGCGGCATTTAAAAGCTGAATGTTTTGAATACCCCGCTTTTGCATCATGCCCATTATAAACGCTGCATTCTTCTGAAGTCCAGAAGTATCTGTCGCGACATTTGATAGGGTCAGAAAATTGGTGAATTCGTTGATAACGCTACCTGCATTATCATTTCCGTATGATCTGATCTTTATCGATTCAGGGGTTTGGGAAGAGACTGATTGTGTAATTGAGATGCTCAACAGGAAAAAGAAAAGGCATTTTCTCATATTATGGATTGTCTATGTGATAGCTGTAATCCAAATATAAGAGAAAAGCGTAGAACAGCTTTTAGCGCTGGGAAGAATTCGAATTTTGAACCGCAGAGTACGCCGCAGCACGCAGAGTTTTTCTCGAAATCTTCGTTAATGTTGGCAGATTTTAAAGTCCGACATAATTTTCTGATCTCTGCGCGGAACTCTGCGGCGTTTAAGAATAGCTGTCTGGCCTCCTTCCGCAACGCGCTCGCAAGTCCCACTTGGAAATACAATAATTAAGTTTAGCTTTTCAACTCAAAGTACTGTCAAAAAATGGCAATATCTGCAGAACTGGACGCATTACACGCAAAAGCAAAAAAAAATAAGTGGATGGGTTATTTCACAACCTTCACTCGCCTGGCCTTTGTGGCAGGATTTTTACCTTCAGGCTATGTCTGTAGAACGCTAGGTAAGCTTTCAAGCGGGCCGCAGGCCAGCTTCATCAACACCAGCTAGCCGTTAGTAGGCTTCTAAGGCCATAGCACTGAATCTCCGTTCACCGTCATTCCTCCGCCCAGGGCGGATGCTGCGCTGTGCACAAGCAAAGCCCTAGTAGTGACTTCAAAAGCATCAGACGCAGCGGCGGGATTTATTCATTTTTGTTTATTTTTTTAATGGAATTCATGGTCTCCCCACGGTCGGCAATGCATACTTTTTTTCCTGCAGAAAACTCCTCGGTAGCGGAAGCTTGAGTTCAAATAAAAAACAATAGATAAAAGACGAAAAAAGTATGTACCCCTCCGGCACAAGGCGGGAAAAATATAATACCAGCGATCGCGTCTTATTTATAAAGCAAATACTTCTTCCTCATCATCTTATACTCAGACAAAGCCGGCTCCCAACTCGCCCTTATCTCAGCCTCAGACTTGCCATCAATAATCTGCTGACGGAAAAGGCCGGAACCGATCTGTATCTCTATATTATTCATCTGGTTGCTCAGCTTCGAATCAAAGAATTTCTCTTTATAAGGATGTGCCTTATACAATTCCATTATCCATTGAAGGTTTATTTGCTTCTTCGCCCTCAACTTTTCGACGTCGTAGTTACGCAGGTCGAGACCGTAACAAACCTGATTCATAAAAAGCGGCGTTTCAGCCATGCCTTTTATCCCGGTTGGTGTAAAGTTGAACTCGTATTTGCCCTTGAGTTCCGGGCTGCCAAGTACCGTAAAAGGGAAATAAGTCCCGCGCCCAAGGTTAATGTAAGTCCCTTCAAACATACAGGTGGAAGGATACAGCATCACCGCCTGCTGGGTATTTAAATTAGGTGAGGGTGACACAGGCAGGGTGTATGGCATATCATGGTTATAATTGGCCACTTTAACGATCCTTAGCTTACTTTTTACCCCATCTTTTAACCAACCCTGGCCATTTGCCATTTGTGCAAATTCAGCAACTGTAAGTCCATGTGACATGGGTATAGGGAACATGCCGATCCCTGATTTGTACTTCATATCCAGTACAGCACCGTCAACTAAGTAGCCATTCGGGTTGGGCCTGTCCAGGATAAGGAGTTCCTTGCCGCTCTCATGACAGGCTTCCATCAAACGGCTCAGCGCGTTAATATTGGTATAAAAGCGTACACCTACGTCCTGAAGGTCATAAACCATTACGTCGACATCTGCCATGTCTTCTTTTGAAGGCTTATTCTTTTTGCCATATAATGAAATAACCGGGATACCTGATTTAGCATCAATTTCATCAGCTACATGTACTCCTGCGCTTGCGTTGCCACGAAAACCATGCTCCGGACCGAACACTTTAACTATATTAATTCCCAGACTTTTCAGGCTGTCAACCAGGTGAGTTTTCCCTATTATTGAAGTCGGGTTTGCAAGAATTGCTACCCGCTTTCCCTTTAGGTAAGGCACATATTCTTCCGTACGTTCAGCACCGGTTTTGATCTGGTTTGCTGAACTGCCCCGCGACGCGTTGCCAGAGTTAATAGAAGAACAGCTGAGAGTTAAAAAGGCGATACAGAGAATTACAAATTTCATAGGAGATATTTTGGGCAAAGATAGGGGATTGGGGTGAGAATGAGGTATGATTTAGGAGGGATGAGGGATTTCCGACAAATGGATTTCCGACGCTTTACCGCAGGACGCCGAGTTTTTGCGCAGGGAACGCATAGTAAAAATTAAATTTGATAATCTATTGTAAAAAATGACTCTGCGTTCTGCGGTTAAAAAAATCTACGTCTGTTCTAAAACCCTCTCATTAATTTTAGCCGTTGGATTCAGCATATACGTAGCAATTCTATTGTCTTTCATTAAATCGATTATCCTGAAACCTCTGTAAGTGGTACCCCAGTTGCCTCCTATGTGTCCATCAAAAAGGTATGGTATGGAATTTTTAGTTTTCAGGTCATCCTCATCATGATCGTGCCCGTTGCAAACGAGACGAATCTTAGGATATTTTTTAAGTAACTCAATGAAATCAGGGCAGTCAATTCCATGTTTTGTCCATTTAACGGGGGTGATATGTATGAAAATAAATATATTCTCTGCTGACTTATAACTTTCCAGCGTGTCCTTCATCCAGGTCAGGTTTGGACATAGATACTCCCCTTTCTGATTTGACGTTGTAGCCATAATAAAAGCTTGCCCCTTTAGCTTCACATGATGATTAGGAGGCATATTCCAGGTTTCAGTCCAGTGCTCTTCGCTGACCATATCGTGATTTCCCTGAGTCACAAAATAAGGCATCTTGAGAGTGTCAAATAGCTCTTTGGCCGGCTTTAGAAAAGCAGGATTATCATGAATAATATCCCCGTTGATGATGCAGCAATCTAAGGGAAACTGCTGATGGTGAGAGTTAATCTTTAATATAATCTCTTTGAAATAACTATCATATTCCGTTCCGGCCTGGCCGTAATGCCCGTCTGAGATCACAGCAAATCGAACCTTGCTTTTCTTTATTTCAGCAATAACGGGCTTGGAACAACTGTAGATAACGCCACCACCCGCTAATAGTAATAATACAGGTGTGGTGTCTTTAAGGAATTTTCTTCGGTTCATTTTTGCGACAGGGAACTTTATCGGGGGTCGGTATTTAGTATTCAGTGATCAGTAATCGGTGCATGCGTACTCAATGAATCGTAATCATATTATTCCTATCCTTCCGGGCTTTTTCACCTTTAACCTATCCGATTCACCTTTCCCGGTTAAACCAATTACCAAAGTCCCAAAGAGGTCCTCAACTGTCTCAGTGCCTTGTTCAAATGATTCTCCACAGTTTTTGGAGAAATGGAAAGTTTAGATGCGATCTCCTTATGTGATAATTGTTCTTCCCGGCTGAGTTTATAAACGACTTTACACTTTTCGGAAAGGTTATTTACTATAGAATTAACGAATGATAGTAGTTCCCTGTGCTCAATGTTACCGTATTCGGACGGAGTTTGAAGACGATCCTGAATGTTTTCAAAGATTTCTTCTCTTACCGAGCCGTGGCGCACCTGTCGGTAGACTTCGTAACGGACAGACGCAAATAGGTAGGATTTGAGTGAGGCTTTGATTTCGATCTGCTCTCTCTTATTCCAAAGATTAATAAACAGGTCCTGAAGGATGTCTTGACATGCCGGCTGGTCATGCAGCATATTATAAGCAGAGGTATAAAGCTGAGTCCAGTACTTGTCATAGATAAGCTTCAACGCCAGATCATCCCCTTCACGCAAACGCTCCATCAGCTCTGTGTCGTCAATAAGTCTCATCTCAGTCATTTGAAGTCTAAACTTATCCAAAAATAATGAAAATTCAAAATTTAACAATTCGATTATCTGCTCTTAACAATCAACCCACTCGGATTATGGGCTCTTTGCTGATCAAATGCATTAAATATCAAAAAATCAGGATTAACGTATCAATATTTTTATAAACACTAGGGGGAAAAGAGTTTTTTACACTCTTAACCTACAATGAATCTTAATAAAAAGAGATATTAATGGCTGACTTGTGCGTAAAAATTTCAAAGACGCTTATTTTATCATGAATTAATCAATCTAAATAAATATCTAAACAATTGACAATGAACCTAAGACAACTCTTTTCCTTTTCCATGCTGCTGCTAATGTGCACAGGAGCCTTTGCCCAGCAAACGGAGTCAGTTAAACCTTACAGCATCGTAATTAAAGGTGGTCACATCATCGACCCTAAGAACAATATCGATGCGTTGATGGATATTGCCATTAAAGACGGAAAAATAGCAGCGATTGCAAAGAATATCGACGGAAGTCAGGGAACCCAGCTTGTAAACGCAAAAGGCATGTTTATTACTCCGGGGCTAATAGATCTTCACGTGCATTTCTTCTGGGGCCATGATGGTTCCGGATATATGAACGCACGCGCCGGGTTACCAGCGGACGGATTCACATTTCCCGCCGGTGTAACTACAGTTGTTGATGCCGGAAGCCCGGGATGGAAAAGCTTCGAGCTCTATAAAAAACAAACTATTGACCAGTCACAGACCAGGGTACTTGCTATGCTGAATATTGTAAGCGAAGGAATGGACAGCCAAAACGAAAGTGACATTGACCATATGGATCCGAAAAGCACGGCAGATATGGCTAAAAAATATCCTGAGCACATCGTTGGGGTTAAGTTAGCACATTTCAGCGGACGCGGTCCTCTTGCTCATTCATGGATTCCCACAGACAGAGCATTAGAAGCTGGCAGATTGGCCAATATACCTATTATGGTAGATTTTGGTTCTGCTAACCCTTACCTCCCACTTGACTCTTTGTTCAATGTTAAATTTCGCCCTGGCGATATGTACACCCATGCTTTCGGAGGAAATCCTGAAGTAGGTTTGACCTCTCAAAGCGGAAGGGAATCGATTGTGGACATCAGCACTAAAAAGGTTAAAGAATATGCGGTTAGAGCACAAAAGCGTGGTGTGATATTCGATGTTGGTTTTGGAGGCTCCAGCTTTCTTTTCTCTCAGGGAATCCCGGCAATCAAGAGCGGTTTTTATCCGAATTCAATCAGTACAGATCTGCACACAGGAAGCATGAATAATGCGATGAAAAGTATGCCTAACATTATGTCACTTTTTATGGCGATGGGCATGCCTTTTAAGGAAGTTATTAAAGCATCAACATGGAACCCTGCACAACAAATCAAAAGACCAGAACTTGGTCATCTATCTGTAGGATCGGAGGCTGATATAGCTATTTTCACACTTCGAAAAGGAAATTTTGGGTTCTATGCACGCGATGGTAAAATTGCAGGGAAAGACAGGCTGGAAACAGAGATGACAATAAGAGCAGGAAGAATTGTTTACAATCTGAATGCTATAGCTGAACCAAACGTATTGCCGGCAGCTCCAAGACAAAGACCGGCAAATGCGCCTCAATAGAAGATTATCATTCAAGAATAGTCAATGACTTTTGTTCGTTATAATTTACAAAAAACAGGGTTAATAGCCCTGTTTTTGTCATGTTCCTTATATACTGACGCTCAGCAAACAGCCACGCAGTCTGCTGCGCCAGCAAGACAGCTAGCACCTATAAAGACCCCTGTTTCTTTGCGTTCTGACATCACCGTAGAAAAAGTTATGGACACCGGCACCCTTGGGGTCAGATTGATCCGTAACCCTAAGACCGGTGAGTTCTGGTATTCAACATTTGATGGCAATGTATTCCGGATCTCTGATTTTGATACTCCGCAAGCTGCAGAGCACAAAATATTCTCGGCTGCGGACCATGGAATAACCCGCTTACAGGGCGCCACATTTCTAAATAATACCTTATTCCTTTGCGGGAACATCACTGCAAATGGCGGAAAAGGTACCAAAGGACGAATGGTGAAATATGATGTTTCTAAAACTAAGCCGGCATTGGTAGAAGTATTTAATACTGTTGAATATGGCACGAACGCTACTACTTTTGACCACGGCTGGAACGCCCTTGAAATAAGTCCGGATAAAAAATATATTTATGTTAACTCCGGAGCGCGTACAGACCACGGAGAAGTCCAGGATAATAAAGGTGCGTACCCCGATGCCCGGGACAATGGCCTTACAGCCAACGTTTTCCGATTTCCGGCTAATGCGGAAAATCTATTATTGCCCTCTGAAACGGAAAAATTAAAAGAACTGGGATATATCTATGCTGAAGGAATCAGAAATGCTTACGATATGGCCTTTGATGGAAATAAAAATCTGTTTGGAGTTGTAAATTCCGGGGATTATGATCAGTCGGAAGAGATGTTTTGGATCAGGCAGGGACATCATTTTGGCTTTCCCTGGCAAATGGCCGGGGTGGAAAACCCTCAGCAGTTCTCTCCCTGGGTACCGGATCCGGCAACCGACCCATTTATTAGCCCGGGGGCGCATGCCTGGATTGTAAAATATTTCAGGAACGATCCGAATTTCCCAAAAATACCAGCGGGGGTGAAATTCTCACCGGGTATACAGAATCTGGGCCCGGCAGCAAACGAATATCGCGATATCGCAACCGGAAAAATAGTAGATGGAGACATTACAGGTCGCACGGTAAGCACATTTAATGCACACTGCGTACCCCTTGGACTAGTATTCGACGTCAAAAATGCGCTTTCCCCCGAGTTCAGAGGCGACGGATTTGTGTTCAGATATGGCGGCGGCACCGACCGGCCAGGCACGAACCTTTTAAGAAAGGAAGGCAAAGACCTGTTACACTTGGAAATGCAGTACAATGAGGCAGCCGATAATTTTTACATGAAGACCACGAGATTGGCCTACAATTTCAACGCGCCGGTCGATGCCGTTTTACTCGGCAATAAGATCTATGTGTTAGAACACGGTGCGGCTGGTTCGGCTGGGGGAAGGATTTGGAAGGTTACCTTACCAGGGAAGTAAAATTGAAATTGGAAAGTTGAGAATGGAATATTGAGAGTGGAGAGGTGAAAAGTTCGAAGGGCGGACTGATCACTTATTACCAACTAACGAATTCTCATTCCTGTTTTACCAAAATTTTTCTAATTTTATTAATCATCATATAACAAATAATACATGCCAGAACTAACTCCAGAGCAGAATTTCGCAAAAACAGGCTTAACTTTACCTCCTGCACCGATGCCTATAGGTGTTTATAAACCCTGCCTGATTGACGGTAAATATTTATATGTTTCGGGCCACGGGCCGGTCCAGAACGACAAACAACTGATTAAAGGCAGAATTGGGAAAGACATGGATCTTGAGCAGGGAAGACTCGCTGCGCAACAGGTTGGTTTAACGATTTTGTCGACTATAAAAACAAACCTGGGAAGTCTGAATAAGGTGAAACGGGTTATTAAAGTTTTAGGAATGGTAAATTGCACTTCGGATTTTGAAGCGCATCCTAAAGTTATTAATGGCTGCAGCGACCTTTTTGCGACAGTTTGGGGAAAAGAAAACGGTATCGGGACACGAAGCGCCGTTGGATTTGGATCCTTACCTGATAATATCCCTGTAGAAATTGAGTGTTTGTTTGAACTGGCGAACACGCCGGGAGATCCTTTGAAATAGTTTAGTTGTGAGAGGTACTTGTTAGTTTTTAGATCCACCATGCGAACCTGTCGGATTTTGCAAAGATGCCTTCCATCTTCTAATCAACTAACCTCTAACCAACTAACCTCTAACCAACCAACCTCTAACCAACTAACCTCTAACCAACTAACCCCTAACCAACAAAATGGACATCTGGGCACAAAACTACGATCCCTTAAATAATCCATGGATGTCAACTATTTTGGCAGCCCTGCCGATAATTGTCCTGCTGGGATCAATTGCCGTATTTCACATGCGTATACATCTGGCCGCAATTCTGGGTCTTGTGGTAGCCATTGCTGTTGCCTTGTTGGTTTACAGGATGCCGGGCGAATCCGTGACAGCCACCACACTTTATGGAAGCGCGTATGGATTATTTCCCATAGGATGGATCGTACTGAACCTTATTTTCCTGTACCAGCTAACTGTTAACAAAGGGCTGTTTACGCTCATCCGTATGCATCTTGCGACTATTGCTCCAGATCCGCGCATCCAGGTTATTCTTATAGCCTTTGCTTTCGGGGCGTTTTTTGAAGGTGCTGCAGGCTTTGGTACTCCGGTGGCTATTACCGCTGCCATACTCATACAGCTGGGCTTCCGGCCGCTTGCTGCCTGCGGATTATCGCTGATTGCAAATACTGCACCTGTAGCATTCGGAGCTCTCGGAACGCCTATTATTGCCCTTGCCGCGGTAACCGATATTGATGTTTTGAAGCTTTCAGCTATGGTGGGCCGCCAGCTTCCCCTATTCTCTTTGATAGTTCCTTTCTGGGTTATATGGGCGATGGCGGGCTTTAGAGGAATGATGGGAGTATGGCCGGCTGCCTTAACTGCCGGACTTTCATTTGCGATCATTCAATTTCTGGTATCAAACTATCATGGCCCATGGCTTGTTGACATCTTCGCATCCATCGCTTCGATAATTTCGATTATAGTTTTGCTGAAATACTGGCAACCAAAGTCAATCTGGGAACTGCCTGTCGCAGAGGATACCGTTCCTTTAGACAAGGAACCTGGGGTGGTAAAAAGAAAAGATATGATCAGGGCCTGGACTCCATGGGCAATCCTGGTAATTTTCATCTTCGCCTGGGGTGTTCCAACCGTTAAAACCGCTTTGAATAAAGTCTCCGCTCCAGAATACCAGGTCGCATATTTACATAAGCTGGTTAAACGTACTCCACCGATTGCACCAGAGCCCACACTTGAAAAACCCGCCAAAACTGAAGAAGCTGTGTTTAAGTTGAACTGGATCTCAGCGACTGGCACAGGAATACTTCTGGCCGCTGTTGTTGCGGGATTCGCCATTGGCTATTCACTAAAAGAAATGCTAAGGGTATATCTGGAAACCCTGTGGCGAGTTCGGTTTTCTCTGATCACTATTGCCGCGATGCTGGCGCTAGGATATGTAACCAAGTATTCCGGAGCAGATGCAACCCTCGGACTTGCTTTGGCGAAGACAGGCGTGCTTTATCCATTTTTTGGCACCATGCTCGGTTGGCTGGGGGTGGCCCTCACGGGGTCAGATACGGCCTCGAACGTGCTTTTTGGCAGCCTCCAAACGATTACTGCAAAACAGACTGATGTAAGTCCCATTCTTATGGCAGCCGCAAACAGCTCAGGTGGAGTAATGGGCAAAATGGTCGACGCGCAAAGTATAGTGGTTGCCAGTACCGCCACAAACTGGTACGGCCATGAAGGACAGATTCTACGCTACGTTTTTTTTCATAGTATTGCTTTGGCGGCGCTTGTCGGATTGCTCGTGTTTTTGCAGGCTTATGTGATGCCTTTCTCTGATATGGTGGTCCCGTAGTTACCAGTTGCCAGGCCAGGTTTAACTACACGTTCGAACTGAAACCGGGTAACCGCCAACTGATATCCGATTAGCCCGGTAACAGGCAACAGGCAACAAATATGCGATTAGCCTGGCAACAGATAACTGGTAACTGATCTCCGATTAGCCTTGCAAGGGGCAACTAGTAACTGGCAACCCATTACAACTTACTATGAAAGCATATATAACTTTAATTATCCTCCTCTTCAACCTAGCCGTCGCCTTTTCACAGGTCAAGTCAGAGCGCGAATATCGTATAAAGTCATCTGAAGTTCCGGCAAAAGCTTTTGATTATGTAGAGGCTAACTTTAAAGATGTACGGATGAAGTGGTATGGTGAAGAAAACCTGGATGGCAAAGCAGTGGAAGCGAAAGGAAAAAAGCACGGACATCTATACAGTGTTAAATTTAACATGAGCGGTGATTTAGAAGATATCGAAATGGTAATAAAATTCAACTCCATTCCGGAAGATGTCCGGACTGCAATTGAAAAGAATCTGGGAAGCCGATTTTCCAGATATAAGCTACAGAAAACACAAATACAATGGCTGGGAAATGCGGCCGACTTAGGGGCATTGGTCAGAGGTGAAAATGTGACC
This sequence comes from Bacteroidota bacterium, assembly GCA_040385405.1. Classification (GTDB taxonomy): domain Bacteria; phylum Bacteroidota; class Bacteroidia; order Sphingobacteriales; family Sphingobacteriaceae; genus Daejeonella. The sequence goes on along the minus strand of JAZKHM010000104.1, from coordinate 62,905 downwards.
GGATTTTACACGACAAACTATGAAATCACTTTCATAGGAACGAAGCAAGGGCGTACAGCATATTATGAAGTATTGGCTGATCATCAAGGGCAGATAATCCGGGAATCGAGGATCGTGCAGCGTACCAATCAACATTTGATTTATTAGCGATTGTTTAACGGGAAGATTTGGGATGAAGTTACTTTTTGTTTGTACGCTGTTATTTTGCCTTAGTTTAGAAAGTTATTCGCAGAATGAAGTTGGATTAATACCCCAGATAAACTCAGATTTTAAATTGGGTGAGAAGTGGAAAATAAATTCCAAATTAGAGGGAAGGCAAATATTTTTCAAGAATCCCTATCCTGCCGGAAAAAACCAAAAAGAATTTGACCGCTTGGATGTTGAATTGATAGCAACGAAAAGTACAGATCCTTTGCATGCATTTGGCGGCGGATATTTAATACGCCGGGCCGATAATTCGTTCACTCACCGCATAATTCAGCAATATGCTATTACGCGCAAGATGCTGGCATCAAGAATATCACATCGCTTCCGCACCGATCAGACTTTCGAAAAAGATGAATCAGTACAGTGGCGTTTACGTTACAGGTTAAGCTGGGAGAAACCGTTGAACGGATTTGAAATTGATCCAGGGGAATTTTATCTGAAGCTAAATAATGAATATTTAGGCATCCTTCAGGACTCCAAAGGCGATCTCGAGATCAGAGGCTTAGCATCTCTAGGTTATGACATATCAGATAAAAACAAGATCGAAACCGGGTTTGATTACCGCGTGGAAAATGTTATCAGATCTGAAACAAAACACCTCCTTTTTCTGAACATTGGTCTGTACCATAGTTTTTAAGTCTACTGTCAAAGCAGGAAATGATTTAACCCGACACTGGCTGTTTAGGTTGTAGGAGGTCCCGTTTTCGCGGAAAAACAACGTGTTTTGTGAACATTGCGAGTCCAGTCTTCGCCGGAATCGCAATGTCGGAAATGGACCAGGCGAAAGTCGGACCTTCTGACTTACACAGCAGCCGCTATAAGTTCTTCCTTTACACGTTTAGCAACAATCTTTTCTTCACCGGGTACCATTACAAATGTTGCAATTTGGAGACTGTTTCGTCCAGGATTGATCTCAATCGAAGGATTTCCATTTCTTAAATTAAGCTGCATCTGTTGAGTGGTAAGCTTCACAACCGCGGGGTCCCATTTAACTTCAATAGTTGGCACATGATTAGCGAAGGGCGGGACAAACACACGAGTAGTTACTCCCTTTAATCCCTGCATGGTTTTATCGATCGTAGCTATCTGACTTTCCCACATCTTCCATTCTGAATCAGCAGTTCTTAAAAATCGCTCAAGGGCCACGTATAATCCAAGTATTTCTTCTTTGTTAACCTTATGGCCGCGGCCTATTGTATTTGATCTCGGGGAAGCACTTAGACGGGCAGCCGCGATCAGGTCCTTTTTACCCATTAATATGCCGGAACTTTGAGGGCCGCGTATGGCTTTTCCTCCAGAGCAGCATACCAGATCATAACCCATATCGTTGAATTTCCATAAGTTTTCTACAGGAGGAACATCTGCTGCCATGTCAACCATGGTGGGGATATTATTCTTTCTGGCAATTCTGATCCATTCTTCGTGTCCTATTTTTCCGTTATCCGCATTTGCGTTTAAAAAATGCATCAGAGCGGTCTTTTCTGAAATAGTTTTCTCAAGTTCATCTACGCCATCTACCTGTATTATTGTAACACCGCAGTTTGTAAGCGCCTGATTATATCCTATATCGTGTCCTTTCTGCATAATTACTTCGGTCTTCATTCCTGTGCCTTCAAGCTTCGGCAAAAGAGCAGCCTTTTTTGCATCAAGCCCTGTAAGAACTCCTGCCATGCCCAGCATTAATGCTGAGAAAGCTCCTGAAGTAACGGTAGCGGCTTCCGCATGTGTCCATTCCGCGATTTTTGCGCCTACTTTATCCTGCAGCTCGTCAATCATACAGTATACTTTCGAGGTATCCTTTATCGTGTCCAGGACTTCATCATGCATCAGTGAGCCTGTCATAAACGTAATTGTGCCACGGCCGTTTATGAATGTGCGCACCCCAAGTTCTTTGTATAAATTCCGTTTGGCTGCGGCACCCGCCGACACTTCCGCAGCCTGTGCCTTCTGAGCAAAAGTTCCTCCAGCCAATGGTAATAAAGTAAGGCCTTTTAGGAGGTCTCTTCGTTTCATGTTATTGTTATTTTAATATTATTGTTCAGAACCAACGCCAAGGTAAGTCCTAAGTTTTTCACTCTCGAATTTAGCAGCAGCTTCAGGTTCCGGTTTGAAAAGTGACACCAGGATTCCTACTACAAACGCGGAAGTCATGGATACCAGTGCCGGGTTTTTCAACGGGAATATTGCCTCAGCATTTCCTAATACATCAACCCATACGGTTGGACTCAAAACAATAAGCACCAGGGAAAGTACAGCGCCGGTAACAATGCTTAACACTGCTCCCTGAGTCGTAAAACCTTTCCAGATAATCGACATAAGCAATGCAGGGAAGTTTGCGCTTGCCGCGATCGAGAAAGCAAGACCTACCATGAATGCCACGTTCTCGCCTTTGAATATTATACCGAGGCCCATAGCTAGTATCCCAAGAAAAATGGTAGCTCTTTTGGCCACCTTAATCTCTCCTTTTTCATCTGAAACACCTTTTTTAACAACGTGCACATAAAGATCATGTGAGATACTTGATGCACCTGACAAGGTCAATCCGGCTACCACTGCCAGGATAGTCGCAAAGGCTACAGAAGCGATAAACCCAAGAAATGCACTTCCACCGGTATGCTCAGCGAGCAAAAGAGCAGCCATGTTACCCCCTTTGTCAAGAACTTCGATTGAATCCTTTCCAACGAGTGCCATAGCAGCGAAACCAATAAAGAATGTCAGGATATAGAAATACCCAATAAATCCTGTAGCAACGAAAACCGATTTACGGGCAGCCTTATCATCAGGAACAGTATAGAAGCGCATCAATATATGCGGTAATCCGGCGGTTCCAAGCATCAGCGCCAGACCTAATGATAATGCATCAAGCGGATTTGTAATATAACCGCCTGGAGCCAGCATATCTGCCCCATATTGGGTTCTTACAGAATCAAATAGTTCGCCCGGGCTGAAATTAAATTTCGCCATAGCCAGTACTACAAGGATAGTCGCGCCTGATAATAACAATACTGCTTTAATGATCTGTACCCATGTTGTGGCGATCATCCCGCCAAAAAGCACATAGCTGGTCATCACTATACCAACTATAACTATTGCAATCTCATAATCTAGTCCGAACAGTGTTTTAATCAATGTTCCCGCACCCACCATTTGAGCGATAAGGTAAAACGAAATTGTCAGCAAAGATCCAACGGACGATGCTATTCGAATCGGCCTTTGTTTCAAACGATAAGCAACAACATCGGCAAAGGTATATTTGCCCAGATTACGCAGTGGTTCAGCAATCAGGAACATAATCAGTGGCCATCCCACAAGGAAGCCGATAGAGTATATTAATCCGTCGTAGCCTTTAGTGGCAACCATTCCAGCAATTCCAAGAAAAGATGCAGCACTCATATAATCTCCGGAAAGGGCTAAGCCATTTTGAAACCCGGAGATATTGCGACCTGCGGCATAGAATTCAGAACCGGTTTTAGTTTTTTTGGCAGCCCAGTACGTTATATAAAGTGTTACTACAACGAAGACGAAAAAGATTGCAATGGATACCGGATTTGCCGTCCCCAGTGTAGAAACAGGGGCGGTTGGGTTGACTTGAAGAAGTAAGTTTAGAGACATTTTAGTTTATGAATTTTTGAACTGATTAGAGATCTTTCTTTATTTCCTTTACTGCAGCATCGTAATAGTTATTCGCCCAATAAACGTAAACACCGGTGATCAGCCATGAAAAAATAATGATACCGATGCCCACAATAATAGCCAGGTTGAGCGACTCGCCTACCGGCATTTTAAGTGTATCCTTCTGATAAGCAACAACCAATAAAAACCCGAGGTATACAAAAAGCATCAGGAAAGTAAATGATAACGAGATGTTCCATCTATTTTTCACCAGCTTTCTGAAAGCCGGACTTTGAAGAATTTCGTTTGTTTTAGTCTTGTTCATAAGTATTCAGCGAATTAGTTTAGATGTTTAATTATTATAGAATCTGGAGCTAATATTTCCCTTCAGATGCCAAATATGTACGGATTTAAGTTTAAATAAATCAGTTCATAATTCTATGAAAAAAAATTGAAATAAACTGAAAATAGCTGCTAAAGTTTGACCGGGATCAAAAACGTTACGAGGCATGGGAAGTTATATGGCAAACCACCGATATATTTCCCAGCATTAGTGGTTAGTAGTTAGGCTGGGTGGACCAGACGGTATAATTTACCTAACTTTAACCATAAACCATCATCTAAATCTAACCAATTCAAATGACTAGCTACGAACAGCTCTTCGAGAACAACAAAAGATGGATCCAAAGCAAGACTGAAACTGACGCAGACTTTTTCAAAGAACTAGCCAGCGACCATAATCCGGACTACCTTTATATTGGCTGCAGCGACAGCCGGGTCACTGCTGAAGAGATCATGGGACTCGGACCGGGTGAGGCCTTTATTCATCGCAACATTGCCAACCTGGTAAATAATGTGGATCTGAACGTAATGTCAGTTATTAATTATGCGATCAGCAGCCTTGGGGTTAAACATATTATCGTATGCGGCCATTATAATTGCGGCGGCGTGAAAGCTGCTATGCAGTCCAGGGATATGGGTATTCTTAATCCATGGCTGAGAAGCATTCGTGACGTCTACCGCCTTCATAAAACCGAATTAAATGCTATTTCTGATGAACATAAACGTTACGACAGGCTCGTTGAACTAAATGTTCAGGAACAGTGCGTGAATGTAATAAAGACTGCAGTGGTACAGCTAAGTTATATGCGTACCGGATATCCTATCGTCCACGGTTGGGTATTCGATATCCATACCGGGAGGATTATTGATCTTGAAATTGATTTTGAGCGAATTTTGGAGAATATTAAAGATATTTATAATTTAACAGGCGGTTCTGCTGAAGGCTAAATTTAACGACCTATTTATTATGAGAATTTTATTGGTATTATTTTTATTATGCGGCAGCGCTGCAGCGCAGGAAATACCTGCGCGGTGGGATGAATTAACAGCTAGCGATTTTCCGCTTGCGGTTCAAAAATCGTCGGGCACATGTATCCTCCCTATAGGGATTTTGGAAAAACATGGCATGCATGTGCCTATGGGTTCCGATCTTATTCATGTCCGCGAATGGGCTAACCGCGCTGCAAAAAAAGAATACGCGGTGGTTTTTCCCGACTATTTCTACGGCCAAATAAACGAAGCCAGGCATCAGCCTGGAACTTTTTCCCTTCCAAGCAATTTAATAATGGATCTGCTGCAGGCTACTGTAGAAGAAATTGCCCGCAATGGCTTTAAGAAAATAGTCATCATCAATGGCCATGGCGGCAACCCGGAATTTATACGTTTCTTCATGCAGTCGCAGCTTAATAAAAGACACGATTATGCATTATACTTTTTTGAACCGGGCCGTGATGAGGCTTTCAATACCAAGATTTCGCAAATGCGCAAGACGCCTGCTGCGGGAGACCAGCATGCTGGCGAAAAGGAAACATCCATGAATATGTATTACCGCCCCGATCTGGTAAAACTGGACCGCGCGACTGATGAAACCGGGAACAATCAAGCCCGGCTGTCTGTTCCGGCTTATACTGCTATTGCCTGGTATTCGAAATTTCCCAACCATTATGCGGGCGATGGCGCTAAGGGTAATGCAGAGCTTGGTAAGGTATATGCGGATTTCGAAATTGATGCGCTTGCTAAAGGCCTAAAAGAAATAAAAGCGGATACTAAAACACTGCAGCTTCAGAATGAGTTTTTTGATCGGGTCGAGAATATGAATAAGAAGCGTTAAGGATGGTCGTTGAAATTGAGCCCCCTCACTAACAACTAATAATTAAAATTATCGACTAACAGCCGGATTACACCTTAACAAAGATTTTATTCCTGTAAAGGAAATATAACATTAGCCATACCAAAGCCAGGGCGCCCAAGGCATCAAGGACGTTATGCCATTCTTCCGGTATTGGCGGATACAATCCCGAAAGGATACGGTTAGCGGTATATTCAAAATCAATAAAGCGGACTGCCATATATACGGTCAGCGAATTGAGCCCGATAACCTGGAAAAAGAATGCCCAACGCTGATATTTGAGGACATCAATAATCCAGTAGAATAGTGTTACAGTAAAAAAGGCCATCCCAGCTGTCAGCATTATAAATGAGCTTGTCCATAGACGTTTACCAATTGGGAAGTGCAGACTCCAGACGAATGCCAGGGCAAGGCATATAAGGCCTGCGATGAGGAGTGTCTGAATTTTCTTGTTTTCATTTTTATGCGATCGAAGTACATCCCCGGCGAGGGCACCAAACACGGTGAGACATAGCGCCGGAAACTGAGTAAGCAGCCCCAACTCATCGTAAACTTTTTGCAGAAGCCGTCCGGGCAGAAAATTGCGGTCGAACCATCCCACCAGGTTTCCTTCAAACGTAAGATTCCCTGCACCGAAGCCAGGTACCGGAACCAAAAAAATTAATGCATAATAAACCAGCAGGATTCCGCCTATCCAGGCAAGAAGCCCTTTCCAGCTAAAATTCAGGTACAGAACTGTGCAGACAAAACCAGCAATCCCTATTCTTCCCAGCACACTGCCAAGGCGAATTTGAGCCGGTTCGAAAAATGTAAACGGTATATTCTTATCGATCATTCCCAGAATAATGAGTATGATCATTCTCCAGAATGCTTTTCGGTACATTACACTCTTAGACACCCCGTTCCTTATGTCCCTGCTCAATGAAAAGGCAATTGATACTCCTGAGATAAACAGGAAAAGAGGGAAAATAAAATCATAAAAGGTAAACCCAAACCAGGCAGGATGTTCGAGTTGTCCTGCTAGAGAATCGATCCATGGCCAGTTCGTTTTTCCTTCCATTCGGGTAATGAACGTCCCTCCGCCGGTGATAAAAAGCATGTCAAATCCCCGCAGTGCATCGATAGACATTAATCGTTTAGATTTTCCGGGATCCCCGGCTGTAAGATCGATAGTGCTCATTTTTCGCAATTTTATACTATTAAAAGATCAATTATTTGACATATTATTTTTTTAGGCTTAAAATCAGATCGTGGCGCTTTCCAGTTCATGATGTGCTTTTAGCATCGCAATAAAAGCCGGGTTTAGCCTGATGCTGTTACTTTTATAGTAATTCAAAATATCGTTTCCCAGGCGGGTATTGATGTGATTATAGTACACAGCCTTATTTATTCGCAGGAAGCCTATTCTATTCACAAGGTCGGGCCGCGGCAGGTTATCTAGTCTTGGTGAATAAATTACGCAATTGATAAAACTGGTACCTAACTCGGCGCCCAAAAGATAAAACATTTTATCATTATCGTTCACTACGGGTTCAAATTTGCAGTTCATAAATGTCAGTGTACCAGGCATTAGACCGGTATTGGATCCTGTTAAACGTACTACTTTACACTGTTCAACAGTGAGTTCGGCAATATTACCACCTAGATGAGCTGCAAATTCATTGCATCGGGAGACCCTAATGTCCGGGTAAAGGGCATATTCATCCTTGTAGTCATTGGTTTTGGTGTTTGACAATAAAAGGTGTACTTGCTCTGAAGATTGGGGGTCCTGGTTGGTCAGTCGTTCTAATTGGACATTTTCGAAAATGATTTTACAATTTGTGCGGACTTGAACTCCGTCATAAGAACCGGACTTTCCAAGCTGGTAATTTTGCGGGTCGGGAATATTTAACAGACGCATTCCCTGATCTCTCCCTTCTACCACTACATTCCGGAATTCCATATGTGAAGGAAAGAATACCCGGCCTCCGTGAGCGCCCTGTGAATAAGGTGACATTCTCATCAACCATGAGATACCTTTGGAATCGGGCACGGTGTTGAAATCCACAACCATGTCTTCAACTTTCACCGTCCTGCCGTATCCTATCGGATATTTATAATCAATGTCATCGGCAGCCATATTCAAAAGGTACGTATCCCCTCTGCCGGTCGGTGCATGGCGGCAGTTCCGTATTCGGATGTCCCCGTCCCATTTCGCACCGTAATCCCTCCTGAAACTGATAAAACTATTACTCCGGCATGTTGTATTTTCTACAAAAAGATCGCCTCCCCCGGTAATTGTAATACCATTTGTGCCGACTTTTGAATCCTTGATATAAAGGTTCCAGCAATAGAAATGTACGTCGATGCGGTTAAGTATGCACTGTTCCACCCTGAAATTTTTGAACAGGTTAGTCCCGAATACACCCCAGTGTATTGGACTACCTTCTGCCGTCACGTTTCTGAAGGTACCGTTCAAAACATAATTCCCCCCTATTCCATAAGTTCCGTTGGGGACATCTTTATCGGTGCCCGGACGATCCTTTTCCCAGGGAATAAGACTTACATTCTCAAGAAGAACATCATACACAAAAGAGAAATTGTAGAAACCACTCCGGGGCGCCATAGCCACGTCCGATTTTCCTTTTTCAAGTCCGACCCATTGGTTGCGGATCACCGTACGGCTTCTCGTAACTTTGAAACCGATGTTAACATATCCGCCGCCGCCAACGTTAATGCTTTCACCGGAAAAATAGAAAGTGCCGCCCTCAATTATCAAATAAGAGTTGCTGCCGGGATATGCAATAATTTTAGTGTAATCGTTAAATCCCCATGCTAAATCACCTATAATCCTTCCGTGTTCTTCGATAAAGAAAAATTCTTCCCTGGCTTTGGTTGAACGTCCGGCATACACATCGCCACTCCTTACACCTACTCTATCGTTATTATCAGTAATAACAATCAGGTGATTTTTGTACGGCGCAAATTCTGGAATAATCGTAGCGCCGGGGCGTATCTGGGCAAGCAGTCTGGATTTTGCAGCCGCATCAAATTCCAGGGATACCGGCTGTTCTCTTGGCTGAACGAGAAAACGGTTAACCGTTCTTGTGTTAAATTTTTCATCGATATGAAAGGCGGTATGCCCCCATTGTACACTTGTCAATATCTCTATGCCAGTTGTTTCTTTGATCCAGAATTCACCATGAGTATTGATAACCGGAAGGTTCTTCTGGTTAGCATAGTTGTGCGCAGCTTTTATTTGAACACCATCATCGTTTTGTCCGTCACCTACGGTTCCAAACATTTGGTAATTGACGCTTGAAACATGATATAACGTCGCAAAAAGGCCATTCGCTAGCCTAATAGCGGCCCCTGAATCATCAATGGCAGCAACAGTCTGTATAGTATATTCCGCTCCGCCCCCATCCCCGGGTCTATGATATCCCATTACCCTTGCCATTGCCCCCTCTTTTAAAGACTTATCCAGCCTCAATTCATCCACAGTTAAATAAATCGAACAGACAAGCTTTTGAGGTCCCGATGCCTCCTGCTCTGCAGGAAAAACCGGGAGCGTTCCGGCTGATAAGGTGGTTATACTAGCAAGGCTGAAGGCCTTTATTGCATTTCTTCTATTAATATTGTGACTTGCACCTTTATCGGAGCTTTTCAGAAATTCCGGAGATATCGACATGTCTATTAGTTTACATGATTATTGTCAAAAACTTCCCCTGGCTACCAGCTACCGAGCTCGCCAGCAGTAAAAGGGTCTTGGCGTTCAGCAAACTTTTTGCGGATACTGATCACCTCTTCCCTGCTTACCGGTTCAGCATTGTTACTCCAGGACTTCCGGAGGAAACTCGACAGCTGTGCAATGTCTTCATCAACAATGTCCTTATTGCTGTGTAAGCCGGGCATGTCGCCGCTGATCTCAGGGGCCTGGTAAATTTTATTGTTCACGGTCACCGGCCCGGTTAATCCGTAAAGGATAATGGCGATGAGCTTGCTTTTCCCGCCGGTAACCCACTCGGACCTGTTCAGGGGAGGAGCCAAAGACCGGACCCCGTTACCGTCCGCACCATGGCAAGGCTGGCAAGTGCTGCGGAATAAGCTAGCTCCCCTGGGAAACTGCTTTCTCAGCAGATTCGCATCCGCATTCGCAGCGTTGCTCTTAATATCATCAATTACTTTTTTCACCTGGGTATATACCGGCAGGATGGTATCCTGTCTTAAGGCAATGGCCCTGTTATAAAATTCCTGCTCCCGGCCATTCAAATTACTGATAATAGCGTCTGCAATAAAACCATTATAAGGATATTTTTGAGATAGCGCCATTAACATATCTATAGCGCCATTTTGGTCAAAGGGTAGAAAAGTTCCAGCCTGAAAAGCAATATACGGCGCCGTAAGCGTGTCTGTTTGCCGCGCTATTTGCTGTAATACTGGTAAATACTGTTTGTATGAATTTGCATTAACCACCGATGGAAGTATACTTAAAGCCTGTGATTTTATTTTCCAGTCCTCATTCCGGAGCATCGTTAAAACGTCGTCCGTTTGAAGAAGACCTAAGCCTTCCAGAGTCCATAAGGCATGAATTCCTGCAAAAGTGCCGGTTGAATCTTTTAACAGTCTCCGCAACTTAGGTGCAAGGTTTTTATGCCGCCCGTCTATCAGTAACTGCTGAGCCATATCCCGCATCCATCCATTGCGACTGCTGAGCAAAGCAAGCAGCCTGTTTGGATTCGAGGGTATCGCAGTTTGGCGTTGAGAGCTGCCTTTAGGAATAACTTTATAAATACGTCCACTATTTACATATTTCTCCAAACTCCGATTCTTAATCTCACCCTTCAGATAATCTGTCAGAAAGGATTTATGCTGGATAATGCCGCGATACATGTCGACAATGTATATCGCTTCATCAGGGCCGTTATATAAACTAACAGGACGGAAGCGTTCATCGGTGCTTACTAAAAATTCCTTGCCCTGATACGCTTGCCTACCTGACGTGGTAAAACCATTGTTTAGCAAGATGTTACGCTTAATTAAGTTCGCTGCAGGTTCAGCAACGAACACATTGTTATAGTACCCTTCTCCGAAACGTGCGGCCCGATATAGCACCGGTCCGCAAGCCGCCGTAAAACTTACAAGCCTCTTCTGCGCATCTAGTACATTATCCTTATATCCCCTGTTTACGCCCGGGGTTGGCCGCACAGGATAAACCCTGTTATCTGATATGATTCTCTCATTAAAGCCCCTTACGCGCCTCAGATTCCCGTTCCCGGCGCCCAGGCCCGGAAGGAAATAATCGCCGAGGACATTTTGTGAGTTGTTGTTGTAATACAGGCGGCCGTAATCATCCTGGGTTATTCCCCATTGTCCTCTCAAATGGGTCCGTTCGATAAACCACTTATCACCCTTTTTACGATAACGTTTCTCAGAACCGCCGCTGTAAATCCAATTGTCCATGGCACGGAATAAGCCATTGGCCTGGGCTTCAACGTTTCCGCCTTCTGTATAAGCATCATCTATAAGGATTTTTTTTCCGGGCTTATCGTTTTGAATTTCGATAAACCAGAGTCGCGGCGGCTCGGCTATCAGTATCCCCTCTTCTATAAGGCATAAGGCCCGGGGCAAGACCAGAGAGTCGATAAAAACCTTTCTTTTATCAACCTTTCCATCCAAATTATTGTCTTCAAGTATTACGACTTTTCCGTTTTTGTCATTCTCTTCTGTGCCGTCAATATCGGTCATATATCCATCCATTTCAACTACCCACATTCTCCCCCGATTGTCGAAGGTCATGGCCACAGGACTGCTGATATGGGGCTCGGATGCCACAAGCTTAACTTCAAATCCTGCTTCAACGATCATCCTGCTTAAAGATTCCTGAGGAGAAACATGAGGTGCGGAATCAATATTCACAAATGTTGTATCTGACGCAACGATGGTGGTGCCAGTTAGGCCATCCTTTCGTGAATGACAGCCTGTTGTCATAACTATGAAACATATTAAAACGGATAAAAACGGCTTCATTTCGGGAGAAATTCTGGTTTGACTGATAATTTTGAGTAATTCTCCGGATACTACACTTTTGGTTCCCAGCCCTTATGGTATTCGCGGGTCCATAATTTCATAGCTTTTTTATCATTCAGGATATGGCCGTTGTCAGGGTTGATGTTCAAGGTTCGTCCCGAACGCAGAGCTATATTGCCCAACTGCATCAGCAGGGTACTTTTATGACCTTCTGCTATTTCTGAATTTAGCCTTGCACCGGTACGAATACCATCGAAAAAGTTACGGATATGAATAGCATCAAGCTTTTGCGATGGAGTAGAGAGGCTTCGGGCATCATTCTCAAAGGCTTCTCCCTGTACATGTCTTAGTAATTTTCCGGTAATATCGAATACCTTATATGAGGTGCTGTCACCGATTAGTAAGGAGCCTTTCTCGCCATGGAACATCACTCCTGCTCCCGCGCCTTCTACCTGCTGACGATTAGCACTTCGGCCTTCCCAACTGATCATTGTATTATTGCCGAATTCCATGTTCATTATTTGCGTATCAGGCGTCTCCCAATCGTCTCTGAAATGATAACGCCCCCCTGCAGAACTCACACGGACAGGGAAGTCAACACCTAATCCCCAGCGTGCCAGGTCGACCGTATGCGTTCCGTTATTTGGTCCCTCTCCTGTTCCCCAATTCCACATCCAATGCCAGTTGTAATGGATCAAATTATCTTTATAAGGGCGGCGCGGTGCCGGACCCTGCCACAGCTCATAATCAAGCCAGGTCGGAACATCCACGATTTTGCCAAATCCTATTGGTGCGCGGTTGTTTGTATACCAGGTTTTGGCCAGATAGGGCTTGCCAATTACACCATTCTTTATTTCGGCAATTGCCCCAACCGAGTTGGGCCACGAACGCCGCTGATTACCCATCTGGATTTGCCGATTATACTTTCTGGCTGCCTGTACAACGAGTTCTCCTTCCGCGGGGCTGTGGCTGCAGGGTTTTTCGAGGTATACGTGTTTACCGGCTTGTGCAGCTAAAATGGCCGCTGTAGCGTGCCAATGATCGGGCGCGGCAACCATAAGGATATCTACATCTTTATCTTCTAACGAACGGCGAAAATCGGGCGCCGCTTTCGGGGCTTTACCTTGTATCTTGTTTACCTCAGTTATAAATTTATCAGAAGCCCGCTTATCTACATCACATGAATACAGAACCTCACAGTCGGGTTGATTAGCGAAATTGGTACCAACAGCAAAACCACGTGCGTTAACGCCCATACAAGAAACCAGCAATCTCTCATTCGATCCAATAATCCGGGTATAGCTTTTAGCGCTAAATCCCGGGAGTATTCCACCCAGGGAAATAGAAGCCGCTCCGATAACAGTTTTTTTAACAAAATCTCTGCGTGAGTTCTTCATCCTGTAATTTGAGAATGCAATATATATATTCTCAAATTATTTTTTTAAACCTTAAATCCAACCCTCTCACAAACCCGTATTTCATGTCAACTAAAAAAAATAAATTATGAAAAAGATATTTATCCTGGCAATCGCATTAGCAGCTTCTGCGATCAGCACAACAAGTTTCGCACAATCTACTAAAATGGTTGGCGGAGCAGAGATGTATTCAACAAAAGATATTGTAGACAATGCAGTTAATTCTAAGGACCATACTACTCTGGTAGCGGCTGTTAAAGCGGCAGGTTTGGTTGAGACATTAAAGAGCGATGGCCCTTTTACTGTCTTTGCTCCTACCAATGCCGCATTCGACAAACTTCCTGCCGGAACAGTAGGCACGCTTGTTAAACCAGAAAACAAAGCGACATTAACAAAAATTCTTACTTACCACGTTGTTGCCGGTCGATTTGAAGCTAAGGATATCAAAAAAGCTATCAAGGCTGGTAAAGGCACTGCAGAGTTTAATACTGTAAGCGGAGGAAAAATTTGGGCGATGATGAATGACAAACAGCTGATCCTTAAAGATGAATCCGGCGCTACGTCGATGGTAACCATAGGCGACGTATTTCAAAGAAATGGAGTTATTCATGTCATCGATTCGGTGATTATGCCAAAGTAATTTCTTTAAGACAATTATTTCAGAAAGCCCCGTCAAAAGCGGGGCTTTCTGTGTATTAATGCTTTCTGATTGTCTGGAATGGCAGGTACCCGTACTTAATTTTCTATTCTTTCGCGTTTTTAACGAAAATTATTCGACCTTAGAGGCAAGGACAAAAACCATTGAGCAGGATCAGTAAAATATCGTTATCAGAGCCTGAATTAGTTCAGGCCATTCGAACGAGGGATAGAAAAGGAGCCGAAGCTTTGTATGACATGTACTCGGCGGCCCTTTACGGAGTCATCTACCGGATCATACAGCACGAAGAAATTGCTGAGGATCTTTTGCAGGAGGCCTTTGTTAAGATTTGGAATTCGGCAGCATCATATGACGAATCAAAAGGCAGATTATTTACCTGGATGGTCAATATAGCGCGTAATTTATCAATCGATAAAACACGATCAAAAGATTTTCGTAACCATTCAAAAACCGAAGACATAGAAAATATCGTATTATCTGTGGACAAGGGTTTCACTACATCTATAAATCCTGAAACTCTTGGCTTGAAAGAACTCGTAAATAAGTTGAACCCGGATCAAAAAGCAATTCTCGACCTGGTTTACTTTAGAGGATTTACACATGTAGAAGCTGCCGAGGAATTAAATCTTCCTTTAGGAACAGTTAAAACGAGACTTAGAAATGCAATTATTACGTTAAGAAAGGTATTTAATTAAGTGAAAGACCTGAAAACATATTTAGAAAGTGGAATACTGGAACTTTACGTTCTGGGTGACTTAAGCAGCGAGGAAGTTCGTGAGGTTGAAGATGCGATTGCTCAATACCCTGACGTGAGGTCTGAAGTTGAAGCGATCGAAAAAGCTTTGCAGGCTTACGCGCTATCAAATGCTATTCAGCCTTCTGATGCTGTCCGGAATAGAGTCATTAACTCAATTGGAGGTTCTGAAGTTTCGGAAACTCCTATAGTACCTTTGCGTTCGGCCGGCACTGCTTCAAATTTTTATAAATATGCCTTCGCAGCTTCGGTTGCTTTGCTGCTCGTCAGTGTGATTCTTCTGATTAATCTAAATAACAGATTAAAGGAGTCTAATACTCAGCTGGCAGTATTGCAAACTGAAAATCAGCAATATTCAAGCCGGGTAAACTTCATGAATCAGGAGTTAGAGGACAGTAAAAAGTTTCTGCAAATCTATCAGCAACCGGCACAGTATAAGCTTGTCAGTCTTAAAGGGACACCTAAAGCTCCTGCAGCAAGCCTGACGGTTGCTTTCAGCCCGGCCAAGGAAGAAGTCATGATCGACCTTTCATCTCTTAAAATGCCTTCAAATGATGAAGAACACCAATATCAGCTTTGGGCACTAGTTGATGGAAAACCTGTTGATTTAGGCGTATTTGATTCTACCGACGATCATTCAGGTATGAAGAGAATGAAATCTGTAAAAGGGGCTCAGGCCTTTGCTGTAACTTTGGAACCAAAAGGGGGAAGTGTTAATCCAACGATGGAGCAGATGATGGCTATAGGAAATATTTAACCGTACAAATAGGGCTTGTTAGAGGTTAGTGATTAGAGGTTAGTGATTAGAGGTTAGTGATTAGAGGTTAGTGATTAGAGGTTAGTTGTTGGCCATATCGTTAAATTGGCCTTTTCATTTATATTTTCCATTATCCCCAAGGTTAGTATTAATGAAAAAAACATACAGGCCCGGTTTCCAATCTTTCCGGCCGAATAAAACCAACTCCATAAAAAAAGGGCCGAACACAAGTATTCGACCCTACATCTACCTATGAAAAACATGCCCTTTGGGGGGCATTAATTAGATTCAAATTACATGCCACTGTGAATATCGCATGGTACGCCTCTTTCGAGCAGTTCTTAAAAATCCCAATTACCCACAATGTGGATTTTCCACCCCAATTAGAGTTATTTTTTCTACACTGAGTTAATTTATTTGCGGCGCGCAAAGTTGAGACAGGCACCTGATCATTTGCAGAGACTTGTCAAAACTGAACAGAAATTCACCGCTTTAAAAATCATTAATGTAACTTTAAACACTGATCGAAATAATCAATTTGAGAGCTATACCCATGATTAAACCGCTTGTCCGCCTGATTTACCTCATCGTTATCCATCTGCTGGCCAATACCATATCCTCTGCAAAGGCACAAACCACCAGCCCGGTAAACCCATCCAGAAATGATCATATCTTTCCTCCTTCAAAAGAGGCATCTGCCTTTATTAATTACGATAAACGCGGATTTATCATCAAAGGAAAAAGAATTTTCATTGTTTCTGCTGGCATAGAGTATGCCAGAGTGCCGCGGGAATTATGGAAGGACCGGCTTGTTCGACTAAAACGGGGCGGCTATAATGCAGTGGAAATTTACACATTCTGGAACTTTCATGAAGCCGAAGAATCAAAGTTTAACTTTTCAGGCGACCGTGACTTGAATGCGTTCTTAAAGCTGGTAGCTGACCTGGGAATGTTTTCGATCGTTCGTGTAGGACCATATTACTGCGGAGAATGGAATTTTGGAGGATATCCAATATGGCTTAAATTTAAACCCGGACTGGTGGCCCGGAAAGACAATCGTCCATTTCTTGATGCCACTGACCGATTTTTCGAAAAGCTTATCCCTATAGTAGCTCAGAACCAGATCCACCGCGGCGGTTCGGTTATCATGGTGCAGCTGGAAAATGAACACCCGGAAAGCTGGGGTACCGTAATACCCAATGCGTATTTCAAGCATCTTATTGATAAAACTGTTTCCCTTGGATTACAGGTCCCCTATTTCTTCAGCGGCCTCCATCCCGGGAATGACCCGGCGGGAAACAAGAAAAACCTTGATGATCCGGCACGACCGAATCCCTGGTTCTCTACAGAATTTTGGGGAGTATGGTTTTTCAATTATGGCCCGCAGCCACAGGATTCAACGATTTATGACCGTCGTACATGGAAGATCATTGCACACGGTGGAAATGGCTATAACGTTTACATGGCTCATGGCGGCAGCAATTTTGAATACAATAATGACCGTGATATGGCTGCTTCATACGACTACGGAGCCGGAGTTGGCCAGGCTGGCGATTTGCGACCTATCTATTATGGATTTAAACGTGCCGCCTGGTTCGCACGAAGCTTTCAGGAAATCCTTGCAAACAGCAGTGATGGCGGAGAGAGCCATGATTGGGTAACAAGGGATACGTCGATAAAGGTGAATTCAAGGTTAAGTCCGTCCGGCAACATCATATTCTTAGACAATCCGGGGAAGCTTTCAAAGCGGACTTTAATACAGCCGCCAAAAAATATTCCAGGAACATTGGCTGTTCCGATTAAAATTGCCGGAGGCGAGATTGTTCCGGTAATCCATAATTTTGATCTTGCTTCCCGCATCAGGCTTGAATGGGCTCCATCAAGGATATTCGCCATTTTGCCGCACGGACAAACAACTACAATGGTTGTTTATGGCGATATGAATACTCCTGTTCAACTCGTTTTCAATCCGGAAGGCGCCACTAAGGTGATCAAAGGAGATACAAATTTCAACACCATGACCAATAGACTACACTTTTCTGCAATTGTAAAATCTGCAGTGGGAGAGTATATTTTTGAAGCTGGTGAACATCGGGTAAAAATAATAGTTATGGAGACTTCCTTGACAAAGCGCACCTGGATAGTGGATAATATGGACAAATGGTATTTAATCACTGGCCCCTCATATGTTGCTGATATCAGCGTAAGCGATGATAGAATTGACGTGTTAACAGAAAAATCCTGGAGTGAAAAAGGAAGTATTCCTGCGAAATTGTATAAACCTGTTGGAAGCTCGAATCTCAGCAACACTATCCGCGAATTCAACAGCAGAAAGCTTAGCCTGCCATTGGCTCCCTGGCAGATGAAACTAGCCATCGAATCAGCTGCACCCGATTTCAATGACGCAAATTGGGTTTCGAGCGAACAGCCATTACAAATGGGTGCCGACGGCGACATAACGGCAAATGCCTGGTACCGCACAAAACTACAGGTAGATACCCCAGGAATGTACACTCTTCGCTTTAAGAACTTGAAAGAAAGGGCATCTCTATTTGTGAACGGCTTACTTCAGAATTCAGAACTCAGTGAAAAGTCGTTCACTTTCAAACTGGATGCAGGAAAGAATAATACTCTGAGCATTTTCACAGCCCACAATGGAAGGAACAAACAACTCTTTTACCTTGGCGGACTTGATACCATAGATGTTAAAGGTATAACGGGCCCGGTTATCCTTGAACGTGCTGATGGTAGTGGCAGCGGAAAGATTGTATCTGGATGGAAAATGAAAGGCGGTCCGGGTGAACCATTTGCCCCTTTAGGCTGGACGCAAACCGGGAAGGGAAACTTTTCGGGTCCGGCTTTCTTCAGGTCATCTTTTACTTTACCTGAAAATGACGGCAGTCACACAACTATTTGGCGGGTGAATATAAACACCATGGGTCATGGTTCTGTCTGGGTGAACGGACATAATCTGGGAAGATATCCAGAAAAAATAAAAATCTTTGGTTTGTATATCCCTGAATGCTGGCTGAAGCCGGGAAGGAATACTCTTGTAGTTTATGATGAGGATGGAACTAATCCGGAGGGGATTTCCATACAAGCAGAAAAAGAGGCAAGCAGGGATTTACTCCTGCTTACCGGAAAGTAACTATTTTTTAACACGGCTTAGCGTGCCTTTCATATCCTGGCCTTGAAAACCAACCAGAATATTAATTTTATCGCCGTTCAGCTTACCTTTGACGTAGGAAACAGCAATACCTTTATATGACATTTCGTTAAAAGAGATATCGTTTCCTACTATTTTTCCACCAGTTAAAGGTGCTTCGCCAAGATCAGAAATAATGTTTCCCGACAATTTGCCCTTGTCTTCTTTAATATTTACTGTCACGTCGAAATGTCCTTCAATATTTCCCTGCCAGCGGCCGTCTATGACAGAGGCTGCGAAACACAAGCTGGTTATAAAAAGGCTTAATAATATTATCGATAAAATCCCTCTCTTCATAGTCTCATTCTTTAATATTCAATTATTTAGCCCTGCTTAGGGTTATTTTTACCGGCTGCTCATTGAAAGTGGTAGTTAGAACAAGCTTTTCGCCAACCATTGTACCCTTATAATTTACAGGTTTGCCATTAAACATTGTAGTAAACGCAATAGTTTCACCTTCAAGTTTTCCATTGGTGATCACATTTTTTCCAAGCTGTGCGGATACGAAAGGGCTGTAACCGCTATCATCAGGATTTTCGGATTTCGCATTATTATCAATAATAGAAAGTGTGCCTGTCAAATCTGTTCCTGATACTTTGAGGTCTGCAGTCACGTTGTACTGGCCTTCAACGTATCCTTTCCAGGAGCCATCAACCGTTGCGGCTACAAACAGAGCCATAATTAAGATAAGTGTAGCGGATGTTGTTAATAGTTTTTTCATTTGTTTTGTTCGATTTTTATTTAATATTTGAGATGTTAGTTTGTTTAATTCAATTGCATGCTAAACCCTTTTAGTAAACGCAGATTCGACTATTTTAGTATTAGTAAAACACGAATCGTGCCGGGTTATCTATTTTCCTTGTATCAAATTTAGGAACTTAATGTTACTTATAGAGAATAAAGGCATTAATTGCGGCGCTTTGCTGTTCTTAAATACGAAATAAACCGTATGCAAGCCCTTCACTGGTTTGATATCTATTTTACGCGGAGCTGACTTTTCTCCAAGTACTTCATCCGACACCGCAGCGACCTCGGTGCTTCCAACTAAGGTACCTGTTGGCGAATCCAGCCTGAGCTCTATTAGGCCCCCTGGATTTTCCTCCCTTATGCTTGTTGTGACTTTGAGTTCAATTTGCTTGATTCCTTCAAGATCCAGACCTTTAAATCCGATAAAACCATTATTTATAGGAATAACATTCACGACGCCATCAATACCATTTACTTTTATTGTCACTTTCTCCGTGATATCAGCCGAAGCAGCTTCAATAGATGGCTTTCTTAGAATTATGTTATTCTCGGAACTCAGCTTTGGAATAGTCCCTTTACCCCTGTCGGTATAGGCCGCGCGGATTAAATAAGTGCCTGAACCGCTGTCGTTTTTAGGAAGTTTAACCGAATATGTTCCTTTAACCGGCATGGTTGCTGGTGATTTTGATCCAGCATTCATTATATACTTCGCAATTGACCTCGCATCGTTATCTGTAATAGCCGAATGCGCGGGCATAGCAATAACCTTGGTCCAAACTCCACTACCTCCATTGCGGATCTTGCCCGCAAGATATTCTTCAGCTTTCGGATCATCTTTGTATTTCTCAGATATCTGAGTAAAGGTGGGGCCAATATTAGTGACATTCAACGTGTGGCAGTTATAACAATCTGATTTCTTCATAATGGCCTGCCCTACTGCAAACTGGACTGAAGCATCTACACTTCTCTGACCCTGAATTATTTCAGCGTAATCGAAGCCTTCGGAGATATAATCAATACTTACTGCAACATGTTTTGGGTCGATGGTTCCGGCAGCAAGACTTCCATCTTCTCTATCTACTACAGAAACAGCGTAAGCTATCTCCGTATTATCAAAGAAAAAAGAGCGATTACCCGTCAAATTAACCTGCACGTCAGGCGGGCTATTTCCGGCCGTAATGGATAAAGATTTACTGTTAGACACACGCCCGTCGCTAACAGTCAGTGTTACTGTATATAAACCGGGCTTAGTTAACTTCAGAACTGGATTTGCTGTCTTATAAACCAAATCTGCGGCACCCGGGGTACTTATTTTCCAGTTGTACTGTAACGCATCCCCATCTGCATCTTTCGTGTTTTTTGAAGACAAGTTCACCGTGAGCGGTACAGCGCCCCCGATTTTATCAGCTGATATTGATACCAGAGGCTTACGATTCCCTGAATTATACTCTATCCTTACTAATTTCGCGCTTGAGCTTTTGGCGAACCACAGGCTTCCATATTCTAAAACATACAGATCGCCATCAGGACCAAACTTCATATCAATAGGCTCTACAGGCCGGTAATCCGGAAGAAAACGTTCCATTGACTGGTAATCGCCATTTGGAGTCATTGAGATCGACATGATCCATCCTCGGGCCAAATCAGTTGCCAGCCATTTCCCTTCGTAATACGCAGGCCAGGGACGTTTGGGCTCTTTAAAGTCGGCCCGGCGGTAAATTGGCCCTCCTGTAGCGCTCCGGCTTCCACTGCCAAGCAGAGGAAACTTATCAGACACACCATAAGGATAATAGATAAATGGCGGCGCTACAGGCGGAAGTGTTTTTAATCCCGTATTGTTTACCGAGTTGTTTACTGGCTTCAAAGGATCTTTAGGATCAAGCAACTCACCGTTTTGATAATCGAAAATATTAAAGGCCGCGTTCGGACCCACGAAATACGGCCATCCATAGAACCCTGGTTTTCGTGCCTGGTTGAGCTCGTCGTAGCCCCGGGGACTTATTTCTGTATCCTCATTTGCATCAGATCCGATATCACCAAAATACAAAAATCCTGTTTTACTATCTACAGATGGACGCCAGGGATTACGATGTCCCATTGTATAAATCTCCGGACGAGTACCCTCAGTTCCCTCGGGAAAGAGGTTCCCCGCAGGAATTTTATAAGAACCATCTGCCTGCGGGCGAATACGAAGTATTTTTCCGATAAGGCTATTTGTATTGGCCGTTCCACGCTGGTCATCCCAGTTAACCCGGTTTGGACGTTCGTCTGTTGATGAGGAAAGCGAGGTTCCGGTGTTGTTCCCAACCGTTAGATAAAGATTTCCCTCTTTGTCCCAGGTCATACCTCCCCCTGTGTGACAACAGGTTTCGCGCTGAGTGGCAAATTCCAGGACTATCCTTTCACTTCCGTTTACCAAGCGGTTATCCTTGAAATCCCAACGACTCAACACAAATTTACTTTCTGTGGGATGGGAGTAAAAAGTATAAACCCATTGATTCTTATCGAATCCAGGGTCAACTGTAATTCCCAACAATCCCTCTTCTGCCTCAGTAACGACTCCTTTCGCGCTGGTATATTTGGTATTAACCGCGATGGATCCGGCAAGGCTTGTCATCCCGCTGGACGGATCAAATAACTTAATATCCCCTTTTCTTTCGCTGATCAACACCCTGCCGTCGCTAAGAACTTCAAAAGTGTTTGGTTCATCAAGATCTCCGGGCTGGGTGAGTGTCACCGGGGTGAAACGGCTTTCATCAGGTTTAGACTGGTTCGTATCAGAACGATTGCTGGCAGCAATTAATGCAAAGAAGCCGGCAAATGATAGTATGGTAACGGATTTTTTAAAACTCATTAATATTAAAAACTAAGATTCCATGTAGCCCGCTTCCGGCGTGTACAAAAGCCAGAGCCCGGGAGTTATTTTTTGCTTAAACGTTTATTTTTTAATGTCAGTATCGGTATTAATTCTGTAAAAGTTTTGCCCTGTATGATCGCAATACATTTTTTTCCCAAACATATGATAAATTCTTAAAATAGAATGCCCAATCAGAAAGGACTTACCTTACAAATTTACTATTTTAACAGCCTGATGATAAAGTTCTCATTTTTCTACTAAAATGCTATTTTGAGATATCTCCTGTTACTAATCCTTGTAAGTACGAGCACATCACTTTTTGCCCAAAAAATCAATAGTTCTTATCAGCTTCGAATTGCCAGGGCGAATAGCGAGATTCGGATTGACGGAATTGCTGAAGAGTCTGCCTGGACAGATGCCGAGCCTGTAAAAGATTTTTTCATGGTTAGCCCGATGGATACAAGTTATGCTAAAGTCCTGACTGAAGTGCGCATGACCTACGACGATGAAAATCTGTATATTTCTGCAACTTGTTATCAGCCAAATGCAAAATTATATGCTGTCGAATCGTTAAGACGGGACTTCGCTTATACAAAGAACGATAACTTCTTGCTTATTATTGACCCATTCGATGATCAGACCAATGGTTTCACGTTCGGTGTGAACGCAGCCGGGGCACAATGGGACGGGCTCATATTCAATAGTAACGGGTATGATCTGAGCTGGGATAATAAATGGTATTCAGAAGTTAAACATTATGAAGACAGATGGGTTTTTGAGGCGGCTATTCCGTTTAAATCTATCCGGTATAAAAAAGGCATCAAAACCTGGGGCATAAATTTTAGCCGTCTGGATATTAAAGTCCCTGAAAAATCGGCCTGGGCAAAAATACCAAGGCAATTCAATGTTGCTTCGCTTGCTTATACCGGCAATCTTTTATGGGATCAGGCTCCACCCGATGCTGGCACGAATGTCTCGGTTATCCCATATGTTCTTGGCGGATTTACCAGGGATTATGAGAATAATAGAAGTGCAAAATTTAGAAAGGAGATCGGTGCAGATGCAAAGATTGGAATTACTTCTTCTTTAAATTTGGATCTTACTGTAAATCCTGATTTTTCACAAATTGAGGTAGATAAACAGGTAACCAACCTTGATCGGTTCGAACTGTTTTTCCCTGAGCGCAGGCAATTTTTTCTGGAGAATGCTGATCTCTTTGCAAATTTCGGATATTCTACCATCAGACCGTTCTTTTCGCGAAGGATCGGCCTCGGAGTGCCCATAGAATTTGGAGCCCGTCTGAGTGGGAGTCTTGACAAACACTGGCGCATCGGAGCTATGGACATGCAAACCAAAAGTATTGGAGGGAACGGATTGCCTGCGCAGAACTTCGCTGTTCTAGCGTTACAACGAAGAGTTTTCGCCCGTTCCAATATTCGTTTTATGTTTGTAAACAAGCAATCAGTTAACTACAGGCCTGGGGATTATCCGGGCAAACCAGTTTTCAGTCGGTTTAACCGGAATGTTGGTGTGGAATATAATGTGGTGTCAAAAAATAATCTTTGGATAGGAAAGACCATGATGCTGAAATCTTTCAGTCCTAATAAAAATAGTGATGATCTGGTGCATGCTGCCAATCTGCAATACTCGGGCAGGAAGTGGGCTGTAAGCTGGCAGCATGAGGTGGTCGGTGAAAACTATAATGCAGAAGCCGGGTATGTGCCCCGTACCGATTTCATAAGACTTAATCCTAAGATCAGTTATCTGTTTTTTCCTAAAACAGGTAATATTCTGAATCATGGTCCGGCTCTAAACTCATCATACTATTATACTAAGTCATTTAATGGAACTGACCACGAAACAACATTCAGCTATAAGTTTACTCACCGTAATCAGAGCACTTTTGAAGCATGGGCATCTGATAACTATATCAGGTTATTGAAATCATTCGATCCTGTAAATACAGGAAAAGGTAGTTTAAGTATTGGTTCGGAACATTTCTGGAAGACGACGGGATTAAATTATGCCTCAAAACCGCAGAAAGAATATACCTACACTTTTTCGGGGCAGTACGGGGGTTATTTTGCAGATGGAACGCGTCTGAATCTGACAGCTGATCTTGGTTACCGGTTTCAGCCTTACGTTAATATCGCGCTCAGTACCAGCTATAACCACATTGTGCTTCCTGAGCCGTGGGAAACAACTAATTTCTGGCTAATAGGTCCCAGGACTGACATTACATTCAACAATAAATTGTTCTTTACTACTTTTGTACAATACAATAATCAGCAAAAGAACATCAATTTAAATACCCGCTTTCAATGGAGGTATAAGCCTGCCAGTGATCTTTTCCTCGTTTTTACTGATAACTATTTCCCCGCGCCAATTGCTGTCCGTAATCGCGCAATGGTATTGAAATTTACATATTGGTGGAATTAAATCTTCAAACTGTGGCTATTCAGGAATCCGTGTTAAAAACCTAAAACATCAAGGGCCCGTTTTCGGTTACCATTAAAACATTTACTATGGAAAACGCAGAAGATCACATAAAGAACCTCGCAGGCCAGGAGGCTAAAGCAAAACTAAAGGAACTTGTAGAAAAGGGTGAGAATTGCTTTTTCTGTTCAAATATAAGAACAGGATCGCCGTTTTCGACCAGACCAATGTCTGAGCAACTGGTAGATGACGACGGGAATATCTGGTTTCTGAGCCGTAAAGACAGTGAAAAAAACGCTGAAATTGCACAGGATCCATTTGTGCAGCTATTATTTCAGGCAAATAAGCATTCTGGATTTGTGAGCATTTACGGAAAGGCGGAAATAATCGATAATCAACAAAAAATAGAGGAACTCTGGCAACCCATGTTTAAAGTTTGGTTTGAAAAAGGGAAAAATGACCCGATCATAAGCTTAATCAAAGTCCATCCCACTGAGGGCTATTATTGGGACACCAAGAACGGGCAAGCAATCGCATTCCTTAAAATTGCTTTGTCTTTGGTTACAGGTAAGGCGATGGATGATAGTGTTGAGGGGAAACTGATAGCTGATTAACGAAACATTTATTTTATACATGATAGCCTAATCATATCTATAATCTTCACATAAGTCTTAATGAAAATATACGGCGATAATCTGGCTCGAAACAAAAAAAGAGCTCATTTCTGAACCGCTTTCAGACTTAGTGGTGGCTGACGGTGCGGAATTCGTATCGTTTTGTCGAAGATTTAATCGAAATCGGAAACGTTTTAAATACCCTTCCTATTTTAAATCCGTCCCAAATGTAAGCAGCCCCCCATACGTACTAAAGTCGAACCAACTGATGGATGCGTTATAGCATATAGCTGGTTTGGATATTTGACTAGTACCAAATAGATTATATTTCGACTTTAATCTATTTCCAATTCCGATATAGCATCAAACAGATCGTTAAAATCCCATGAATATTTTCCTTTGAACAAGGAATTTGAAAATTATATATGAGAATATCAAAACGATATTTCAAATATTTTTCAGGTTTATTTGGATATATGCGAGTCCAAGAATACCTTTGTTTATAATTAATCTAAATAAATATTAAAAAATGAATTCACTATTAACTAAATTCAAAAATGCCGGATTCTTTGCGTTACTGGCAGTGTCGATCGCTTCTTGTAAAAAAGATAATGAATTAAAGCCTAACCTGCGTCCTACATTTGACTATACAAAATTAACCGCTACAACAAATTATTCTACAGCGTTTGTAGATTCAAAGAATGCTACAACAGTCGATTTTACAACCGGAGGAAACAGATATAAAATCTTCCAGGCAATTAATGCCTATGCTGGTACAGCTACAACGACAACAATCGATGGCAATGTTTTGAAAAACATGTTAGCCAATACGGGAAGTCCCTTTACAGGCACTTATGCTGCGCTAAATAGTTCAGGCGTGCAACTACGTAATATTATAGCTTCGTCAAAATCAACTGCTGAAGCAGATGCGGTTCGTGCTAAACTTGAAGCAGAATTTGCAACAATGGCAACAATCAGCCAGTCTAACTCAGTCGTGGCAGAGAAAGGCAAAGCAGGAAAACTGGGCACACGACTGGTCGACTCCAAAGGACTGGAAACTGTCCAGATCATTCAAAAATCTATGATCGGATCGCTTCAATTAGATTATATCAGTAACATACTGCTGACAAAAGGACTGGAGGCAGATAATTATACTGTATTAAGTGGTAAGAATTACACTCAATTGGAGCAAAACTGGGACGAGGCTTATTCATTACTTACTCCAAGCCCAATATTTCTTTCAGGATCTACCGATGCTGTTCGGGGCACAGCTGAGTTTGCGCTGGGGTCTTACGTGTGGGAATACAATAAAGCAAATTACGCTAAAATCTATCCTGCATTCTTAAAAGGTCGGGCTGCAATAGTTAACAATGACATGGCGGAATTAAAAGCGCAAGCCACCTTCATCAGAACCCAACTTGAAGCAACTATTGCGGCTGCAGCCATAGGCTACTTAGAAAAATGGGGCACGAGAACTAATGACGCCGATAGAGCCCACGATATAGGTGAAGGCGTCGGGTTTATTTATTCGCTAAGATTTGCTTCAGTAAACGGTGCAGATGCCGCATTTTCTGATGGTATTATAACAAACCTGATCTCATCCACTGGTGGTTTCTGGGATGTAACACCTGCTAAAATAGCGGCGGCGAGTGCAGCTATTAAAGTAAAGTTCAAATTATAGTCGGACACTAATCATTAACCAAGGGTTAACACAAAAATTTGTGTTGACCCTTTTTAGATTTGCAATCATGAATTTTTTTAAAGGGAAAAAGTTAGCTGCGTTATTATCTGTCCTGCTGATTGTGGCAGTTTTTGCTTGTTCGAAAAAGGGAGATCCACCTCCTGAGGCGCCTACAGATCAGAAGTCCCTTGACAGGAAAGCTATGCTTACTAATATTGCAGATAATATTGTTATTCCGGCCTACGGAAAGTTTAAGGTAAAGTTTGAGTTGATGTTAACCAAATCAAATAACTTTACCTCTAACCCTACCAACGCTTCTCTCGCAGAGTTTAGAACAGCATGGGTGGATGCTTATACCGAATGGCAAAAAGTAGAGGTTTTTGATTTCGGTCCGGGGCAGGTACAGGCTATCAGGTCATACTTTAATATATATCCTGCAAGTGAAACTGGCATTGCTGCCAATATTGCAACCGGTGCCAGCGCTAACCTTGACGTGCCAGCTTCTTTTCCCACCCAGGGATTTCCGGCACTTGATTATCTTTTAAACGGGTTGGGGGCAACAGATCAGGCAATACTATCTTTCTACACAACAGATGCTGATGCAGCTAAAAGGATCGAATATTTAAAACTGATCATCAATAGGATGAACACTATTTTTACCAAAGTAAATACAGCCTGGAATACGACTTACCGAAATGAGTTTATAAATAAAACTGGTATCGATGCAGGTTCATCAACTTCTGTACTGGTGAATAGCTACGTGCTGAATTTCGAACGTTTTATCCGCTCAGGAAAATTTGGTATTCCCTCAGGAGCTATGCTTAACGGCATTGTAGCTGCCGAGAAAGTAGAAGCATTTTACAAAAAGGATATCTCACTTGTTCTGGCAAAAACAGCTGCGCAGGCAACAATTGATTTTTTTAACGGTAAAGGTGCGATTACAGGGATTGAAGGGCCTTCATTAAAAAGTTACCTTGACGGACTGACAGCCAAAGACAGCGGTACAGGCACCTCCTTAACCCAGGCATTAAATGCCCAGTTCCAGGTAATTAATCAAAAACTTAATCTCCTGTCCCCAAATCTTTACAACCAGGTTATGACCGATAATCAGGCTATGATCAACGTATATAAAGAAATGCAAAAAGCGGTAAGGCTGCTAAAAGTAGATATGACATCCGCAATGAGTATCACAGTTTCCTACACTGACAATGACGGGGACTAGATAAATCGTGAAATTAGTGAAAGATTATTTTCAGAAGCTTACCTCTGCTGCCCCACTGGCTGTCTTCAGAATGGCTATCGGAGTAATGATTTTTTTAAGTATTATCAGGTTTTGGACTAAGGGCTGGATTGAGCAGCTATACATACAGCCCAGGTATTATTTCAGTTTTTATGGTTTTGAGTTTGTTAAGCCGCTGGGAGAAAATACCTATCTGCTTTTTTTCATTTGCGGATTATCTGCAATTTTCGTTGCCCTGGGATTTAAATACCGTATTGCAATATCAACGCTATTCCTCAGCTTCACCTACATCGAGCTCATCGATAAGAGTACTTATCTGAATCACTATTACTTCATAAGTATGGTGCTCCTGCTGATGATCTTTTTGCCAGCACATCATTATTTTTCTGTCGATGCTTATCGCGATAAGCGCATTAATTCAGGCAATATACCGCAATGGTGCCCTGATTCGATTAAATTAATGGTCTGTATTTTGTATTTCTTTTCAGGGGTTGCTAAGTTGAACAGTGACTGGCTTTTGGAAGCGCTCCCATTAAAAATATGGCTGCCTGCACGAAATGATATGCCTCTTATCGGCTTTCTTTTTAGCTACTCCTGGGTTCATTTTCTTTTTAGCTGGGCGGGGTGTTTGTTTGACCTGGCCATTGGCTTTTTATTATGGAATCGCAAAACCCGTTTGTGGTCATATATTACCTTAGTAGTGTTCCATGGTTTGACGGCTCTTTTATTCCCCATCGGAATATTCCCCTACGTAATGATTATAACAGCTCTCATATTTTTTCCCGGGGATCTTCATAAGAAAATTATATCGTCCGTCAACACTATCCTGAAATTACCCGCCGATGTTATTAATACAAACAGGCAGTTTCGATTCCCGCAGCGAATAAACCGTGTATTACTCACTGTATTATCGTTGTTCTTTATCGTTCAATTGTTCCTGCCGCTGAGATATCTCCTGTATCCCGGTGAATTGTTCTGGACAGAGCAGGGATATAGGTTCTCCTGGCGGGTTATGCTAATGGAGAAAGCTGGCTACGCCCAATTTACTGTTAAAGATTCGACCGGGAAATTTGCAGTGGTAAATAACAATGACTTCCTTACGGTGCTACAGGAAAAGATGATGACAACACAACCCGATATGATCCTCCAATACGCACATATATTGCGGGATCATTATAAAAAACTTGGCTTCAGATCTCCGCAGGTATATATCGACTCTTACGTTGCCCTTAATGGCCGGCGGGGCAGAGCAATGATAAGCCCCGAAACCGATTTGGCCCAACAAGAAGATTCACTGTGTCCAAAAGCATGGATTTTACCATTAAACGATGAAATTAAGGGTTTTTAATACGATATTGTTTTTTTGCTTAGCCCTTACAGCTTCTGCTCAATATACCCTGAAAGGAAGAGTTATTACTTCAAGGGATAGCACGGCTTTACAAGATTGCGAAATCTACCTTAATGATAACAAGAGTAAAACATTAACAAACGCAAATGGAGAGTTTGAATTTCAAGCAGTCAGGAGTGGAAGTTATGTTTTACTTGCCGTTTCTCCGGGCCACCACCCTAAAGAAGAAACTGTTACTGTTGATTCGCGCACGTCCGCAATAACCTTGGTTCTTAATTATCAAACAAAACTGCTTGCCGAAGTTGTTATTAGTGAGAAAAAAAATGACTTTGGCTTCGGGCATCTGCGTGCGGTACAGGATATGGGTATATACGAGGGTAAAAAATCTGAAGTAATTATTCCTGACCAGCTCGTTGCTAACCTGGCGACCAATAATGCAAGGCAGGTGTATTCGCGCGTTGCCGGGCTAAATATTTACGAAAACGAGGGCGTCGGCTTACAACTTAGTATCGGCGGCAGAGGATTAGATCCAAACCGTTCCTCCAATTTCAATGTACGGCAGAACGGATACGATATCAGTGCCGATGCACTCGGTTATCCTGAAAGTTATTATACCCCCCCTATTGAAGCTGTGGGACAAATTCAGATCGTAAGGGGCGCCTCCTCGCTTCAGTATGGAACGCAATTTGGCGGGCTAATAAATTTCATTATGAAAAAACCAATCGCCGACAAGAAACTGGAGCTTGTTGCGCGGCAAAGTTTGGGCTCATACGGGTTCAGCAGTTCATTCCTAAGTGCCAGTGGGAAATTAAATAAATTGAGCTACTATACGTTTGCTCAGTACAAGGCGGGAGAGGGCTGGCGGCCAAATACGGACTTTAATAGTACAACTTTATATGCTCATATAGACTATCGTCCGGACCCAAAAACCGCAATTGGGATTGATGTGACGCATATGGACTACCTGGCTCATCAGCCGGGAGGTTTAACTGATAATATGTTTCAGTCCGATCCCCGGCAAAGCAACCGCGAACGAAACTGGTTTAGTGTAAACTGGAACCTATTTGCGCTGCATTTTGACCATAAGCTCAATTCGACCAATGAAATCAATGTCCGATTATTCGGGCTGTCTGCCTACCGGTACTCTGTTGGATTCAGACCGAACCGGGTGGCTACCATAGACGATAATAGCGAACGTGACTTGATAAAGGGAGACTTCACAAACTGGGGTGCGGAAGGGCGCTATTTGAAGAGATACCGTATCGGAAAATATCCTTCAGTAGCATTATTTGGGACAAGATATTACCAGGGGTTCAATCATAGTGTCCAGGGCCTGGGAAGTAAGGGGAAAGACGCTGATTTCGATTTTGTTAATCCGGATCAGTTCACAGCTAACAACTACGAATTCCCTAACAGAAATGCCTCATTTTTTGTTGAGAATATTTTTAATCTCAGCCCAAAACTCTCTGTTACACCCGGCCTGAGATACGAAATCATCAACACCAGTGCTGAAGGCTTTTACTCCACAATAAGCTATGATCTCGCAGGCAACATTATTAGTAATGCCAGGATCACAGAGACGCGTAGTAGTCCCCGCCGCTTCCTGATCGCTGGTATCGGAATAAGCTATAAACCGACGTACAACATAAATATTTACAGCAACATCTCTCAGAATTACAGGTCTATCACTTTTAGCGATATACGTACGGCTAATCCTTCAGCTACCATAGACCCCAACCTGAGCGATGAAAAAGGTTATTCGATCGATCTTGGAATCCGGAGTGAACAAACCTCGTTCTACAGTTATGATGTAAGTGCATTTTATCTTAATTATGATAACAGAATAGGTGAGGTTCAATACTATGATTCCAGTAACCGGGTACTACGGCAGCGGACAAATATCGGTCAGGCAATAATAATGGGTATTGAATCTTATGGCGAAACTGATATATGGCGCCTTGCTAATCCTGAAGTAAAGAACTGGTGTACGGTTGTCTTCTCTAATCTCGCTTTGATAAAATCGGATTACAGGAAAAGCCAGATCCCGGGTGTGAAAGGTAAAGAAGTAGAATTTGTGCCCGGAGTAAATTTTAAGACGGGCATGCGATTTGGATACAAAAACCTTAAAGGATCGTTTCAGTTCACCTATCT
Organism: Bacteroidota bacterium; assembly: GCA_040385405.1. Classification (GTDB taxonomy): domain Bacteria; phylum Bacteroidota; class Bacteroidia; order Sphingobacteriales; family Sphingobacteriaceae; genus Daejeonella. Next base: position 31,023 of record JAZKHM010000104.1, on the reverse strand, counting down.
CTCAAACCAATATACCGAAGCCACAAATGCGATTGACGGAGGAGTATCGGCAGTAGTGGGCCTGATCCCCGCGTATTCAATTATGGATGCCGGAATATCCTATCAATTCAAACGATTTAAAGTTGAGGGGAATATTAATAACCTGTCCAACCAATTTTATTTCACACGCCGCGCGACCGGCTATCCCGGTCCGGGTATCCTCCCATCTGACAACCGAACTTTTTATCTCACTTTACAAGTCAAAATTTAATAATATCCTTGAATTATCATAATTATGTGCCAAATCGAAATAACATAGGAAAGCTATCAAATTACTAACATTTGTTTGAGTATTATTTTTCTTTACCGCCTGTGAATCAAAAGCGGACGTGTTGTTTATGATGTGAGCAAAATTAGAGTTGCTCTTCTATAGGATCTGCTAATTCCTGGGCAATATCTCGTCTTAATATCATCAGACGTTAATTGACTTCAAATACAATAAGGCGCCATTTAACGACAAAATATTTTTGAATTTAGTAGTGGAACGAAAAGTTGTCTTTATCTCAACAATTACATCGAACCGGAAAAGCTAAGAGGTTTATTTATAACAAACTGATTAAAAGATTTTTATAAATTAAACTTAAGTAATTGGTTCTTTTACACCGTCAAGGTACAGAAAGGCTCGAACCAAAAATTAGCTTCTATTTGCCCTATTCGGTGATTTTCGAATCGTCTAAAAATTAAAAAGCCCTTTAAGATATCTTAAAGGGCTCACGGGTGGCTGATGGGGCTCGAACCCACGACCCTCGGCACCACAAACCAATACTCTAACCAGCTGAGCTACAGCCACCGTTTTTTTGTGTATGCAAAAGTAAGAATTTCGGCACAGCCTGCAAATTTTTTTGTGATGAATTGTAAAAAATACCTTGGTGCTCGTTACGAATTCATTAACCTTTATTGAAAGGCGTATGCTTAAAACAAAATCCTTATTATTGCCATTTCAAGACCAAAATAATGATTGAACTTTATACAGACGGATCCTCAAGCGGGAACCCGGGCCCTGGAGGGTATGGAGCAATCCTCCGGTCGGGGCTGCACTATAAAGAACTTTCTGAAGGATACCGAAAAACCACCAACAACCGAATGGAGCTCATGGCGGTAATTAAAGGACTTGAAAGCATAAAAAAACCCGGGCAGGAAGTGATGATATTTTCTGATTCAAAATACGTGATCGATTCTGTTGAGAAAAAATGGGTGTTTGGCTGGGTTAAGACTGGATTCAAAGGAAAGAAGAATAAAGACCTCTGGCTGCGTTTTCTTGAGGTATATAAGCTTCACAAAATCCGCTTCACATGGGTTAGAGGACATAATGGACATCCCGAGAATGAAAGGTGCGACGAACTCGCTGTTTTAGCAGGGAAACAGCATGATTTGCTGGTGGATACGGGTTTTGAAATCGAGGCGTTGAGGTTGGGAATATAGTTGAATCAAGGACAATTAATCAATGCCGCCAACAACTCCCATTCCTTCCAGTTTCATCTCAACCTTCTCAGCTGGAGTCAGCGATGAGTATCGATGCATAAATTCTTCCGCCATCAGCACCATATTTTCTGAGCCGATAAATATCGCAGAACGCTGATGCAACGATGTTACCTGAAGATCCAGAATGCGGTTATAACCATCGGTCGCCCGGCCCCCAGCCTGCTCGATAATAAACGCCATGGGATTACATTCATATACCAGGCGCAGTTTGCCGTTGGGCGCTCCTGACGTTGTAGGGTATATAAATATCCCACCTTTGATCATGTTCCGGTGAATATCTGCTACCATCGATCCTATATACCGTGATGTATATGGACGTGATGTCTGCTGATCTTCAATCTGGCAATATTTTAAATATTTCTTGACACCATCCGGGAAGTGGACATAATTACCCTCATTTAAAGAATAAATGGTACCATCTTTTGGAATTTTCATATTGGGATGCGATAAGCAAAACTCTCCGATAGATGGATCAAGCGTAAATCCATTGACTCCTTTGCCCGTAGTATAAACCAGCATAGTTGATGACCCATATATTACATAACCTGCTGCCACCTGTTCAGTTCCCCGTTGAAGGACATCTTCCAGAGTGGCTTTGCCATCAGTAGATTTCCGACGGTAGATTGAAAATATCGTACCCACGGCTACATTCACGTCGATATTGGACGATCCATCCAAAGGGTCAATCGATACGATATACTTGGCATTTTTAGAAACCTCTGCGTCTATCGGAACAAACTCATCATTTTCTTCGGAGGCCACAATACAACACTCTCCTCCGCTCGTTAAGGCGGAAATAAATTGTTCGTTAGCAAAGACATCCAGCTTCTTTTGACATTCTCCCTGAATATTTATTGTACCTGCCTCACCAAGAATATCCATAAGACCAGCTTTGTTCACCTCCCGGTTTACTATTTTTGAAGCAATGCCTATATCCCTTAACAGACGGGAAAGCTCCCCTTTCGCATATGGAAAATCGCTCTGTTTTTCAATAATAAACTGTCCTAATGTTAATACCCCATGCATACTTAGTGTACTTTATACGTTATCTATTTGCTAATTCAACGACTTCCAAGTTAAGTATTTTTTCCTCTGAAATGCAAAATCGGAGCAGCGTACGAACTTTATGCCATCCATATTTTCCAGCGGCTCCGGGATTTAAGTGTAAACAACCGATGTTTTTATCGTACATCACCTTCAAGATATGAGAGTGACCACAAATAAATAAATCAGGTTTTTCCTGATAGATCTGCTCCCTGATCTTAGGGTGGTACTTTCCCGGATATCCACCGATGTGAGTTATCCATACATTTACTTTTTCACATTCAAATTTCAGATGTAAAGGAAATGCCGATCGGATTTCGCTGCCATCAATGTTCCCATATACACCTCGAAGCGGTTTAAAAGTTCCCAGGGCCCGGGCTACTTTGATGTCCCCAAAATCGCCAGCATGCCATATTTCATCACACGTTTCAAAATGCTTAAATACAGCTTCGTCAAGATAACTGTGTGTATCTGATATTAAGCCTATTCGAGTCATTAAAATATTGTCAGATAATCTTTCAGAAGATGTATATATTCTTCCGTATAATTTTTGTGTGAATTATAAATGACAATTTTCTGTGTGACCGCACATTGCATCCTTAATCCAATAACCAATATGCATCGATAAGGTTTTGATTCTGGGAAGGAATGGATAAAAATGGTTTTCTCGAGATGTAATTTACTCGTTGAGAGCAGCTTTTTGGCGAGCTCGGCAGTGTCGAGTGGCAAAATCAGGTAAAGTAGGCCATGAGGACTTAGGTGATTTGATGAGCCGGCTATCAGGTTCTTGAAGAATTCGGTGTCGGTATGACGGGCAAGAATTTTTGACTTTGCAGCTGATTTAAGAGAATCTACAAAATACGGGGGATTTGATACGATCAGATCATATTTTTGTCCTTGGCAGTTCAGAAAGTGATCCTGGAAAGAAGATCTTATCAGCTTGAGCTGGTGAGCAAATCGTGAGGTTTTAAAATTCAACTCGGCTGTATCTGAGGCCATGTCGTCTATTTCAACTGCGTCGATGTTTGCCGAGGGGTATCTTTGAGCCAGCATTAACGCTATAACCCCGGTTCCCGTTCCGATTTCAAGCGCATATCCAATGTTATCGTTGGTTGCAATCGAGCCCAGAATAGCAGCATCTGTGTTAACCTTCATCCCACAATTGGTCTGATCCACACTAAACTGCTTAAACTGGAATACTTTGCTCATCAGACTTCGTAAAGTTCCAACGGAAGACCGTCTGGATCTGAAAAGAATACAAAGCGCTTTCCGGTATATTCGTCGACTCTTATTTCTTCCGTAAACATACCATGTTTTTGCAGATGCTTAACCGCAATTTCAATATCGTCTACTTCAAAAGCAAGGTGCCTTAATCCCAGCGACTCCGGGCGGGAAGGGCGCGCAGGCGGGTTCGGGAACGAAAAGAGTTCGATTTGATAAATCCCGTTCACAGAGAGATCCAGTTTATAAGAATCCCGTGCTGAACGGTATACTTCGCGGACTATTTGAAGGCCCAGCACATCTGTATAGAACGATTTGGAAACCGCATAATCAGAGCAAATTATTGCAATATGATGTATGCGGTTTAGTTTTATCATTTATTCTCCCAGAATTTTATGTAACACATTATTATAAACAGATTGTGACTCTGTAACAGATCCAAAGCTGGTTTCATCGACTTTAAGGTTCCCGGAAGAAACTCTGCCGAGAAAGCTGAATTCAACTTCCGAAGTAGCCAGAAGTTCGATGAACTCTTCCTGTTCTTCAGCCGCCACAGACACTACTACTCTACCCTGTGCTTCGCCAAAAAGGAAAGCATCTTTACGGAAGTTTGAATCTGTTTCAATTTCAAAACCAAGCTTATTTGGAATAGCAGATTCCAATAGGGTAATATAAAGTCCGCCATCTGAAACGTCATGAGCAGACTGAATTAATTTCTGACGAATAAGTTGTTTGATAACCTGGTGCATGGCGTATTCCTTCTCCAGGTCAAAATATGGAGCCGGGCTTGCAGTAATACCGTGGTATGAAGCCAGGTACTGTGACGACGAAATATCGTCGACACTCTCTCCTATCATAAATATAAGATCTCCGGTTTTTTTAAAATCAGAAGTCATAAACGTACTCAGATCGTCGAGTACCCCTAACATGCCGATAGTGGGCGTTGGGAACACAGGTCCTTCATCTGATGATTGATTATAAAAGCTCACATTCCCACCAGTTACCGGGGTTTCAAACTTTGTACAGGCAGCAGCCATTCCTTTAATAGCACCTACAAACTGCCAGTAGACTTCCGGAACATATGGATTTCCAAAATTCAGACAGTTAGTGATAGCTACAGGCTCGCCTCCGGCACAGGTAATGTTCCTGGCTGCTTCTGCAACCGCTATAGCACAACCTTTTTCAGGATCTGCGTATACATACCGTGAATTGCAATCAACGGATAAGGCTATTGCTTTATCTGTTCCTTTTACGCTCACTACGGCAGCGTCACTTGGACGGTTTGTAGTCATGGTTGCGGTTCCAACCATAGAATCGTACTGATCGGTAACCCATCTTTTCGAAGCAATGTTGGGATGGGAAATCAGGTGTTCGGCGACGGCTTTCAGATCAGACGGCTCTTCAACATTTTCAATCCGGAACTTTTGGTTCTCTTTGAAATATGCCGGCTCTTTATAATCTCTTTTATAAACAGGTGCTCCTCCGCCGAGAACAAGGTCGTCCGCTGGCACGTCTGCTACCAGTTCACCGTTCATATAATAATGCAGTCGTTTGGTGTCGGTAACTTCTCCGATAATAGCACAATTCAGGTCCCATTTATCAAAAACCGCTTCAACCTCCTTCTCACGGCCTTTTTCTACAACGATAAGCATACGCTCCTGTGATTCCGAAAGAAGGATTTCAAATGGCTTCATATTTTCCTGACGAACCGGAACCAGATCGAGATCTATCCTCATTCCATGTTCGCCTTTAGCAGACATCTCTGAATTTGAGCAGATTATACCGGCAGCACCCATGTCCTGCATCCCGACAACTGCTCCTGTTTTTATCACTTCCAGTGTGGCTTCAAGCAAAAGCTTTTCCTGGAATGGATCTCCAACCTGTACAGCAGGAAGATCATTAATCGAATCCTCTGTAATATTTTTCGAAGCGAAGGCCGCTCCATGAATTCCATCTTTTCCGGTAGCCGATCCTACAATGTATACAGGATTTCCAACACCATAAGAGGTCGCTGATACCGTTTCACCATTTTTAACAATGCCGGCTGACATGGCATTAACCAAAGGGTTTACCGTATAACACTCGTCAAAAAACAACTCGCCTCCTACGGTGGGTATACCGAACGCATTTCCATAATCGCCAATTCCCTTAACGACTCCTTTAATAAGCCACTTGGTACGTTCCTGCTCAGGATCGCCAAAGCGTAAGGAATTAAGCTGGGCGATTGGCCTGGCACCCATCGTAAAGATGTCACGATTAATACCGCCGACGCCTGTTGCCGCACCCTGATAAGGTTCGAGAGCTGAAGGATGATTATGTGATTCTATTTTAAATACACACGCAATATTATCGCCAAGGTCAACCATGCCGGCATTCTCTTCACCAGCCTTTGCCAGCATCCTCGGCCCGTCTTTTGGCAATGTTTTAAGCCAGGTAATTGAGTTCTTATATGAACAATGCTCGCTCCACATTACTGAAAATATTGATAATTCAGTAAAATTCGGCGTGCGCCCTAATATTTCTATAATTCTATCAAATTCTTCAGGAAGGAGGCCAAGATCTTTAGCAGTTTCAGTGGTAGTAAGTTGCAAATTTTCCAAAGTATCGGGGTTTTGTTGGGATGGACAAAAGTAGGAAAAAGGTTTAGAACTGTAAGTTATAAGTTGTAAGTTATAGGTTGTAAGTTTTAAGTTATAAGTTGTAAGTTATAGGTTGTAAGTTAAAGGTTGTAATTTAAAAGTAGTAGTTGTACGGTTACTGTGGGTACCTGTTTTAGATTACCAACGAATCCGAAATAACTTCATCGTGCTTACAATTATCATCTTAGTTTCGCAGAACTTATTGCTTACAACTTATAACCTACAACTCAAAAAGACCTTTTCATAACAAAATTGTAATTTTTACACACAATTTTTACTAAATCGCTTCTTTTTATAATACAAAACACTATTTTTAGCAAAAATTTAATTAAAACTGAGCAAAACAATGTCATCTTTAAGATTTCAAGCATTAAATGCGGTTCTTTCCAGAACAACTCCTGAAGTAAAAATCCCTTCAGCCAAGCCTTCTGAATATTTCAATGTTAATGTCTTCAATCAAAAGAAGATGAAAGACAGTTTATCCAAGGAAGCCTTTAATAGTATAGAACATTCAATCGATTCCGGTTCACCTATCGACCGGGCGATTTCGGAGCAGGTTGCATCTGCAATGAAATCGTGGGCTATCGGAAAGGGCGCAACGCATTATACTCACTGGTTTCAACCGTTAACAGGCTCAACGGCCGAGAAACATGATTCATTTTTTGAGCCGGGTTCGGATGGACAGGGTTTAGATAAATTTTCCGGCGAAGCTTTGTCGCAGCAAGAACCCGATGCATCAAGTTTTCCAAACGGGGGTATCCGCAGTACTTTCGAAGCCAGGGGTTACACTGCATGGGATCCTTCATCTCCCGCATTCATCATGGGAAACACGCTGTGCATCCCAACCGTATTTGTTTCTTATACGGGCGAAGCCTTAGACTATAAAGCACCTTTATTAAAAGCGTTGGGTGTGATGGACAAAGCAGCAGTAGCTGTGGCCCAATATTTCGATAAAGGAATCGAAAAAGTAAATGCTTCATTAGGAATTGAACAGGAATATTTCCTTGTCGATCTCGCCTTATTCAATGCACGTCCCGACCTGTACCTTACCGGCAGAACTTTATTTGGGCATATGTCTGCAAAGAATCAGCAATTGGATGATCACTATTTCGGGTCTATTCCAGATCGCGTTCTGGCATTTATGCAAGAGCTGGAAATCGAATCGATCAAGCTTGGTATTCCTTTGAAAACCCGTCATAATGAAGTTGCTCCTTCACAATTTGAGTGTGCTCCAATTTACGAGGAAATAAACCTTGCAATTGATCACAATTCATTACTAATGGATTTAATGGACAAGGTTGCACGCAGACACAACTTCAAAGTCTTGCTGCATGAAAAACCTTATGCTGGAATAAACGGTTCCGGAAAACACAATAACTGGTCGCTTATTACAAATACTGGCAAAAACTTACTAGCTCCGGGTAAAACCCCGAAGAATAATCTGATGTTCCTTACATTCTTTGTAAATACTATCAGAGCGGTTTACGAGTATTCAGACCTGTTAAGAGCTTCAATTGCATCAGTAAATAATGACCACCGTCTGGGCGCTAATGAGGCTCCGCCAGCAATCATTTCTATGTTCCTGGGAAGCCAGCTTAATGATTTACTGGACGAGATCGAAACCTCACGTGTTACTTCAAAAATGAAGCAAGAGCCCGCGCTTTGGACTGCAATTCCTAAGGTGCCTCAAATCCTTTTAGATAACACAGACCGTAACCGTACTTCGCCGCTTGCCTTCACTGGTAATAAGTTTGAATTGCGTGCTGTCGGTTCATCAGCAAACTCAGCAAATCCAATGACAGTTTTAAACCTGATTGTTGCTGATCAGCTCAATAAATTCAAGACTGAAGTCGATAAACTCATCAAGAAAGGAGAGAAAAAAGACGTCGCATTAATGACCGTTATAAAACGTTACATAAAGGAATCTAAAGCTATCCGCTTTGAAGGTAATGGCTATAGCGACGAATGGGCTCAGGAAGCGGAAAAGAGAGGTCTTTCCAATATAAAAACTACGCCGAAAGCTTTAGACGTCCTTCTTGATCCTAAAACGGACAAACTATTCGAGGAAACCGGAGTATTCAGCAAACGCGAATCACACGCGCGTCACGAAATTTTGCTGGAAAGTTATTTCAAAAAACTTCAGATCGAAGCCCGTGTAATGGGTGAACTGGTAGACAATGTCATCATCCCAACCGCAATCAGCTATCAGACAACTCTTATTGAGAATGTAAAGGGTTTGAAAGATATTGGTCTGGGTGAAGAAACCTATGAAGCACAGATGGACATTATCAAAAAGATTTCTGAGCATGTTAACTTCATTAAGGCCAACAATAAAAAGATGATCGAAGAGCGTAAGAAGGCTAACAATATCGAAGATGTGAGGGATAAATCTATCGCTTACGACGAAAAAGTAAAATCATACTTTGATCCGATCCGTTACCATGTTGACAAACTGGAGCAGCTGGTTGATGATGCTAAATGGCCTTTGCCTAAGTTTAGGGAATTGCTTTTTATTAAATAGTATCAGGTATCAAGTATCAAGTATCAAGATAAGGCCCCGCTAGCACGGGGCTTTTTTATAGGGTTGTTTTCCGATTACTTCCTTAAATTCCGAACTGAAATATTTATTTTTTGGAAATTAGAATATATTTGCTATTTTCATCTGAATATAATTTGTTTTTATCGGTGATGAAGCTTGCATGAGCTTATATTCATATCGATGTTTGAACGGTAAGCTCATGCAGGTTTCGTTTAACGAAATCTCTTGAAGCGTCCGCTTCATATCTTAAGCTTTAAAATTTCTTTAATCATCTAACTACTCTTCGGGAACAGTGGCAGAATCCTTTGTCCTTGCTTCGCTCCAGATCGGTGAAAGAAGGAAGAAAGATCCGGGACGCATCAGGCATTTTCCCGAAGCCTTCCCGGAACTGTCCCGGAACTG
>JAZKHM010000104.1:0-21557 GCA_040385405.1 Bacteroidota bacterium | reverse complement strand
TCCCGGAACTGTCCCGGAACTGGTACGAACGAGGCACAAACAATTCCCCTGGCGTTCCCGAAGGATTGGTAGTTAAAACTTATTTGAGTGGTTTAGAAAGGAAGGCCCGAATAATGATTATATTCCGTTTAACTAAAAGTTAAATATTCTGATTGAGTTTATCAATCTGCTAACGATGATGGCGAATTTATCGTGTAATAAATTTAAGAATTAAACTTGAATTGACAAGAAAATTTTATTGCTTTTTTGATGAATTAAACAGCGCATTGAATGACCTTCCAGACCTTCGCGCGCGCTGTGGGCACGAGTACTTTGCGCCCCTTTGCGCTTAACTTTGCGGTAAAATCCATATTTTTGAACAATGTCTGATCTCAAATACAACCAACGCGGCGTTTCAGCTGATAAAGAAGATGTGCATAATGCCATCAAGAACATAGATAAGGGAGTTTTTCCAAAGGCCTTCTGCAAAATCATACCAGATATATTGGGAAAGGATGATGCATATTGCAATATTATGCATGCTGATGGCGCAGGAACCAAGTCGTCTCTAGCCTACGTTTATTGGAAAGAAACAGGAGACCTTTCCGTTTGGAAAGGAATTGCTCAGGATGCAATTATTATGAACCTGGACGACCTGCTTTGCGTCGGTGCAACAGACAATATTCTTTTATCTTCCACAATTGGGAGAAATAAGAATCTGATTCCCGGGGAAGTGATAGCTGAAATCATAAACGGAACGGAAGAGATTCTCCAGGAGTTACGGGAACTGGGTATAGGAATATATTCGACAGGCGGAGAAACAGCCGACGTTGGTGATATTGTACGGACCATTATTGTGGACTCAACGGTTACCTGCCGGATGGAAAGATCGGATGTTATTTCGAATGATAAGATCCAGGCAGGCGATGTGATTGTAGGCCTCTCATCATATGGCAAAGCTACTTATGAGAATGAATACAATGGCGGAATGGGTTCCAATGGCCTGACATCTGCCCGGCATGATGTATTTCATAAATATGTTGCCGAAAAATATCCGGAAAGCTACGATCCCGCAGTTCCATATGAACTTATATTTTCAGGAGGCAAAAAATTAACCGAGGAAATTAGTATTGCCGGATTTGATTCTGTTACCGCCGGGAAACTGGTACTCTCTCCTACCCGCACTTATGCGCCGATAGTGAAGAAAGTACTGGATAGATACCGGTCTGATATCCACGGAATGGTCCACTGCAGCGGAGGAGCCCAAACCAAGATCCTTCACTTTATTGACGATCTCCATATTATCAAAGATAATTTAATGGAAATACCACCCCTCTTTCAGCTTATTCACGAGCAATCGGGAACAGACTGGAAGGAAATGTATAAAGTTTTTAATATGGGTCACAGGATGGAATTTTACGTTCCGGAAAAGATTGCCCAGTATATTATCGACATCTCAAATGAATTGAACGTGGCGGCACAGATTGTAGGCCGGGTCGAAAAAGCAGACAAAAAAAAGGTGACGATTAGGTCACCTTTTGGGGAGTACGTTTATTTTTAGTTGGTTAGTGATTAGTTGTTAGTTGGTTAGACCAGACGGCCTATTAGTTGGTTAGTGATTAGTTGTTAGTTGGTTAGACTGGGCGTCGAGTCTAACCAACTAACAACTAACAACCAACCTCTAATCACTACTCCGTCTTCCTCATTATCAACTTATCCTTCGGAACCGGCAATTTATTTCTCCTGATATCCAGTTCAGCGATTATATTTTTCGCGCCGCCAAGAACATCAATACACCAAAGTACAAATCTTGCGTCAACCGAGATCGTGCGTTTGTACTGCTTATCAAAAGCGATATCACCGCTCATCGCTTCCCAGTTGCCATCAAATGCCAGACCTATAAGCTCACCGTCACCGTTTAATACCGGTGAGCCTGAATTACCTCCTGTGATATCATTATTGCTGATGAAACCCACTATCAGTGTTCCGTTTTCACCATATTCTCTGAAATCACGTTTTGCATATGCATCAAGTAATGACTGCGGAAGATCAAATTCGTCATCACCCGGCTGGTATTTGGCAACCATTCCATCGATGGTAGTCTTTACCTCATAAGTAATACCGTCTTTTGGACTATAGTTCTGTATCTGTCCGTAACTGATTCGCATAGTAGAATTTGCATCAGGATAGATTAAGGCTCCTTTGTTTTTCTCAAGCAGAGATTTCAGGTAAAGATTGTCAAGACGATTCTTAGTTGTCTGAAAATCGCTTAAGGTAGTTCCAAAATTGTTTTTTACATAATCTGCGGGGATAAGATTAACAGCATACATATAACCCGGATCCTTCTCCAGAGCTTCCTTTGTAGGATTAGCAAGAAATGCTCTTAATTTAACCGGGTCGATCAGTGCGCTGTTCTTCCACAAGAAATCCGCATAGTTTTCGAAAGTAGCCTGCGGAGATCCTTTCCAATAATCTTCTGCAATTAAAGTTATAAATTTCGGATGCTGGTTCTTCGGAACGTCGGTATAAAATCCTGTTAAAATCTGAGAAAAGATTTTCTTATCTGCGTTTTCCAGGTAAGTCTTTTCATATGTGTTTACCAAATTATTCAAATTGGTATTCATTTGGCTCAGGTATGCTGCGTCGTCTTTACGAGCACTCATTGCACTTATCAATGATCCGAGCTGAGAAGCGTTCCTAACCCATGGCGAAGCCAGTAAGCCTTCGTTTATGTATGTTAAATGAACCGCATATGGGTCATAAAGTTCGTATGCCGACTTATACTGTGACATCAGATTAGCCACTTCCGGCTTAGAAGCTGCCCATGTTGTAAATGCTGCCTCTTCTTTCTGTTTTACATCGTAGATCTTTAGACGCTTTAATTGTTCTGTTTGGCCGATATAGTATTTCCAATAGTTAGCGATGCTTGCATATTGAGATGACATTTTTAAACGCACATCGACGTTTTGATCCATTTCTTCTTTCCACGCTTTTAAACGGATATCGCGAAGCTTAACAGTTGTAGGATTAGATTTCTCGGTGGCGGTCTGAACGCCATAGGAAGTAAGATACCGGTCGGTACGGCCCGGGAACCCATAAACCATAGCGAAATCACCATTCTTCACTCCTTTGATTGAAATCGGCAGTGATTTTTTAGGTGTGTAAGGCTTGTTTGTTGCAGAATAAGCAGCGGCTTTATTATTAGCATCAGCATACACCCGGAAGATTGAAAAGTCACCGGTATGACGCGGCCATTCCCAGTTATCGGTATCTCCGCCAAACTTACCGATAGATTGCGGCGGAACACCAACTAAGCGTACATCATTAAACCTTTCGTAAATAAAGAGAAGAAACTGATTCGCTTTGTAGACATCACGAACATCGGCTTCCATAGTCGTACCAGCGGTTGCACCAGAGGTTATCTGCCTGCTTACTTCTGCAATTTTGGCAGCCCTGTCCTTTTCCTCGACACCTGAAAGAGCGGCCATCACTTTGGGAGTTACATCTTCCATACGAACCAGGAAACGCACAAATAAACCCGCAATCGGTTTTTCTTCCTGGTAAGATTTTGCGTAAAATCCATTGTCAAGGATGTTGTTCTCCGGGGTTGAATTTGACGCTGCCGCATCGTAACCGCAATGGTGATTCGTAAAGATCAATCCGTTCTTTGAAACGATCTCGCCGGTGCAGAAGCCACCGAATGACACAATCGCATCCTTTATGCTGGCCTTGTTAACACTGTAAAGGTCTTCAGGAGTGAGTTTAAAACCCTGTTTTTTCATTTGCTCATAGTTTTTACCAATGAGCATAGGCAGCCACATGCCTTCATCAGCCTTAGCGAGGTTATTTAAACCCAGGGCTAACACCAGAAGCAATGCGACCGCATATTTTAGTCTGTTCATAAATTTTGATTTTATTAATTGGTTGCAGCAAATATAAGCGACCAGACTGCTAATTGTTTCAAAATGAGGCTAAAATTTTGGATACAAAAAAACCCGCTCCTATTTGGAGCGGGTATCGAAGGTCTTTTTTCAGATCCTATAGAAAATTATAACGGAAACCGAATTGCATGTAATAAGTGGATGCAAAGGTTTGTCTTGTACCGAAAGTAGTGTCGACCGGCTTATTATTAAATGTATTCAACCAGAAAGTAGGTCTGGTAGTACCACCCGGTGTAAGCGCAGACACATTCTGTGGTACAAGTATACCAGCAGATTTCACAAAGTCGGCATTTCCCCAACTACTGTTCAACAAGTTGCCGAAGTTTAGTATATCAAGAGTGAATTGGAAGGAATTCTTCATTTTTCCAAAGTCCTTGAACACTTCCTGAGCTATCCTTACATCAACCTGATTTCTCCATGGAAGTATACCGCCATTACGTTCAGCATACTTACCCTTATTTTCACGAAGATATTCATCCTGATTAATATAGGCCATAAACAAATCACTTTGCTGCTGAGCGGTATAAGCCACACCACCTGTTGCAGCGGATGCAGGACGATTTGCAAATGTTATCTCACTTGCGTCTCTTGGAATATAGATCAAATCATTAAATGCTCCATCACGGTTGAAATCGGATGTGTAGGTATATGAGAACCTACCCTGGTGCGAAGCTTCGTAAAATAGCGATACGTTAGTTGCTAAGTTCTTGAAGTATTCCCTTCTTAGAGATAAGCTACCAATTACCCTGTGCGGAACGTTATCTCCAAAATAGCTTAAGCCAGGGTTGTTGCCAGTATTACTTGTTTGGGTATTTGACCAAGTATTTAATAACTGGTCGCCGCCTCCATCAAATAAAGTTTGTTGCTCGCTTCTGGTGTAAGACGCTGTAGCATATAAACCACGACCGAATGATTTGTTTAATGTTGCTGTTAAGTACCATGAATGGCCCTCACTTGAATTAGTTAACAAAATTGGATTGAACGCTCCTGTCGCAGTTGCACTTGCTTGTCCGGTTGAAGTTAATTTATTAATGAATTTATCCACGTTTGCCGCTCCATAAATCGGACGGTTATCCGGGTAACCGGCAACATTTAGCGGTACAGGAGTCTTAAGGTTTACGTTGATCCCTTTAGCTATGTTCAGGTCTTTGTTGTAAATACCCTCCAATGTTCCTGTGATACCCCAGGGTAATTTGGCATCAATCGCGAGGTTACTTTTCCAGGTTTGAGGAAATTTGAAGTTTGGATCGGTAGCACTTAAGGTAGCTGGAATTGAAGTACCTGCTGCCGGAGGAGTTGCCGGCAGGTAAGCTCTGATATTTGGGTTGAACGGACCAGGGGTATTTGCCTGGCCGTTGAATGCCTGGGTAAACTGTATCAAACCCGCATCACCTGATTGTGCCACTATCCATACAAAGGGAACTTTTGTGGTGAAAATACCAGTCCCACCACGGAATTGTAAAGAACGGTCGCCGTTAGCATCAAAGTTGAAGCCGAAACGAGGAGACCACATCACCCTGTTTTCCGGTAACTGACCTGTATCGTATTTTGTGCCATTCTCAAAAGTCAAAGGCGCGACTAAAGGGTGTGTCTTGATTTCCGGTACATCTGGGTATGAAGTTAACTCAGCACGTAAGCCTGCGGTTAATCTCAATTTTTCTCCCACATTAAATGCATCTTGAACATAAGCTGCATACTGTGAAAATTTGAAGGTACCAAATGCCTGTTCATAACCTGGAGACAATGAGAAAGTGATTGCATAATCATTCGGTTTTCTAGCATTTACGAAATCTTCCCATGAGTTGAAACGGTATGCACCCGTTCCGAAACGCTGGAAGCCATTCTGGGTAGTACTGAAATCTGCCTGTCCACCAAGAGTGACCTCATGAGCTCCAAGACTAAGCGTTAAGTTATCGGTAAATGAATAGGTTTTTACATCTCGGAGGTTGCCATAAGTAAATGGCTCGTAACCAAAGGTTGTGAACGCAAATCCATCTTTCATGATGTCAACCAAAGGAAATATATCACTAGGAGAACTTCTTGGATCATTCTGGTGGGTAAAACTACCTCTGAAACTGTTAGAAACTTTGGCTCCAAAAGAAGAGTTTAGTTCTCCCGCCAGTGAGTATTGGTTTGCTTCCTGGAAGTATATGGAGTTGCTGAATCCTAAATGCTGAATACTTCCGCGTCCACCATTTGTCGGCATAAAGTATCCGGTTCCCGTTGTAGAAGTACTGGTCGGTGACGGTGATTTACTTTCAACCTGATTGTAACGGATATTGAAACGATGATTATTATTTATGTTCCAGTCTAAACGGGCAAGAAATTTATAATTATTTGACTGATTGCTGTAACCCTCGTAAACACCGGGATCATATCCATAAGTATTAATAAGATAGTTTTTAATCATGTCAAGCTCACCAGCTGTGGGCCTTACAACGTTATTATTACTTCCGCCAAAAGGAGCACCGGGTCTGGCTGCAATACGTGTCGAACCTGGTGTTACCTGATCCTGACGTTCCATATTTGCAAAGAAAAACAACTTATTCTTGATGATCGGTCCACCAAGACTAGCCCCGATTTGCCTAACGTTAATTTTACCGAGGGTCACTTTATTACCTTCAACTTTATCTCCCTGATATCCTTCATTTCTGAAGTTAAGGAAAGCAGATCCGAAGAAATCATTTCTACCTGAACGGGTAACCGCATTTATCGATGCTCCCGTAAAACCAGATAACTTAACATCAAAAGGAGCCACACTTACTGCGATCTCTTCAATAGCGTCTAATGAGATTGGAGAACCACCTGCAGGCAAGTTACCGCCGATACCAAATTGGTTATTGAAATCTGAACCATCTACCGTGAAGTTATTCTGGCGATAATTACCGCCGCCGATTGCTGGGCTACCACCTGTTGTGGATGCTTGAGGAGTGAACTTTGTAATATCATTTACACTCCTTGAAATGGTTGGAACAGATGCTATCTGGGCTCTGCCAAGGTTTGTTGTAGCTCCGGTCCTGTCTGCATTTAACACAGAGCTAGGATCTGATGCTGTGATAACTACTTCCTGAAGTTCCCTTCCAGAAGCGCTCATAGTAACGTTTAGCTGATATGGCTCGCCCAGCTTTAACATAACGGCGTTAAAAGTTTCAGTTTTGTAGCCAACGTAACTAACCTCAACAAGATAAGGACCGCCGACACGCATATTTGGAATATTAAATCTACCGTCCGCACCCGTAGACGAACCGTATACCGTTCCTGTGGGCTGGTGGGTAGCTTTTACCGTGGCTCCTATCAGTGTTTCCTGGGAATCACGAATAGTACCCGTTAAGCTACTTGTTGTTACCTGTGCATTTGCGCCAAATGCAAAAAGGAATACAACAAGTGTAAAGAGTAAAATCTTCTTCATAAATTTCTTTTTTTGTGAGATTGAGATAATTGGTTGTCTGAATTTGCGGCAAAGATAAGGAGCATTTTCCACTCTGGTACAATTTCCCTGTTAAGTTAATATTAAATGTCTTGATTTTGCCGGACAGACAGCTGCCGGTCCTATTATTTTATCCACAATACCTTGTTTATTAACGATTTGAAAATTCCGGGCTTTGACTGACTTTTTAAGTCTGATTATAATATACACCGTGCGACCCAACCGTTGAAAACGAAAAGGATGCTTTGCAGGCTTCCCGTTTTCCATTGCCCATATAAAACAAATTATCTAAGTTTGTCATGAAATCTCGAATACATTACAATAAAGAAACATGAATTACGACATTATAGTTATCGGAAGCGGTCCGGGTGGATATGTAGCAGCAATTCGCGCGTCACAGTTAGGATTAAAAGTTGCCATTGTAGAACGCGAATCCCTTGGGGGAATTTGCCTGAACTGGGGTTGTATCCCGACTAAAGCGCTCTTGAAAAGTGCAAATGTTTTCGAGTACATTACTCATGCGGCAGATTATGGAATAAAGGTACAGGGGTCCGAGGCAGATTTCAACTCTATTATCAAGCGAAGCCGTGGTGTAGCCGATGGCATGAGTAAAGGCGTGCAGTTCCTGATGAAAAAGAACAAGATCGATGTGATCATGGGGATTGGAAAGATAAAAAAGGGCAATAAGGTTGAGGTGAAAGGTCCCGATGGCGCATCAGTTGAATATGCAGCCAAAAACATCATCCTGGCAACAGGTGGGCGTTCAAGAGAACTGCCTAACTTAAAGCAGGACGGTAAAAAAATCATTGGTTATCGCCAGGCCATGTCGTTAGCAGAACAACCTAAATCTATGGTAGTGGTCGGGTCAGGTGCTATTGGTGTTGAGTTTGCATACTTTTATAATGCAATCGGTACAAAAGTTACTATCGTTGAATATCTGGATAATATAGTACCTGTTGAGGATGAAGATGTTTCAAAGCAGTTACTACGTAGTCTTAAAAAATCAGGAATCAGTATAATGACAGGAGCAAATGTTGAATCGGTTGATTCAAGCGGCAGTAACTGTAAGGTTCAGGTTAAATCGGCTGCCGGAACCGAGACCCTTGAGTGCGATATTGTCTTGTCAGCTGTGGGAGTTACCCCAAACATTGAAAACATCGGACTGGAAGAAGTGGGTGTCAAGGTTGATAAAGGTCGCGTCATCGTCGACGATTATTACAAAACTAATATCGATGGGATTTATGCTATCGGGGATATCGTAAAAGGCCAGGCATTAGCCCACGTTGCTTCAGCGGAAGGCATTATATGCGTTGAAAAAATAGCCGGCCATCATCCTGAGCCTTTAAATTATAACAACATCCCCGGATGTACTTATTGTTCACCGGAGATCGCTTCGGTGGGGTACACAGAAAAAGCCGCTAAGGAAGCAGGTTACGAAGTTAAAGTCGGCAAGTTCCCGTTCTCCGCATCCGGAAAGGCCAGTGCAGCCGGCGCAAAGGACGGCTTTGTAAAAGTCATTTTTGATGCTAAATATGGCGAATTTCTGGGTGCTCACATGATTGGCGCGAACGTTACAGAGATGATTGCCGAAGTGGTTGTAGCGCGAAAGCTCGAAACTACCGGAATGGACATCGTCAAAACTGTACACCCTCATCCTACCATGAGCGAAGCCATTATGGAAGCTGCGGCGGATGCTTATGGGGAAGTAATTCATTTGTAAGTTGAGAGTGGAGAGTGGAAAGTTAGAACCCCCCGCTCACTTTCAACTTTTCACTTTCCACTCTCCATTTAAAATATGGCCTGGATCTTTCTAATTATCGGCGGATTTTTCGAAGTTGCTTTTACCACTTGTCTCGGCAAGGCAAGAGAAACTTCGGGTACAGAATTCTGGCTATGGATACTTGGATTCCTGCTCAGCGTATCGGTAAGCATGTATATGCTCTTCCTTGCATCACGAACCCTGCCCATGGGTACATCCTACGCAGTCTGGGCAGGAATTGGAGCTGTAGGTTCGGTTATAGCAGGAATTTTTCTCTTTAAGGAACCAACGGATTTCTGGCGTATGTTTTTCCTGTTCCTATTAATAGGTTCTATTGTAGGATTAAAACTTTCAACCAAACACTAAAATGAAACTCTATACTATAAACGCTGGTTATTTCAAATTAGACGGTGGTGCAATGTTTGGTGTTGTGCCTAAATCCATCTGGCAGAAAACCAATCCTGCAGATGAAAACAATCTTTGCTCCTGGGCTATGCGTTGCCTTTTGATAGTCGACGGGGAAAGGGTCATACTGATCGATAACGGAATTGGCAATAAACAGGACGATAAGTTCCTTAGACACTATTATTTACATGGCGACGATACTTTAGAAAAATCGCTTTCCAGCCATGGCTTCACCAAAGATGACATTACCGACGTCTTTCTAACACACCTTCATTTCGACCATTGCGGAGGTTCTATTGAACGAGACCCGGACGGCACTCTTCTGCCTGCTTTCAAAAATGCGACCTATTGGAGCAACCGCAGACATTGGGAATGGGCCGTTATTCCGAACGATCGTGAAAAAGCGTCATTTTTAAAAGAGAACATTCTGCCTATACAGGAAAGCGGCCGCTTGAAATTTATTGAAAATCAGGACGGTGTGGCATTTTCGGAAAATATCAAAATCAGATTCGCGTATGGACATACCGACTCTATGATGCTGCCGCAGATCAGCTATAAGGGCCGAACTATTTTGTACATGGCAGATTTGCTGCCCTCGGTGGGTCATATACCCATTCCCTATGTAATGGCGTATGACATGTTTCCCATCAAAACCCTGGAAGAGAAGAAAAGATACCTGGAAGAAGCGGTTAAGAACGAATACATTTTATTCCTGGAACATGACCCCGTAAATGAGTGCTGTACGCTGCAGGAAACGGAAAAAGGAATCCGGGTTAAGGATACCTTTAAATTGGATGATATTTGAGTTGTTAGTTGTTAGTTGGTTAGTTGTTAGTTGTTAGTTGGTTAGACTAAGCGCCCAGTCTAACCAACTAACCAACTAACCAACTACCAACTAACTAACAACTAACCAACTAAACCACAATAGTCTCCGGCTTCGTCCCCGTAATCTCATCTATCTGGTCCATGACCTTATCAGTCAGCAGCGGTACAATTTCCAAGGAGGTTAAGGTCTCCTTCAACTGAGCTGTCTTAGATGCACCAAGAATTACAGTACTCACATTCGGATTTTTCAAACACCAGGCAATTGCAAGCTTAGGCATTGAGGTATTGAGTTTATCAGCAACAGCTTTCAGTTCATTGATTTTTTTAAGATTTTCTTCCTTCAGCCAACGGTCTTTCAGCCAGCCAAGGCTTTCCATTTCAAAGCGGGTATCTTTCGGAGCGCCATTATTGTACTTTCCTGATAAAAGTCCTGATGCCAGCGGGCTCCAGATTGTAGTTCCCATCCCAAAATTACGGAACAACATCAGGAATTCTTTCTCGAGTTTTTCTCTCCACAGCATGCTGTATTGAGGCTGTTCCATGACCGGAGCTACAAGATGGTTCTTTTCGGCGAAGTAGTGCGCTTCCATAATCTCCGAAGCGCTCCACTCAGAGGTGCCCCAGTATAATGCTTTACCCTGCTGAACTAATTGATGCATAGCCCAGACAGTCTCTTCAATTGGAGTTTCAGGGTCAGGACGATGGCAAAAAAGCAAATCAAGATGATCAACCTGGAGGCGTTTCAAGGCATTGTGGGTACCTTCAAAAAGATGTTTTTTTGACAATCCGATCATATTTGGCTTCTTCTCTTCAGCGCCAAAATAGATCTTACTTGAAACGATATACGAACTCCGGTCCCAGTTCTTCTTTTTCAGGATCTTTCCCATTACCAGCTCGGACTTACCGCCGGCATATCCCTCGGCATTATCGAAAAAATTAACTCCGCTGTCGTAGGCAAGGTCCATTAACTCTTCAGCAACTTTATCTTCGATTTGGTTACCGAATGTCAACCAGCTACCCAGCGACAACGCGCTCACTTTTAATCCTGATTTACCTAAACGTCTGTATTCCATATATTACTATTATTTGATATGTATTAATAATTACTAAAAATAGTGTTTGTAACTTAAAAAAAAATACTTCTCTGCTGAACAGTTAAAAACTTTACATAGGTCTGTATATTTTTATAAATTAAGCCCTTTAAAAGATTGCAGACCATTCCGCACGCCACCTGATAAAATGCAGCTTACCCAACTGGAAATCAAAGGTTTCAAAAGCTTCGGCGATAAGATCACCATCAATTTTAATGATGGGGTTACTGCTATAGTGGGGCCCAATGGCTGCGGTAAATCAAATGTTGTGGATGCCATACGCTGGGTTCTTGGAGAACAAAGTACCAGAATGCTGCGCTCCGAAAAAATGGAGAACATTATTTTTAATGGAACCAAAACCCGCAAGCCATCTAATCTTGCGGAAGTGTCTCTGACGTTTGACAATACCAGAAATATCCTGCCCACGGATTTTTCAAAGGTTACGATCACCCGGAAATTATATCGTTCCGGTGAGAGCGAGTATCGGTTAAATGATGTTCAGTGCAGGCTAAAAGACATTACCGACCTTTTTCTCGACACTGGAATAGGATCCGACTCCTACTCGATTATCGAGTTAAAAATGATAGATGAGATTATAGCTAATAAGGACAATTCCCGTCGGGCCCTTTTTGAGGAAGCATCAGGAATTTCCAAATATAAACTCAGAAAGAAGCAAACTTTTAACAAATTAAAAGATACGGAAGCTGATCTAAGCCGGGTCGACGATCTCCTGTTCGAGATAGAAAAAAATTTAAAGACACTTGAAAATCAGGCAAAAAAGGCTGAGCGCTATTACCGTTTGAAGGAACAGTATAAAAACTTTAGCATCGCGCTGGCATCATTAAGAATTACCGGATTCAGAGATGCATTAACACAACTTGAAGACCGCGAGCAACAGCAGTTAATCGATAACAATAGTATTATATCAGCGATACGAACTCAGGAAGCACTGCTTCAGCAGCAAAAATTGGATAGCCTTAATTTGGAAAAGAACCTGTCTGTTCAGCAAAAGGCAACCAATGAGTTCATCTCAAAGATCAGGGCATATGAAAGTGATAAAAAACTAAAGAACGAACAGCTTCGATTTTTAGAAGATAAAAAGAACAGGCTCAGCGATGAGCTGGAAAAAGATCGGAATCAGCTCAACCATGTGTTCTATAATCAGAAAAGATTAAACGAGGAACATCTCGAAGCGACCGAGATTCTTGCTCAGCAGCAGAGCTCACTGGCACATTTACATTCTGAACTTGAAGCGCTGCGTGCGAAACAGCAAAAAGAAAAATCTGGCTTGGACATGCTTCTCCAGGCAAACACCGAAATACAGAGCGAGGTTTACCAGTTTGAAAAAGACATCGCAATTCTAAATATCCAGCGGGACGCGCTTCACCAGGAAAGCGGCCGAAATGTGGCTGATACCCTGGCCAAAGAAGGTGAGCTAAACGAATTCAACAAAGTAATTACTGAAATTGAAAATAAATTCGCGAGCAAGCAAAGCGAGCTTAAACGGGCCCGGGAAAAAGAGGACGAGCTCCAGCTTCAGATTGCAGGCCTTGGCGAAACGCTGGCGCATGAAAAAGAATTGTTGAACCAGGAGAGCAGAAAGCTTGATTCAAAACAGAATGAATACAATTTAACAAGGTCGCTGGTAGATAATCTGGAAGGCTTTCCGGAGTCAATTCGCTTCCTTAAGAAAAATGCCGCCTGGACTAAACAAGCGCTGCTTTTCTCCGACATACTCTTCTGCAAAGAAGAGTATCGGGTTGCCATTGAAAATTACCTCGAGCCTGTTATGAACCACTATGTAGTGGAAAGTCAGGCTGAAGCTGTACAAGCAATTCGCTTATTAAGTGAAGC
Source organism: Bacteroidota bacterium (assembly GCA_040385405.1). Classification (GTDB taxonomy): domain Bacteria; phylum Bacteroidota; class Bacteroidia; order Sphingobacteriales; family Sphingobacteriaceae; genus Daejeonella. The sequence continues at coordinate 8,276 of JAZKHM010000104.1, read as the reverse complement.
ATCACGAGGCAGGGCCAACTTTTTTATCCTTGATGCGGTCAAATCCATCCCTCAAAGGCCCAGCGTAAATACAAGTAGTACCGATTTAGTCCCAGCAATGGACATTATCGATACGGAATCAAAATACAGGCCGCTTTGCGAGATGCTCCTTTATAATGTTTTCCTGATCCAAACGGGCGAGGATGAGGAACTTAAATCCGGCCTCCCTTCAGAGCAGGTTGTGCTGCTCAGCAAGTCCGGCATGTTTTCTAAAACACGTACAGGTATGGCGGGCGGCTCGGTGGGCTTATTCGAGGGGAAACGTATTGGCCGTGCGAAAAATCTGGAAAAGCTCTCCAAGGAGATTAGCACTTCGGAAAGTGCCATAAATCACCTCAAAGATACTATTGAAGAAAAGTCGCTTCGTTTAAACAGCCTGAAGGCCTCTTCGCAAATCGAATTTATCCAGCAGCTTCAATTTGAGATAAACCGTCTAGGGAATGAACTAACCTCCGTAAAAACAAAGCAGGAACAATATCTTGCTTTTATCGAAAACAGCCAGAATAGAAAGCAGGATATCGAATTAAAAATAGCATCAATTTCCAATGAACTCCTTGCATCGGAACCCCATTTACTGGAGCTCAAGACAAGCAGGCAAATCAAACAGAATCAGCTTGCAGCTGATCAGCAAAATTACAACGAGCTTTCGGAATTGCTAAGTGAAAAGTCATCTCAGTACAACCTTGAAAACATAAAATTCCATCAGCAGCAGAATAAAGTCTCAGGTATTATCAAAGACCTTGAATATCGCGAAAGCCAGCAGCAGAATTTAGAAGCCCGCATTACAGCAAACAGCGCGGAACTCGAAACCGTTCAGATTGGCATTCTGGAAGCCTTTCAGCATGCTGATAACTCAGATGACGACTTGATTGCAATGTACTTACAGAAGGAGGAATTTGAGAAAGCGGTTCAGGAAGCGGAGCAAAATTATTACGCGGCCAGAGGATTGATTACCGAATCGGAAAATAGTATTTCCGATCTCCGTCGTAATAAAGATCAGTCTGACCTTATAAGTAATGAGATTAAGGATAAAAAGACGACTATCAAACTGGAAATTAACGCTCTAAAAGAAAGGCTTTCAGTGGAATTTTCAATAAACATCGCCGACTTATTAGACGGGACAGATGATGTTGAAGCCGAAACAGCTTCCGAACAAAGCCTGCGCGAAAAAACTGACCGGATTAAACAACAACTTAACGAATTTGGCGCTGTGAATCCCATGGCGATGGAAGCGTACCAGGAAATGGACCAGAGGTATATGTTCATCCTAAACCAGAAAAAAGACCTTTCGGAAGCAAAAGCCTCGTTGCTGCAGACCATCAAAGAAATTGACGACACTGCGAAAGAGAAATTCATGGAAGCTTTCATAAAAGTCAGAGCGTATTTTATTGAAGTTTTCCGCTCCCTGTTTAATCAGGAAGATAGCTGTGACCTGGTTTTAGTCGACCCGGAGAACCCCCTGGATTCAGATATTGATATTCTGGCCAGGCCCAAAGGAAAGCGTCCGCTATCCATTAACCAACTTTCAGGCGGAGAAAAAACATTGACCGCCACAGCAATATTATTCTCGCTATATCTGTTAAAGCCAGCTCCCTTCTGCATTTTCGACGAAGTGGATGCACCGCTTGATGATACCAACATTGATAAATTCAACAATATTATCCGGGAGTTTTCAGGACAATCGCAGTTTATTATCGTATCTCACAATAAACGTACAATTGCAAGTACCGATATTATTTACGGTGTGACTATGGCTGAACCCGGAGTGTCGCGGGTGGTGGCAGTGGATATACGGGAAGTGGCTTGACCGAGGTCGGAGGTCGGAAGTCAGAGGTCCGAAGTCTGAACTGGGAGGAGACACAATTTAGAAAATTAAGGACGCAGTTGTCGGAAATCCATCTGACTTCAGACTTCAAAAAAAACATATGAAAACATCACTCTTATTAACATTCCTCGTCGTAAGTGGAATTGCACAGTCCCAAACCATTAACCGCACCCAGCTCTTAACTGATATCAAAACTCTTTCCTCAGAAAAATTCGAAGGGAGAAGAACAGGAACTCAGGGCAATAAACTGGCGGCAGATTATATCTCTAAGCGTTTTGGTGAGATTGGATTGAGATCCTATGACGAAGGTTACAGGCATCCCTTTACGTTTAAGAACCGCGCGGAAGAATCCAAAAATGCGACTAACCTAATTGGCTATATCAAAGGCAGGAGTGATAAAGTAATTGTGGTTTCTGCTCACTATGATCACCTGGGTACAAATGGTACGACTTTATATTATGGTGCTGATGATAATGCTTCAGGTGTGGGCGCTTTGCTTTCATTTGCGAAATACTTTCGGAAGAACAAACCTCATCACACTCTTCTCTTCATTGCTTTTGATGCTGAAGAATCGGGTTTAAGAGGGGCCGTACAGTTTGTCAAAGATCCGCCGGTTAAGAAAAAGCATATCGCTTTGAATATCAACATGGATATGATCGCTCATAACGACAAAAGGGAATTATATGCGTCGGGAACATTTAAAAATCCTCAATTGAGAAATATCATTGCGGGTGAAGATAAAGATACAGGCATTAAAATTCTTTTTGGCCACGATCTCCCCGATTCAGGCAAAGACGACTGGACAATGCAGAGTGACCAGGGAGCGTTTGCGAGAGAAAATATCCCTTTCATTTATTTTGGGGTTGAAGACCATAAAGATTACCACAAGCCCAGTGATACATTTGAGAATATCAATCAGGATTTTTATTATGGTGCAGCGACTGCTATTTTGAAGAGCATTGTAAAGCTCGACAGGAATTTGGCAAGCGGAACAGGGAAGTGAGTTGTTCGTTGTTAGTTGTTTGTTGTTAGACTGGATGCTCTAAACGCTCTCTAGGGCGATTAGTTAGGCGTTTAGCCAGGCATTTCGCTCTAACAACAAACAACCAACAACTAACAACCAGCGGCCTTTCCACCGGATTAAAATCTTTATATTTGTCCCGCAAGCCGTTCTATCGCCCCGTATTAAACCGGGGAGGAAAGTCCGGGCAACATAGGGCATCCTGCTTCCTAACGGGAAGGATTCGTGAAAACGGAGACGGAAAGTGCTACAGAAAATAAACTACCTCTGGCCTCCGGGCTGGTGGAAAAGGTGAAAACGTGAGGTAAGAGCTCACGGTCTTCCCGGGCGACCGGGATTACGGTAAACCCCAGGAGTTGAAAGACCAAATAGGTTCCGGATTTAAGCTGCCCGCTTACTTCTCCTGCTTTCGCAGGGGTAACCGGAATGGGTAGGTCGTTAGACTGTGTGAGTAATTGCATGGCTAGATAAATGATAGAAATCCCGATTCATCGGGATACAGAACCCGGCTTACAGGCTTGCTTTTTTATAAAAAAGAATAAAGTCCTTCCTTTTGGAAGGACTTTTCTCTAAACATTTACTAATCTTTAAACAATCCTTATATTCGCAGGTATTGTTCGCAGAAAAAAGCATCATTAAAACACATGGCAAAAATTTTAATAATTGATGACGAGAAGGCAATCCGTAACACCTTACGGGAGATTCTTGAATATGAAGATTACCAGGTTGAGGATATAGACAATGGTCCGGACGCGCTGGAACTTATAAAAAAGAATGAATACGATCTGATCCTCTGCGATATTAAAATGAATAAGATGGATGGCATGGAAGTTCTTACAGAAGGACTTTCAATTCAGCCCGACCTGCCATTTATCATGATATCCGGCCATGGTACGGTTGAGACCGCTGTTGAGGCCAGCAAGAAAGGCGCATTTGATTTCATCTCAAAACCTCCTGATCTTAACCGTTTGCTCATCACTGTTCGAAATGCACTTGAGCGCAAGAACCTGGTTACTGAAACCAAAGTATTAAAACGCAAGGTTAGCAAGGTTCGGGAAATGCTGGGTAATTCAGCAGCGATCGAACGGATTAAAGATACTATCGAACGCGTTGCGCCAACCGATGCACGCGTTCTTATTACCGGAGCGAACGGAAGCGGAAAAGAATTGGTAGCAAGATGGCTGCACGAAAAATCAAACCGGTCAAATTCCCAGCTAATAGAAGTGAACTGTGCTGCGATTCCATCAGAATTAATTGAAAGTGAACTTTTCGGACATGAAAAGGGATCTTTTACTTCAGCAATCAAACAAAGAATAGGGAAATTCGAACAAGCCAGCGGGGGTACATTGTTTCTGGATGAGATCGGTGATATGAGCCTTTCGGCACAAGCAAAGGTATTACGCGCACTTCAGGAAAATAAAGTAACACGTGTTGGTGGCGAAAAGGAAATTGATGTCGATGTAAGGGTAATTGCTGCTACAAATAAAGACCTTCAGAAAGAGATTGAAGCTGGTAATTTCCGGATGGACCTTTACCATCGCCTAAGTGTAATTCTGATTCATGTCCCTAACCTTTCTGAACGTAAAGACGACATCCCCCTTATAGCCCAGAACTTTTGCAACGAGATTTGTGAGGATTACGGAATGCCTGTAAAACTTATCAATAATGCTGCAATGGAAGCTTTACAGTCGATGCCATGGACTGGAAATATCCGCGAGCTGCGTAATATGATTGAACGCTTGATTATCCTCAGCGATAAAATCATCACTGATAAAGACGTGCGCACCTTTGCGAATCCGTCTTCAGCAACTGCTGTAGTTGACAATGGGGCTGCCGGCCCATCAGCCAGCTTTGACCAGTTCACTAATTTTCAGGAGTATAAAGATTTTGCAGAACGCGATTACATCAAGTATAAGCTTGAGAAGAATAACTGGAACGTCTCAAAAACCGCTGATGACATTGACATCCAGAGGAGTCACTTGTATTCGAAGATAGAGAAGTACGGGCTTAAAAGAGCGGAATAAAGTTGTAAGTTTTAGGAAGCGAAACTTATGACTTACAACTTCAAAGGGTTTTTATCTCCGCAACCAATTTCTGCAAAACCGATTTTGCATCGCCGAATAGCATAGACGATTTTGGTTGAAAGAACAGCTCGTTTTCAATTCCAGCGTAACCGGGATTCATACTTCGTTTATTTATAATAACGAGTTTGGAAAGCTCGACATCCAATACAGGCATCCCATAAATTGGTGATGCAGGATCAGATTTGGCCGCCGGATTAACTACGTCATTTGCACCGAGGATTAAAACTACATCTGTAGAAGCAAACTCTTCATTGGCCTGTTCCATTTCCAGTAAGCTTCCATAGTCAACATCGGCTTCCGCCAGTAGCACATTCATGTGGCCCGGCATACGTCCCGCTACAGGATGTATTGCATATTTTACTTCTACCCCTTTATCTATTAGTAACTTTTCAAGTTCATGACAAACATGCTGCGCTTGCGCAACAGCCAGGCCGTAGCCGGGAACAATCATCACCTTTTTAGCGTAGCTCATTACTACGGCAGAATCGCTAATGCTAATTTCTTTATATGATCCCTGATCCTTGTTACTGCCACCTCCGGTTGCACCACCGCCAAATGATCCTATCAGGACATTACTAAGCGGGCGGTTCATTGCCTTACACATCAGAATGGTGAGAATTGTCCCGGCTGATCCCACCAAAATACCTCCGGTAAGCATTACCGGGTTATTATACAGAAAGCCTCCAAAAGCCGCTGCTACGCCAGTAAAAGAATTTAACAGGGAAATAACCACCGGCATATCTGCTCCGCCTATTGGGAGGACAAAGAACAGCCCATAAATGATTGATAAAACCAGAATCACATAAAACAAAGTCGCTGCAGCGGGATCGCCCGAGATAATCAAATAAGCAGAAAGTGCTATAATAGACGCGAAAATGAGCAGGTTTAGGATGTGCTGTCCATGGAACGAAAAATCTTTGATACTGCCATTTAATTTCCCCCAGGCAACCATACTGCCCGCAAAAGAAATAGTTCCGATGATCAGCCCGGCAAAAATAATAAGCAGCGTACCTCTGTCTGCTTCCTGGCCGGCACTAACCTGATGCATAAGATGATCGAATTCCACTATAGAGATCAGCGCAGCACAGGCACCTCCCATACCGTTAAACAAGCTAACCATTTCCGGCATGGCGGTCATCTTTACCTTCCTTGCCGCCAGTGTGCCTAAAACTGTTCCGATTAATAGGGCGGCGAATATCCAGAGATAATTTCCGAGTTTTACACCTTGTTCGTCATACAGGAAAATGGTTCCGATAATAGCAATAGTCATACCTCCCGCGGCAATAAGATTCCCTTTTCTTGCCGTTTCCGGATGACTCAGCATCTTTAATCCGGTAATAAAAGTAATTGATCCGATGAGGTAACAAATAGTGAGGATATTCAATTCCATTGGAGATGGTTAGGAGTTAGTTATTGGTTATTCGTTGCTGGTTGCTAGTTTTTATTATTTCTTTTTTTAAACATTTCGAGCATGCGGTCCGTAACCACAAAACCGCCAACAACGTTCAAGGTACCGAGAATGACCGCCAGAAAGCCCAGGACTAACGCGGTATAATTTGCGGATTCAGCTTTTCCCATAACAATAATTGCCCCGATAATTACCACCCCGTGAATTGCGTTGGCTCCGCTCATCAAAGGAGTATGCAGAACACTCGGTACGCGACCAATAACCTCAATTCCAAGAAAAACGCTCAGTACAACGATGTATATTATTTGCTGATGTTGGGTGATCCAGTCTAGTGCCGTTTCCATAATGAGTTGTTAGTGGTTAGTTGTTAGTGGTTAGTTGTTAGTTGTTAGTGGTTAGTTATTAGTTGTCAGTGGTTAGTATTTCAGTGGTTAGTATTTCAGAATTCTTAATTCCCAATTTTTATTTAATCAAGTTTTTAACCTTCTCATTACAAACTTCTCCATCATAAGTAATGCATGCTCCTTTGACCAGGTCGTCTTCAAAATTGAGATTTAGCTGACCTTCGGAGCCAATGATCAGCTGCAGGAAATTCAGGATGTTTTTCCCATAAAGTTTACTCGCATCTGCTGGCATAGTTCCCTGGAGATTGGAGTTTCCTATAATGGTAACGTTCTTATAAACTACCGTTTCCCGATCTTTTGTATGCTCGGTATTACCACCGCTTACTGAGGCAAGGTCAATGATCAATGAGCCTGTCTTCATGGAATCGAGAACACTATCTGGTAAAAGAATGGGTGCCTTTTTTCCGGGAATCTGAGCAGTTGTAATAATAACATCTGCTTTAGCAGCTACTTCAGCTATTCTTTGCTGTTGTTTCAATTTGTAGTCCTCAGTTTGCTCAACTGCATATCCCCCCGCTCCGGAAGCATTCTGAGCTCCCTCCACCTCAATAAATTTCGCTCCCAGACTCATCACCTCCTCCTTAACTGCTGGTCGGGTATCAAAAACTTCAACTACCGCACCCAATCGTCTCGCCGTAGCAATGGCCTGAAGCCCGGCTACACCGGCTCCCAATATCATAACCTTCGCTGGTGCAATACTGCCGGCTGCGGTCATAAACATTGGAAAATATTTGGGCAGTTGCATCGCAGCCAGAATAACGGCCTTATATCCCGCAATATTTGCCTGTGAACTCAATACATCCATGCTCTGAGCGCGGGTAGTCCGCGGAAGCATATCCATGCTAAAGGTGGTCAGCCCTTTTTCTGCCCAGTCTTTAACCAATTGCGGCTGTGAAAGAGGACTGAACATACCTAAAATCACTGAAGATTTTCTGGTAATCTTCAGATCATCAGGTGATAACGGATGTATTGTAAGTATTATATCCGACGTTCTAAGAACGTCTACCCTCGATGTAACCTTTGCCTCTTCCCGGATATATTGTGTGTCCTGAGCAAAAGCACTCTTTCCGGCTCCAGTTTCAATCAGCACGTCTATCTTTTGCTTTTTAAGAGGCGAAATATGTTCAGGAAGTAAAGAAACCCTTGTCTCAAATACAGGCTCAGATAAAATGCCAATTGTCATGAATGATTGCTGTTTAGTGGTCTAGCCTAAAATAGAAAAAAGAAATTAGTGAAGGGGCAGGTAAACGAAAAAAATACACTTATGAGTTGTACGCTATAGGTTTTACGTCTGCGCGGATAGAATGACTCCATTTTTACAAAAGTTATGCTCAAAAGGAAAAATTCCATTTTCTAGCTAAAAGTTCTACCGTACAACGTAAAACGTACAACGTAAAACGTATCTTTGCGCCTCAATGAAGCACATTCGTAATTTCTGCATTATAGCACATATAGATCACGGTAAAAGCACTTTAGCCGACCGTCTTCTGGAATA
>JAZKHM010000103.1:0-11638 GCA_040385405.1 Bacteroidota bacterium | reverse complement strand
GCAAATCAGTGATTTACAGCCTTTTGGTTTGTTTTGACATTAATGTCTGTAGCCCCGAAGGTACATATCTCGAACCGCTTTATTGAAGATTTAAAGAAGTTAGCAAGCTTTGCGCCTTAACAAGTAAGGCCCGAAATTCAGGCCTTCTTTATATAATGAACTCCGTTAGGAAAGAATATTCAAAACGGGAATCGAACCCGCACGTTCGTTAGAGCCTCCTGATTGGCAATCAGCAGTCGTCTACCAGTTCCGACATTTGCACGAATAAACGATATCAATTAATATGCCATTAATCCTAACGGGATTACATCAAGCATTCATCAGCAAATGACAAGTACCCCTCCGCTGTGATTATAATATGATCCCATACTGTTATATCGAGGAGAGTACCCGGGGCAGTTATTTTTTGCGTAAGTGAAATATCGGCTTTACAGGGTTTTAAAATTACCGGAGGGATGATTGTGGGCCATTATTAAAGCAGAGGCTCCCGCTTTTAGAGCGGCTACAAAAATTACTTTAGGATCAGCAATGGTTCCGGAGAATCCGCCAAGAGAGATGTCCACTAGTCCGATCACTTTACTTGTTCTGTTCAACAGCATCACTTTAAATTCTTCGATTAGCTCAATTTTATTTTCATCCCAGTTTTCGCGAAGTAATTCGTGCACTTCCTGGGAAGTTGCAACTTGCGGCCTTTGAGAAGGCTTAATGGTGGGTTTATAGATCAACTCAATTTCACAACTTTCAATAAAGGATTTGTAATGGAGGTTACAAATGGAATCTGCTCTTTCTTTAAAGTTTTCATAGCATCAGCATTTAAGGGTTCATAAAAAGGGGATTGTCCCCGAAAAAATTCATATTCCTCTTAAATGCCGAAAAAAGGCTGGCAAAGGGTCCTGTCAAGGGACACGGCCTTAGCCGTGGTTTATATACCCTTGACGGGTTCCTGCCAGCCTTTAATTTTGCGGTTTAAATGGAATAAGATAGTTCCCAAGAGATATGCTGGCTCAAATAAAAACGGGTTTTGAAAAATGAAGCCGATTGTCACTAAGTTGCGCAGGTAAGGGGAGTAACACTTGTACTAATATTGGGGTGGAAAAAACCAAAGAAAAACTACTGCAGAACCTTTCCAGATTTAAAAGAACTGTTGGGTTATTTCAGAGGCTTAATGACATACATTATAGCTTGACTTATTTAACCGCAATTTCCTTGGGTCTATTAAATCAGGGAATCCAGCTTTGTAAGTTTGTCTGCAGAGGCCCAGCAGATCTCGATAACTTAGAACGGCCTTGTATCGATTAGCCTTCTGCTCTGCGGTGCGGACGTTACCGTTTTTTACATAGCGGTTTTACACAGCCGGGGTCTAACCCTTGGGGCCTCACAAACGGGGTACGTCATAGTTTATGGACGTCCTGTGCAGTAGTATATAAAAGCAGCTTTAACTTTACCTATAATTTATACCGCATCCCGCTTAAATGGTCCGATTAATTGCGAGAATTAATAGCTAATTATTTAGTCAAATTAATAATTATGGATACCGATAATTAATTTATAATTTGTAAATTAATATATAAATTATATGATGATCAAGTTAGAATATTTTACGAATCAGGATTTTGATCTGTTAATAAACTGGATCAACGAAGATGATCTATTGCGAGAGTGGGCTTCCACGCAATTCCAGCTACCCCTCACTACCGAAATCTTAGAATGGTATATTATGAATGCCAATTCAGAACATGCTAAAGCATTGATTTTTAAAACCGTGAATTCAAAAACTGGGGAGACTATTGGGCACATATCTTTAAATGGTATCGATAAAAAAAACCGGTGTGCAAGAATCTCAAAATTTTTAATTGGTTGTGCATCATATCGAGGAATGGGATTTGGCGCCCAGATCATTGATCAAATATTAAGCATCGGCTTTAGTGATTTGAATTTACATCGAATTAGCCTGGGAGTATATGATTTTAACAAGAATGCTATTAAGTGTTATGAAAAGTGTGGTTTTCATACAGACGGATTGTTGAGAGAAATTACGAGATACCAAGACACATACTGGAGCTTAGTTGAGATGAGTATACTCGAACACGAATGGCGAGAACTTAAGAGGTTAAAAAAGACATAAAGGTTAGTATTAGAGCATGCTCTTTGACTGGCTGGAGTCCGAATCGATCATAGTTGAATGGATGATCAGAATGCCGATCCCAAGAATCACATTTGCAGATTATTGTAATTTTTAGTTAAGTGTTGCTTACCTCTATCCATTTAACCCGGGCAACAAACTACATAGAATTAACGTAATTCTACGTATGATATGAGACTCAGAATTGATTATATTACTCAGTTTTCGTAATATTAAATTGTAATTTTAATAATTTTCTCGCAAAATGAAGAAACTATTTATACTGCTATGCACGGCTTTAAGTTGTTTGGAGTGTTTCGGTCAACTGTCATCGGACACAATTAAAATGATTGACAATGTGTTTCTCCGATATCAGCCAACTAAGCCTGGATGCCAACTGTCTATAAGCAGAAATGGTGTTGTAATTTTCACAAAGGCCTGGGGTATGGCTAATTTGGAGAGAAGATTACCGGTAGACACTAAGTCGGTTTTCATAAGCGCTTCTGTTGCAAAACAGTTTACCGCTGCCGCGATACTGCTCCTTGAGCAGCAAAATAAGTTATCTCTAACAAACGATATTAGGTCATATATCCCAAGCCTACCAAATTACGGAACACCTATTTCACTCAATATGTTGATGCATCATACAAGTGGCTTACGTGATTGGGGAGAGATCTGCGATATTTCGGGTTGGCAGCTTCCACCTAAAGAATATACAAATAAGTACGCTACCGAACTCATCCTCAGGCAAAAAAAGCTCAATAATGTGCCTGGAGAAGTATTCACTTACAGTAACTCAAACTATATTCTTCTAGCAAACGTTGTGGAAACAATTTCAGGCATGACGCTTAATGAATTCTGCAAAAAGCACATTTTCAACCCTGCGAAAATGGGGAGTACGTCTTGGGACCACACGATTGATAATGAGAGCAATGTTGCCGTGCCGTATAAAAAGAAAAATATCGATTTTTATGAAATCGATTTACCAAAATCAGCAACTTACGGTCCGGGAGGGCTATACACAACTACGGAAGATCTTTTGAAATGGAACGAATTTTACTTTAGCGGTACCTTCGGTAAGCCTTCACTATTATCTAAACAATTAAAAGTCGATACATTGAGGAATGGCACAACAAATCCCTATGGAGCGGGACTTTATATCGGAAAGGAAGGCAAGTGGACATCAGTTTCTCACGGTGGGTCCTCAGCCGGTTATAGGTCACATATTGAAACAATTCCTGAGCTTAAGCTTTCAATTGCCTGGCTGAGCAATAGCTCAGAATTCGACACTGCCCAGGTCAATGTCATTGAGGAAATAAAAAAGATATTTATTGCAAAAACAGAAAATGAACGTCCTATTGAAAGAAGCGAAATAAAGATAAGCGAAAGGCAGCTTAAAAATTACACTGGCCTTTTTAAAAGTGCCCAATCAGATGTTGATGTTCAAATTGCGTACGAAGATAATTACCTTAAAGCATTCGGCACGAAGCTCATTCCAGTGGCTAAACATATGTTCAATTTTGGTAATGTGCTTTTTTCTTTTAAAAATGCCAGCCACCTTACTATATCCCCTCCGGTAACAGACCCTATGAGATACTACAAAGTAGATACCTTGAAATTATCACCAGCAAGAATTCATGAATATCAAGGCAAATTTTATTCAGTAGAAGCCGGGGCTTCCTTTGACGTAATAGCTACGGGTACAAATCTCAAATTCACGCAAACACACAAAGTCGAATATAAACTCGACCCCATTGAAAAAGATGTCTTTTTTCTGAAAGACCTAAATGCTGACATCCATTTTCACCGGGACAAAAATGAAAGAATCAAAGGAATGAGCCTTAGCACCGGGCGTGCTACTCAGATCTATTTCATTAAATCATCAAACTAGTAGATTATTAAGCTGTATGACCGGACTTGACGAAGCTCTAATTGCCAAAATTAAAGATAATAATAAAATAATGCCTTCGGAAGTTGAAAAAGTACTTCTTATACATGACTTCCCGAACTTCTATATCGGTGATACTTGCGTTAGATTTGCCAAGCTACGGGCGATTAGTGAGTTCTTTCCAAAGGCCAGAGTTGACATAAACTGTAGTGATAAAGAAATACCTCTTTTAATTAATAATCCATTCGTTCAAAGTGTGACCTCACTCCAATGGGATGAAATTGAGTTTAATCATTATGACGTCTTAATTTACATATCGTTATTAGAGATGGCTAAAGATGAAGAATTCTTGAGTTTTATAAAAGCCAGGTACATTCTTGAGCTTCCATCACTAAACTTCGCTTTATTTTCCCTTTCTCGCTATTTAAACCCCTACCAAGGCAAACCAAGAGAGACCCCAATTCCTATGTACCTGGAATTGGGAAGATTTTTTACTCAACATCATAAAACCACTCCATTTATTAGTGAGCTGTTCATATCGGAAGAAGAAAGAAAATGGGGTGAGACATGGCTGAGAAGAAATGGGTTAGAAGAAGATGAGAACTTAATAATTCTTCTAGATAGTTCCAACAATAAGGGTAAACTTCTGAAACTTGACGTATACTTCGAAGTTCTGACATACCTTATTGGTCATAATGGAACGAAAGTTTTAATTTTTGATGAAAAAGGTATGGGAAAACAAGAATTTTATGAAGAATGGTTAGGCTTTGATACCGATCAACTAATTTTTGCTGTAAAACTTAGTTTACGACAGGCACTTTGCATTTTGAGCAGCAGCAAATTGAATATGATTTTAGGGCCATGTACTGGACTGCTACATTGCGCTTCTGGAATTTATTATAACTCACTCAAAAACAACATTGTTCCGAACCTTCCAACTTTAGTCACCTATATAGGAAATTACGATGATGATTACAATCCCTGGATATGGTGGCAAAATTCTATGGTAAAATGTATAATGGTTGTTAAAAACATCCAAGGCAATAAAGAGATCCAGCAACTTAAAGACGAAAATTTCCATAACTTTTTAAGCTGCGATGAGTATTCCTCCGATTTACTAATTGATTATTTAAAACCAATGTTGAATATACACTAACGGTTTGATTTTCACTTAATGAAATCGTTGGTGAATATTTTTCCCAGTGTAAAGCGCAAGGCCGGAAGTCACTCCCCCCACCAATCCGACCAAAAGCAATAATAAGAATCTGGAGATTGATAAGAAGTTAGCCATTAATTCCAAAGTCTTTCCTTGATTAGCCAGTTCGAAATATAAATTCGTAATTAACCAGATAAAAAAACCCGATAAAAAACCGATGGTGAAAGTGGGGACCTCCCATTCTAGGTGACTTATTAAAATCCCTACAAATAACAGAGGAATCAAAAAAAACCACCACGGTAAATGCTGAATATGCTTTGTAATGAAGACAACTAAGGTTATTAACAACACAACTTTAAAACTATCGACATGCGTTTTTCTTATCATGATTTGGTCGTTTATCTACTTTTTTAAATGCCACAGGCTTGTCGTATTACTTTCTGCATCGGATTTTGAAGTAAAAAAAAGGAGTTCGAAATATTCTCCTTTATTCCATTTTGCAACGGAATTATTGTAGTACTGACTGCCAATAGTCCCTGACTGCCCGCCAGGATATATTCCGTACCCCTTGGGTTTAGGACCTAGTTCTACAATCATCCTCCAAGATGGACCTCTGTTTTTACTAATAGCATTAATGGAGGTGGGGTGTCCCGAAGACGTAAGATTAATCTCGCTGAACGCCTTGATATCTGCAAGGTGCATAATGTTAATCTGGTTAACTTTCCCCCATCTTTTATTCTTTTTATCACCCTGATATTCTTTCAAAGCTGTCCGAAACGCTTCTGTAATTATATCTTCTGAATTCTCAATTTTCTCAGTACCCAACTTATCAAAATATTTATTAAAACCGTCATTTTCGATGAGATCTAATAGAACATAATCACTTGGAGGCCGGGCAATGAAATGGTAGTCAATTAACTCGTCCCAAGTATAGTCACGAATATTGTTTAGCCACAAATTAAATAATTGAGCAAACTGCTCGTTAATATTATAACTACCATTCCATTTACTAAGACCTTCCACTACAGCGACTTCAGTTATTCCAAGTTTCTTTGCGGAAAGCTTTTTTAAAAGCACAGGTAGCGCAGTTACAGCAAAAGCGCTAACATTATCTAGTTGCATCTTCTGGTTTGTTTTTAAATCTAGCCCTATTTTTTTCTCCAGCAGTTGCTTTATACGAATCGCTCGACTTAGTGGATAATACCCATGTAAGTAATATTTGTATTGAGGCGGAGCGGGGTATTGGTTCGCAGAGAACACTTCTCCTGAGGTCGGGTTGACGGTACTTGGCAGGCTATCCTGAGGTATATACCCTGAATATAGATGAGATTTGTTGTTACCATCTAGAATAAATAAACCTTGGCCATGAGTCTTCATGGGGATCAGACCCTGATGATTGACAGCAATCGTGTTGTCAACACACGCAAAAGTAAAATTTTGAACTGGTGTGGAATAGCCTTTTAAAGCGGCGTTATAGTCCGAAAAGTTCTTAGCCTTACTTAACTTTATAAATGTACTAATTTCATCAGATGGCTTATGAAGAGTCCACTTTAGTGCATGATCCATTAACTCAGATCGACTACCTGGATGCTTGGAAGTTGTTACAACTGGACCATGATTAGAAGAATAAACTGTGTCGTAAATACTTATTTGACCCCTTCTTTTTATTTCCTCATACCTGACTTTGAATCTCAACCATTTACCATCAAATTGATACTTGCCATAATTTTCAGTAATTTTCAGTTTGTACCAATCTTTTACATCAGCCTCTCCATTCGTAGTTCCCCAAGCAATATCTTTATTAAAACCCATTATCACGGATGGGGTTCCGGGGATACTTACACCATAGACATTAACATCCGGACTGGATAATTGCATTTCCAACCAAATACTAGGCAACGTAAGTTTTAAATGAGGATCACTTG
The DNA here is from genome assembly GCA_040385405.1 of Bacteroidota bacterium. GTDB lineage: Bacteria > Bacteroidota > Bacteroidia > Sphingobacteriales > Sphingobacteriaceae > Daejeonella. The sequence continues at coordinate 4,547 of JAZKHM010000103.1, read as the reverse complement.
CCAGAATTGGATAGCCAGATTTCGTTCTCCGACCAGATACAGCCCAACTGTTACTTCCAAGGTCTGGATCATACGAACTCTTAGAAACAACCGAGCTGGACATCAAAAATGAATAATTGAGATATGGCGGCATCCCGACAGGTGCCAATCGTACGGAGCTGTTGCCAGGAGCATGAGGTGGAACTTCAGGGAAAAACTTGTTGAAATTTTCAATTCCTAGAGCTAACATTGCCTTCGATAAAAACAAATCTTCTTCGTAACCGGATAAAGTATTACCCATATTCTTCATGATCAAAACGCTTTTTAAATTGGTCCAAGGTTCAGGCCGATAATCAAGCAATTTGTACTCTAAGGGAAAGTCTTTATAGCTCAAAGCGTTGATGTACGCATTAACGCCTTTAGTATAGGCAGTTAAAATATTAAAAGTTTCAGGTTTTTTTTTTATCAAAGCTAACGATTTCTTTGCTGCCTCCACAATTCCAATTCTTCGTTGATTTATGTCATAATCTACATATCCTTTGTCAAATATTTCCGACAATCGTCCAGCAGCGGCGTAACTCATGAAGTCCATCTGCCATAAACGCAAATTGGCAGTGATATATCCTTGAGCAAAATACAAATCATGATTATTCCCAGAAGTGATATGCGGGACTTTCCTCGCGTCAAATCGTATTTCAACATTATTATTAAGCGCAAGGTGATCCACAGTATAAATTGTATAAAAAAGATTTTTGTCACTTTTTTGAACTGCCCCACTAAATGGATCGAGTAATTTACCTAGGGGCGGGATCTTAAACATTCGAGTAGACAACGTAAAAACAATTATCACTAAAGCAATCAATGGAAATAAGAAGCTAACTTTCGGTCTATTCATAGTAAAATTGTTAATCTAATAGAAAAGTAAAGTGATATAAAGCTACCAGTCTAATGCTAGTTCGTCGTAGTACGCCTTTTTTCCTCATCTGATCCCGTATTCGCCCTAGCATTTGATTGAGTTTTACCAAATCTATATGAGAAGTTCAGTCGAACAGCCCTTGTTTCGTTCTTCACGTCCCAATGTTCATTGACTTTTTCAGTTGTTGTAATCCATTTAAAATTATCCATGAAAAATATATCGCTGATGTTTAGTGATATTGACCCTTGTTTGTTAAATAACAAACTTCTGAGTCCGACACTCAGATTGTTTCTAGTATTATAAGATGTGAGTCCATCACTAGACTTATGGAAATATCGAAAACTGACCTCCCCGGAAACTTTATCGTTAAATCGTAAATTATTATTAGAAAAGTAAAAGAAAGATGGTGCACTACCCCCGTCGAGTTTGTAATTATTACTCCCCTTAAAGATTCTATAATATAACGTAAGCGAGTTGGAGGTTGACAACCATGCTGAAAGCTTCTTCGTGTGAGAAATATCTACATTATAAAAGTCAAAATTTCTAAAATTAACTGGTTTTGACACTGTAATAGTATTGCCTGCATCGGTAAATATCCAATTTGAAATAAATTTAATATACCGGGAATAACTTGCCGTAATAAAATAAGCATTTTTAAATGAGTAAGCTAGTTCGGCGTTATAAGCGATCTGAGGCTTGAGCTCGGGATTGCCTTGTGTGTAATTCGTCGAATTAATAAACCTCTGTAAAGGATTCAAATTCGCGTAGGCTGGCCTATCAATTCTTTTACTGAATTTCAAATTAATCCTGTTATTCTGATTAATCTTGTACCCAAAGGAGGTTGACGGAAATAACTTAAAGTAGTTCTGTGTGACGTCCTCGCCCGTCAACAATTGTTGTCCCTGCCCTCTTGTATACTCACCTCTTAGACCGATTTGAGCTGACAGTTTTTTATATGTTTTATTGAGATGTAGGTAGATAGCATTTATATTCTCAGAATAGTCAAAATGATTACTATTTAGCATATCTATTGTATTTTTTTGAGAAATAATATTATAAAAATCACTTTTATTCGTTGAGAATATAAAGCTAGATTTCATTCCTGTAGATAGACTTAATGTTTTTGAAACAGGATGATAATAATCAAATTTGCCAGAGTAAATATTCAATTTTCCATTTTGGTCAAGTAAGATGTCAGAATTACTTACGATAACCCCCAAAGCGTTGTTGATGGCATTTGATATAAATTGATCCGAATTATTGAAATATGTGGCATAATCTCCATCGATTGTAAACTTCTTACCTGTCGTGTCCAATGTATGCGTGAGTCGCAAACTTGAAGAATAATTATTGGTATGATCCAGAGAATTATTTAAAAATCCATAGCCAGCATTCTTAATTTTAGCACTATTGAAGATATCGGAAAAAGATTCAGATGTATTATCGAATAGCGAAAAATATCCTTGTGTTAATAAAGATAGTGAGGTTTTCTTTGAGAGAGTATAATCTATGCCAAAGGTCGAACTATAAGTTTTAAATGTTCGCCTGTGATAATTATCTGATATGTATTCGGCAGTCAGGATATTTTGGTTAAAAAGATCTGTTATTGCATCCGACGCACGGTAGGTATCGTTAAAATCATAGGAATTGTTCAAAAAGAAATTGAATTTACCCTTTTTATAAGCTAGGTTTAACCCGCCATTATATTTCGCATATCGCCATTGCCCATACCTAAGGTTGATATTACCACTTAATCCATCATTTTTATTTTTCTTGCGAATTATATTTATCACGCCACCGCTGTTCGATGCGTCAAAGTCGGCGGACGGGTTACTCATTATTTCAACTTTCTGAACAGTAGCCGAAGTGGTGCCACGTAGAAGATTTGCTACATCACGCTGTGAGAGGTGAGTGGCTCGGCCATCAATAAATATTGATACGCCTGATTTCCCATTAAGCGTGATTTGGCCATCTTGGTTCACTTGTACTCCAGGGAGCTTATCCATCACTTCTAACATCGAATTTCCCTCCATAGTGATTTGATTTTCTATATTTACAATGATTCGATCGTTAGTCCTCTCTATAAAAGGTACCTCTGCTTTAACTGTGACCTCATTAAGAACCATAGAACGGGGAAGTAGTTGTAAATCCTTAAACTCCAAAACAGATTTAGTTTCATCGATTAATAGATTCTTAATAGTATTTGTCTCATATCCCAAGGATTTGACTTCAAGTATGTATAGGCCTTTAAGAACACCATTAAAAATAAAATATCCTAATTTGTCACTAAGAGCGGTTTTGTATAATGAGGAATCTGGCGCACGTTTCAGAACTACGGTTGACGAAACGGGGCCATTTTGGCTCGCATCAATCAAATTGCCTTTGATTACTCCTTCACTAAAAGTTTGAGACATGACTGTAGTACTGCTTACCAAAGCAACCACAATTAGGAGCTTTTTCTTACTAATAAAATAATTCATGGGAAGATTTAATTAAACGATAAATAATTAATCAGTTGTATAATAGATAAACGTTATCGAGGTGGAATTCGTTAATGATTATATTATATTCTTTTTTCGAAGTACATAGATAACACATGTAATCTTTGTGAATTTCGAGTTTTTGGAAATACCAGATATGGGCCTTATATCTTACTTCATCACCGATACAATTGAATTCCTTCAAACCATTGGTAATTCCTATCCCCACAGCTTTTAGAAAAGCTTCTTTCTTTACCCATATCTCATAAAATGCTGATTGTGTGCACTCAGCATTCATAATAAATTCTCGCTCTTGAATATGGAAGTGTTCACTAATTTCAAGATAATTTATTTCTTCCAATCTTTCAATATCAATACCTATTGATTTATCATCGGATGCGAACACAACGATCTCGTACGAATGGGATATATTGAAGAACTTCCAACCATTTATATAAGGTTTATTACTTTGATCTCGTTGCCATTCCGCAATTAAATTTATTCTGCCTTCCCGCTTCAAATTATGAAACAACATTAATCTTCCAATGAGAGTAGCTTTTTGATCAGAAAGAAATTTCTTTCGGCGTATTTCATTTCGCATTGCTGGAGGAAGGAAATTCACCCAATTGTTGAGGTTACAATCTGCTAGCACATTTATTTCGGAATACAATATCATAATTCTGCCTTATAAGTTTGGAAATTTCTTTGGGGTGATCATAAATAAAAAAATGCTCGCCTTCAAAAATCCGATACTTGAAGTCAGTATTTGTAAAAGTTTGCCAGTTTCGTATTTCGCCAACGTTTTCTTCTAAATCGCCCATCATAGCAATAATGGGTGAATTTATAACTGAGCTGATTATTAACGCTTCACTAACAATTTCAAAGTCAGCTTTGAGAATAGGAGTAAAAATTTCAATTAAATCCTTGCTTTCAAGTACTTCCCGAGGCAAACCGCCTAATTTGCCAACTTCTATAATAAAGTCTTCGTTGTTAAGAAGATGATGGTTTTTATTGGTGCTTACTCCTGGGCCGGCATTTCCACTAACGAAGATCAAAAGTGCTTGTCTACCCGTTTCTTCAAGAAGACTAGATACTTTCAACGCCAGGTATGCCCCCATACTATGTCCGTAAATAACGAATTCGCTGGTATCCAAGCAATTAAGGATCTGTTG
>JAZKHM010000102.1:63982-92831 GCA_040385405.1 Bacteroidota bacterium | reverse complement strand
ATGTCCTTTGTATCTTGCCAAGCATGAATATTTCTGGTGTGCTTCCAACTATACAAGGTGTACTCCCTTCCCATCTTTAATTCTTGTTTAATAGTGGAAAACCAATTCTGTAAGGATTCTTGATGTAAAGGTCTTTCTCCGGGGCTTTTGAGGCTCGTAAAGACATAGTAATCTGGAAAAGCAGTATCAATTCCATTCTCTTTTAATAAGGTTATAAAACTATCTGAAAGTGGTATATATTGGGTTACATTAGTTTTACTGATATCAGCTCTTATGCATAAAACTTTCCTGTTAAAGTCGAAGTCTCCACATTTTAACAGTCTGGTCTCTGCTTGTGGTCTGGTGCAGGTATTATAGATTGTTTGGCAGAAAAAGTATAAATACGGATTGTCTTGCAACATGATTTTCCTTAAAGCTGCAATTTGAGCTTCAGAATACGCTTTATTACCTTTTACAGAAAAACTTAGTTTTTTAACTCCTCTGATTGGGTTCTTAAGGATAACGTACTCATAATTATCTATCATATACCGGAAGAAGGTTGAACATGCAGTAATGAATGTATTACTGGTCTTGTTTGCCCAAGTCTTTTTCTCAAGCTGGTGATTTCTATATTCTAGAACATGTCTGATATCTACCTTCTCAATATGCAGATCAGCTAATTTCTTCTCAGTCATCCATTGCAGGAAACCCTCTAAACAGTATTTGTATTTATTATAGGTGTTCACACTAACTGAAAACTGTTTTTCCTTTAAGTACAGTTTGATGGAATAGGACAGTGTGAAAGTTGATTTTTTCTCTTTTGTAGTATCTTCAATTACTTTGTGGAAAGGATTCCATCCCTCAAGCAATTTCTCAGTATAAAAAGTTATCCAGTATCTAGAACGCTTCATTCGGGCTTGATATCCTTTAAAAGCGTTGATATCATCCATTTTGCGAATTCGAAGGAATTGAGATGGATTGTCAGGATTACTACACCAAAAGGAGATATACCATTGGTGTTCAGGGTTGGTTGGAATGGTCAATTTAGGTAAGCTTTGAGATCGCATGTGACAGTCTATGACAGTAAAATCAATGATTTTACCAGCATTAGCCGTGTTTTTACTCTAAATTTAATTGACTCGAACTCTCAAGGATATAACTCCAACGGCTTCTGAGACCGCAACGTTTACCAATTTCGCCATCCGGGCATTTGAAAGGGACTGCAAATATATAAGAATTACTAAATGTGTCGAGAGTTTAATTCAAATTTTGTATTGTGAAAATCAACCAAAATGGGTATTCCAACTTCCTGTAATGACTCGTACTTTTAGTTTAATTAATTGGTAATAATGTGATTAAGGCTTAGTTAAAAAGGGAGCAATGCGCAATGTTCCTTTTTTATATTCTTCTAAATTTTCAGAACCAGACCATCAAAGGCCAGTTTAACACCCACCGGGAGTTCTTTTGAAACTTCCTCATGAGTCCCCAGCTTGTGACTGATGTGTGTAAGATAGGTTTGCTCAGCTCCAATATCCTCTGCCAGGCTTATCGCTTCGTCGAACGTAAGATGAGAAACATGGTTTTCTTTTTGAAGGGCATTGATCACTACAATTTTAGAACCGCGAATTTTTTCAATATTCTCCGCGTCGATTGTCTTGGCATCAGTAATGTAGGTGAAACCTCCTATGCGATATCCAAATACCGGAAGCTTATAATGCATTACAGAAATTGGAATAACTTTGATTCCTGCAACATTAAAAGGCTGATCCGCCCTTATTTCATGTAACTGCAGGCGCGGAATTCCGGGATATTTGGAGTCGGAAAAAATATAATGAAACTCTTTCTTTAATGCATTTTGAACCCGCAAATCGGCGTACACATCGATTTCAGCCTGTTGCTTGAAATTGAAAGCTCTGATGTCGTCCAGGCCTGCGACATGATCCTTATGTTCATGTGTGAATAATAGCGCATCAAGATGTCTTACTTTTGCCCGCAGCATCTGGTACCGGAAGTCAGGCCCGGCATCCACCACAAGCGACTTGCCCAGTTCTTCAATGAGGATAGAGACACGCAGTCGCTTGTCGTGCTTATTTTGAGACATACACACCTCGCATTCGCAAGCAATGACAGGTATGCCCTGGGAAGTTCCAGTTCCTAGAAATGTAACCTTCAAAACTCGAGCTTAGTTTGTTTTAACAAATAAAGAAAAGCCTTTTGCTTCTCATCCAAAAGAGTGTCGTCCGTTTCAGTATTCTGCAGCAGATCTGCAAGCGAGAGGATTTTGTTTTCCAAATTGGAAAATCTATTGACTATGATCACCCTGCTCTGTTCTAAAATACATGCTCCAGTCTTAAAATTTCCTTTTTCATAACGCAGCTTGAAACCAAGCGATTTTAGCAATGATTCCAGCTTTTCAAGTGTATGCTGAGTATAGGAAAGCGCCATTAGATCTCAAAAATAATAAAAAAGGGCTTAAACCGCTAAGTTTAAACCCCCTCAATATTATTTAATGATCAATCTTATCGAAGATCAACGACTTCAACGCCGGGATACTTCTTAGCATCGAATGCAAAAGTTGATTCTGGAACTTTGACATTGGGCGTGAAAGTTTTAATAGTGTACGTGTACTTATTTCCGTTCTTATCGAAGATCACTGCGTTTGTGATTTGCTTGTTTAATTTATCAATCTGTAAACGAACCTTGAAAAACGTACGTTTCGAATCGGTTGGAGTAAGATCAATATTGTGAACCAACCGTCCATTAGCGGCCTTGGTATCGTTCGTATATAAAGACTTAAATCCTTTCTCATAAACGGTAAAAATTTTAGCCGGATTAAGTCCTTCTGCATTATTATCGACCTCGCTCAGCTGGACTTCTTTATCAGCCTTTAAGTAAGTCCACTGATTTTTGCCATCACTTATTAACTCCTGTCCTTTGAGGATGATTTTATATTTGTTGGTTTTGGATCTGACAAATAAAGTTCCGGCCTGAGTTTCTTTGATCTTTGCTTGCGGGTTTTCTAACGTATAAGAAAAATCAGTTTTTATCACGTCATATGCCTTATATTTTTTACTTACTTCTGCTAGAATAGCCTTCGCCTTTACCTCACTTTGCGCCATCAGATTCGCTGCCGATCCTAAAATAACCAATGCGCATATAACTAACTTCTTCATATTTTATTTTTAAATCTTTTTGTTTAACGTTATTCTTTCTGATCTAGTGTACCCAAGAACTGTTCCAAAGAATACTCGTCGGGTATAAGCACCTCCCGCGCCTTACTTCCTTCGAACGGTCCGACTATGCCAGCTGCCTCTAACTGGTCAATGATTCGACCTGCACGATTATAACCTAATTTCAGCTTGCGCTGGATTAAGGAAGTAGAGCCTTGCTGGTGCATGACAATTAGTCGTGCAGCTTCCTCAAAAAACTGGTCCCTGTCTGAGGCATCAAAATCTTTCATAGAAGACTCGGAGTTTTCGTCGATATATTCAGGGAGCATAAATGCGGAAGGATACCCGCGCTGGGCACCAATGAATTCCGACACCCGTTCAACTTCCGGGGTATCGACAAAGGCACATTGTATTCTTATAAGGTCACTACCGGTCGAAAGAAGCATATCACCTCTTCCGATGAGCTGATCAGCACCACCACTATCAAGAATTGTCCTGGAGTCAATTTTGGACAAAACACGGAAAGCTAAACGGGCCGGAAAATTTGCTTTAATAGTCCCGGTAATTATATTTACCGATGGTCTTTGAGTAGCGATCACCAAATGTATACCCACAGCTCGGGCAAGCTGAGCAATACGGGCGATTGGAGCTTCCACCTCCTTCCCGGCGGTCATCATAAGATCGGCAAACTCGTCGATGATCAGAACTATAAATGGCAGAAAACGGTGACCATCGTTAGGGTTAAGTTTTCTGCTGATAAACTTTTGATTGTATTCTTTAAGGTTCCTTACATGGCCGTTCTTCAAAAGGTCATATCGCTGGTCCATTTCAATACAAAGGGAATTGAGCGTAGCGATTACTTTTTTCGTGTCGGTTATAATCGCGTCAGCTTCGCCTGGTAATTTGGCTAAAAAATGTCGTTCAATCTTCCTGAATAAAGTAAGCTCCACTTTCTTGGGGTCTACCAGGACAAACTTTAACTGTGATGGGTGCATTTTATAAAGCAGGGAAACCAGTATAGCATTAATTCCGACTGACTTACCCTGGCCAGTGGCCCCCGCGACGAGCAAGTGCGGCATTTTTGAAAGGTCGGCTATGTACACCTCATTGGAAATGGTTTTGCCCAGTGCAATGGGAAGGTCCATGGTTGTATTCTGGAACTTTTCAGTAGCCAGCACAGATCGCATGGACACCATTTCCGGATGCTGGTTTGGCACTTCAATACCAATTGTACCTTTGCCTGGCATGGGAGCTATAATACGTATACCCAAAGCTGCCAGACTTAAGGCGATGTCGTCCTCAAGGTTTTTGATTTTGGAAATCCTTACACCGGGGGCGGGAATTATTTCATACAAAGTTACCGTTGGACCGATTGTAGCTTTGATTTTATCAATTTCAATATTGTAGTGGTTTAACGTTTCTACAATTTTATTCTTGTTGGCCTCCAATTCTTCAGCATTTACGGCAATTTTATTTGAACCATAATTTTCCAGAAGATCAAGTGGCGGGTATTTGTAACTTGAAAGATCAAGTGTGGGATCATACATCCCAAATTGCTCAACCAGTTCAGTAGATTTTTTTTCCTCTTCAGTAACCTCAATCGTTAGCGGTGGCGTAACGTTCATCTCATTATTAACTGTATCGGCTGTTTCCATGGGAACATTCCTCGATGGGCTCAAAACAACATTGACATGCTTCTCCGGATCATGTTTTTCGATAGTCTGGAGCGGGGGCAGATTTTGATTGATTTTATTGGGCGAACCATTTTCAGGGTTTGAACGGTTTGGCAGGTTAAATTCGACCGGTTCATAACGAACTTCTTCTTCGAGTTCAATATGATCCGGCGTATCCGGTATGACGTATTTTGGCTCTTTGTTTCGGTCCGGTATTTTAAAATCAATGTTATATGCAATGATCAAAACCGTTAAACCGGCAAAGGCTAACAAGCCTGCTGTTCCTGCGTTACCTATCTGAGCCTGTAACAGGCGGTTTGTCCAAAAACCGAACTCACCCTCCAGATAATGTGGATAATCCGTTAAAAACGCATGAAAAAAAGCCAGAGACAATGAAATGAAAATAAGCAGAAAAAAAGAATAGGATAGCGTCTTGGAAATCGATAAAACTTTAATCTTAAACAGCATCCGATATCCCACAATAAAGAAAACACCTATGAATATGAAAGATGCTACTCCGAACCACTCATAAATAAATTGATGAGATAACAAGGCTCCAAATTTTCCAAGCCAGTTTTCCACTACCGGCTGATTTAATCCCATATTGCTCAGCTCTGCTTGCGTTTTCCAAAGGTTACTCCACCCTCCATTCGCATCCATCACATAACTTTGATCATCTTTCCAGGTAAAAAGGTAAGAAGTAAAAGCAACCATAAAATACAAGGAAACAATAAGGAAGAAAAGCCCAATAATCTTTACCGTGCGGTCATCATTGAGCCTGAATTTAGGCATGACCTCTGCTTTTTCCCTGGGAATTCTTGATTTACTAGCGATTTTTGACTTGGGTTCATCACGAAATGAATTTTCATTCCTGAATTGATTTCCTCTTAAGGGCATCCGATATCTTAATTAATATTGACAAATATAACGTTATAAAGACTATCAAGTATCTGTAATTATCAACCTGCCTGCCGACAGACGGGTAACCAAAACCTGACGGGTTTTACTGTAAAATTATCAGTATTAGTTATAAAATAGCTATAAACGTTCCTTTTATCGATCCACTGATTTGTTCGCTCTGCCGCATACTTCATACTCCATTAAAAGTCAATCCCCCTCTAGGTTAAGGAGTGGGATTTTTGTTTATTTTTATTTAATATTGATCATTTTACAGGCATTTGTTTATTAAAACCTTAATATGGATCAGGATTTACTCGAAGAATATATCCAAACAGGCAACTCAGCTGAACTCAATGCTCTGTTAACTGCAAATCCGAAACTTGCCAGCGTTCAAACCAGCCACCAGGTTTCACCGCTAATGCTTTGTTGTTATTACAAGCAGCCTGAATTGTCTGAAATTATCCTAAGACATTTAGAAAATATCACTTTTTTCGAAGCCGCAGCTCTGGGGAAGAAGGATCTTGTGGAAGATGCAATAAATGAAAATCCGGATCTAATTCATAATTTCTCTGATGATGGTTTTACGCCGCTTGGTCTTGCAGCCTATTTTGGGAACGAGGATGTCGTCCGCCTTTTACTTTTGAAAGGTTCAGATCCAAATGTATGTTCCAGGAATGGTTACCATGTATACCCCATTCATTCGGCAGTCGCGGCCAACTATAATATGATCGCCAAAATGCTGCTGGAAGCCGGTGCCGAAGTCAATGTTGTCCAAATGTCAGGTGCAACACCATTACATTCAGCTGCCCACAACGGAAATATCGATCTTTTAATAGTTCTGCTGGAAGCGGGAGCAAACGTAAATGCGCTTACCGAGGATGGTAAAACCGCCGCAGATAAAGCTTCGGAAAAGGGTTTTGGAGAGATTGCGAAGATACTGTCTTAGAACCGCTGGACACGCAACAAGAAACGACATGGGCTCCTAACCTAAAGAATTCCGGTCTGAACATGCAAGGCGTCTTTCATCACCTGCTCATTGATCTTTACGCTCTTAAAGATCCAACACCCCTGCTCTTTTACGTTTTATATAATGACGGATGTCGAGAACAAGTGCTGCACAAACATAGAATATCAGAGGGAACCCAACTGCCAGAAATGAAGAATAAATAAAAAACAAGCGAATCTTTGATATCGAAATATTCAAACGCTCTCCGAGATAGGCACACACCCCAAACGAACGCTTCTCAAAAAATGTTATAAATCGCTGTAGCATACTATGTGTTCAATAATTTCATCCCAATCCCACAAGATAAGCATTTCTTCTGATCGCAATAAGCTTTTTTTAACTGTATCAGCGATTGTGAAAAAAATGCGTTCTCCGGTATTATGTTAATTTCTATAAAACGTTTTGTCAGCGCATTTGTTTCGGGCGGCAGCTTCTCGAGCAGGCTTATGCTTCTATTTATATGATCTGCCGACCCCGTGTTTCTCCCATAAGCCATCAAAAAAACAGACACAGTATTAATAAGTATATTACTTATACATTCTTCCCCAATCCTGGGTTTTGCCCGGGCGGTTCTGGTATCAAACCGGTAATGATCATCCCAATAGGTGTTTACCGGGAGATCTTTAAACATATCGATGATAGATTTAATATTTTTTTCTGCCAGAATTTTAGAGAAAATATGATTCGACCGTATGACCAATGCTGAGAATTGAGCTAGCCGGCAGCTAGGGAAATTCACAGGTCTCATTCTCAGGTATTTCCACAGATAATTATCGATAGGGGTCAGAACATGCTTCTTTTTCAGAAACTCAAATTCCTTACAGAGTAGCTGCGGATATTCGTCGTTATATTTTTGATCCAGAAATCCTGCCTGTCCAAATATCAACGATTCAATCTGAAGCGGCCGGTTCTTATATCTTGCCAGCAGGTGTTGGGGCAGTGATCTTGCCAACATCTCAAATGGCATGGCGTTGACCTTAAATCCAAAATTCGATGCAAGATAAATGTAAAAGGCTTCATCCCAATCGCCCTTAAGCTCGCACAGCAGAGCGGAAACTGATTCGGACTTCAGTTCCAGCCTTTCAATTTCAACTCTGTAGAGCCAACTCCTTATATAATATCGATCTATCCTGGATAACTGACGACCGCAAGGTATCCAATCAAGACATTCTATCAGGTGTAAATACGCATTTGTAATTTTTTGCGGAATAAGGTTCTCAAGCGAAAGTACGGGTACATGTGAACCGTCTGTTCGGAATATTTCCTGATCATGCTTTCCCACAACATGGAGAATAACGCTATCGTAAGACTTATCAGATTGATGTTTATGCCGTAGCCAATCTGAGGAGCGCAAATGTATTTCTACACTCCCTGCCCAAAGGGTGTTGCCAATCCGAATGATCGAGTCCTGAAAATCAGGCCCCGAATGACTGTTAGGCAATCCCACGTTGACAATTTCCACGGCTTCCCCGGAGATGGTATTCAGGCCCTTTTGATCGAAAAGACGGAATTTCCAAATGTAATGCAGAAAATCTTCAGGAATGGCCATAGGGTAATTTACGGCAGATCCTTCCCGGATTTTTATCGGATGATTGAGCGGCGCTAAATTTTAAGGGAATGGTAATTCGACAACAAAAATAAAGGCAATCTTACAGACATAGCGCAAATTCGACAAAAATCAAACTTAGAAAAGCCGTTTTGTCAAATTGTACTTAAGCAATACCAAAGGCCAGGTCCCTGATCTTTGTTTCTTGCTCCTTTTTCCGTTAAATTATCCCATGTTCTTCCAGCAGGATGCTCATTTCCTGCTGCAGCTTGAATGCTTCTTCTCTTGCCCGCTCAGCGAAGTCCTCGTCATTCGATGCATAAATGATACTTCTGGAAGAATTTACTAACAAACCGCAGTCTCCATTAAGGCCGTAACGCGCTACTTCCGTCAAACTACCTCCCTGAGCTCCCACACCAGGGACAAGCAGAAAATGGTCTGGGGCATGTTTTCTTATAGTCTTAAATTCTTCACTTCTTGTTGCCCCAACAACATACATGATTCGATCATTTCCGGCCCAGCCATTTGCGGTCTTGATCACTTTTTCGAAAAGGCGCTCATTACCAAGGTTTATAAACTGAAAGTCTTTTCCCCCTTCATTGGATGTCAGAGCCAGCAAGACCACCCATTTTCCTTCAAATTGCAAAAAAGGCTGAACAGAATCTATGCCCATATATGGCGCAACTGTTATGGCATCGAAATTCATCCCTGATGACTCTTTATCAAAAAACGCTTTCGCGTACATTGCGGAAGTATTTCCTATATCTCCACGTTTAGCATCGATAAGCCCCAAACAATTTTCTGGAATATATTGTGAAGTCTGAATTAAACTATGCCAACCAGCAATCCCGCGGCTTTCATAAAATGCGCTGTTAGGTTTATAAGCAACACAAAGTTCGTGTGTAGCATCGATGATTCTCCTGTTAAACTCAAAAACCGGATCAGCATAATCTAAAAGAAAACGAGGAATAAGATTTATGTCGGTATCTAGTCCCACACATAAAAAGGATTTTTTTTGCTTTATCTGCTTGATTAGTTGTTGTCTGTTCATCAACGGTCTAAATTTGAGCGAAAATAAATAAACAGTGCGTCTTGCGCTCAAAAAAAGAATTAAAAGTTTTGATTATTTCAATTAATTGTATAGCATTGTGCTGTAATCTCAATTTATCCCTGAATTCAGGAAATCACAATAATTTCTAGATATTATTTCGTTATTTTTTGTGTTGTCGTTCTCCAGGATAGATTTATTGAAATAAAATCCCAAAACCATAAACCATATTTAATGCTGGATAGTAATAAATTGAACGAAAAGCTCGTTTCTGAGCTTCGTGAAATTGCTCAAAACCTTGGTGTGGCCGACACAGATAGTCTGCGTAAGCAGGATCTTATACACAGGATAATTGAAAATTCTGCAAACCCACCGCTTGCACAGGAAAGTGTGGCTGTCAATAATGAAAGCAACAGTAATGCTGATAACAAACCCCGCAAGCGTTTACGGAGTGTGAAAACCAAGAATGCAACCAAGCAACATCAGGAAGTACACCTCGATGATACCCGAACATTCGATTTTCCTCAAGATGATGAATTATCACAGCAGGATGCTATTGGGGATGCTTCTGGAGCAGAAAAAATATCTGATAGCCAAAACCCAGGAGAGGATCAGGCTGTTTCGGAAGATCAGATCCCGGTCGAAACTACTGAAAAAGCTAAAGAACCAAGAACGGGTGGTCAGGGTGATCAAAAGAAATTTGAACGCCGTCAAAATCAAAACAATCCTAATCAAAGCAGAAATCAAGAGCCTGCGATTAACATGGATTTTGACAATGTAATCGTAAATGAAGGGATCCTGGAAATTATGCCCGATGGTTATGGTTTCCTAAGGTCGTCTGATTATAATTACCTTTCATCACCGGATGATATATATGTGTCACAGTCACAGATCAAACTTTTTGGTCTGAAAACCGGTGATACTGTAAGAGGAAGTATCCGTCCACCAAAAGAAGGTGAAAAGTATTTTCCTTTAGTGCGAGTGGAAGCTATTAACGGGCGCATTCCCGCCGAAGTGAGGGACAGGGTACCATTTGATTACCTGACACCTCTCTTCCCTACCGAAAAACTTAATCTGTTTGTCGATACGGCAAACCATTCTACCAGAATTATAGACCTGTTTACCCCTATTGGTAAAGGACAACGTGGTTTGATAGTTGCACAACCCAAAACTGGTAAAACCATGCTTTTGAAGGATGTGGCAAATGCAATAGCAAAAAATCATCCTGAAGTGTACCTGATCATCCTTCTGATTGACGAGCGTCCTGAGGAGGTTACCGATATGGCCAGAAGTGTACGCGCCGAAGTGGTATCTTCAACTTTTGACGAGCCAGCTGAACGGCATGTTAAAATTGCGAACATTGTGCTCGAAAAAGCCAAGAGGATGGTGGAATGTGGTCATGATGTAGTTATACTTCTTGATTCTATCACACGTTTAGCAAGAGCTTATAATACTGTTGCTCCAGCTTCAGGAAAGATATTATCTGGTGGTGTCGATGCAAACGCCCTGCACAAACCAAAGCGTTTCTTTGGAGCTGCACGAAATATTGAAGACGGTGGTTCATTAACAATCCTGGCGACAGCGCTTACTGAAACCGGTTCTAAAATGGATGAAGTTATTTTTGAAGAATTCAAGGGTACAGGTAACATGGAGCTTCAATTAGACAGAAAATTATCTAATAAACGGATCTTCCCTGCTATTGACCTTACAGCTTCAAGCACTCGTCGCGACGACCTGCTTTTAGACAAAGATACACTGCAACGAATTTGGATTTTAAGAAACCATCTGGCAGATATGAATTCCCAGGAATCAATGGAATTTCTGCAATCCCAGATGCGCGGCACAAAAACCAACGAAGAATTTCTAATTTCGATGAACTCTTAACGGCACTAAGTTGTTAGGTATTTGCCCGCCAATTAAGAAGACGGATTCAAGGCGCCTTACCATATGAAGAAACACATCCCTAACGCAGTAACCTGCCTGAATCTTTTTTGCGGTTGCCTGGGTATTGTTTTTGCATTTGATGGAAAACTGGAATTGGCATCTTATTCAATTCTGATTGCCGCTGTATTTGATTTCCTTGACGGAATGCTCGCCCGGCTTCTAAATGCTTATTCGGAGATTGGCAAGGACCTTGATTCACTGGCCGATGTTATCAGCTTTGGTGTTTTACCTTCTGTGATAATTTACCAGTTGTTCCTAGCGTCTTCATCAGCAAACGACTGGCTAAAATATTCGGCATTTTTTATTGCCATTTTCTCTGCACTAAGGCTAGCCAAGTTTAATAATGACATCAGACAGTCGGAGCACTTTATCGGCTTGCCTACTCCGGCAAATGCTATGTTAATAGCTTCCCTTCCCTTTATTGCGGCAGACGGGAATATTATATCAAGTTATCTGCAGAATCCGATATTTCTTGCCGTGTTTAGCTTAGGCATGGGCCTGCTACTTATTTCAGAGATTCACCTTATATCCTTAAAATTCAGCGGGATTGGTCTGACAAATAATTTACATCGTTATATTTTGGTTTTTTCCTCGCTTGTTCTGCTGTTAATATTTAAATTTGCCGCGGTTCCATTAATGATGGTCACATACTTTACCATATCTTTTATCCAATTCAGAACAACGAAATGAAGTTTATAGCCGAAGTAAATATAATGCCCCTCAAAGAAATTCTTGACCCTCAGGGGAAAGCTGTTACAGGAAGTATGAAAAATCTGGGATTAGCGGAAATACAGAATGTTAGAGTCGGCAAGCATATTACACTTGAAATTGAGTCAGAAAACGAGAGTATTGCCCGCCAGAAAATAGATGAGGCCTGCAGGAAACTTCTGGCAAATCTAATTATGGAAAGCTACGAATTTGAATTGAAGACGGCTTAGTTTACTCCAGCTCCTTTTTTACCTCAGAGAGCTTATTATATAAATCTTCACTAAAAACGTAAAGTGACTTAAATGCCGGGGCAATAGAATCTGTATTTTTAAGGCTCCTAGCGTTGCTTTCTATTTCTGCCATGCTTTCTTTTGCAGCATCTGCACCCATAAATGCAAGAGTAGGTTTTATTTTATGTGCAATTTCTGCAACTCTCGTCCAGTTTTCCTCCGATATAAACTGATCCAATTGTTCGAAGTATGCCGGTGTCTGCTCCAGAAATAACTCGATCATCTCAATCATGAATTCATTGCTTCCGCTTGAAACATCCCGCAAATATGACAAGTCAATCTTGAATTCTGGTTTCATTTGATAGGAATTTTCGTTCATAGACAAAATATCGACTAATATAACTTTTTTACAGATAAACTATCTGTCAAATCAGTTAGTAACTTATTCATTTTTTTATTTAAGACTGGATGAATAAGTTCCGGAACTATTTCACAAAGCGGCTCCAGACAAAAACGCCGCAAATGAAGAAAGGGGTGTGGAATTTTAAGATCCTCTTCATCGATTATTTCATTGCCAAATAACAAAATGTCAATATCGATGGTCCTGGAGCCCCATTTTTCATTACGTTGTCTTCCAAGTTCACTTTCTATTTTTAAAATTCCAATCAGCAGGTCCTTTGGACTTAGTTTCGTATCGAGCGCAAGCACCTGATTAATGAAGTCCGGCTGGTCATGCTTTCCCCAGGACGCTGTACAATAAAGGGAAGAGTTTTCGATGATGTCCCCTAGCCTAAGGTTGATCAGTTGCACAGCGTCCCTGAGATGTTTTTCGCTGTCTCCGAGATTACTTCCAAGTAATAAATATGCGATAAACATGTTTTTTAACAGACTGCTGTAACAAAAGATCAGTGAAGGAATCTGTAATTAGTATACTTGCATAGTTAAAACTTTTGACCCTAATATGAAAGAATTTTTCAAATTTGTTTTTGCCTCCATGGTTGGTGTAATACTGTCGTTTTTCGCGCTATTTATCCTTTTCATAATATTTATTTCTGTTATCGTCGCATCTGCAGGAAGTGACGGGAAGGTGGATGTCTCTGCAAACAGTGTGATGCATATGAGTCTTGATTATCCCATTGCAGAGAGGGCCGACAAAAATCCTTTTGGCGAGTTTGATTTCATGGGCTTTGAAAGTAAGAAGACTCTAGGTCTAAAGGAAATTCTTAGTGGAATAAACGATGCGAAGAAAGACGATCATATAAAGGGCATTTATCTTGATGCCTCATCGGTATCGGCAGGTTTTGCAACCATTGAAGAAATAAGAAATGCATTAATTGATTTCAGAAAGAGTGGAAAATTCATTATAGCCTATAGTGAAGTATATTCTCAGGGTGCTTACTATCTGGCTACTGCTGCTGATAAGATATACCTCAACCCGGAAGGAATGCTGGATTTCAGAGGATTGAGTTCGGAAAGCATGTTTTTTAAAGGCGCGCTAGACAAATTAGGGATCGAAGCTCAAATAATAAAAGTGGGGACTTATAAAAGCGCTGTCGAACCTTTCATATTAGATAAAATGAGTGAACCGAACCGCCAGCAGGTGACTTCATTTTTAGGCTCAATGTACGATCACTTTTTGTCAAAAATATCTGAAAGCCGAAAAATCCCGAAAGCTACACTTTTTACAATTGCTGATAGCGCAAAAGTCCGCGATCCGAAAGATGCAGTAACTTTCAGGATGGTTGATGGACTGCTGTACAAAGACCAGGTTTTAGATGACTTAAAATCGCGTACCGGGATTGATAAAAAGAAAGATGTTAAATCAGTGAGTATTGAAGAGTATGCAGTTAATGAGAATAAAGAACGATCGACATCATCTAACAGAATAGCGGTTATTTATGCTAATGGTGAAATCATCAGCGGAGAAGGAAACGATAATAATATGGGCTCTGAACGAATTTCCCGAGCAATACGCAAAGCCCGTACCGACAATAAAGTCAAAGCTGTGGTACTTCGGGTTAATTCTCCGGGAGGAAGTGCGCTTGCATCTGACGTTATGTGGAGAGAGGTAGTACTTACTAAGAAGGTTAAGCCTGTAATTGTTTCTATGGGAGATGTGGCCGCGTCTGGGGGATATTATATAGCATGTGCAGCGGATTCGATCTTCGCCCAGCCTAACACTATTACTGGCTCAATTGGAGTTTTCGGTATTATTCCGAACATGCAGAGTTTCTTTAATGACAAACTGGGAATCACTTTCGATGGTGTTAAAACTGGACGCTATGCCGATCTCGGGGACGTAAGCCGCCCGCTTACTGAAAGCGAAAGGTTGATTTTTCAAGAGGAGGTAAATAAGACCTACAATACCTTTACAAAAAAGGTGGCTGATGGAAGGAAAAGGTCTCAGGCCTACGTTGATAGCATTGGCCAGGGACGTGTATGGAGCGGAACAGAAGCATTGAAAAATGGCCTGGTAGACAGGCTGGGAGATATTGACGATGCGATAGCTTCCGCAGCTAAAAAAGCGAAATTAAAAGATTACAGAATATTAAGTTATCCAACGCAGGTCGACCCTCTCAAATCGCTCTTTAATAACTCGGCTGATAAAGTTCGCGTTTACTATGCCAAAAAAGAACTAGGAGACAATTTTACATATTATGAGCAAGTGAAATCGGCGCTCGGCATTTCCGGGATTCAGGCGAGAATGCCCTATAATATTACAGTAAGGTAAGTGAGCAAGTATAAAGTAACATCGCAGAGAGTACGACACCTTCTAAGCGCATGCAATACTTTTGTACAAATATCTATCTTTCTATAATCCTCCTATGGTGCATTTCTGTATTTTTGGAGAGATGATAGCGAATGGAAAATAAAACTATAGCCAGAACCCTGCGCCTCCTGAGCCAGTTGATGGAACTCCATGAAGAAAATCCATTCAAAATAAAATCTGTCGCTAACGCAGCTTTCAAAATTGATAAACTCCCCTATCCTATTTCAGGCAAAAGCCTTTCGGAAATGGAGCAAATCGATGGTCTGGGCAAAAGTACCGCAGCAAAGGTATGGACGTTGTTACAAACCAGCTCCATTCCGGAACTAAGTGAGTTACTAGCACAAACCCCTCCAGGCATCGTAGAAATGATGCGAATTAAAGGTTTAGGGCCCAAAAAGATCCTGGTGATCTGGAAGGAACTTGAAATTGATAATGTTGGCGAGCTTTACTATGCATGTAATGAAAACCGCCTTATCCAAGCCAGGGGCTTCGGGCTTAAGAACCAGGAAGAAATAAAGAAAATTATCGAATTTAATATGGCCAGCAATGGCCGCTTCCTTTATGCAAAAATTGAAAATTTCGCCGAGAACCTTCTCCAAAACCTTAAAGACCAATTCAACAATCAGGAGATTTTTCTGGCTGGTCAATACCGTAGAAGATGTGAGATCATCGACTCGCTGGATTTTGTCATAACTCAGCAAATCGGTAACGATATGTCGGAATTATTAGCGAATGCCGGATTAACATTTGTTGCAGTTACGGAAAATACAGTCACATGTACAACGGAATCCGGGATCGATGTAAAATTGGTTTTCTGCAGTCCTGAAGCAGTAGGCTGGGAAATGATCCGGCATACAGGCAGCCAGGAACACGCTGATGAATTAGCGTTAAAGCTGGTAAATACTGATGTTTTCGGCAAAAGCGAACACGAAATTTATAATCTGGCAGGAATCCGGTTTATTGAGCCAGAGCTGCGCGAAGGCTCAAATGAGTTTGAACTTGCGGCCGCCAATAAACTACCTGCTTTAATCCTAAATTCAGATCTTAAGGGAACCTTACATAATCATAGTACCTGGAGTGATGGCGTTCACACACTTGAAGAAATGGTTGTTTTTTGCATGGATGAATTAAAATTAAATTATCTGGGTATATGCGATCATTCTAAGTCTGCGTTTTATGCAAATGGACTGAATGAGATCCGTGTTGCGGCTCAGCAACGCGAAATAGATGAGCTCAATATCAAATATGCGCCATTCCATATTTTCAAAGGCATAGAATCCGACATTTTATATGACGGCTCACTGGATTATTCTAATGAAGTCCTGGCAACCTTCGACTTTGTAGTTGCTTCGGTACATTCCATTCTCAACATGGGTGAAGAAAAAGCAACCGATAGATTAATAAAGGCCATTGAAAACCCTTTCACCAGTATTTTAGGACATCCAACCGGCAGACTTCTTCTTAGCAGAAGCGGCTACCCTATCGATCACCGGAAAGTTATTGACGCATGTGCTGGAAATAATGTGATAATTGAAATAAATGCAAATCCTTTGAGGCTCGACCTTGACTGGAGATGGCATCAGTATGCTTTAGAAAAGGGCGTTCTTTTATCTATAAATCCTGATGCTCATCGCAAGGAAGGCTTTCATGATATGCATTATGGTACTTTAATAGCAAGAAAAGGCGGCGTATCTAAACTCAACTGCCTTAATGCAATGAATCTAGACCAGGTCAAAGAATTATTTAACAGAAAAAAGCTGAATTGAAAGAAAGTAAACTTAAAGTTCTCATAATTCGGTTCAGTTCAATCGGAGATATCGTTTTAACTACACCTGTTATCCGTTGTATTAAGGAGCAGGTGGATGGTGTGGAACTACATTATCTTACAAAAAAAACATTTGAACCAGTTGTGGCAGGCAATCCCTATATCGATAAACTTCATTTTTTAGAGGATTCGTTATCAGCTACGATACAAGACTTAAAACTTGAGAATTTTGATCATATTATAGACCTTCATCACAATTTGCGGACCTTTTTGATTAAAAAACAACTAGGTAAACCGAACTCATCGTTTAATAAATTGAATTGGCAGAAATTTCTATTAGTTAATTTTCGCATTAATACGCTTCCAAAAGAGCATATTGTAGACCGATATTTAAGAACTGCGGAATGTTTAGGAGTTCAAAATGACGGGGCTGGTCTTGATTATTTCCTGATTGGCAATCACCATCTCACATTATTACTTCCCCCATCACATCAGCAGTATATCGCTCTGGTTATCGGGGCACAGCACGCGACCAAACGGTTGCCGGTTATGCGTTTAATTGAATTATGTCGTTTAATAAAACAGCCAGTAGTTCTGCTCGGCGGTCCGGAGGATGTGGAACGAGGAGCAACGATAGCGGCTTCTTCAGGGAATCATATCTTTAACGGCTGTGGTAAATTTAAACTGGATCAGTCCGCTTTTTTAGTTAAAATGGCCGGATTAGTCATAACACACGATACTGGCTTAATGCACATTGCTGCGGCCTTTAATAAAACCGTTCTTTCTGTCTGGGGAAACACGGTACCTGAATTTGGTATGTATCCTTACATGACAAAAGAATCTCACATTTACGAGGTAACGGGGCTTCCCTGCAGACCCTGTTCGAAAATTGGATATGAAAAATGTCCCCGTGGACATTTTAAATGCATGAATAATATAGATCTTAAAGCCTTAAGCCAACAAGCAAATGCCTAAACAACTACTACTTGTACGCCATGCCAAATCTGATTGGGATAATATCAGACTTTCAGATTTTGACCGTCCACTCAATTCCCGGGGAGAGAAAAATGCCCCGGATATGGCCAAACGCCTTTTGAAGCGCGGTAAAATTCCTCAACAAATTGTCAGCAGTCCCGCGCTGCGTGCCATTACTACAGCACGTTATTTTGCAAAGGTTCTTGGTCTTGACAAATCAGAAATCGTAAAAGAACCGGAGATTTATGAAGCATTAACATCAACATTAATTAGCGTCATTAATAAACTGGATAATCGTTTTTCATTTACCTCAATTTTTGGTCACAACCCGGGTATAACCGATCTGGTTAGCAGTTTATGTAATAAGGATCTGTACAATATCCCAACATGTGGAATGGTGCTGATACAGTTTCCATTTGACGACTGGAACATGGTGAGTGCAGGAACAGGGGAAATCGTTTTTTACGACTATCCGAAAAATGAACGAGACTGACATAGCAGACCGCTCATGCGAGCTTGTACACGTTTCCCGGCAGGCCAACGAGAATTCCTTTCATTTCCATCCCAAGAATAGTTAAAGCAAGTTTGCTTTGTGGCAGTTCAGTTAAAATTGCCAGTTCGTCAACAATCAGTGGACCCTTGTCGAGTAAAACATCTGCAATTTTTTTCTCATCACTAGAGAGGTCAATGGCTAAACCTAACTGTTGGTTTACCAAATGCAGCTGTTGCGATTCATTCCAACCTAAAATATACTCGAGGTCTGCTATTTTGGTAATAAGATTAGCCCTGTTGGTTTTAATCAGATGATTACAACCTGAGCTGTACTCATCCGTAATTCTACCCGGAAAAGCAAAAACATCCCTGTTATAAGAATTTGCCAATTCCGCAGTGATCAAAGCGCCGCCTTTAATATTCGCTTCTACGACTATTACTACATCGCAAAGGCCAGCTATAATTCGATTACGTTTGGGAAAATTTTCCCGATCGGGCGTAGTTCCCGATGTAAATTCAGTCAGCAATCCCCCGCAGGCTACCATCTTTTCGGCAAGGGGCCTGTGCTGCGAGGGATATATCCGATCCAGGCCATGAGCCATAATCCCCACGGTAGATAAGGAGTTCTTAAGCGCTTCCTTGTGCGCTAAGAAATCAATACCGTATGCTAGTCCGCTAATAATTAGAGGATTATGTACTTTCAGTCCCGCAAGCAACGTCCGGCAAATGTCTCTACCATAATCAGTAGAATTCCTGGTACCTACAACGCTGATCACTTTTCCTGAGTTAAGGTCCGCGTTCCCTTTAAAATATAGCATTGTGGGCGCATCAAAACAGTTTTTAAGTCTTTTAGGATAGGCCTCGTCAGTAAGAAATAAAGCCTGGATATTATATTTACTAATAAAGGCAAGTTCCTTCTCCGCGCGCTCGAATGCCTGGTGATTTTTAATTAGCTCGAGAGTTCTTGGCCCGATGCCGGGTACTTTGCTGAGCTGGTTTCTCTTAGCAATAAATACTTCTTCAGGACTTCCGCAATAGCTGATAAGATTTCGTGCGAGAATAGAGCCCACACCTGTGATACACGACAAAGCAATTTTATGCAATAGAGACACACAGTCAAAATCTGCAAATTTTAATGATCTGCAAAAAAAGACAAGACTTATGTGCGTTTGAGCAAGCGAACGGCTGAAGGAGCTGAATCTTAGGTCCTACTGAGGAATATAGACCACATACTTGGTTTCAAAATAATCTTCTTTGAAAAAATCAGAGAGGGGAATCAGCTGCACGTTTAGCCCTGATTCGGCTATTTCTTCTTCCAGATCACCACCTTTAAGATACAAAATACCATTCTGAATTTCATTAATGGAATTTTTCAAAAACTTCCCTTTGATCCATGGGTAAAATTCTGATAAACGGGTCACAGCACGAGACACAACAAAATTAAACTGCTCATCAATTTGTTCGGCCCGGGCATGAGTGGCTACCACGTTATCCAAATTGCTTGCTAAGGCTACCTCTTTAACCACCTTTATTTTTTTCCCTATTGAATCAACGAGGTGAAAGTGAGTTTCAGGGAACAAAATCGCCAGGGGGATACCGGGAAAGCCCCCGCCGGTTCCAACATCAAGTACTTTCTCCCCAGGGAGAAACTTTACAACTTTCGCAATTGCCAGAGAATGAAGGATATGATGAAGATAGAGCATATCAATATCCTTCCTAGATATCAAATTTATGCGTGAATTCCAGAACCGGTAAAGTTCGTCAAGTTCACCAAACTGATCTTTCTGTTTCCGGGTCAAGTCCGGAAAGTAATGACAAATGAGCTCAGAAGTCACTTCGTAGATTGTTCTTTTTTCGGTTCATAACATTTGCCATTAAATCGCGGGCACGAAACAACTGTGCTTTAACGGTTCCCAGGGGAAGATCCAATTGCTGGGAGATCTCTTCATACGACTGTTCCTCAAAATATCGTAATATGATCAAGGTACGGTATCTGGACGGTAATTGGTCCACAATATTCTTAAGCTTCTCATTCTCCTGCTTCTTAATAGATGTTTCTTCAGGATTCAAGTTTTCGGAGCGTACTTCGAATTGTCGTTCTTCGCCATCCTGATCAGTGAGGCTGTTAAGTGAGACTACGTTTAATCTCTTTTTACGGATAAAATCAATACAGTTATTTGTAGCTATCCGAAATAACCACGTGCTGAAAGCAAAATCCGGCTTGTACTTATCAAGATTTTCAAAAGCCTTGCCGAAGGTCTCGACAGTCAGATCCATGGCGTCATCTTTATTGTTAACCATCTTCAGGGCCATAAAATATATCGAATCTTTATAACGCTGCATCAGTTCAGCATAGGCTTTCTGATCGCCATCTTTCGCCCTTGCCACTACATGAAAGTCATTTTTCGCATTAGGCGAAAAGTTAGGATTTATTTCCATTCCAGTCTTTTCTTAAACACAGAGACGAAGCTCAAAAACATCAGATAAAAGTAGTAAATGAAATCCAGAACAGGCATCCACCAAATCAGATCAGGGCAACTTAATTTGCGGAAGCAAGGTACATAAACAAATACCTGAATAGCTAAACGAATGAGATATATGGATAAAATTAGCCACCATTGCGCCTGAATAAGTATCATCGCGAAAATTAACAGGTAAAATAGCACCCCTGACGCAGCCTGCAGGCTAAGTATTCTCTTATGCTTCAACTGATAGGCTTTCCCCGCACCCTGATGCCTAACTTTTTGATTGAAATAATCACCGAAGGAGTATTTAGGCTCTGACCAAACCTGAGCTTCCGGATGGATTTCCACAGTGGTATTACCTGATGTGGCATTCTGATTGACGAAAAGATCATCATCGCCTGAAAGTATATGCATGTGGGATGCAAACCCCTTCCCTCTGAAAAACAGGGACTTTTTATAGGCGAGATTTCTACCCACACCCATGTAAGGCATGCCGGCCAGAGCAAAAGAAATATAGTTCAATGCTGTGAAAAAAGTTTCAAACCGGATAATTCTGTTTAACAACCCACCAGTGCGCTCATAAGGCGAGTATCCCAGAACAATTTCAATGTCGTTTCTAAAATTATTCTGCATCTTAGAAAGCCACTGGGTGGATGAAGGACGGCAATCCGCATCAGAGAATATCATATTTTCATTCCTGCTGGCTTTTATCCCAAGCGTAACAGCGAACTTCTTACCATGCTTAAACCTTGGGTGATCACTGAGTGTAACAACTTTCAAATTAGTATGTTCTTCCGCGAGATCTTTTAGGTACCAATCGGTACCGTCATTCGAGCAATCATTAACGACTACCACTTCGAAATCAGGGTGAACCTGGTTAAGAAAATACCCGAGGTTTTTTTTTAAGTTCTCAAGCTCATTGCGGGCACAGATAATTACAGAAACGGGGCTACTAACAACAATATCGGATTGTTCGGGCTTATATAAACTAAGTTTTCGGTGTATAACTATCGTGAAGTAAAGTTGTATTAAAAAACAGAGCTGGAAAGCAAGTAAAATAATAATATACAAATAGTCCACGCGATAATAGCTCTTTGATTTGGGGTAAATTTCTAATTTTTTGCCCAACAATCGGCATTGTTTAGAAAATAAACTGAAAAAAACCCCTGCTACGATCTTTAATGGTTGCTTTACATTAACCTGTCCGGGCGGACAGGCTTGAGCCGCTCGACGGGACATCGGCGCATGACCATAACAATTTTAGTTTTTAGCTTTGACCTTTAATAATTGCTATTTTTGCGGCTGTTATAAATACTGAATGAAATTCAAGCTAGAAGCTACAGATAGACTTTCCAAAGCCCGTGCGGGCGAAATCACTACAGATCACGGGGTTATTCAGACCCCGATTTTTATGCCGGTAGGTACCGCGGGTTCAGTAAAAGCTGTCCATCAACACGAACTCGCCAATGATGTAAAGGCGCAGATAATTTTAGGAAACACTTATCATCTATATTTAAGGCCGGGCCTCAACACTCTGGAAGGCGCTGGTGGCCTTCACAAGTTCATGGGCTGGCAAAAGCCCATCCTGACCGATAGCGGGGGATATCAGGTTTATTCCTTATCGGGCGTACGAAAAATAAAGGAAGAAGGGGTTACCTTCAGATCTCACATTGATGGTTCCAGGCATCTATTTACTCCTGAATCTGTTATGGATACCCAGCGTATTATAGGTGCTGATATTATTATGGCCTTTGACGAATGTACGCCATACCCATGTGAATACGGATATGCCAGGCGATCCATGGAAATGACCCATCGCTGGCTCAAGAGATGCTGTGAACACTTCGACAAAACCGAGCCAAAATATGGGTATTCCCAAACTCTGTTTCCCATTGTGCAGGGCTCCGTTTATAAAGATCTGCGAAAACAGTCTGCAGAAATGATAGCATCGTTCGATAGAGAAGGTAATGCAATCGGAGGGCTCTCGGTTGGTGAACCCGCCGAAGATATGTATGAAATGACGGAGATCGTCTGTGATATCCTTCCTGTCCATAAACCCCGATACCTAATGGGAGTTGGAACCCCGGTGAATATTCTTGAGAATATTGCCCTCGGAATTGATATGTTTGATTGTGTAATGCCGACTCGTAATGCACGCAATGGTATGCTCTTCACAAAAAACGGGATCATAAATATAAAAAATGAAAGGTGGAAAAATGATTTTTCCGCTATTGAAGAGGACAGCGACCTCTTTGCGGACAGAAACTATAGCAAGGCATACCTCAGACATCTGGCTCATTCAAATGAAATTTTGGGCTCACAGATCGCTACCCTGCATAACATACATTTTTATATTTGGCTGGTTTCAGAAGCACGGACTAAAATAATTGACGGATCCTTTAACGAATGGAAAAATAAGATGGTCAAACAGGTTGCTCAACGATTGTAGAAATGATCAAAATTATCGATTGGTATATCATCAAAAAATATCTGAGCACGTTCATTTTCACTTTGGGTATTTTTACGGTGATCTTTGTCATTTTCGATGTTTCAGAAAAGCTGGATGACTTTTTAAAACATGAAGCCCCACTAAAGGAGATCATCTTTAAATACTACGCGGGCTTTATACCTTACTATCTTAATTTCCTTTCCCCATTAATCAATTTTATTGCTGTGATCTTTTTCACGGCTAAAATGGCCGACCAGACTGAAATCGTTCCCATTCTAAGTGGAGGAGTAAGTTTCCGGAGATTCCTCTGGCCCTATTTTATCGCCTCCACAGTGATATTCCTGGTTACGCTCATTTTTAATCTCTTTATCATCCCGGAAACCAATGGATTAAAGATAGATTTTGAGAATGTTTATGTAAATCCAAAATCAGATAATTCGAAAATGTACACTCATATGCAGATCGACAAGAACACTTATGTATACATCGAGAATTTTGACAACAACCAAAAGGTCGGCTATAAATTTGTTCTTGAGAAATTTGATGGTCACGAACTTAAACAAAAGCTGGTTGCAGACAAGATTACATGGGATTCTGTAAAATTCCGTTGGGCGATCGAAAATTATTCTGTACGAACTGTCAACGGCCTTAAGGAAAGTATGAGTTCGGGATTGCGTAAAGATACTGTCCTCGATATGCGTCCGAAAGATTTCGAAATCTATGACAATATATACCAGGCAATGAATATGCGGGAGCTGAATGAACGAATTGACAAAGAGCAGACCAGAGGAACCGGGGTAATGGTAGATCTTCAGCTGGAAAAATATAAGCGCTTTGTTTATCCCCTGTCCGCATATGTATTAACTTTAATGGGAGTTTCCCTTTCTTCCAGAAAAGTAAGGGGCGGCATCGGACTGCCACTTGGAATTGGCATATTTTTGAGCTTCGCTTACATTCTATTCATCCAGTTCTCAAACATGTTTGCATTGAAAGGCGGCCTGCCCCCGCTTATCGCTGTGTTTATTCCAAACATAATTTTTGGTATCCTGGGCATCTACTTATTAGCAAAAGCTCCAAAATAGGAACACATGCAAGTTCTTTATTGATTGTGAATTGCGCAGTCCATAAACACATTCGTTTTAACAATTTCAGGATGTTAACAAAAACCACAGAAGTAAACAAAAATCTCGTAATCCTGCATCTCACTGTATTTGTCTGGGGCTTCACAGGAATATTGGGAGCATTGATTTCCATCCCGGCAACCCAGCTGGTATGGTACCGGGTTCTCATAGCGTTTATAACACTTTTTGCATATTTCAAAATCGCAAAAATTCCTTTGAAAGTCTCAGGAATCGTCTTCCTGAAATTGTTTCTTACGGGTGCAATAGTGGGCCTTCACTGGATCTTGTTTTTTCAATCAATAAAATCTTCAACCGTATCTGTTACCCTGGTTTGTCTTTCCTCTCTTACCTTATTTACAGCAATCCTGGAACCTATATTTAAAAGACAGAAGATCTCGCCATTCGATATTATCACCGGTTCAATAATTATAGTCGGAATTTATATGATTTTCACATTCGAATCGAGGTATACTGAAGGAATTATTTACGGTCTGATCAGTGCATTATGCGCAAGTATTTTCTCTATAATAAATTCGAAACAAATCCAGAACCGTCCTGCACCTATTATAAGCTTCTATGAGCTAATTGGGGCCTGGGTGTGGATTTCCGTCTATTTAATAATTACGGAAGGTTATACCGCTTCTATGAGGCTCAATTTTAGCGATCTGATGTTTTTAATTATACTCGGAACCGTTTGCACATCCCTTGCATACGTAGCGGGCGTCGCAGTTATGAAGGAATTATCTGCATTTCGAGTAGCTCTCATTACGAATCTCGAACCTGTGTATGGAATCATATTAGCCTTTATTTTCTTCGGTAAACGCGAACAAATGACGCCCGGATTTTATGCCGGTGCTATCATAATACTAAGTACTATTTTCATTTACCCTGTGATAAAAAATCGAAATCGAAAAGCTTAAGGGATAGAAAATCCTATCCCGAAATTTATATATAAATACACTAAGTAAAATTTGACGGAGTCTTACACAGATAAAAATACCCCGGTATTTCTCGAGTCCGTGCTCTGCTATACTCCTATTGATTCTGCCTGTTTATCCTGACAGGAAACTTCTGAAAAGTACAAGGCAGCCCCCCTGAGATGCGTTCGTATTTGAATTACAGAATCTGGAAAAGTTGCACGATAATTTTCAAAATTTTTATCTGCCCAATTGGGAGATTTAGAGTTTAAAATATTCCGCTTCCGTCAAAAGTGATAGTCCGGCGACTCAAACTTTATACCTTTTTTATTCGTAAATAAATGGCCAGCAATTTAACAAAATATGCTCGTCTGAAAATAATACCATAATAAAGAGATGACGAGTAATTAATTGGGTCCGGATTTCGTATTTTCATAAACTAAGATAAGTTTTAACACTTCCAATTCACCGGTTTTATATCACTGGCATTTTGACAGTTATTCATGAAAATACTGAACTATCGAACCTACCTTTGGATATATTTTGGATTTAAATGTAAATTATAAAATATTTAAAATCAATTGATTAACATTTTATAAATAAAGTTTAACTAAATAACTATTTGTGTTTAACTTTAATATAATACTAATATATTTAGCAAGCTGTTCAAATGAAAGTAACAAAATGTTTTAAGTTATTATTTATCAAATATTTAACATTAATTATATTCATTTTATATTCACATGACGTATTGGCTCAGTTTTACGGGAGCGAACAGAATCCTCCAGGTATGAAATGGCTGCAAATTAATACCCAGAACTTTCAAATCCTCTACCCTTCCGGGCTCGAAAAAGAGGCACTACGAACGGCGAATACGGTGGAACACTTGATTAAATCCGTCAGTGAAAATCTGGGCAAGCAGCCCAGAAAAATTACAATAATCCTCCAAAACCAGGGTGTCATTTCAAATGGCTTCGTACAGTTAGCTCCCCGGAGATCAGAGTTCTTTATGGTGTCTCCTCAAAACTTCGATATGCAGGATTGGCTGAATAGTCTCGCAGTTCACGAGCTGCGGCATGTTGCCCAATTTGACAAGCTGACAGGCAATCTTAAAGCACCTTTTTTTGAGGAACTGGCATTAGCAATATTCGGTATCACTCTGCCTCCATGGTTCTTTGAGGGAGATGCTGTAGGTATAGAAACCGCATTAACCCATGCGGGTAGAGGAAGGCTGCCAGATTGGGAGATGATATTCCGGACAAATACACTAAGTAAGGATTATTTATCATATTCAAAAAATTTTCTCGGATCCTTAAGGGACCTGACTCCCGGCTATTACCAGCTCGGATATTTCATGACCAGCAAACTCAAACGAGACTATGGAGCAGGGATTATTGATAGCCTTATGACGGCCATGTCCCGAAGGCCTTTTCGCCCCTACAATCTCAGCCGCTCTTTGAAAGGAATCACTGGATTAAACACACGCATGTTACACGACTCTACAGTTGAAGAATTAGATAGCTTGTGGAAGTACCATGCAACCTTGAATTCTTACCTTGACTATGATCGGCATAATCAAAGGAAAAACACTGTACCTGCCGATTATTTATTTCCGGTAAAGATTGATTCAGGGGGTATTTTAGCACTTAAAAAAGGTTTTAATAAGACACCTGTCATTGTCCGCATTGATGGTCACGGAGAAGAGAAAGAAGTAATAAAGATTGGATATCAATCTGAAAGTAATTTCCACTATTCATCCGGGAAGTTTGTCTGGGATGAATTCCGGTATGACAAGCGCTACCAAAAAAGATCCTACAGCGTTATAAATATTTATGACCTGGAGACTGGCACCTACAAACAATTGACACATAAGAGCCGGCTATTTGTACCGGCTTTATCGCCGGATGGAAGTTCAATTGCTACTATCAGGGTTGATATTTCAAATCAATCCCAGCTTGTTGAACTTAATGCTGAAAACGGGAAAGAAATCCGAGCCTTTAGCAATCTCAATAATTATATCCTGCAAACTCCAAACTATAGCGGGGATGGAAACCGGATTATATGCGTTGCTATAAGTAATCGCGGTGCTGCACTAATCGAATTTAACAGAATCGATGGTTCCCATAAAATAATTCTTGATTCTCAATGGCAACAAATTTCCAGGCCCGTTTATGCCGGCAATGAAATTTTGTTTAGGGCTCATTTTAATGGTATCAACAATATCTATTCTTTTAAAGCCGGAACAGGAATTCAACAGCTGACCTCAGCCCGTTACGGTGCAGCGAATCCTTCTTATGATAAAGTGTCGAATTCACTTGTGTTCAACAATTTCCAGAAAACTGGTTACGACATTGTATCTCTTTCCCTGGACAAGGTTTCAGGATTGCCGATATCTAAGCTCAGCAGTTCATTTATCAATTATGCCGCACCTCTCGTTCTTCAGGAATCAGATTCCACAATATTGGATAACATTCCGGCAAAAAACTATCCAATAAAACCCTACAAAGAACTTAGTAACCTCTTTTACTTTCACAGTCTGTCTCCCATTGCAGAAGAAAATGAGTTTAACGGCGATAAGACTGTCGGATTTAAATTAAAATCCAATAATCAATTAAACACCCTGGACTTTTTTACTGGGTACCAGTTTAATACCGGCCTCCAAAAAAGCGAATACCTCGCCGGCTTCACTTATAAACGATTTTTTCCGGTGATAGATGTTAAGTATATAAACCGGGCCAGGCTTGTCTATAACGCCCAAAAGCAAGGTGGAACGACAACTTTTATCCCTGTAAACTGGAGAGAGAACTTTTTAGAGATGGAGGTAAGAGTTCCATTCGTTGCTAATCGATTAAATAAGACCTATACTTTGGGATTTAGCGGATTAAGCAGCTACACTTCAAGATATCGGATAAGCAACCGTCCCCGGGAATTTGCAGATAAAATACAATTTCCGTTACAGTACCAGTTCTATTTCAACCACAATACACAGCGCAGTGCAAGGGACATTAGTCCGAGGTGGGGACAGAACATCAGTTTGTCTTACCAATCTCTGCCTTTCGATAAAAATCTAAGCGGTGAGATGTTCCGGCTGCAGACTTCATTCTTTACGCCTGGCCTGCTCACCAATCATTCCCTGCAATCCAGCTTCAACTATCAGAAAACCGGGGGTGTTTACCAGTTTAACATCGACATTCCCAGGGTAAGCGGTTACAGGAATCTAAAAGCTGGCCGGATCAGGAACACACTCCTATTCGACTATCGCTTTCCATTGTTATATCCGGATATGGAAATAGGAAGCCTGGCTTATGTTAAACGAATAAGAGGGGCAATTTTCGCTGATTTTGAGAATATAGGAAAGGGAAATCCCTTCCGGCCACGGACATATGGGGTAGAACTAAATGGCGATCTAAACCTGCTGCGATTTTATTTACCGGATTTCGTGATTAGCGGTAAGGTGATATTTGTGAATGAACGGCCCTTCAAATCTCCAATACTTGATTTAGGTTTCAGTTATAACCTTTAAAACAGCAATCAATTGCATGTTTCCTTTCTAAATCCGATATTAGAACTACCTAAGCACCTAAAAAATGAACTTCAAAACCATACTTATCATAGTTATTTCAGTTTTAGTGACTATTGTGTTGATGAACAACACAGACGAAATAGACTTTTGGATCTTTGGAGATTCCCG